>CAZOAZ010000078.1:0-26785 GCA_964577955.1 uncultured Bifidobacterium sp. | reverse complement strand
GGATCCGGGCAAGCAGTATCTCTACGTGTCGAACTCGTGGCAGGACAGCGCGCCGGCGGCCGGCGCCGAGTTCACCGGCGAGGTCTACAAGATGGAACTCGACGGCACCATCGTCGGCAAGTTCGGCCGCGCCGGCAAGGCGGCCGGCGAGTTCGCGACCATTCACCAGATGGACTGCCGCGATCCGAACACCATCTTCACCGCCGAAATCAACAACTGGCGCTCGCAGAAGATCATCCTCAAGCCGGCGGCGCCGCGCACGCAGCAGCAGCAGCAAGGGAACTAGGAGATCGAGATGAATCGCATACTCAAAGCCTTTGCCGCCGCGGCCGTCGTGGCGTGCGGTGCGTCGCTGTCGGCGCAGAACGGCGCGCCCGACATTCAGTTCGACACCAACGCCGATCTGCTGAAGACGCCCGACAACATCTTCGTCGGCGAAGTCGGCGGCGTCGGTCAGAACTCCCGCGGACAGATCTTCGTGTACACGCGCACGGGCCACCCCTACGCGACGCTCGCCGACAACCGCACCTTCCAGCGCGGCGGGTCGCGATTGTTCGTGTTCGATCGCACCGGCAAGTTCGAGCGCGAGTGGGGCCAGGATGTCTACGGCTTCAACGCGGCGTTCGGGCTGCGCGTCGATCCGCAGGACAACATCTGGACGATCGATGAGCTCGCCAGCCAGGTCGTGAAGTTCGACAGCGAGGGCCGCATTCAGCTCGTGCTCGGCCGCAAGCCCGAAGCGATCGGCGTGCGGCCGGCCGGTGGTGGGCCTGGCGGAGCTCCAGGCGCCGGTCGTGGCGGTCCGGAAGGCGGTCGTGGCGCTGCTCCCGAGGGCCGCGGTGCGGCTCCTGCCGCTCCTCCCGCCGGGTTTGCCGGTCGTGGCGGCCTGCCTGGCGCGGGTACGCCGGGGTCGAGCTTCAACCGTCCGACCGACGTGGCGTGGGATCGGGCCGGCAACATCTACATCGCCGACGGCATCGGCAACACCAACCGCGTCGCCAAGTTCGACAAGGACGGCCGCTTCATCCGGCAGTGGGGATCGACCGGCACCGAGAACAGCCAGTTCCGCGGCGTGAAGAGCCTGGCGATCGACGCGCAGGGCAACGTCTACGTGGCGGACATGGGCAACAAGCGGATCCAGGTGTTCGACGGCGACGGCAACTACAAGTCGCAGTTCGCGTTCGCGGGCACGCCGATCGCCATGTGCATCACCAGCGGCGCCACGCAGTCGCTCTACGTCTCGCACTCGGGCGATCCCGACGGGATGGAAGACGCGGCGATCTACAAGCTGGCGCTCGACGGCAAGGTGCTCGGCAAGTTCGGCTCCGCCGGCAAGCTGCCCAAGCAGTTCGGCATCGCCAACTCGATCGACTGCCGCAACGAAAACGAGCTCCTCATCGGCGAGATGACCAACTGGCGCGTCCAGAAGGTCACGCTCCGCGCCGCACGCTAAGAAGCGCAGCGGGGTCCGGCTTCCGCCGGACCCCCGCTCTTTCCAGTTCCTTTATTACCTGCCTCGCACGTGCGCTGCGACGATCTGTTTGAATCGCCGTTGCGGCTGAAACAGCTACAGCCGACCGTGTAACGTTCCTCGCTCGAACGCTCACCCCCTCCGTCCCGACGTCGAAATAGTCATCACGCTGACGTTGTTGTTCGCCGCACCGGCGCCGCCGTCCCGCGCCATTCGTCAAAGTCAGACGCAGTCTGTCGGAATGTGACTTGCAACGGCGTTCTCCCGACGCGTGCTGAGACGCGTCATCGCGTACCCCCACCGCGACTTCGCTTCGACCATGATTCTCGACCTGACGGCTCCCGAGAGCCCATCGTCGATTCTTGCGCTCGTGACGACGGTGCACCTTGCCGCCGCCGCGCTTCGCCATCACCGGCGTCCGCGTGGCGGAAGTGTGTGGGCGCTGTCGGTCATTTCACTGCTGCTGGCCGGGCTGCCGTGGATCCTGCCGAGCGGAACAGGGCTCGCGGCCGGACTGGTCGCGCACGCGGCCTGGTTCGCGGTCTGCGAGCGGTTCGGACCGCGCGCGCCTGCGCCTCACGTCGCGCCGCAGCCAACGGCCGCCGTCGAGGCGGCGCCGCGCACCGCCAGAGCGCCGACTGGGCGCGTGCTCGCGCAGTTCACACCGTTGCCGATTCTGGCGGTCCTGGACGAAACGCCGTCCATCAAGACCATCCGGCTTCACCGTCCCGAGGGCTTCGATTTCGAACCCGGTCAGTTCGTGACCGTTCGCGTGCGTCTCGATGGAAAGGAGCACGCGCGCTGCTATTCGATCAGCTCGTCGCCGGACTGGCGCGGGTATTTCGAGATCTCGATTCGGCGCCAGGGCGTCGTGTCGAACGCGCTCCATGCGCTGGCGCGTCAAGGGGCCATGCTATCGGTCAAGGGGCCGCTCGGCTCGTTCAAGTATCCGGCTGACGACGATCGGCCGATGGTGCTCCTGGCGGGCGGCATCGGCATTACGCCACTCATCAGCATGGCCCGGCACGCGGCCGCAACCGCTCCGGCGCGTCCGGTCACGCTGCTGTATTGCGCGCACAGCGACGCCGACTTTGCGTTTCGTGACGAACTCGCCTGGCTCGCCGCGCGGCATCCGCAACTGCGCGTGCAGCTGGCGGCGTCGAAGGGGCCGGCAGGCGCCAGTGTGTATCCGGGCCGCATCGACGAGGCACTCCTCACCGCGACGGTGCCCGATCTCCCGCGCTCGGTCTGTTTGATCTGCGGACCGGGCCCGATGATCGACGGTCTTCGCACGCTGCTCGGCCGTCTGGGCGTTCCATCAGATCAGATTCGTTTCGAGGTCTTCAATGCGGCCGTTGCGGCCGCCAACGAGGCGCCGGCGAAGCCGGCAGCGGCCAGGACCGCGGCGGTTTTCCAGATGACGTGCGCCCATGCCGGCCGCCGCGTGCGCATCGCCAGCGGCCAGACGCTCCTCGAAGCTGCCGAGGACGCGCGGATCCCCATGGAGTCGCTGTGCCGGGCCGGCGTGTGCGGCACCTGCCGTGTCCAGGTTGCCGGCGGCGACGTCCGCTGCGAGACGGACACGCTCGGCGCGGCCGAAAAGGCGGAAGGGTTCGTTCTGGCCTGCGTCGCGACGGCGGCGTCGGACTGCACGGTGAACGTGTGAACGGCACCAGCGCGTCACTCCCGGCGCCGGCCAGTCCGATCGCGCAATCGAGCTCCGCGCTCCACTTCTCACGCGTCCTCCGTTGGGCGCGCAGCGGGCTCGGCTGGGGTGCGATTGCGGCGCTGGCGCTGAGCCTCTGGATTCTGTTCGGCCTTGGCGGTCGTGCCTACTACCTGACGCCGCTTGGCGTGAGGGCTTACGCCTCCGCCCATCGCCTGCTCAAGCCGTCGGGTCCGGCCGGTCAGACCTTCGGGCTGATCGGCACGGTGCTGATGCTGGTGCCGTTCGCCTACATGGCGCGAAAGCGGATCCGGCGCGTCGCGGCGCCGGGCACGCTCAAAGGGTGGCTCGAAGTCCACTTGTTCTGCGGCGTCGTCGGACCGGTGCTCGTGACCTTTCACACCTCCTTCAAGTTCAACGGGATCATTTCGGCGGCGTACTGGTCGATGGTGGCGGTGGTGTTGTCCGGCTTCGTCGGGCGGTTCCTGTTCGTGCGCATTCCCCGTTCGATCCGTGGTGTCGAATTGACCCGGGCAGAGCTCGATGCGCGGGCGGCCGATCTCCACACCGCGATCGTCGAATCGTCCGGCGACACGGCGCTGCTGACGTGCGTAACCGATTTCGAGCAGCGGCTCGCGCCGCGCGCCGGCGCCCGCGGCCTGGCGGATCTGTTCTTCGGCGAGCTGGGTTTCGGCCGCCGGCTGCGCCGCTTCGAACGGGATCTGATCGCGGGCGGCATGCCCGAATCGCATCGCCGATCGATCGTCGACCTTGCGGCCGAGCGTGCGTTGACGGTCAGACGCGCCGCCTACCTGCAGCAGACCCGGAAGTTCTTCGAGCTCTGGCACGTCTTTCATCTGCCGCTGGTCTATCTCCTCCTGCTGATCGCCGCGGCGCACATTGCGCTGGTGATCTACATGGGCTACGTGCCGTTCCGCTGGTCGTGAATGCGCGGTTCCTGCGTTTCATCGTCGTGGTCACCTTCGCCGTCCTGGCGGGATGCCTGGGTCTCGCCGCGCCGGCCGAGGCGCAGCTTGGCGCGCTGGTCTCGCCAGGCAAGCTGGCCGCGGCGCACGCCAGCCTCGAAGGTCTGGCGAACTGTTCGAAGTGCCACGAACAGGGGCGTCGTGTGACGGCGCAGAAGTGCCTGGCGTGTCACGCGCCGATCGCTGAGCGCATCGCGCGAAAGACCGGTGTGCACCGGAGCGTGACGACCGACTGCGTGAGCTGTCACGCCGATCATGCCGGCGTGGACGGACAGCTGCGCCCCTTCGATCAGAAGAACTTCGATCACACGACGAACACCCGCTTTCCGCTCGACGGCCGCCATGCGAACCTCCGCACGCAGTGCAGCGCGTGCCACAAGACCGCGTCCTTTCTGACCGCGTCGACGAGCTGTGCGTCGTGCCACACCGATGTGCACAAGGGCACGCTGGGCGGCGACTGCCAGTCGTGCCATTCGACGGCCAGCGCGTTCAAAGCCGTGGGGACGTCATTCGATCACCGCCGTGCCGCATTCGCGTTGACCGGCGCGCATCGGACCGTCGCCTGCGCCTCCTGTCACGTCAACAACGTGTTCAAAGGGGTGAAGTTCGCGTCCTGCACCGATTGCCACAAGGATCCGCACAAGCCGGCCATGGGATCGGCCTGCACGGCCTGCCATACCAGCGAGACCTGGCGCACGCGGACCGTGAACCACGCGCAGACGGCGTTTCCGCTGGTCGGCCGGCACGCCGCGGTCGCCTGCGCCGCCTGCCACAAGCAGCCGGCGACGCGTGTCAAGCCGCCGTCGGCAACCTGCGCGGTGTGTCATGCGGACCCGCACCGCGGCTCATTCAAGCAGGACTGCAGGGCGTGTCATTCGGAGCGCGGCTTCGATCGCGCGCCGTTCGACCATGCGACGACGACGTTCCGCCTGACCGGACGTCACGAGCAGCTCACCTGCGAGTCGTGTCACCGGCCCGCCGCGGCGTCAGCGGCCGTGCCTGCGCCGGTGCCGGCGGCGCGCGGCGGCCGCGGCGTTCGCCCGGCGGCGCGGCCGGCGACGACGGACTTCCGAGGGCTCGCGACCGCCTGCGTGAGCTGTCATGCCGACATCCACCGGGCCGAGCTCGGCACAGCCTGTGACAGCTGCCACTCCTCGACGACATTCCAGGTTGCGAGTTATCGGCATCGTCGTACGCCCGAGTTCTTCGCCGGCCTGCACGCGCCGGTTGCCTGTGTGAAGTGCCACGCGCCGCAAGTGCCGACCGCGCCGGTTCGAAGCGCCGCGCCGCTGCGGGTGTCGTTCACGGCAGCGTCAACCGCCTGCGTCAGCTGCCACCGCGACGTTCACCTCGGGCAGGAGGGCGATGCGTGCCAGAGCTGTCACGCGATCGACCAGGCGCGATTCGTCGTGCCTGCGTTCGCGCACAGCGGCTTCGCGCTCTCCGGCCGCCATCAGTCGGCGGCCTGTGCGGCGTGTCACAAGCCCGAGACCGGAGTCTTTCCCGCGGGCGTGGGCACGGCGATCCGCTTCAAAGGAGTCGGCCGCGACTGCAGCAGCTGCCATCGCGACGTGCACCTCGGCCAGGTCGGGCCGCAATGCGAGCGGTGCCATACCGATACGACTTTCACGATCGCGTCATACACGCACACCGGCCGCGCCGTGGCCGGGTTCTTCACCGGCAAGCACGTGAAAGCGACGTGCGAGGCCTGCCACAAGCCGGCCGCCGGGGTATTTCCGGCCGGAACCGGCACGGCGATTCGCCTGACGGTCGGCACCGCGTGTGTCTCGTGTCATGCCGATGTCCACCGCGGCGCGCTGGGCCGTGACTGCGGGAGTTGCCACCGGCCATGACCGCACGCCGCTGGCTGACCGTGTTCGTCCTGACGATTGCCGTCTGGAGCTTCCGGCCGACCGAGGTGCGCGCGCAGTTCGACACCGCGAACCGGTCCTTCCACAACGGCACCGCGTTCCGCCTCGACGGGCGACATCAGACGGTTCCATGCGAGTCGTGTCACCTGAACGGCCAGTACCGTGGCACGCCGACGACCTGCTACGACTGTCACTGGGTTCGCCGCCGGGACGATCGCTATCAGACCCGTCTCGGGACCCAGTGCGAGCAGTGTCATCGGCCGGTCGCCTGGTCGGCGGTGCGGTGGAATCACGCCGCACAGACCGGGGTGGCGCTGAATGCCGATCATCGGACGCTGGCGTGCGAGTCGTGTCATCGGGGACAGAGCTTCCGGGCCGGATCGGTGACCTGCGCGGAATGCCACCAGCGCGACTTTGCGGCCACGCGATCGCCGAATCACACGGCGGCCGGTTTTCCGATGGCCTGCGAATCGTGCCATCGGCCGAGCGAGACGACGTGGCGGAATACCGGCACCGGTGCCTTCAACCACAGCGCGGTGTTCCCGCTGGTCGGCACGCACGCGATGCAGGCATGCACCGCCTGTCACCGCAACAACGTGTTTCGTGGGACTCCGCGCGACTGCGCCGGCTGCCACCAGCAGGACTATGCGCGGGCGCAGAACCCGAATCATGCCGCGGCCGGATTCCCCATGGCCTGTGACGCGTGTCATCGCGCGACCGACCCCGCCTTCCGCGGCAGCGGCGCCGCGACGACGTTCAATCACAACAGCGTGTTCGCGCTGACCGGGATGCATGCGACGCAGGCCTGCAGCGCCTGTCACGTCAACAACGTGTTTCACGGCACGCCGCGCGAGTGTGTCGGCTGCCACCAGAACAACTACAACCGGACGCAGAATCCGAACCACGTCGCCGCCGGCTTCTCGACGACCTGCGAGACCTGTCATCGCGCTTCGGATCCGTCCTGGACCACCGGCGCCGGGTTCAACCACAACAACGTGTTCGCGCTGGCCGGCATCCATGCGACGGTGGCGTGCGCCGCCTGTCACCGCGGTGGTGTCTATCGCGGGACGCCGCGCGAGTGCGTCGGCTGCCATCAGTCCGAATACACCTCGACGCGGAATCCGCCGCACGCCGCCGCCGGCTTCTCGACGGCGTGCGAGACCTGTCATCGCCCGACCGATGCGCAGTGGGCCGGCGCCGGATTCAATCACAGCACCGTCTTTGCGCTCGTCGGCGTGCACGCCACCCAGGCCTGCGCCGCGTGCCACGTGAACAACGTCTATCGCGGGACGCCGCGCGAGTGCGTGGGGTGCCATCAGACGCAGTACTCCGCGACCCGCACCCCGCCACATGCGGCCGCCGGTTTCTCGACCGCTTGCGACACGTGCCATCGGCCAACGGATCCGCAATGGGCGGGCGCCGGCTTCAATCACAGTGCCGTCTTCGCGCTGGTCGGCGTGCACGCCAACCAGGCGTGCACCACCTGTCACGTGAACGGCGTCTATCGCGGGACGCCGCGCGAGTGTGTGGGGTGCCATCAGGCGCAATACACCGCGACCCGCAACCCGCCGCACGCCGCGGCCGGCTTCGGGACCGCCTGCGACACCTGTCACCGGCCGACGGACGCCCAGTGGGCGGGCGCCGGCTTCAATCACAACACCGTGTTTGCGCTGGTCGGCGTGCATGCGACGCAGGCGTGCGCCGTGTGCCACGTGAACGGCGTCTTCCGAGGCACTTCACGCACGTGCATCGGCTGTCACCAGTCGCAGTACAACGCGACGCGCAACCCGCCGCACGCGGCGGCCGGATTCTCGACGGCCTGCGACACCTGTCACCGGCCGACCGACGCGCAGTGGACCGGTGCGAGCTTCAACCACAGTACCGTCTTTGCCCTTGTGGGCGTGCACGCCGCCCGCCCCTGTACGGCGTGCCACGTCAACAACGTCTACCACGGCACGCCGCGCACCTGCGTCGGTTGCCACCAGGCGCAGTACAACGCGACCCGCAATCCGAACCACCAGAGCACCGGATTCGGCACGAGTTGCGAGACCTGTCACCGGGCGACCGACGCCTCGTGGCAGCAGGGAACGTTCACGCACAACCAGTTCCCACGCACCGGGCATCACAACGTGGCGTGCGCGCAGTGCCACACGACCGCGGGCAACTACGCCGTCTTCAGTTGCACCGTCTGTCATACGCGCGCCGAGACGGATGGCCATCACCGCAACCGAAACGGCTACGTCTACGACTCGAACGCCTGCTATTCGTGTCACCCCAACGGGAGAGCGGGATGAAGCGCCGATCGATGGCCCTCATCGCGTACCTGACCGGGCTCGCGCTCGCCGTGCCCGGTCTGGCTCGGGCGCAGGGGTTCGGCACCTCGACTCCCCGGCCGCGCCCGTGGAGCCGGGTCTCGTTCTTCACGAACAGCGCGTCATTTGTCACCGACGGCCAGCCGACGCTGAACCTCACGGAGATCAGCACCGCGTTTTCCTACCAATTGCCGGATCTCGATGACAACGGAGCGGACTACGGCGCCGACCTGCGCTTCTCCAGCGCCTCGTCCCAGTCGCGACCCGATCGCGTGTCGATCTACGAGAGTTTTGTCGGTCTTCGTCTCGCTCAGGGGCGGCTCAGAGCCCGCGCCGGACACCTGCTGCTCACGGATCTGGGCACGCTTGGTTCGCTCGCCGGTGGCCTCGTCGAGCTGCGGCAGACGCGCCGCGAGCCGGATCAATCACGATTTCGCGCCGGCGTGTTTGGCGGCCTCGAGCCGAACGTGCTCGAGGCCGGCTATGCCGATCACGTCCGCAAGTTCGGCGCCTACGCGGCATTCGAGAACGGTTCAGGCCGGCGGCATTCGTTTGGCTATGCGCTGGTGCGCAACGGATCGCTGACCGAGCATTCGTCGCTCGTCACCACCAACTTCTTCTCATATCGCCGGTCGCTGTACGTCTATCAGTCGGCTGAATACAACCTGGTGCAGCCGCTCGGCATGGCCGAGCGCGGCCTCGCCTATTTCTTCGGCAGCGTTCGCATCCAGGCGCACGAACGGCTCGAGCTGCAGGCCACCTACAATCGCGGCCGCTCGATCGATGTGCGCGGCCTGGGCGACGACGTGCTGAACGGACGTCCGGTGACGCAGTCGGCGGTGGACGGGTTGCTCTTTGAATCGATCGGCAGCCGGGTGACGATCGAAGTCGTTCCTCATGTCCGGCTCTATGGCGGCTACTCGCGCGACCGCAACAATCGCGACGCCGATCCGACGGGCCGCACGTTGATCGGCGGCTATGCCTCGAACCTCGCCGGCACCGGCTTGGATCTGGCGGCATCCGACTCGCTCATGGAGCGTCCGACCGGCAGCTACCACTCGCAGTACGTCTCGGTCGGCCGGCAGCTCGGACGCCGCGTTTACGCCTCGGGCGACTACTCCACGTCGCTCTCGGTGATCCGTTTCTCACGAAGCGACGGCATCGTCATCGAGACCCGGCCGCAGACCAGGAGACTGTCGGCAACCGCGACGGTCAACGTCGGCCGGGGCGTGTCTCTGCTCACGACGGCGGAACGTACCGACGAGGACTTTGGACATGATGTCCGCATTCTGTCGGGCATCACCTATCGGATCAGGTGACGCATGAAGATGATCGACCAAGTCGGCGTGGCCATGGCCCGTCGAATCCTGCTCCTGGCCGTGGCGGCCGGGGCGACCGCCCCGCCGCTGGTCGCGCAGACGCCGCCCGTGCTCTCGTCGACGCCGACCCCGCCGCCCGGTACGGTCTCGGAGCCGGCGCAGATGTCGGGGTACCCGCTCCAGGTCGGCGACCTGCCGCCCGGCGTGTTGTCGGTTCGCGTGATTCGGCGAACGTTCCAGGAGAACATGGCCGGCGAACGCGTGCAGCTGCGGGAGGACGGATCCGGGCGGATCCGCGAAGCATCGACCGGCGCCGACGGCCGCGCCCGCTTTGAAGGGTTGCCAGTGGGCCGCCGTGTTCAGCTGCGCGCGACGATCGGCGTGGAGCAACTCGAGTCGCAGAACTTCGAGGTCCCATCTCAGGGCGGCGTCCGAATGGTCCTCGTCGCCGGCATCGGTGCCGGCGTCTCGCCGACCGCTGACTGGTCCGTCGCGCGCCCACTCGCCGACCCCGCGCCGGCGCCCCCGGTCATCGCCACGGCACGTCCGCCGGCCACGCCACGCATCGCCGCTCCGACGCTGCCGCGCGTCCTCTTTCTACTGGCGCTCGGTGCAGTCTTTGTCGTCATCGGTGTGAACGTGCGACGACGGGAAGCGGCCGCGGCGTCGGCGGTGGCCGCCGGCCCGCGCGAAGTCGCGCCGGCAGAAGACGATCGACGAACGGCACTCGAAGACCTCGTCACGCTCGAACGCCACTATCGCAGTGGCCGGCTGCCGCCCGAGGAGTACGCCAGCCGGCGTGCGCAACTGATGGACCGGCTCCTGGTTCTCGACGAGCCCGATGCGCCGCGTCCGGCGGCGGCGCCCGTGGCTTCCTCCTGAGGGTCCGGCAGGATCTGCACATGCTGGCACCCGCGTGTGACCCGGCCGTCCAGTGCCGGTCTAACAGGCCGATAGCGGAAGAAGATGCGAGTGCGACTGCTCGAATCAGCGCTCGTCGTGATGGTCGTCGCGACCGGCTGCGCCAACGACGAGGGCGGCGGTGGAGGCTCGCTGGTCGGACCCTCCGTGAGTCTTCCCGCCTGTTCGACGTGGGCGGCCGGCCAGCGCGGATCCGCCGTGCCGGCGGCGACCGGCTCCGCTGTATCACAGCGCGACACGCTGTTTGCCTCCGGCGGCGGCGTGCGGAACGTCAACAACCGCTACTACGCCGCGCGGTTTCCCTCGTCCTTCGGCAGCTCGCGCCATCCCGTGCTCATCGCGCTCCACGGCACCGGCGGATCGCCGGAAGGCGAGTGGGTGATTGACTGGCAGAGTCAACTCACCGCCCGTAACTGGGGCTTCCTCGGTTTGAAGTATCTCGACGACTCCACCGGCCTGTACGACGATCCGGCAGCGATCTACGCCAACCTCAAGGCGATGGTGGACGACGTTCGCGCGTCATGCGATCTCGGATCCGCGGCGTTCTACCTCGTCGGCTTCTCGCGCGGATCGGCGGAAAGTTTTTCCATCGCGTATCTCGATCTCAAGGATCGCCGTCTGCTCAAGGCCGTCGGCCACAACTCCGGCGCGTGGCCGAACGATGCGCCGCTGCCGCCGACGCTGGCCGGCATCGAGGCGCGCAACGAGACCTCGGCGTATGCCGGCGGCAAGTTCTGGATGTATTGCGGGCAGCAGGACTTCGAGCACGGCTACTCGATGTGCATCGAGATGCAGGTCGCCAAGGACTTCGTCACCCGCTACGGCGGCAGCGTCGATCGGCTGTATCAGGATCCCACCGGCGGCCACGGCGGACTCAATCGCAACACCGACGCCCTGAACCAGCTCTTCGCGTATTTCGACAACCTTCCCTAGCAAGTGCGAAGTGCGAAGTGCGACGGTTCGAAGTGCGATCGGAGTGCGAAGTGCGAGGCGCGATCCTGGTGCGGGCAGAGCGTTCTCCTAGCGCACTTCGTACTTCGCACTTCGCACCACACGCGTCAGCCTGACCGACCATCCGGTCGTACTCGTGAACGCACATCGGATTTGTTTGAAACGGCCACGGCCGAGTACGGCGCGCCGTTCACTTCCTTGAACATTTTTTCTTAACGACCAGTCCGCATTTTTGGAGCGGGCCTCAGTTGAGCGTTCTTCCCTCTCAAAAACTGTTGCATTGGTGTCACAAACGGGTGCATCCTCGCGCCAAATGCCGATCGCGAGATCGGCATTCATAGGAGGCCGAAAGTATGTACAGGTTGGCATCGCGGATGCTGGCCGGAGCCGCACTCATTCTGCTGCTCCCGTTCACTGCATCCGCACAAACCAGCACGATCGCCGGCGAAGTCAGAGACACGTCCGGCGCCGTTCTTCCCGGAGTCACTATCGAAGTCGCGAGTCCCGCGCTCATCGAGCGCACGCGCGAAGCGATCAGCGACGGGTCCGGGCAATACAAGATCATCAGCTTGCGTCCGGGCATCTACACGGTCACGTTCACGCTTCCCGGTTTCAACACCGTCAAGCGCGAGAACGTCGAGCTCACTTCGGACTTCACCGCCACGATCAACGCGGACATGAAGGTCGGCGCGATCGAAGAAACGATCAGCGTCGTCGCCGAATCGCCCGTCGTCGACGTGCAGAGCATCACGACCCGTACCGTGATGACGCGTGAAGTGCTCGAGTCGATGCCGACCGGCCGCAACATTCAGGCGGTCGGGATCATGATTCCCGGCACCTCGATCTCGGTCGGCGGCGGCGGCGCGCTGTCGCGCGACGTCGGCGGCTTCGGCAACCTGCAGCAATCGCCGCTGCAGTACCGCGGATCGGCCGATACCGTGCAGACGATCGAAGGCATGCGTCTCAATAACCTGTGTGCCAACGGCGCCTACAGCGGTGTCTACTGGAACCAGGGCAGCTTCGAAGAATTCAGCTACGTCACCGGCGCCGACTCCGCCGAAATGGCGCAGGGCGGCATGCGCGTGAACATGGTGCCCAAGGACGGCGGCAACCGGTTCCGCGGCCAGATCTTCGGCAACTGGGCGGCCGAGTCCTGGGTGTCCGACAACTGCGGCTCGCCGGGCGTCGGCCAGCCGTGCAGCCACTCGAACCTGTTCGGCGACACCACCTACTTCGCCAACAACGCGCTGACCAACGTCAGTGTCGGCACGCAGAACTACGACTTCAACCCGAGCATCGGCGGTCCGATCGTTCAGGACAAGGCGTGGTTCTACTTCTCGTACCGCTATCTCGCCGTCAGCAAGACGGTGGCGGACAGCTTCTTCGACGCGAACCCGGATCCGCTCCTGTACACGGCGGACACCAGCCGTCCCGGCATCGACGACGGTCATATCCGCAGCTACGCGGGCCGCGTCTCGGCGCAGCTCTCGAGCAAAGACAAGGTCAGCTACTACCACGACGAGCAGGACAAGGTCCGCGATCACTGGGGCATCTCGTCGACAATCTCCCCGGAAGCGTCCGCCATTCAGGCGACGCCGACCAGCTTCGTGTCGGTGACGAAGTGGACGCGCACCCAGACCAACCGGCTGCTGTTCGATGCCGGCCTCGCGGTCTACAACCAGGAATATCAGGAGAACTATCAGCCGGGTGTGTTCGCGGGGTCGTTCCCCGCGGTCACGTACACGGACACGGTGAGCGGCAAGACGCAGAACGCCTGGAACAATCCCGCCGATCACTTCTCCAAGCTCTTCACCGAATCGTTCGCGGTCAACTACGTGAGCGGTTCGCACCAGCTGCGCTTCGGCGGCACGATCAGCCAGGGCCGGTGGCGGCTCACGCAGCAGTACACCCACGACGTGATGCCGGTCACCTTCAACGGCATCAACGCCGCGACCGGCCGCGTCAACGCGGCGAGCGTCACGCTCCGCCTGCCGACCGATCGCAGCAACAACATCGACACCGACCTCGGTCTCTACGCCCAGGATCGGTGGACGGTCAAGCGGCTGTCGATCAACGCCGGCGTCCGCTTCGACCTGTTCCGGACCTCGACCGTGGCGGGGACGCTTCCCGCGGGATCGTTCAATGCGGCCAAGGAGTATCCGGAGTGCGCGGATGGCATCAGCAACCTGAACGCCGGCTGCGCCGGACGCGTGCTCAACTGGAAGGACGTCAGCCCGCGTATCGGGATTTCGTACGACGTGTTCGGCACGGGCCGCACCGCCGTCAAGGTCAGCTTCGCGCGCTACGTCAACGGCGTTGGCCTCGCGGCCGGCAGCACGACCGACAACAACAACCCGCAGGTCACGGTCGGCACGAGTGACGTGCGCGTGTGGCACGACGACGACGGCAACAACTCGCCGTTCGACGCCGCCGGCAACGTCGTGATGTCCGAGCTCAATCCCTCGACCTCGACGAGCTTCGGCCGCAACGTGCCGTCCACGCTGACGACCGATCCACGCGTGCTCGAGGGCTGGGGCGCGCGCGGTTACAACAACGAGTTCACCATCAGCGTGTCGCACGAACTGGCGCCGCGCGTGTCGATCAACGGCGGCTGGTACAAGCGCTCGTTCGGCAACCAGACGGTGACCGTCGACAACCGCTTCAGCTTCGCGAACGGCAGCTATGAAGGGCCGTTCTGCGTCAATGCGCCGGCCAATCCGAATCTCACCAACGGCGGCAACTACCAGGTCTGCGGTCTCTACGACCTGTTCCAGTCCGCGGTGACCAACGCTGGACCGGAGCGGCGGACCCTGACGTTCTCGCAGGACTACGGCGGCGAAACGAACATCTATCAGGGCTACGACCTGACGCTGATCGCGCGTCCGCGCAACGGCATGATGCTGCAGGGCGGCATCAACGCCCAGAAGCGCATCTTCGATCAGTGCAACCTGGTGGATGCCGGCATTCTCGCCTACGTGATCACGGCGGCCACCCAGGTCTCCGAGATCTTCCCGAACGGCGAGCGCGCCTGCCATCAGGATCTCCCGTACCGTCCCGACTTCAAGCTGCTCGGGTCGTACACGCTGCCGTTCGACATCCTGCTGAGCGCGACCTATCAGTTCAGCCGCGGTGTCCAGACCGGCGGAGCGGCGCCGAGCATCCAGGCGACCTGGGCCGCGCCGAATTCGGCATTCACGCTCGGTCACGCGTTCTCGCAGAACGCCACCACCAAGAGCGTGAACCTGATGCAGGTTGGCGCGGACTACGGCCCGGACAATCTGAGCCAGCTCGATCTGAGCCTCGGCAAGCGCGTCCGGATGGGTTCGACCCGGCTCCGTCTGAGCCTCGACGCCTACAACGTGTTCAACAGCGATTGGCCGTTCGTTCGTTCGGCGACGTTCTCGACCTCGACGACCGCCAGCACCTGGCTGCGCCCGGCGAACGTGCTGCAGTCACGGTTCTTCAAGGTCGGCGCGACGTTCGACTTCTAGCGCAAGTCCGTGGCGCGGGGGATGGAGCATCGGCTCCGTCCCCCGCCTACGCTCGCGCCATCAACGCGAGCTACGGCGCGGCAGGCCCCGCTGACTCTTACACGCCTTTCTGCGGTTCCACACTCAGCAGTTCGCGGATCTTTTCCTTCAGCGTCGCTTGCGTAAACGGTTTCGGCAGGATCACGTGCGTGTCCGGCAGGCCGGACAGGCCGAGCGTGGCCGCGGAGTACCCGGACATGATGATCACGCGCAAGCCAGGATGGATTTTCACGAGGAGTTCGGCCAGCTCCCGTCCGTTCATCCCTGGCATCGTGGCGTCGGTCAGGAGCACATCAAGGCGTGCGCCGCGCGCCCCCGCCAACGCGAGCGCCTCCTTGCCTGACGCGGCCGAAAGCACGCGGTAGCCGGCGCGTCGCAGCGTGGCGATCGCGAGATCGCGGATCGCGGCCTGATCGTCGACGACGAGGATCGTCGCGAGGTGCGGGACCACCGGCACCGGCGGCGGTGGTGGCGGCGCTTCGGCCCGCTCGCGCGCCGGCGGGAAGTAGAGACGGAACGTCGTGCCCTTCTGCGGCTCGCTTTCGACGTCGATGAAGCCGCCGACCTGCTGCACGGTGCCGTAGACCATCGACAGTCCGAGCCCAGTGCCCTTACCGACGTCTTTGGTCGTGAAGAACGGTTCGAAGATGTGGGTCAGCGTTTCGCCCGACATGCCCTCGCCGGTGTCGGTCGCCAGCAGCTCGAGATACTGTCCGTGCGCATGATCGGGCCGCGACCGCACCGGCCGCGCATCGATGTCGACCAGCGACACCTTCAGCGTGAACGCCCCGCCGTCGAGCATGGCGTCGCGGGCATTGAGCGCGAGGTTCATGATCGCCTGCTCGATCTGGCCGGGATCGCCGTAGATCGGCGGCAGATTGGCGGCGGTTTCGGTCCTGACCGACACGCCCGGCGCCAGCAGCCGCTCGAGCATGCGGCCAATCTCCCTGACCGACTCCTCGAGCTGAAACACGCGCGGTTCCGCGAACTGCCGCCGGCTGAACGCGAGGAGCTGCCGGATGACCGATTCGGCACGCTCGGCGGCGCGGCGGATTTCGACGATATCGCGGCTGAGCGGGTGGTCCGCGGTCACCGAATCCAGCACCAGCTCGGTGTAGCCGATGACCGTCGTCAAGGCGTTGTTGAGATCGTGCGCGACGCCGCCGGCGAGCCGTCCCACGGCTTCGAGCTTCTGCGACTGCCGGAGCTGCTCTTCGAGCTCGCGCCTGAGCGTCACGTCCTGCATCGTGCCGACGACGCGCACCGGCCGCCCTTCGGCATTGCGCAGGATGTTGGCCTTGGTGTGGACCCAGCGGACGACGCCGTCCGGTCTGAGGATGCGGTGCTCGAGCTCGTAGGGCTGGCCGGCAGCGATGGCGGCGGCGCGCGTGCGGTGCATCAGGTCGCGGTCGTTCGGATGCACGAACTCCTGTGCCTGCGATCGCGACGTCGTTTGTTCGAGCGGGAGGCCGAGAATCCGGTACATCTCGTTGGACCACTGCAGCACGCCGTTGGGATCGATATCGACCGCCCAGCTGCCGATGTGCGCGACCTCCTGCGCCTTCTCGAGAAAGGCGCGCTCTTCGAGGAGCGCCGCCTCGGCCCGCACAGTCCGTGTGATGTCGCTGAACGTGACGAGCTGGCCGGCGATCGCACCCTTCACGAAGTACGAGCAGACGAACCGTTCGTAGACGCGCCCGTCGTTCAGCCGCAACACCTCGGTCGCCGCGGCTGTCTGATCGCGCGAACGGTGACCAGGATCGGCGAGAGGCGGCACTGGATCGAGCAGGAGCGGAGCGAGCGCCGCATCGAAGGCAGCCAGTCCGCTGTCGAGGGCATCGGCGGCAGGGCCGAACATCTCGGCAACGCGCCTGTTCCGGATGACGATCCGTCCTTCGCGATCGACAACGAGGACACCAGTACGCGTCGCCTCGAGGGTGCCGGCGAAAATCGCCGCGATCTCCTGGTCGCTCGGCGCGGGTCGCTCCATTGTCGGAAAAGAGCAGTATAGAGGAAGCGTTGTTTCTCCTCAGTCAAGATTCGTCCGGCGTCGATCCAGCTCGGAGCGGTAGATCGCGACCATCCAGAACACGGCCGCCGTCGCTGCGCTGATGGCGCCGATCAGAAAGCTCGTCCGCAGCCAGTCGAGCCCCCGGCCTTCACCGGACATGCGCGCAATTTCTACCGGCAACGATCGCTGCTGAGACCGTGCGCCTGCCGAAAGCAGCAGGAGCATCAGGATCACATACGGAACGATGCCGCACACGACGCCGCTGAGGATGGTCCGGAACGGCGTCAGGCCGCGGCCGGAGAGCCAGAGGAAGACGGGGGCGGCAGCGAAGAGCGTAATCGGGATGGCGATGAGGCCAGCGGCGTAGCCGATGTCGGCTGCCGCGTCCATCTGCGGCGCCATTCGCAACCCGGCGAAGATCAGAAAGGTGATGAGGCCCGCCACGAAAGGCGTGGCCATGAAGCCGACAATCACTCGCACGCGCGTGAGCGGCGAGAGCATTCCACTTTTACCCGTACGTTCTCCATCCCCGCGTCGCGTAATCGCCCATCGTCATCACCAGCAGGATGCCGAGCCAGAACACGCTGCCGATCACGACGAGCCAGGTGAGGCGGGGGCTGTATTTTACGTGCATGAAGAACAGCACGACCAGCGTGGCCTTGAAGACCGCCACCGTCAAGGCGACGACCGTATTGAGCGGGCCGAGATCGATGAACGCGACCCACACCGTCAGCGCTGTACAGATCATCAGCGCCGCGAAAATCAGGTAATAGGTTCGTTTCGGAACGACGTGCGCGCTCATATCAAATCTGCCCTTTGCCCTCGAACCTTTGCCCTTCCACGTTCAGCATCAGTGTATGTGTCTGCCAATCAGGTACAGCAACGGGAACAGGAAAATCCACACGATGTCGACGAAGTGCCAGTAAAGGCCGCTGATCTCGATCGGGCTGGCGTAGTCCTTGGTGATCGTGCCGTTCCAGGTCCAGATCAGCATCCACGTCATGATGCCGAGTCCGATCACCATGTGGATGGCGTGGAGACCGGTCATGACGAAGTAGAGCGAGAAGAAGATCTGCGCGTTCCGGAAGTATTCGGCTTCGAATTGGAAGTCTGGACCGGGGACGTGATGCGCGTGGAACTTCTCGGCATACTCGACGCCCTTGATGCCCAGAAACGCGGCGCCCAGGATCATCGTGACGACGAGAAATGCCATCAGCTTCTTGCGCTCGCCCATCTGCGCCGCATGGACGCCCAGCGCCATGGTCAGACTGCTGGTGATGAGCACAGCGGTATTGACGGTGCCGAGCGTGATGTCGAGCTCGTGGCTGGCGTACGCGAACGCGTCCGGGTACCACGCGCGATAGAGCGAGTAGGCGGCGAACAGGCCGCCGAAAAACAGCACCTCGGTGACCAGGAACAGCCACATGCCGAGCGTCGCGGCGATGCTCTGGTCTTCGAGCGACTCGAAGTGGTGCGCGAGCGCCGGATGGTGATGATGCCCGCCGTGGTGTCCGACCGTGCTAGGCAACGTGTCCCTCCACTGGCGTCGGGTACTCGTAGGCATCCCACGTGACGATCGGCGTCTCTTCGAAATTCGCGGTCGGCGGCGGCGAGGTCGTGTTCCACTCGAGGCCGACGGCGCCCCACGGGTTCGAGCCGGCCAGCTTGCCGTAGCGCAGCGACCACATCAGATAGGCGATCGGCAGGAGGTACCCGAAGCCGAGAATCGACGCACCCGCCGACGACAGCACGTTGAGCACCTGGAAATCTGCCGGGTAGGCGTGATACCGGCGCGGCATGCCGAGATAACCGAGGATGAACTGCGGGAAGAACGTCAGGTTGAAACCGACGAAGATGATCGCCGCGGCAATCTTGGCGAGCAGCTCGTTGTACATCCGGCCGCTGATCTTCGGCCACCAGTAATGCAGGCCGCCGAGATACGCCATGATCGTCCCGCCGACCATGATGTAGTGGAAGTGCGCGACGATGAAGTAGGTGTCGGTGACGTGCACGTCGAGCCCCACCGCCGCGAGGAAGAGCCCGGTCAGCCCGCCGATCGTGAAGAGACCGATGAAGCCGATGGCATAGAGCATCGGCGTCTCCCAGGTGACCGCGCCCTTGTACATCGTCGCCGTCCAGTTGAAGACCTTGACGGCTGACGGGATGGCGACGAGAAAACTGAGGATCGAGAAGATCAGCGCGGCGTAGACCGACTGGCCGGCGACGAACATGTGGTGGCCCCAGACGAGGAAGCCGAGCACGGCAATCGCGAGGCTGGAGAACGCGACAAACGAGTAGCCGAACACCTGCTTGCGGCAGCCGGAGGCGACGAGCTCGGAGACGACACCCATCGCCGGGAGAATCATGATGTAGACGGCCGGGTGCGAGTAGAACCAGAACAGGTGCTGGAACAGCACCGGATCGCCGCCGACCGCCGGATCGAAAATGCCGAAGTGAAACAGCCGTTCGGCCGCGACCAGCACGATCGTGATCGCGATGACCGGTGTGCCGAGGACCATGATGATCGCGGTTGCGTAGTGCGACCAGATGAACAGCGGCAAGCGGAACCACGTCATGCCGGGTGCCCGCATGCGGTGGACAGTCGCGATGAAATTCACGCCGGTGAGAATCGACGAAAAGCCGTTGATGAAGATGCCGAGCGCGGCCGGAATCACCGCGCTCGTTGAAGCCGTGGTGCTGAACGGCGTGTAGAAGGTCCAGCCGGTGTCGAGGCCGCCGCTGACGATCGCGTAGAGCGTGAACAGCGAGCCGACGATGTAGATGTACCAGCTCGCCAGATTCAGCTTGGGAAAGGCGAGGTCCTTGGCGCCGATCATGATCGGCAGCAGGAAATTGCCCAGTACCGAGGGGATCGCGGGAATCAGGAAGAAGAACACCATCATCACGCCGTGCATGGTGAAGAGCTTGTTGTAGGTTTCGTCGCTCACCATGTCGCCGGCTGGAGTCGCCAGCTCGAGCCGGATCATCACGGCGAAGGCGCCGCCGATGAAGAAGAAGAACGTGACCGCGGCCAGGTAGAGCAGCGCGATTCGCTTGTGGTCGCGGGTCAGCAGCCACGACTTGATGCCGTAGCCGTCGTTCAGATAGTGATGCGGCGGCAGGAGAACGTTGCTGCTCGCCATGGCTAGCGCCTCGCTCCCGGGCCGCGCGCCGGCGTGGCCTCGTTCGGCGCCGGGGTCGTCACCGGCGGCCGCGCGGTTTCCACTGTGGCTTCGGTCTTCAGCGACTTCACGTATTCGATCAACTCGAGCAACCCTTCCTCGCTGACCAGTCCCTGAAACGTCGGCATGATCGGCTGGAATCCGGCAACGACCTTGGCTGCCGGCGTCAGAATCGACTCGCGGATGTAGGCCTCGTCGACGACGACCGTGCCGCCGCTCTGCAGACCGACCTGCTTGCCGAACAGGTTCTGCAGCACCGGCCCGCGGCCCTGGGCGTCGGCGCGATGGCAGGTGTTGCACGCGAGATCCGCGAAGAGCTTTTGTCCTGCGGACGCCAGCGACCCTTCGGGCGCGCCGCCGCTCAACCAGCTCTGATAGTCGTTCGGCTCCATGACGACGACCTGGCCGATCATCCCCGAGTGTTTCGTCCCGCAGTACTCGGCGCAGAACAGCCGGTAGGTGCCGGCCTTGGTCGCCTCGAACCAGATGTTCGTGTAGCGGCCAGGGATGACGTCGGCCTTGACGCGGAAGTCCGGGACGAAGACGTCGTGGATGACATCCTCGGAGGTCATGATCAGCTTCACCGGACGCCCGACCGGGACGTGCAGCTCGTTGATTTCACGCTGGCCGTCGAGGTGCTGGAACTTCCACATCCACTGCTTGCCGACGACGTAGATGTTCAACGTCTCGTCGGGTGGACGCGACATCGCGAAGAAGACCGTCGCCCCCCAGACGAAGATCGACATGACGATCAGGAACGGGATCACCGTCCAGGTGATCTCGAGCACCGTGCCGCCATGGATGCGCGCCCCGACGCTGTCGGGGTGTTGGCGTTTGAACCTGATCGCATACGTGACGATCAGGCCGGCAATAAGCAGCGAGAAAAAGACGGTGATGCCGATCAAATAGAAGTACAAGGCGTCGACGCGCGGCGCCATCGTCGAAGCGGATTCAGGAAAGAGCGGAGTGCCAGACCACATATGTTCAGGTGCGAGGTGCGCCGTGCATGGTGCCCGGTGCAGGTGCGAGGTGCGCCGTGCCAGGTGCGTGGTGCCGCTCGCGTCGGAGCATGACAAAGACGAACGCTCCGATCGCGAGCACCGTCGCGACACCGGCGATGCGCATCGCGCGCATGATGTAGATGCCGTAGCGGCCGGTCATCGGGTCGTAGTGGTAGCAGAAGAGCAGCAGGTTGTCGGCGAGCGAACCGACCTTGCCGTTCGAGGCTTCGACCAGTGCGAACTGGACGTCGCGCGGACCGTACTCCAGGCCGAACAGATACCGCGCCGGCCGGCCGTCCGGCGTGACGACGATGATGCCGGTGGGGTGCGCGAACTGCTGCGTCTGCTCGTCCCATACGTAACGGAATCCCGCGGCGCTCGTGACCCGCTTGATTTCTGGTTCGGTGCCGGTCAGGAAATGCCAGCCGCTTTCGGCTTCGGGCCGCTGGTAGCGGCGCATGTATTCGGCCTTCTTGGCCGCCGCCTGCGCCGGCTTCTCGCGCGGGTCGAAGCCGACCATCACCAGCTCGTAGTCCGTGCCGGGATTGAGCGACAGGACGCCGAGCGTGCTGGTCATGGCATTCAGCACTTGCGTGCAGAGCATCGGGCAGTCGTAGTAGACGAAAGCGAGGACGACCGGACGCGATCCGAAGTACTGGCCGAGCCGGACCGGCTGGCCGTGCTCGTCGGCGAACGTCGCGTCGAGCGGCAGCGCCTGATCGAGATGCTGGTCGAAACCGATCTCGCGCAGCGCCGCCGGCATCGTCGACGAGATCGCGCCAGGCGCGGCGCGATAGCCCGCGGTCGGCGCGCCGGTCATCTGCGCGAACGCAGAGGTGGCGCTCAGGACGGCGATGAAGACAGCGGTAGGGACAGGCTTTAGCCTGTCCGCGTATGTCAGGACCCGCATCACCGCACACCGTCCTGGGGCGGTTGCGGACGCGACGGCAAGCCGCGCTGAATCGTCAGCCGCATCGCTTCGTCGATCGGAATCCGCACGATGCCGGCGTTCTTGTCCACCCAGTGGTAGCCGGTGAGCTGCTCACGCTCTCCGATCCGGAGATCCTGGAGATCCTGTTTCGGATTGGTCTGCAGCCGCGGTTCCGGCGGCAGCCGCACGCCTTGTTCGGCGGCCAGCGGGTACAGCGGCGCCGCGGCGTTCTGATCCGCGCTGCTGGTCAGGAACCGGAAGAATCCCCATACGATGCCGTACGAGACGGCGACGAGGATGAACAGAGCGACGCCGTACTTGAGGATCGGCACGATGTCGACGTCGGTCGTCTCGCGGTGGACGCCGCCGTGATGGTTCTGTCCGTGCGCCTGCGAATCGCGTGAAGCGTGTCCGTGCGACATGTCAGTGCGCCGCCTTCGGCTTCTCGCCGATGCGGTCGATGATCGGTCCGATGGCTTCCTGGAACTGCGGGTCGTAGACCGGCAGGATCGCGCGGCCGCGGAGCTGCGAAAGGAAGCAGCCCAGCCAGATGCAGAAGAGCGTCAGCGGCAGGACCACGTCCATCCAGCTCACGGCGAGCCCGGTCTTGTGGAACTCCGGCGCGATCAGCCAGAAGAGATCGACCAGGCGGACGACCAGAATCGCAACCGCGACTTTGACGATGATGTCGGGCTGGCGCTTGACGATCCGCGACAGCAGCAGGATGAACGGCGCGACGAAGTGGAAGATCACCAAGGTGATCGCCACAAACCGCCACCCGGTCTGCAGGCGATGCAAGTACCACGTGATCTCTTCCGGCAGATTGCCCGACCAGATGATCAGGTACTGCGAGAAGGAGAAGTAGGCCCACAGCATCACGAAGGCGAGCATCAGGTTCGCGAGATCGTGAAAGTGTGCCGGCACGACGATGTCGCTGAGCGGCTTGCGCTTCGAGAGCCAGACCAGAATCGCGATGAGGAAGGCCATCGCGCTCAACGCCTGGCCGCCCATGATCAGGACGCCGTAGATCGTCGAAAACCAGTGCGGTTCGAGTGACATCAGCCAGTCGAACGAGGCGAAGGTGACACAGAGGCCGTACCCGAGCAGTCCGCCACCGCTCAGCATCTGCATGCGCCGCGCGATGCGTGGATCGCCGGTACGGTCCTGTTCGAGACCCCACCGGTTGAGGAGCCACGAGATGCCGTTCCACACCGCGAAATAGAAGGCGGCGCGAATCAGGAAGAAGGTCTGATTCAAATAAAGCTGCTTGCCCTGCAGGATCGGGTCGTGCGCAACCACGTCCTCGTGCGTCCATTCGTAGAGGTGGTGCATGCCGAAGACAATCGGCAGAAACAGCAGCGTGAGCACCGGCAGCACGCGCGTCGCGGCGCCGATCGGCCTGCGGATGACGACGCCCCAGGCGCCACCCGAGAGCTGATGCACCATGCCGAGCGCCAGCGACCCGAGCGTCAGCCCGAGCACGAACATGTACGCCATCAGATACGACTGGAAGAACTGCGTCGCATCGAGGAAGTACCCGGCCACCGAGATCGCGGCACCGACGGCGCCGGCGAGCAGGAAGCGGCGCTGGTGCTGCGCGAGTTCCGGAATCAGCAGGTCCGCGGTTTCGGTGGTGAAAGCGGCCATGACTACCTTCTCTCGCCTTCCGGACGCG
Source organism: uncultured Bifidobacterium sp. (assembly GCA_964577955.1). Classification (GTDB taxonomy): domain Bacteria; phylum Acidobacteriota; class Vicinamibacteria; order Vicinamibacterales; family CAVVIG01; genus CADEEX01. Next base: position 2,958 of record CAZOAZ010000078.1, on the reverse strand, counting down.
CCGCCGGCGGTGCCGTCCGAGTCTCGTCGAGGCGCCCGCGCTCGGCGACCGGAACATCGTCGAGCGTCGCGTGGGCGCTCAACTGGAGAGCCCGGACGTAGGCGACGATGGCCCAGCGATCCCGTGCGACGATCTGCGCGGCGTAGTCCGGCATCGCGCCGAATCCATTCGTCATCACGTCGAAGAAGTGTCCGACCGGCGCGTTGCGCAGTCGTTCGTCGGCAAACGACGGCGGCCGGCGATAGCCGCGGCGAACGACCATTCCGTCGCCGAGGCCGGTCTGGCCGTGACAGGGCGCGCAGTAGATGTTGAATCGCTCCTGGCCTCGCGTCATGACGGCCTGGTCGACGGCAAACGGAAAGAGCTGCGCGTCGCCGTTTTCGGCCTTGCCGTGATAGAGCAGCGGGTCGTCGTTCAACTGGCCGCGCGCGACCGTGCCGGCGACCGGCAGCCGCGACGCCTGCGCGTCGCCGAAGAACGCCGACGCCTCGAGCGGCTGATACTTCGGCTGGTCGTGCATGTCCTGCCGGCACGCGATCGACAGCGCGGCGACCAGCCCCAGCCCCCAGCCCCGAGTCCCCAGTCGCCAGTTAGTGCGCAACGGTGGTCACCTCTTTGGGACCCAGCGATTCGAGGAACTCACGCGTGTGCTCGGGATGAAACTTCTTGTCCTTCGACTCGATGCAGAGGAAGAACCGGTTGCGGCTGGCGAGCGCAAAGCGGGCAACGTTGAAGACCGGATGGTACGGCTGCGGCAGGCCGTTCAACGCCAGCATGCCGAAGACCGCGGACAACGCGGCGCCGAGAATCGTGCACTCGAACGTGACCGGAATGAATGCCGGCCAGCTATGCAGCGGTTTGCCGCCAATGTTCAGCGGGTACGCCATCGTCGAGACCCAGAACTGCAGCAGGTAGCCGCTCAGGCAGCCGATGACGCCGCCGATCAGGACGATGAGCGGCAGCTTGGTGTGCGGCATGCCGAGTGCTTCGTGCAGCTCCTCGATCGGCAGCGGCGAGTAGGCGTCCATGCGCCGATAGCCTTCGTGGTGGGCGCGATGCGCCGCCGCGACGAGCGCGTTCGGATCCTCGAACTCCGCCATCAGCCCGTAGATGTGCTTCACCGCAGTGATCCCTGAATTTCAGGATTTAGGGATTTCAGGATTTTAGGATTGAAAGAATCCGAGCCGAGAGAGCAGGCGCTCTTCCAATCCTTAAATCCTGAATTCCTGAAATCCTTAAATTCCATGGCCCTCGTCCACTTTCGCCTCTGGCACGAGCGTGCGCATCTCGAAGATCGAAATCATCGGGAGGAAGCGCAGGAAGAGGAACAGCAGCGTGAGGAACAGACCGATCGTGCCGAGATACGTCGACCAGTCCCAGAACGACGGCTGATACATGCCCCACGACGAGGGCAGATAGTCGCGGTGCAGGCTGGTGACGATGATGATGAAGCGTTCGAGCCACATCCCGACGTTCACGATCAGCGAGATGATGAAGAGCGCGATCACGTTGGTGCGGATGCTCTTCAGCCAGAGCAGCTGCGGGATGACGACGTTGCAGAGCAGCAGCGCCCAATAGAACGGCGCGTACGGACCGGTCATCCGGTTCCAAATCATGAAGCCTTCGTAGGCGTTGCCGCCGTACCAGGCGATGAAGGCTTCGATGGTGTAGCCGTAGGCGACGATGAGCCCGGTGACGAGCATCACCTTGGCCATGTTCTGCAAGTGGCGCAGGGTGATGAAGTCCTGCAGTCCGTAGATGGCGCGAATCGGAATCGCCAGCGTCAGGACCATCGCAAAGCCCGAGTAGATCGCGCCGGCGACGAAATACGGCGGGAAGATCGTGGTGTGCCAGCCGGGCACGATCGCGACGGCGAAGTCGAAGCTGACGACCGTGTGGACCGAGACGACGAGCGGCGTCGCGATGCCAGCGAGGAGCAGGTAGGCGGTTTCGTAGCGGTGCCAGTGCATCGCCGAGCCGCGCCAGCCGAGCGCCAGCATGCCGTAGATCACCCGGCCGACGCGCGATTCGGACCGATCGCGCAGCGTCGCCAGGTCAGGCACGAGGCCGACGAACCAGAAGAGCGCGGAAACGGTCGCGTAGGTCGAGACGGCGAAGACGTCCCAGACGAGCGGGCTTCTGAACTGCGGCCACACGCCCATCGTGTTGGGGTACGGCAGCAGCCAGTACGCGAGCCACGGCCGGCCGGTGTGGAAGAGCGGGAAGATGCCGGCGCAGGCGACGGCGAACAGCGTCATCGCTTCGGCGAAGCGGTTGATCGACGTGCGCCACGATTGCTTGAGGAGCAGGAGAATCGCCGAGATCAGCGTGCCGGCGTGGCCGATGCCGATCCACCACACGAAGTTGGTGATGTCGAAGGCCCAGCCGACCGGAACGTTGTTGCCCCAGATGCCGATGCCCTTGACGACCAGCCAGGTGAGCGAGATCAGCAGCAGGCCGGCGCCGGCGGCGGCCGTGAGGAGGCCGAGGTACCAGCCGATCGGCGTCTTCCGCGTCAGAACGATCGAGCTGATTTTGTCGGTGACCGAACCGAACGTGTGTCCGGGGGCGATCACCGGCGGTGTGCCGATCGCCGGAGCGTCCGGATCCTCGGCCGGCAATGCGTGGTCGGCCATTACTCGCCCAGCTCCGGATTGACGTTGCGGACGGCGCCTAGATACGTGGTGCGCGGGCGGGTGTTGAGGTCGGCCAGCAGCGCGTAGTTGCGTTCTTCCGCCTGCAGCCGCGCCACGCGGCTGTTCGGATCGTTGAGGTTGCCGAAGACGATCGCATCCGACGGGCAGGTCTGCTGACAGGCGGTCTTGATGTCGCCGTCCTGGATGTGTCGACCGGCCTTCTCGGTGTCAATCTTCGCGGCGTTGATGCGCTGCACGCAGTAGGTGCACTTCTCCATGACGCCGCGGCTTCTGACCGAGACGTCCGGGTTGCGACCGAGCT
>CAZOAZ010000077.1:0-26995 GCA_964577955.1 uncultured Bifidobacterium sp. | reverse complement strand
GCTCGACCGTGTCCAGCGAATCGGCGCCGAGGTCGTCCACGAACGACGCGTCCGGCGTCACTTCTTCTTCGTCGACACCCAGCTGCTCCACGATGATGCTCTTGACCTTGTCAGCAACTGCCATTCAACCCTCCACGGAAAAACGCGATCGGCGGCGCCGATCCCTACATGTACATCCCGCCGTTGACGGCGAGAACCTGCCCTGTAATATACGCTGCCTCGTCGGACGCAAGAAAGCACGCCGCCGCCGCGACTTCGTCGACCGACCCGAGCCGCTCGAGCGGAATCTGCGCCGCCCAGTCTACTTGAGCCTTCTCGGCCACGGCACGCGTCATGTCGGTGTCGATCAGCCCGGGGGCGATGACGTTGGCGGTGATGCGGCGCGATGCGACCTCGCGCGCCACCGCCTTGATGAAGCCGATGAGGCCCGCTTTCGAGGCGGCGTAGTTGGATTGGCCGGCGTTGCCCATCTGCCCGACCACCGAGCTGATCGCGATGATCCGACCGCCCCTCTGTTTGAGCATCGGCCGCATCGCCGCCTGCGCCAGGGTGAAGGTCGCCGTGAGATTGGTCGCCAGCACCTGATCCCAGTCTTCGCGCTTCATCCGCATCAGCAGCTGGTCGCGGGCAATGCCGGCGTTGCTGACGAGGATGTCGAGGCGGCCGTGCCGCTCGATGATCTCTTTGGGCAGGCGCTCGAGTGCGCTCGAGTCCGTCACATCCACGCCGACCGCCTCGGCGCGGCCGCCCGAAGCGGTGATCGCCGCGACGGTGTCGGCAGCGTTGTCGCCGCGCGCGGCGGCGACGACGATCGCCCCCTGGCGCGCAAACTGCGTCGCGATGGAACGGCCGATGCCGCGCGACGCGCCGGTGACGAGCGCGACTTTTCCGGTGAGAGCAAACATCAGTGTGAGGGTCCGCGTCCGGTTGACGCGCCGGTGGCCAGCGCTTCGAGCGCCGCGAGATCGTCGGGCTGGCCGAGATTCAAGACCGTCGCTTCGCGGTGAATCCGGCGGACCATTCCGCTCAGCGCCGTGCCGGGACCGAGTTCAACATACGTGGTGACGCCCTCCGATGCAAGGCGCCGCACGACGTCTTCCCAGCGGACCGGCGACGAGACCTGCGCGACCAGCGCCTCGACGGCGTCGAGCCCGGTGCGTTTCAGCTGCGCGTCGACGTTGGCGACCACCGGCACCTGCGGATGGTGCACGTGCAGCGCGCGCAGATCCGGCGCGAGACGATGCTCCGCCGGCTTCATCAGCGCACAGTGGAACGGCGCGCTGACCGCCAGCGGCACGACGCGCTTTGCGCCCAGGGCCTTGGCCCGCTCGCCGGCGCGCGCGACCGCCGCGGCCGTGCCGGCGATGACGATCTGGCCGCCGCCATTGAGGTTCGCCGGGCTCACCACGTCGCCGTCCGCCGCCTCGGCGCAGGCCTGCGCGACTTGCGCGGTCTCGAGGCCGAGGATCGCGGCCATCGCGCCGGTGCCCACCGGCACCGCTTCCTGCATGTAGCGTCCGCGGCGGCGCACCGTGCGCACCGCGTCGGCGAGCCCGAATGTGCCGGCCGCGACGTTCGCCGAGTACTCGCCCAGGCTATGGCCGGCGACGAAGGCGGGACGGAGACCGATCGACTGCGCCAGACGCCACGCCGCCACGCTGACCGTGAGGATCGTCGGCTGCTGATTCTCGGTCAGCGTGAGACGGTCTTCGGGGCCGTCGAAGCAGAGCGACGACAGCGACTCGCCGAGCGCCGCGTCGGCTTCCTCGAAGGTCTGACGGCAGACGGGAAAGGCGTCGGCGAGCGCCTTGCCCATGCCGACCTTCTGCGAGCCCTGTCCCGGAAAGATGCAAGCAATCACTGTGGTGACACCGACGCGCCGGCGATCTCCCGCTCGAGGCGTTGAAGCGTGTTCCCGGACGCGAAGCGATACGCCATCGCGACGCCGTTACGTACCGCCTTCGGACTGGATCGGCCGTGACCGACAATCATGACACCGTTCACCCCGAGCAGCGGCGCGCCGCCGTACTCCGAGTAGTCAACCCGGCGCCGGAAACGGCGGAACGCGCGCCGCGTCAGGAGCGAGCCGACCCGCAGCGTCAGCGTACTGGACAACTCCTCGTAGAGCAGATGCTCGGCCATCTCGACGAGCCCTTCGCTCACCTTCAACGCCACGTTCCCCGTGAATCCATCGCAGACGATGACGTCGGCAATCCCGGTATAGAGGTCGCGCGCCTCCACGTTGCCGATGAACGCGGGAAGCGACGTCTGCAGGAGCTGGTGCGCGTCGCGCGTCAGCTCGTTGCCCTTGGTCGCTTCCTCGCCGATCGACAGCAACCCGATCCGCGGCGCCGCGACGCCGAACCCGAGCCGCGCGTAGACGCTGCCCATGATCGCGAACTGCAGCAGGTGCGACGGACGACACTCGACGCTCGCCCCGACGTCCAGCATCAGCGCCGGACCGCGGCGGGTCGGGATCGTCGCCGCCAGCGCCGGGCGATCCACGCCACGCACCATGCCAAAGGCGCCATGCGCCGCCATCACCGACGCGCCGGTATGGCCGGCGCTGAACATCGCCGCCGCGTCGCCGCGCGCGACGCACTCGGCCGCGACCCGCACCGAGGCGCGCGGCTTGCGCCGGAGCGCCGCCGCCGGCGACTCGCTCATGTCGATGGTCTGCTCGGCGTGCACGATGCGCAAACGATCCCGATCGAGGTCGGGGTGGCGCGCCAGTTCCTGTTCGAGCCGCTCTTCCGGACCGACCAGCAGGACGGCCAGGTCGAAGTGACGCGCGGCGAGCAGCGCGCCGTCCACGATGTGGCCCGGCGCGGCGTCACCGCCCATCGCGTCGACGGCGATGGTGACCATCAAGTGCGAAGTGCGGGGTGCGACGTGCGACGCGACGTGCGACGCAGAGCGCCCTACTCCTCATCCACTGCGCGCGCCTGGCGGCCGCGGTAGTACCCGCAGTTGGGGCAGACGCGGTGCGGCGGCTTGGCTTCGTGGCAGTGCGGGCACTCGCTCAGGCCCACGGCCTTGAGCGCGTCGTGCGTCCGGCGCTTGGCCGTACGGGTCTTGGAATGGCGTCGCTTGGGATTCGGCATGGTCTCAGGACTCTCTCTTCAGGGCCTTCAGCGCGGCTAGGCGCGGATCGTCGTACTCGGTGGAACACGTGCACGAGCTGCGATTCCGATTGATCCCACACACCGGGCACAGCCCCCGGCAGTCGGCCGCACAGAGCGGCTTCATCGGCAGCGACAGGTAGAACTGCTCCTGCATCATCTGCCCGAGATCGATTTCATCATTCTGATAGAACGCGGTCGTCAGATCGTCTTCCTGGATTTCCTGCTCGCCTTCGCCGCCATTCTGGGTCTGCGGCTGATACCGCAGATCGAAGGCCGCGTCGACCGACCAGGCAAACGGATCCAGGCACCGGCTGCACGGCAGCTCGAGTGTCGTCCGGACCTGCCCTACCAGCCGGAAGTACTTCTTATCCTTATGGATATCGAACTGGAGCGAAACCGGCCCGGTAACCCGGAAGTCGTCGTGCGACACTCCCAGTTGGCCCGGCTGATACTCCCGCTCGAATCGTTCCTGCGCCGTCCTGATCTTGCCGAGGTCCAGGGCCAGCATGAACTATTCAATATACCTTGAATCCGAAGGCGCCAGCCACCCCTCAGCTTCCGCTCAGGGGGGCCGAACTTTCGACCGGGCGGCGGGGTCTTGTTAGCCAGAACGAGTCGCATGGACTCATACCTGACGACAGGCCGCCTCGCCGATGTGCGCGCCGAGGCACGACGCGCAGAGGCCGGATCCACGAACGTGGAGCACACGCTCGAACAGGAGTTTGAGGCGCGGCTGACCGAATCGTCCACGCTGGCCTTCCGCGTCGCCTACGGCGTGCTCCGCCAGCGGCAAGACGCCGAAGACGTGGCGCAGGACGCCTTCGCCAAGGCGTACCGCAATTTTCGCCAGCTCCGCGACCGCGACCGGTTCCGCGCCTGGCTGGTGCGGATGACCTGGCGGCTGGCGATCAACTATCGCCGCGGCGAACAGCGCCGCGCCGCGCGCGAGGACGCGCAGGCGGCCGACTCAAGCGCGCGGGAACACGGCAACGAAGCCGACTCGCGCGACCGCGTCGCGGAAATCTGGCGCGCCATCGACGCCCTGCCCGACAAACTGCGGGTCGTCATCGTGCTTGCCAATATCGAAGGACACGATCTGCGTGACGTGGCGGCGCTCCTCGACATCCCGGAAGGCACGGTGAAGTCGCGGCTCTTCGAGGCGCGCCGTCAGCTGAAGGAGCAGTTGTCATGAATCCCGCACCCGAGCGCTTCGACGAGGTGACGCTCGATCGGCTGATTCAGGAAACACTGCGCGTCGAGCCGTCGCCGGACTTCGCGGCGCGGGTACGGGCGCGGATCGCCGAGTCCGCATTCGACACGGACGTTCGCGAAGCGTTGAACGTCGAGCCGTCGCCGGAGTTCGTGGCGCGAGTACGGGCCGAAGTCGCAAGACATCCAATCCCCGGCGCGTGGGTGTTCCCGTGGCGCGGGGTCGCTCTCGGCCTGGCGGCGGCCGCAGCCGCGATCGTCACCGTGGTGCTCGTCCGACCGACGCTGCAGACTCGAGAGCCGGCGCCAGTTGCCGCGTCCACCGAGCAGTCGGCTCCGGCGGCGGCTGGAGGCGCGGCGATCGCCCTGCCCGTTCTCGCCGCGGCCGCGCCACCGCCACCGGTGATGGCGGCAACGGCGCCAGTCCGGGTCGCAGAACCGCGGCCTGAACCGGAAGTCCTCGTCAATCCGGCGGAAGTGGCGGCGTTTCGAAACTTGCTGCGCGCACTCGACTCGGAGCAGCTCGACGAGGAAGTCGACCTCGGGAGTCTGGCCCGGCGTGGCCCCGCGCCGGACGAACCGTTGACCGAACTCATTGCGGTGGTCGTCGAACGCGTCGACGTGCAGCCGCTCGAAACTGTTGTCGTGAACTGACGACTGTGAGGATGCTCATGACTCGTGGATTGAGGACACTGATGATCGCCGTGCTCGTGGGATCGGCGCCTTGCCTGGCCCTGGCCCAGACACCGGCGCCGCGACCGGCGCCCGTCCCACAGCCGGTACCGGCGTCGCCACCTGTCGCGCCAGCGCCGGCAGCCCTTCCAGTTCCGACGACCCCGCCAGCTCCGATCGTGTCGATGCGCAATGGTGACGCGAACATTTCACTCGGGGGTCCGCTCATTCCGCTCAAGGTCCAAATCGTCATGTCGCGTTACGACGGCGACAAGAAGATCAGCAGCCTGCCGTACGCGCTCTCGGTGAACGCGAACGATCGAACGCCCTCCATCCTCCGCATGGGCGCGCAAGTGCCGGTGCCGCAGATGAACGCTCCGGAGGCGCCGGCAGGGCAGCCCAATCCCTGGGTGGGTCCGTACGTCTATAAGGACATCGGCACGGCCATCGACTGCTCCGCGCGCTCGATGGAGAACGGACTATTCAGATTGAACATCTCGATCGAGGACTCGTCGGTCTACGCAGACGGGTCGAATCAGAACCAGGCCCGCCGCCCGACCTCGCCGCCCGCGATCCGCTCGTTCAAGTTGAGCAACAGCGCGATTCTCAAGGACGGCCAGACGACGCAGTTCTCGACAGCGACCGACAAGCTGTCCGGGGAGGTGACGAGGATCGACGTCACGCTGACGGTGGTGAAGTGAGACGCCGGACAGGCTTTAGCCTGTCCGTGGATCAATCAATTGCCCAAGGCTTGGGAATGAAGAGTTCTTCGAAGAGCCTCACCGCGTAACGGTCGGTCATGCCGGCAACGAAATCGCGGGCAGCGGCGTCCAGCCCCTCGTGTTCGATGGTGCGAGCGTCCAGGAATTGTTCCGGGCGCTCGCGCACTTTCTCCCACAAGCCGGACAGAATGCCGGTCGCCTTCTTGAACTCCGCGGTCGCCAGCGAGTTTTCGTAGACCGCGTCGAAGAGAAAGCTGCGCATCCCGAGAATCGCCTGCAGGACGTCGTCGCTCATCGTGATTTCGGTGAGGTTGGCGTCGAGCGTCTTCGTCACGACATCGCGAACCAGCGTGCCGATGCGCGCCGACGCTGACTGGCCAAGCCGCTCGACCAGATCGCGCGGCAGGTCCTCAGGCTTCAAAATCCCGGCCCGCGTCGCATCGTCGATGTCGTGATTGACGTAGGCGATGAGGTCGGCGACGCGCATGATCTGCCCCTCGAGGGTGCTTGAACGCAGTGCCGGCGCCATGCCGACGGGCGAACCCGACTTCCCTTTCGAGTGCTTGGCGATGCCGTCGCGGACTTCAAACGTCAGGTTGAGACCCTGGCCATCGTTTTCGAGCTGGTCGATGACGCGCAGACTCTGCTGGTAGTGATTGAACCCGCCCGGCATCAGCTTGCCGATGACACGCTCCCCGGCGTGGCCGAACGGCGGATGACCGAGATCGTGGCCGAGCGCAATCGCTTCGGTCAGTTCCTCGTGCAGGCGCAGCACTTTCGCGATTGTCCGCGCGATCTGCGACACCTCCAGTGTGTGCGTCAGGCGCGTGCGGTAGTGATCGCCGGTCGGGGCGAAGAAAACCTGCGTCTTGTGTTTCAGCCGGCGGAACGCCTTGCAGTGAATGATGCGGTCGCGGTCGCGCTGAAAGGCCGGACGGACGTCGTCTTCCCGCTCGGCGCGCAGGCGCCCCTTGGAGAGACGGCTCTTGGCGGCCTGCGGCGCCAGGGTCTCGAGTTCGCGCGCTTCGAGCTGTTCGCGAAGCGTTGCGACCCCGGCCGCCGAATCGGAGCGTGTCATTGGCGAATGGTCCCGAGAAAGCTGGTGCCGTGCGGCATCGCCGGCACATGAAAAATGTCGGCGAGCGTCTGACCGAGATCGGCAAACGTCCGGCGCGTCCCGATGTCGGCGCCCGCTTTGACTCCGGCGCCGGTGGCCAGGAGCGGCACGTACTCGCGCGCATGATCGGTGCTCGGCGTCGTCGGATCGTTGCCGTGATCGGCCGTAATCACGAGCAGGTCGTCGTGGCGAAGACGCGGCAGCAGATCGGCCAGGCGCCGGTCGAAGCGCTCGAGATTCTTTGCATAGCCGGCCGTGTCGTTGCGGTGCCCGTACTGCGTGTCGAAGTCCACGAGGTTCGCGAAGATCAGACCGCGGTCGACGCGCTCCATTTCCTCGTTGACGCGATTCATCCCCTCGTCGTCGCTGGCCGTGTGGATCGCGTGCGTGAAGCCGCGGCCGGCGAACAGATCCTGAATCTTGCCAATCGCCACGACCGGCAGACCGTGGGCCTTGAGGCGATCGAGAATCGTCTCGGTGGGCGGGACGAGCGCGTAGTCGTGCCGGTTCGCGGTGCGTTTGAAGCGTCCGGGCAGGCCGACGAACGGCCGCGCGATGACGCGGCCGACGCCGAGCCCGTCGCAGACCAGCCGATAGGCGATTTCACACGCGCGATAGAGCTCGGGAATCGGCACGATGTCTTCGTGCGCGGCGATCTGAAACACGCTGTCGGCGGAGGTATAGACAATCAGCGCCCCGGTCCGCATGTGCTCTTCGCCGAGTTCGTCGATGATCGCCGTGCCGGAGGCCGCCTTGTTGCCGAGCACGCCGCGGCCGGTGAGGCGCGAAAACTCGGCCAGGATCTCTTCCGAAAATCCGTGCGGGAATACCGGAAACGGGCGCTCCAGGACGATGCCCATCATTTCCCAGTGGCCCGTCACCGAATCCTTGCCGGCCGACGCCTCCGCCATCCTCCCCACGGCCCCGCGCCGGCCATCGTCCGCGGTGTGACCGATGGTCGCGATGCGGGCGAGCCCGAGCGAGCGCAGCGTCGGCAGCGAGAGCGGCGTGTGCTTCGCGATGTTGCCGAGGGTGTTGCTGCCCTGGTCGCCGTACACCGACGCGTCCGGCAGCTCGCCGCAGCCGACACTGTCGAGGACGATGACGATGGCTCTGGTGAAGCTCACGATAGCTCGGAGTCGAGCAGACGGGCGACGGCGGCAATGGTCTCCGGCGAATCGCCCGGGCCGTCGAACCATCGTAGATTAGGCTCTTTGCGGAACCAGATCAACTGACGGCGCGCGTAACGCCGGTTCTCCTGCGCGATGAGCGCGCGCGTCGCCGCTTCGTCGCGGACGCCGTGGAGATGCTCGAGCGCCTGACGGTAGACGAGCCCTCCGAACGGCCGCGCCCGCTCGGGCACGCCGCTCGCGAGCAGCCCGCGCATCTCGTCCAGGAGTCCGCGGGCAAACTGGTGATCGACGCGCCGCGCCGTGCGCTCGGCGATCGCCGCAGCCGGGAGCTGAACCGCGAGGGCAATCACGCGTGCCTCCGGCAGCGGCGACACCGTTTCCGCGAAGTGCGCGGTCAGCGGCCGGCCCGTCAGGAAGAACACCTCGAGCGCGCGCACCATCCGCTTGATGTCGGCCGCCTGGATCCGCGCGGCCGACTCGGGATCGACACGCCGCAGCATCCGGTGCAGAAAAGGTGCTCCGCGGCGTCCGGCAATCGCCTCGAACCGCGCCCGCAGCGCCGCGTCCTTTCCGGGTCCGGGAAAGAGGCCGCGCGTTAACGCGCGGTAATAGAAGCCGGTACCGCCCACCACCAGCGGGAGGCGTCCTCGGGCGTGAATGTCACGGATTACCGCGGCCGCGTCGCGCGCGTACTGCGCTGCTGTGTACTCGTCGGTGGGATCGGCGATGTCGATCAGGTGATGCGGGATGCCGCGCTGTTCCTCGACCGGCACCTTGTCGGTCCCGATGTCGAACCCGCGATACACGGCGGTCGAATCGCAATTGACGATCTCACCGCCGTACCGTTCGGCAAGCGCGAGCGCCAGCGCGCTCTTGCCGGTCGCGGTCGGGCCGAGCACGGCGACGACGGTCAATGTCTTCACAGCCCAATCAAGACGTACACGCAGAAGGCGAACAGCAGCAAGACAAGACCGATCTGCTGCGACCGGGTCACTGCGGTGGTGGTTCTTCGTTGTAGAAGAACGTGACCGTGAAGAAGGCCTTGTCCGCGGGATATTCGGGTGGCAGCGCCGCCGTGGGGTTCGACGAAGAGAGCGCGCCGTACGCCGCGGTATTGAACGCAGGAATCGGAGACGCCCCAATGACCTGAATATCAGTCAGCGCTCCGTCCTTGTGGACGTTGAACGTCACGACGACGTGTCCCCGGTTCGTCATCGCCGTGAGCGGAATCAACGGCTCCCAGTTCCGCTTCACTTGCGCAATGAACCGGCGAATCCACGGGCCGAATTCGACACCCTTGGTGTCGAACTGAATGGCGGGACCGAACGCGCCGCCGCCACCGCTGTTCTGGAACTGACTGCGCTCCACGTACCGCTGGAGATTGGCCAGGCTCTCGCCGAGCTTGCCGGGAGTGAGTGCGCGACCGAGCGCGCCGTTGGCCTGCTGCGGCGGCTTGGGCTGCGGCAGCTGCAGCGCCGAAGGCGATTCCGGCAGACGCAGGGCGTTTTCCGCCGACGGCGCCGGCGGCGTGTTCGGCTGCGGCTGGCCGGCCAGCGGATCCGGCACAGGCTCCGGCGCGCGTGCGATTTCCGGTGTCCGCTCTACGCGCTCCGACGTATTGCCGCGCGAGAACGGAAGCGGATTGGTCTGCTCCTTGGCCTGCTCGGGCGATCGGGCTTGCCGATCCTGGTCCGAGGGCGGAGCGAGGGGCGGCGGCTTCGCGGCCGGCGTATCAACGCGCGGCTGCACGAACACGAAACGCGGCGAATCCTTCGGTTCCGGCGCCAGAACGATGGGCGTCGGCTGCGGCGGATGCAGCCAGGATTCAGGGAGCCAGCGTGGGGCGAGGAGAATCAGGATGACCGCAACGAGGTGCAGGATGATCGACAGCAGGACGCCCTCGCGCCACGAGATGACGCTGCCGACCGGCGTGATGTCCGGATGATAGTCCTCGAAGTCGAAGTACATCAGGAACTTAGGAAGTATATCAGTGACCGACTAGAGGTCAGGGACTGGGGACTGGGGACTGGGGACTGGGGACTGGGGCTGAGACGCTGCGACTCTACCCCAGCCCCTAGTCCCTAGCCCCCAGCCTCTACACAGGCGTCTTCGCCGTATACAAGTAGACGATGCCGAAGGTGAGCGGGACGGCGCCAACGTCCACGAAGCCGGAGTTTCTCAGAATCTTCACGAATTCGTCCGGCGTCGCGAACGCGCCGACCGAGGCCGGGAGATAGCCGTAGGCGGCGTTGTGCTTTGAGATGAGCCGGCCAATCGCCGGCAGGACGCGGTTGAAATACCAGAGATACAGCCCGTGGACGACGGGGGTCCGCGGAATCGCAAACTCGAGGATCGCGAGGCGGCCGCCGGGCTTGAGCGCCCGCCGCATCTCGGCGCACGCGGTCTCGGGCACCTGCACGTTGCGAATGCCGAAAGCCACGGTCGCGGCATCGACCGAACCACTGGCCACCGGAATGTTCATCGCATCGCCGCGAATCAGCGTCACCTGGTCGAGACGGCGCGCTTTCAGCTTGTCGACGCCGATCTTCAGCATCGCGCCGGCGAAGTCGACACCGACCACCCGCTCCGCGCCCGGCGACGCCGTCCGCGCGGCAATCGCCAGATCGCCCGTACCGGTACACACGTCGAGCACGCGCTCCCGCCCGCGGAGTTCCAAAGAACGGATTGCGCGGCGCCGCCATCGGCGATCGATGCCGGCGCTCAGAACATGATTCAGGAAGTCGTAGCGACCGGCGATCGCGTCAAACATCCCTGCGATGCGATCGGGCGATTTGGAGACGTCGGTCAATATTGGTCCTTGGGCCTTGGGCCTTTGTCCTTAGTCCGTTCTTGGTCCTCGGTCGGTCCTTGGTCCTCGGTCGGTCCTTGGTCCTCGGCTCGTTCTTGGTCCTTGGCTCGTCCTTGGTCCTTGGCTCGTCCTTGGTCCTTGGCTCGTCCTTGGTCCTTGGCTCGTCCTTGGTCCTTGGGCCGACCGCGGCCAGAGTCCGAGAGAGTCGATTGGAAGCGAGTCAGCATTCGGCCGATTGCATTTGATTGCTCGATGTATTCGGCGGCCTCCGAGGTTAGAAGGTACTTCCTACCCACCGCGGCATAAAGGCACGAGCGGACTTCGGCGTTTGACGCCGCGGCATAGCGGAGAAATCTCTTCATCTCCGGATCGGACCGCCGCAGGAAGCCTTCGCTGATGTTGTTCATAACGGACAGCGTTGCCTCATTCAGCTGATCGCGGAGATCACGATCTTGAGCAAAAGTCGACCGGGTCACGAGCTCCGCGACTTGGTTGGATTGACTCCGTGCCGCCTGCCACACTCTCAGATCCTCAAACTTGTACACGCCCATGGCGCGGCATGAGGCAAGCGGCGTGCCCGTCCCACGACCGCGGACCAAGGACGGACCAACGGACCAAGGACCGACCGAAGCACTAAGGACGGAGCTAGGACCAAGGACGGACCTAGTACCAGGGCCGGACCAAGGACCAAGCACAAAGGACCAAGGACTACTCGGCGACCTTCCCCGTCCATGCCGGATACAGGTCGTGCTCAAAGCCGAGGGCGGCGAGGATCTTTCCCGCCATGAAGTCGGCGAGGTCGTCGAGGGTCTTCGGGAGCTGGTAGAACGCCGGCATGGCCGGCATGATCATCGCGCCGGCTTCGGCGCAAAGGACCATGTTCTTCAGTTGCGGGAGGCTCATCGGCGTTTCGCGCGGCACGATGATCAGCGGCTTGCGTTCCTTCAACATCACGTCAGCGGCACGCTCGACCAGGCTTCGCGACAGGCCGTGCGCGACGCCGGCGAGGGTCTTCATCGAGCACGGCACGATCACCATACCCGCGGCATGATGGCTGCCGCTGGCGATCGTCGCGCCAAGATCGCGATTGCTGTGGACCGTCAACAGCGAGGCGTCCGCCTCCACGCCGTACTTCTCCGCCAGAAACGGCAGCAGCCGCTCGATCGCCGCCTGGTCGCCGAGCTCGTCGCGCAGCAACCGCCGGCCGTAGTCGGATACCACGAGTTCGACGTGGACGCCATTGGCGAGCAACGCCGCAACCGTACGTGTCGCGTAGCAGGCACCGCTGGCGCCGGTAATCGCGACGGCGACCGACCGCTGCCGTTCAGGAGACATAGATCGAGACCGCGAGGACGAGCAGATACAGGATGCCGACGTAGCCGTTCATGTCGAACGCCTTCTTCACTTGCGACAGATCGTTGGCTTTGACCAGCGATTGCTCGTAGACAAGGAGCGCCGCGATCACCGCGACGCCGATGAAGTAGAAGCCTGGCAGCGGCGTCACGAAGGCCAGAGCCGCCAGACACACCACGGCGACGAGATGCATGCCACGCGACATCAGCAGCGAGCGCGCGACACCGAAGCGCACCGGAATCGATCGCAGTCCGTGCGCCCGATCGAAGTCGAGATCCTGGCAGGCATACAACACGTCGAAGCCGCCGACCCAGAATCCGATCGCGGCGGCGAGGAGCCAGGGCTCGAACCCGCCGCGGCCGCCGACCGCCAGCCAGCCACCGACCGGCGCGACCGCCATCGCCAGGCCAAGGAACAACTGCGTCCAGGTCGTGAACCGCTTGGCCAGCGAATACCAGAAAACGATCGCGAGCGCGACCGGTGACAGCGCGAAGCAGATCGGATTCAGCCGCCACGCCGCGAACACGAAGATCGCCGACGACACCACGACGAACAGGGCGGCCTCAGGGACGCTCATCGCACCGCGCGGCATCTCGCGATTGGCGGTACGCGGGTTCAGGGCGTCGAACCGCGCGTCGACCAGCCGGTTGAATCCCATCGCCGCCGAGCGAGCCGACACCATTGCCAGCAGGATCCAACCGACCACCGGCCATGTGATCGGCGATTGCCGCGACGCCAGAAGCGCCCCCGCAAGCGCAAACGGCAGCGCAAACACCGAATGGCTGAACCGGACGAACGACAGGTAGGTCTTGAGGCGAGCGATCATCGCGTTCAGGCGGGGAGCCAGCTGACCTGCGCCGGTTGGATGCCCGTCAGCAGGTATTCTTCCACATCGCCGACGTGCGGCGGAATCGACACCGCCACCAGCCGCGCCCGCTTCCCCGCTTCGAGCGTACCGAACTCAGTCCCAAAGCCGAGCGCCCGCGCGCCTTCTCGCGTCGCGCTTGCGAGCAGCGCGGCGGCCGGAACCGTCGGGGCAATGCGCCGCGCCTCGGCCAGTTCGGCAAAGAGATTCAGATCGCTGACGCTGGCCAGACTGTCGGTCCCGAAGGCGACGTTGACGCCGTGCGCATAGAACTCCGCCAACGGCGGCGAACCGACGCCCACGTAGACATTGCTCCTGGGACACGAGACCAGCGTGGCGCCGATCCGCGCCAGCCGCTGGAGATCCGCCGCGTCGAACTGGACGCCGTGGACGACGAGCGTCCGCGCGTCGATGAAGCCGAGATCCGCGAGATAGGACAGCGGCGAGGACCCGGGCGGATGCCAGGTCTCCGACCACGCCCCCAGACGCTCGAGCATCGTCCGCACGACGCCGGTCCCCGACCTGAGGAGCTCGAGTTCGGGCGCCGACTCTCCCACGTGGACAGTCGTGATGGGCGGATCGTGCGCGTCCACGTCCGCGCGAATCGCGCGAAACAGCTCCGGCGACACCGAGTACGGCGCGTGCGGCGCCGTGGTCACGCGCACGTCGTCGGCAGCATCGCCATTCGCCGCCGCGACGGCTGCTCTGGCTGTCCGCATCCGTCCGGCAATATCCTGCAGGTTGAACCCGACCAGCTCGTGAAAGACGAGCGCCGGCATCGCCTGCTGACGCAGCACGGGCACGGTTGCCAGCGTGTTGCTGATGTCACCGAAGAGTCCGGTTCCTGATCGTCGCGCCTGATCGATCGCCCGCACGACCGCGTCGACCACCGGCGCCGAATCGGGCGCGAGCGCTGCCTGCCGGCGCCTCGCCATCATCGCCGTGACCCAGTCGTTGAAAGTGTCGCTCGGCGGGACCGCATCGTGCAGGAACGACAGCTCGAGATGCGTGTGCGCGTTGACGAGCGCCGGCAGGATCGCCACGGCGCCGAGGTCGTGCGATGGGAAATCCGGCTGAAGCCGTCCTTCGGCACGCTCAGGACGGCCCTGAGCACCGTCGGTGGGCCGAACACCACCGGAGTCGCGCTGCGGGCCGACGCCGGCGATGCGGCCGCCGTCGACCGCGATCCAGCCGTCGCGGATCGGCGGCCCGGCAATCGGCACAATCCAGGACGCGTGGTACCGGATCAATTCGGAATGATGCGAAGCTGTTTGCCGCTGCGGCTGCGGGCCGGATAGTTGATCAGCTCGGACGGCACGTGATCGTCGCCGTCCTCGCGCGCCTTCGACAGCTCGAGCATGCGCGGAACGTCGCGCTCGCGGAAGATCGGATCGCCGAGCACTTCGTAGTGCATGTTGCGCCGCTTGGCCGCGAAACCGGCGTCCTCGATGTTGCGCACGATCTCGACTTCGTCCATGCAGTAGCTGGCTCCGGCGGCGCGGACGACGTTCTCCTCGATCATCACGCTGCCCATGTCGTTGGCGCCATACGCCAGACTGAGCTGCCCGACCTTCCCGCCCTGCGTGACCCACGAGGCCTGGAGGTTGTCGAAGTTGTCGAGCACGATTCGCGCGATCGCCAGCGTCCGCAGGTAGTCGATCCCGGTCGCTTCGGTCCCGGCCAGTTCAGTGTGATCGGGCTGATAACTCCACGTGATGAACGCCGTGAAGCCGCCGGTTTCGTCCTGAAGCGCGCGCAGGCGCAGCAGATGCTCCAGCCGCTCCTCGTCGCTCTCCACCGTGCCGTACATCATCGTCGCCGTCGTCCGCAGGCCGGCGCGATGGGCGTGGCGCATCACGTCCAGCCATTCGTCGGCCGTCGCCTTGCCGTAGCAGTGCAGCAGCTTCCGGACCCGATCGACGAGGATCTCCGCGCCACCGCCCGGCACGCTGTCCAGGCCGGCGGCGATCAGGCGGTCGAGCACTTCCGGCACCGGCAACTGCGAGAGCCGGGACAGATGGATCACCTCAGGCGGCGACAAGGCATGCAGCTTGAACGAGGGATAGCGCTGCTTGATCGCGCGAAAGAGATCTTCGTACCAGGTCAGCGGCAGGTCGGGATTGTGGCCGCCCTGCAGGAGCAGCTGCACGCCGCCAACGGCGATTGTCTCGTCGATCTTCTTGAAGAGCTCGTCGAAGCCCAGCACGTAGCCATCCGGCGATCCGACCTCGCGATAGAACGCGCAGAAGTTGCACTTCGCCACGCAGACGTTCGTGTAGTTGACGTTGCGGTCGATGATGTAGGTGACGCGGCCTTCGGGATGCTTGCGGGCGCGCACGTGGTCGGCAAGCTGACCAAGGAGCGCCGTCGGCGCGTGCCGATAGAGGTGCAGCGCCTCGGCGGCGTCCAGCCGTTCTCCGTCTCGAACCCGCGCCGCGAGGCGCTCAGTCAGACTCAGCATGGTAGAAGCGCAGTGCGCCGTCGAACGAAACCAGCCCCAACTCCGCAGCGTAGCGATAAAACAACGTGAGCCCCTCGATGGCCGCCGCGTCCAGGGTGTAGCGAATATTATCCCGCAGGTAGCGCTCGGCCACAGCCCGCCGGGCAGGATCGTCGGGAAAGTACGCCGCCGCGACGGCGGGTGCGGCGGCCAGCCCTTCATCGCGCGCCTGCCGGAGCCGCTGGACGCCTTCCGGAGCGACCGCGGCCAGCCGCCCCGCCCAGAACGCATAGACAAACGGCAGGCCGGTCGCGCCAGTCCACAACTGCCCGAGATCGATCTTCTGCGCGCCCTCAGCTTCGTGGTCGAGAAAGAGCGCCTTGTCGCCGATGATCAGCGCGGCGTCGGCCTGCGCCAGCATGGCGGGTAGATCCGGGGCCATCGGCACGAGTTCCGGATTCAGCCGGTACACGCGCCTCGCGATCACCTGCGTCAACGCCACTGAGGTTCGCGACGTCGTGTCCAGGGCGATCGACTTCAGGTCGCGCGGATCCTTCCTCGTATAGAGATTGACGGATGCGACCGGTCCCGCCGACGCCACCGCCAGATCCGGGACGATCGCGTAGGGACGCGGACCACGAAGATACTCGATCGAGGGGACGAGTCCGAGATCGATCGCGTCAGCGTGCAGCAGGTCGGCGCAGCGTGACGGCACGTCGAAGCGGAGCGAAAATCCCGGCGCGCGCTCGAGTCCGTAGACGAGCGGCCGGGCGTTGAGGTACTCGACGGCGCCGAGGCGGACGATGGCCATCAGGCGCGGCGGGGATCGAAACGCCCGTCGCGCTCGACCGGCTCGAGGCCGGCTGCCAGGATATTGCGCCGGACTTCTTCGAGCGGCGCGCGGCGCCGTCCTTCGCTCAGGTCGTCAAACGGCGACACCGCGTCGATGTCGTCCGCGCCCACCGTCAGCGCGACCTGGGCCAGTTTCGGGCCATAGAGTGACCAGTCGATCTGAATCGACGGAATGCTCTCGAGATACAACCTCGCCAGCGCGATCCGCTTCACATCGTCGAAGCCGGTCGTCGGAACGGCGGGGTTGAACGACCGCGGCAACGGGGCAAACGCGCGAATCACCGCGACGTCGTATTGCAGCGCGCCAATCGCCTTGTAGAGCGCCGGCACTTCGCTGCTCTCCAACTGGTGAATGGTGAGCCGGGCCAGCGCCAGGCCAGCGATGTTGACTTCCTCGACCGAGCGCCGCGGATCGCGCAGGCGATCGAACGGGGCTTCGGACACGAGTTCGAGCCCGGCGGCGTGGAGATCCTCGAGCAGCTGACGGAGCGTCATCTTCTCGCGGCGGGCCAGCTCCTCGAGATCGGCGAGCGAGAAGCCGGACAGCGGCGTCGAGGCCGACACCGCGGCCACCGCGGCGACGCGAGCCACGGCGTCCTTCGCCGAGACCGGTGTGCCGGTGATACGAACTTCCCCGGCGGCGGGCGGGACCTCAATCGGCGCGCCCGGGAGGGCCTCCACGGTCGCGACACGGACGAAATGCGTCGCCGTTCCATGACGGCGGCGCCGCACGTCGTCGGCCGCCATCCCAATCGCGATAATGTCGTAACTCGACGTGAGCGTCCCGAGGTCGGCTGCTGACAGCGTCATGACAAACACCTGATCATATCGCTACTCAACGCGTAGATCGTACGCCACATCACCGAAGCCTGGCGAACTGTAGGTGAACTCATAGCGGCGTGGATGAAATGTGTCCACGTCGATCCAGAGCGTCTGCAGCGCGTCGAGTTCCGAAAGCAGCGGCGTCGCACCGCCGGTGATGCCGCGAAGAATACTCTGCTCAGCGCGACGGAGTCCGCTGTCGTAGACCGACGACGGATCGGTGAGCACGGCGAGGACGCGGTCGCGCTGATCGGATTCGAGGGTCCGTGTGATGCCGCCGTCGGCCATGCGCAGCGCCTTCCGGTCGATGGCCCGTCCGACTTCTCCGGCCAGCCGTTGAATTTCGGCGGTCGTCAAGCGTGCGTCC
This sequence comes from uncultured Bifidobacterium sp., assembly GCA_964577955.1. Classification (GTDB taxonomy): domain Bacteria; phylum Acidobacteriota; class Vicinamibacteria; order Vicinamibacterales; family CAVVIG01; genus CADEEX01. Next base: position 9,509 of record CAZOAZ010000077.1, on the reverse strand, counting down.
TGTTTCAGCCGCGCCCGGAACTCATCGCGGGCGATGTCCTCGGCGGAGCGACAGCGGACCGTCAGCAGTCCGACCAGGAGCAGCAGAACGAGGCGCGGCATCATGGCTCACGAGCGCGTCATCTTGGCGACGAGGTCAGTGGCGCGCCGCCGGGCGGCCTCGGTCGTGCGCAGCCGGTTCGGCCAGTTCCTCGTGTAACCCTCGGACGCCCATTTGCGGGTCGCATCGATCCCCATTTTGCCGCCGTAGGCGGGTATGTCGCAGGCGTCGTCCAGGTCGTCGAGCGGCCCCTTGGTCATCTGCACGTCGCGCAGCGGATCGATGTGCGTGCCGACAATCCAGGCCACTTCGCTCAGATCGTGGACATTGACGTCCTTGTCCACGATGATCACGGTCTTCGAGAACATCAGCTGGCCGAGTCCCCACACCGCGCTCATGATCTTGCGCGCGTGGCCGGGATAGCGCTTGTCGATCGCGATGATCACGATGTTGTGGAAGATCCCCTCGGCCGGGAAGTGCATGTCGACGATCTCGGGATGTGTCTTCTGAATGAGCGGCAGGAAAATGCGCTCGCTCGCCATCCCGAGATAGAAGTCTTCCATCGGCGGAATGCCCACTACGGTCGTGAGATAGATGGGCTTCTTCCGGCGCGTGACGCAGGTCAGGTGGAACACGGGAAAGTCGTCGGGTTGCGAATAGAACCCGGTGTGATCGCCGAACGGCCCTTCGCGCCGCCGTTCGCCCGGTTCGACGTAGCCCTCGAGCACGATGTGCGAGCTGGCCGGCACTTCGAGGTCCACGGTGACGCACTTCACGAGCTCGATCCGGCGCCGGGCGAGAAAGCCGCCGAGGAGCAGTTCGTCGAGCCCTTCCGGCATCGGCGCGGTGGCCGCGTAGGTCAGCACCGGTTCGGGACTGAGCGCAACCGCGACCTCCAGCCGTTTGCCGAGGCGTTCGGCGACGCGATGATGCTGCGCGCCGCCCTTGTGCCGCTGCCAGTGCATGCCGGTCGTCCGGCCGTCGAACACCTGCATGCGGTAGGTCCCGATGTTGCGCATGCCGGTTTCGGGATCCTTCGTGAACACGAGCGGCAGCGTGATGTAGCGGCCGCCGTCGTCCGGCCAGCACTTGAGGATCGGCAGCTCGTCGAGCGTCCCGTCACGACGGACGATCTCCTGGCAGGGCGCGTCCTTGACCGTCTTCGGCATCAGGTCTTTCAGACGGCCGACCATGGGCAGCATCTTGATGGCGTCGAGCAGCCCTTCCGGCATCTGCGGCGTCATCAGCGCGTTGATCTCGACGGCCAGATCGTCCAGCGTCTTGACGCCGAGCGCGAGACACATCCGTTCGAGCGATCCGAAGACGTTGGCCGCGACCGGTATGTCGAAGCCGGTCGGTTTCTCGAAGAGCAGCGCCGGTCCGCCGCCGGGCAGCTTGCAGGCGCGATCGATGACCGCGGCGATCTCGAGGTCCGGGTTCACCGCCTCGGTGATCCGGTTCAGCAGCCGACGCTTGTCCAGGTCGGCGAGAAAGTTTGTCAGGTCGTCGTGCATAGAATCAATGCTGAGCCATTTTTTCGACGATTTGCTGAGCCAGCGCCAGCGCGCGGCGGCCCTGCTGGCCGTCGACGAGCGGTGGCCGGCCGGTCTGCACCGCGTCGACGAAGTCCGACAGCTCGCGCGCCAGCGGTTCCTCGTTCGGAACGTCCACTTCGCCGCCCTCAATGGACGGCATCGGGCCTGCCCCCTTCACGACGCGCAGGACTTCGACCTTCTGCGCCGCGTAGTCGATCGACAGGTACGCGGCGGGCTGGAAGAACCGGATCTTCCGCACCCGGTCGCGGCTGATTCGGCTCGCCGTCAGATTCGCGATGCAGCCGTTCGTGAACTTGATGCGGACATTGGCGATGTCGACCCGGGGCGTCAGGACCGGCACGCCGACCGCTTCGATCGCCTCGACTTCCGCGTGGACCAGCGACAGGACGACGTCGAGATCGTGAATCATCAGATCGAAGACGACGTCGATGTCCAGGCTGCGCTCCGGAAACGCGCCGAGGCGATGGACCTCGATGAACCGCGGGTCGACGAGCAGCGGTCTCGCCTTCTCCACCGCCGGATTGAACCGCTCGGTATGTCCGACGGCAACCGCGACGCCGCGCCGCCGCGCCGCGGCGAGGATGTCGTCCGCCTCGGCAATCGATCGCGCCAGCGGTTTCTCGATGAGCAGTGGAATGCCGGCATCGAGGAGCGGCAGTGCCACGTCGCGATGCTGCGCGGTCGGGACGGCAATCGTGGCCGCGTCGACATGGCCCACGAGCTCGCGCGAATCGAACAGGGCGCGAGTTCCGACCGACGCGGCAATCTCTTCGGCCCGCGCCCGGTTGGTATCGACGACCGCGGCCAGCTGGACGCCTGGAAGCGTGGCCAGAATCCGCGCATGATGGCGCCCAAGGTGCCCGACGCCGACGACTGCCACGCGCAACGACATGCGATCAGCTCCTTGCCGGCCGGCCGACGATGACGATGCCGGCGTCGTCGGCCGCGCGAACAATCGCGTCGCCGTCGAGCATGAGCGTCTTTCCAGCGTCGACCGAGAGCGCCGTCGCCCCCGCCTGGCGCATCGCCTGAATCGTCGCCACTCCGACGACCGGCACATCGAATCGCATGTCCTGGTTCGGCTTCGCGACCTTGACGATCCGGACGCCGGCGCCGGCCAGCTGACCGGCGCGCGCGATCACCGCGTCGGTGCCTTCCATGGCCTCGACCGCCACCACCGCCGCCGACTTCACCGCAATCGTCTGCCCGATGTCCAGTCCGGCAATCGCGTCGGCGACGCGATAACCGAACGCAAAATCGCCGCGCTCATCGTCGGTTGGCGCACGGCGCGTCAGGACGCCGTCGCGCGCGAGGAGCGGCTGCAGAAACGTCGTCGAGTCGATCATCTCAATCCCGTGTTCCTTGAGCGCATCGACGACGCCGGCAATGATGGCGTCGGTGTTCTTCGCCTTGAGGCGCATGAGGACGCCGAGCGCCATCATGTCTGGCACGATGTCGGAAAAGAGCTTCGTGTGCTTGACCTGCCCGGCCATGACCGCTTTCGTGACGCCCGCCTTCTGCAGCACGCTAACCCACTTCCCGAGCTGACCGAGCGAAATGCGATGGAGCGGCGCCACCGGCGGGCGCGCCGCTTCGGCCTCGAGATCGGGAAAGGCTTCTTCCTTGAGCGCGATCACGGTGACGTCGTAGCCGGCGGCACGGGCGGCGTCGAGCACCAGAAAGGGGAACCGGCCGTTGCCGGCGATGAGGCCAAGCCGCATGGATACGGGGTCTATTCCTCGGCGAGCACTTCCTCGGCACGGCGCGAGGCGCGGCGGAGAATGACGCCACGCTCCGACTGCTGGATGAAGTCGACGACGAATTGCACTTCCTCACACGCGAGCGCGCGATCCTGCTGGATGCGCCGGAGCGCGCTCGTCGTATTCAACTTCGACTGCAGCAGATAGCGGAACGTCCGCTTCAACTTGGTGATCACGTCGGGCGCGATGCCGCGGCTCTGGAGACGCTTCACGGCGTTGAGACCGAAGATGCGAGCCGGACGGCTGCCGACGGTCCGCGCGTACGGCAGCGCATCCTTGGTGATCACCGAGTAGCCGCCGATGAACGCATGCCGGCCGATGCGGCAGAACTGATGGACGCCCGAGCCGGCGCTGATGTTCGCGTAGTCCTCGACCGTGACGTGGCCGCCGAGCGTCGCCATGTTGCCGAAAATCGTGTTGTTGCCGACGTGGCAATCGTGCGCCACGTGCACGTAGGCCATGAACACATTGCGGTCGCCGATTTGGGTGACGCCGCCGCCGCCGCGCGTCCCGCGATGGATGGTGACGAACTCGCGGAAGATGTTCTGAGCGCCGATGACCAGGCGGGTTTCCTCGCCGCGAAACTTCAGGTCCTGCGGGGTCAGGCCGATCGACGCAAACGGGTACACTTCCGTGCCTTCCCCGATATCCGTCCAGCCGTCGATGACCGCGTTTGCGCCGATCTTGCAGCCCGGTCCGAGCGTGACGCGAGGTCCGATCATGGCGTGCGGCCCGATCTGGGTCCCTGCGCCAATCACCGCCGTGTCGTGCACGAGCGCGGTGGGATGAATGTCGGTCTGGTCCGGGACCAGGCCGAGCAGCAGTTCGCACTCGGCGACGATCTGGTCGTCCACGTAGGCGATCGCCTGGGCCCGGGCAAGCGGGCCGCGCCGCGAGCCAAGCACGATTTCAATCCGCAGCCGGTCGCCGGGAACAACCAGTTTTCGGAACTTGGCGTCGTTCACGCCGCGCAGATAGACGCGGGAGTTGGGCGCCGCCCCTTCGCGCTGCAACAGGAGGAGGGCCGCCCCCTGAGTCAGCGATTCGAGCATCAGGACCGCCGGCATGATGGGCGACCCCGGAAAATGACCCTGGAAGAACTCCTCGCTGACCGATACGTTCTTGACGGCCACCAGCCGGCGGCCCGGCTCGTGTTCCGTCACGGCGTCGACCAGCAGCGAGGGATAGCGGTAGCAGAGACGGTCTACCGCCGTCGAAATGTTCGTGAACACGGCGTTCAAGTCTATCAGAAGGGGTCCGGCGTCCTACATAATAGGAAGCTGTCTCGAGGACCACTTTCATGAGTCGACTGAGCGCGCTGTTCGTGGCACTGACGCTGGCCGTTGCGGCTACTGCCTGCGAAGACATCGACAACACCACAACGAATCCGACGGGCGACAACCGGGCGATCGATCTCTACCCGGTCCCGCTCTCCGACGGCACCCTGCCGCAGCTGACCCGGGGCGGCGGGATCACAAGTCAATTCACGACCTCAGCGTCCGGCCAGATTGACGCGCAGATCACCAGCGTCGCACCGGACGCGGCCGTCGTGCTCGGCATCGCGCTCGGCGTTTACGATCCAACGACCCAGGCGTGCCAGCTGATTCTCACCAACGACAGCTCGGGGCTGACGGGCGTCGCGCTCAGCGGCATTGCGTCTTCCGCCGGCACGTTCTGCGTACGGGTCTACGATGTCGGCTACATTCCCGCCGATCAGCCCGTCACCTACGTCGTCCGCGTGATCCACCCGTAAAAGCAAAACGGGCGCCCGCAGGCGCCCGTTTCTATTCTGCCCTCATGGTGCGGTCCGGCCCTTCGACGGTGCTCACGGCCGTCCTGAGCTTGTCGAAGGACGGCTTCAGCCGGACCGCGTCGAGACGCGGCGGTTACCGCGGCGCGGCCGCCGGTGCGGGGGGCGGCTTTGGCGCCGCGTCCATCCGCTTGACCGCTTCGAGCGTCAGATCGATTCCCGGCTCAATCCAGATGACGCCGGCGTCGCCCGCGCTGAACAGCACTTGAATGCCCTTCTCTTTCGAGACCGCCTCGAGCACCGGTAGCAGCTTGCGCTGGAATTCCTGCTGGAGCTGCTGCTGCAGGTCGTTGAGCTCGGCCTGCGCGTCCTGTTCGAAGCGCTGACCGTCGACCGTCTGCTTCTCGATTTCCTTTTCGAGCTGCTGACGGGCCGCGTCGCTCATCACGTTGCCGCTCGCCTGGAGCTTCTGCTGATTGGCCTGCAACGCCTTGGCCTTCTCGGCGCCTTCGGTTTGCTTCTTCTGGGCCAGCGCCTGGACACGGCCGGCGGCGGCCTTGCCGTCGGTGGTCATCTGCGCGATCGCCTGGAGGTTGACGAAGCCGATCTTGGCGCCGGCTGGGAACGGAATCGGAGCGGGCGCTGGAGCCGGTGCGGGTGCCGGCTGCGCTGCCGCAGGTGCTGACGGAGCGGCCGGTCTGGCCGGTGCGGGCTGCGGGGGCGCCTGCTGAGCAACGGCGGAAGACACGCCGACAGCCAGCGTCAGACCCGCCGCGATGACAAGACCTCTCATTACGCGAAATCCTTTCGTCAGAACAGAATCGTGGGATTTTATCAGAACGTTGTACCGACCGCGAAGCGGAACTGGAACGCGCTCTGGGGCTGGAGGCTGTTGTCCAGCACACTGCCACGTTGCGGGTTGTAGGCGAAAATCAGCCGGAACGGCACGTTCAGCACCGGCATGAAGAAGCGCACTTCGACGCCGGTGGAGGTCTTGAAGGCGCTCTGCCGCCCCACTGTCTCAATCTGGGGAACGTAATCGAGCGCAGTCAGCGTCGGTCCAAATTGCAGGTTCGTGCCGAGCAGCGCCGGTGCCGGCGGCTGGACGACCTGCCGGATGTCCTCCTGCCACGCAAACGATTCGCCGTCGTCGCGGACCTGGCCGGCGTCGAAGAACAGGATGAGCCGCACCGGGCCGCCAACGTTGAAGCTCTGCTCGACGTTGAACAGGAGGCTCTTGTTTCCGCCAAGCACGAGCCCGGTCGTCAGGTCCGAAGGCCCGATCTGCCGGATGTCGAACCCGCGGACGCTGTATTCACCGCCGAGGAACAACTTCTCGAAGATCGGCAGCTCGCGCGTGTCGCCCAGCGCCTTCAAATAGACCATCTGGCCGCGGAAACCGATCGACATCCGGTTGTTTTCGCGGAAGAAGGCGACGGCCTCCATCGACGGCTTCAGGAACTTGGTGTTCCCGCCGAGACCCGCCATGTCCATCGACAGGCTGAAGCGCTTGCCGGTCGTCGGGAAGATCGGCTGATCGACCGAGTTGTAAATCAGGCTTGGCGTGATCTTGCTGACGATCCGCTCGCCGTCCTGGCCGATGAGGAGCGAATCGCGGAGGAACGGATTGCGCGCCAGCAGGATGGGATCCTGATAGGCCGTGTTGATCTCGGTGACCCGGACCCGCTCGTAGCTGTAGTTCGTGAACATGCGGGTGAAGCCGTTGCCGATCGGCAGGCCGAGCGTCGCCACGGCGCCGGTCGACCGCTGCGTGAACTGTCCGATGTAGCGGACCTCGCTGCGGAAGACGTTCAACCCGCCGGTGATGTTGCGGTCGAACAAGAACGGTTCGGTGAACGCGAGGGTGTAGTTCTGCGCCCGCTGCCCGCCCTGGAGCGATACCGTGAGGCTCTCGCCGCGGCCGAGGAAGTTCGCGGTCTGGAAGGAGAGCTGGCCGAAGAACCCTTCGAACTGCGAGACGCCGGCGCCGAACGTCAGCTGGTTACGGTTCTGCTCTTCCAGCTTCATCTTCACATCGACCTTGTCTTCGGCGTTCTGCGCCTTGTCGATGTTGACGTCCTTGCCGGGGCCTTCGAGCGGCTTGAAGTATCCGAGCTGATTGAGGCGCTTGATGCTGTACTTCAGCGCCTCGGTGTTGAAGACGCCGTCTTCGTAGAGCCGCATCTCGCGGCGGATGACGTTGTCGCGGGTCGTCGTGTTGCCGGTGAAAACGATCCGGTTGACGAAGTACTGCTTGCCTTCCTGGATTTGGAGCGTGACCTTGACAGTCGGGTTCTCGTTCTCGGGCGTCACCGCGGCCAGCGCCGATGGAACGGGCGGCGCGGCCGGATCGGGATCGTCGCTGAACTTGTAGTCGGGATAGCCGGTGAACTCCATGTACCCGACAACGCCGTACGCCTCGCGGGCCTTTTCGAACCCCTTGCGGATGTCCTTCTGAGAGTAGTAGTCACCCAGCTTGAGATTGAAGAACGGGGTCAACGCCTCGCTCTTGACGACGGTATTCCCAGCAACATCGAAGCTGCTGACCTTGTAGCGGTTACCCTCGGTAATCGGAATCTTGAGCTCCACCCAGCGCGTCTGCTTGTCCGACGAGTCGTACAGCGTCGTGATCTGCGGCTCGGCGATCTGCGCCCGGATGTAGCCGCGGTCGCGGTAGAACTCCATGACCTTCTCGGCGTCTTCCTCGAACTTGGTCTCCTGGAATGTGCCGCGCCCGGTGATCCACGAGAGCCACCAGTGGGCGCGATTCTCCTTGAGCTTCCGCCGCAGCGTACTGTCGCTGAAATCCTTGTTGCCGACGAAGTCGACGCTCTTGATCTTGACCTTCGGCCCTTCCGACATGTTGAAGCGGACGTTCACGAGCTTCGGTCCGCCGGTCGCATCCGTGATCTCGTGGGTGACCTCGGCCGACTGGAAGCCCTTTTCCTTCATCATCTCGCGGACGATCCCCTCGATCTTGCGGATGAGACCAGGATCGATGAAGGTGTCGAGGCGGATGCTGGTGTTCTCTTCCTTCAGCTTGTCTTCGATCTTCGATCGTTCGAGCACTTTCGAGCCGACGTACTCGACGTTCTTCACGCGCTGGCGCTCTTCGAAGTTGTACTGAATCAGCTTGCCGACGACGCCGTTCGTGAACTGGTAGTCGGCGACTTCGATCGAGAGGTTGTCGAGGAAGTTGGTCGCCCAGAGGCGTTTGAAGTCGTCGCGGATCAGCTGTTCGATCTCGTCGTTGTACGGCACCCAGACGTTCTGGGATGGCCGGCTGATCCGGTCCTTGATCTGCATGTAATACAGATAGGTCTGGATGTCGACAAGCGAGGTATTGCCCTGAGCCAGAAAGCACGGCGCCACGGTGTAGACCACCGGCCCCGAACCGTCGGGTGGCAGGGCCAGCGGAGGCGGAACGGGTTGACCGCACAGGGTCGGCGCGGCCGCCGCCGGCGGGGTCTGAGCGTCCGCGGAAACCGCGGCCAGCCAGCCGCATGCCGCCAGGACGAACAAGCGTCGGGAAATCACTCTCGGCACAATCATCGGTGAGAAGACGAGCCCCTTACTTTACAGGATTTTAGACGAAGCGCGCCCCGGGACGGCCGGTGGCGGCCCGGAGACGGGGGCCAAAGACATGCGAGTCCGCGGATTTGGATCGGCTGGGGGCCCGCTGGGTTCTACGCCAGCTTGCGGCCGGATTCGAGCTCGCCGGCTGGCCGGTAGGAGAGCACGCCCGCATCGAGGTAGACCTCGATGTCGCCGCCCCGCAGGTGGCCGCGAATCAGCTCCTCCGACAGGGGATCCTCGACGTAGCGCTGGATGGCCCGCCGCAGCGGGCGGGCGCCGTACGACCGGTCCTTGCAGGTGACCTCGATGATCCAGTCGATCACTTCGTCGGTCAGCGCGATCCGCAGCTTGCGGTCGACGAGGTTCTCGTTCAACTGCGTGACCAGCAGCCCCATGATCCGGCGGAGGTCGTCGTCGCCCAGGGCCTCGAACACGATGATCTCGTCGATGCGGTTGATGAACTCGGGGTTGAAGGTCCGCTTCACTTCGCCGAGCACCATCTCCGAGACGCTCTTGTCGATCACACCGGTGTCCGCCGACTGGAACCCCATCGAGCTCTTCTTCTGGATGAAGCGAGCCCCGATGTTGGAGGTCATGATGATGATCGTGTTCTTGAAGTTCACACGATTCCCGAGGCCGTCGGTGAGATGGCCGTCCTCGAACACCTGCAGCAGGATGTTGAAGATGTCCGGGTGCGCCTTCTCGATTTCGTCGAGCAGCACCACCGAATAGGGATTGCGCTTGACCTTCTCGGTCAGCTGGCCGCCCTCTTCGTGGCCGACGTATCCGGGCGGCGAACCAATCAGCTTCGAGACCGAATGCTTCTCC
>CAZOAZ010000076.1:0-27370 GCA_964577955.1 uncultured Bifidobacterium sp. | reverse complement strand
GGCTGATTTCACCGCCGCCGCACCACGACATCTACTCGATCGAGGATCTCGCGCAACTGATTCACGACTTGAAGAACGCGAATCCCGAGGCGCGCATCCACGTCAAGCTGGTGGCGCTGGCCGGCGTCGGCACGGTCGCCGCCGGCGTCGCCAAGGCGCACGCCGACGTAGTGCTGATTTCCGGCCACGACGGCGGCACTGGCGCCTCGCCGCTCACCTCGATCAAGCACGGCGGCGTACCGTGGGAGCTCGGGCTCGCGGAAACGCAGCAGGTGCTGATGCTCAACAAGCTGCGCGACCGCATCACCGTGCAGGTCGACGGCCAGCTCAAGACCGGCCGCGACGTCGTCGTCGCCGCGCTGATGGGCGCCGAGGAATTCGGTTTCGCCACCGCGCCGCTCGTCGTCTCGGGCTGCATCATGATGCGCGTCTGCCATCTGAACACCTGCCCGGTCGGCGTCGCGACGCAGGATCCGGAACTCCGGAAGAACTTCACCGGCAAGGCTGAACACGTCGTCAACTTCTTCAAGTTCATCGCCGAAGAAGTCCGCGAACTGATGGCCACGCTCGGCTTCAGGACGATGGACGAGATGATCGGGCGGGTCGATCGGCTGAACTTCCGGCCGGCGGTGGATCACTGGAAGGCGAAAGGGCTCGACTACTCGGCGATCCTCTATCAGCCGAACGTCGAGATCTATGCGCCGAAGCGGCGGATGGTCGCGCAGGATCACGGCCTCGCGGACGCGCTGGACAATCAGCTGATCGCCCGCTGCCGCGAAGCGCTCGACCATCAGCGGCCGGTGTCGGTCAGCGTGCCGATCCGCAACGTCAACCGCACCGTCGGCACGATGCTCGGCAACCAGGTCACCAAGCGCTACGGCGCGGACGGCCTGCCCGACGACACGATCAAGCTGTCGTTCACCGGTTCAGCAGGCCAGAGCTTCGGCGCGTTCGTGCCGCGCGGCATCACGATGACGCTCGAAGGCGACGCCAACGACTACGTCGGCAAGGGGCTCTCGGGCGGCAAACTGATCGTCTACCCGCCGAAGCAGGCGCGCTTCGTCGCCGAGGAGAACATCCTGATCGGCAACGTCGCGCTCTACGGCGCCACGAGCGGTGAAGCCTATTTCCGCGGTGTCGCCGGCGAGCGGTTCGCGGTCAGAAACAGCGGCGCGATGGCGGTCGTCGAAGGCATCGGCGACCACGGCTGCGAGTACATGACCGGCGGCCGCGTCGTCGTGCTGGGCAAGACCGGACGGAACTTCGCGGCCGGGATGAGCGGCGGGATCGCCTACGTTCTCGATCCGGGCGAGATGTTCCAACGGCGCTGCAACACCCAGATGGTGGAACTCGAGCCGCTGGAGAGCCCGGAGGACGTGCAGCTGGTGCGCAGCCTGATCACGCGCCATGTCCAGTACACCGGCAGCGAACTCGGGTCGCGCGTGCTGGCCGATTTCGACGCGCTGCGGTCAGTGTTCGTCAAGGTCATGCCGCGCGACTTCAAGCGCGTGCTGGCGGCGCAGGCGCGGGCGGCGGCGGCCGGACGCGAAGCGACATTTCTCGAATTGATTGGGGCGGCGTCCAATGGGTAAGGTCACCGGGTTCATCGAAATTCAACGCAAGAAGCACCCGACCCGGGCGGTCGCCGAACGCGTCCACGACTGGAACGAGGTCTACCTGCCGTATCCTGACACGTCGCTGAAAGATCAGGCGGCGCGCTGCATGGACTGCGGCATCCCGTTCTGCCACAACGGCTGCCCGCTCGGCAATCTGATCCCCGACTGGAACGATCTGGTCTACCGCGATCGCTGGCGCGCGGCGATCGATCGGCTGCACGCGACCAACAATTTCCCCGAGTTCACCGGCCGGCTCTGTCCGGCCCCGTGCGAAGGCGCGTGCGTGCTCGGCATCAACAACGACGCGGTCACGATCAAGGCGGTCGAAGTCTCGATCATCGATCGCGCGTTTGAAGAAGGCTGGGTCACGGCGCAGCCGCCTGAAGCGCGCACCGGCCGCCGCGTGGCGGTCGTCGGTTCCGGACCGGCGGGGCTTGCCGCCGCGCAGCAGCTCAATCGCGCCGGCCACACGGTGACCGTCTTCGAGCGCGCCGATCGGATCGGCGGCCTGCTCCGCTACGGCATTCCCAACTTCAAGCTCGAAAAGAGGGTGCTGGATCGCCGGCTCGAGCTCATGACGCAGGAAGGGATCACCTTCCAGCCCAACGCCAACATCGGCGTCGACATTCCGATTGGCGAGTTGCGGGCCCAGTTCGACGCGATCGTCCTCTGCGGCGGCGCGACCAAGCCGCGCGACCTGCCGGTCCCGGGCCGTGAACTCGGCGGGATCCATTTCGCGATGGACTATTTGACGCTGCAGAACCGCCGGAACGAGGGCGAAGAGATCGCGGATCGCGAGTTCATCACCGCGCACAACAAACACGTGATCATCATCGGCGGCGGCGACACCGGCGCCGACTGCCTCGGCACCGCGCATCGCCAGGGCGCCGCGAGCGTGCATCAGCTCGAACTCCTGCCGCAGCCGCCCGAGTCACGCGCCGCCGGGAATCCGTGGCCGCTCTGGCCGAACATCTTCCGCGTCTCCTCGGCGCACGAAGAGGGCGGCGAACGGCTCTACTCGATCGCCACGCACAAGTTCACCGGCAACGGCAAGAATCAGGTGACGACGCTGCACGGGTCGAAGGTGGAGATGGTGTCGAGCGGCGGACGGATGGAGTTCAAGCCCGTCGCCGGCACCGAGTTCGAACTGAAAGCCGACCTGGTGCTGCTCGCGATGGGTTTCCTCGGACCGGAAACCAACGGCATGCTGACGAAGCTGGGTGTGAAGCTGACCGACCGCGGCAACGTCTGGCGCGACGAGCGCTGGATGACCAGCGTCCCCGGCGTCTTCACCGCCGGCGACATGCAGCGCGGTCAGTCGCTGATCGTCTGGGCGATTGCGGAAGGCCGGTCAGCGGCGCGCGGCGTGGACGATTACTTGATGGGCAGATCGAGCCTGCCAGCACCGCTCGCGTAATACCGAAATTCTCAATTCGGAATTATCAATAGTCAATTCGTTCAAGGCTTCGGAACGCCAGGGCCGTCGAACGTCTGTACGCATTCCTCATTGACTATTCAGAATTGAAAATTTCGAGTGTCATTGCTGCTGTTGCTGCTGAACCGCTGGCGCTTCAACGAACGTGCTGGCGGCGTCGCGCGACATCCACGGGACGAACGGCAGCGCTTCTCCGGCCGTCTGCTGCATCGACCCGACGTTGACCGCAACCGACAGTTCGCTCCTGACCGCGCTCACGCCCTTGAACACACCGCGCGTCGGCGGCACGTCCGCATAGTCGCGGCCGATCGCAACGCGGATGTGACGATCCTCGACCAGGCGGTTGTTGGTCGGATCGAACCCCACCCAGCCGAGATCCGGCAGCAGCGCCTCGACCCAGGCATGCGTCGCCGCAATCGATGAGCGGTCGGCGTTCTCGTGGTGAAACAGATAGCCGCTGACGTAGCGGCACGGGATGCCGAGCTGCCGCACCAGCGCGATCATGATGTGCGCGAAGTCCTGGCAGACGCCACGCTTTGATTGCAGCGCTTCGTCGATCGGCGAGTCGACGCGCGTGCTCATCGGACTGTATTCGAACCGATCGTAGATCTCGGTCGTCAGCCGCCGCAGCAATCCCAGCGCGTCCATCTTGCGCGTCAACCCCAGCTCTTTCGCAAACGCATCCAGGAGCTCGGTCCGGCGCGCGAACGGGCTTGGCTCGAGCAGCTCCCAGAACTCACCCGACGCGGTGATGGCGTCGAGCTCGTCCCAGCCGTCCGGACCGAGATCGTACGGAATCAGCGGCGCCGGCTCACACTCCACCAGCGCCTCGGCGCTGATGGTCAGTCGCGAATGCCGTCCCGGAATGTTGAAGTGATGGACGATGTTGCCGTCGTGATCCTGATAGACCATCACCCGCGAATTCGGTGTCGTCGTCAAACCGAACTGGATGCAGCGCTGCGTGGCATCGCTGCGCGGCTGCATCCGCGCCTCCATCACGCTCTCGCTGATGGTGGCTTCATACACGAACCGGGTCACGTGGCGAATCGTGTAATACATGTCTGATCCCTGTCAGTGCGAGGTGCGGGGTGCGAGGTGCGGGGTGCACGGTGCACCGTGCTGGTGCCGCCTGCGAGGTGCGCGGGGCGCGGTGCGTTCGAGCGCCGGTGCATCGTGAGCGCTCTCACGCCGGTAACGCCTGCTCGATCGGGTACGAAATGAACGACTGCGCGATTGCCATATGGATCTGGTCGCACTGGCGCTCGATGCCTTGCAAATACGCGTGCGCGCCTTCGGCCATGATCTCGTCGACGTGCGCGTAGTCGAGCGAGGCATGGAACCGGCCGGCCAGCCGTTCGGCGCGGCCGCCGGGACGCTGCGACACGTGCTGCGCGATCGTCCGCAGCGCTGATTCGACCGACGCGGCGGCAAAGCGCACCGAGCGCGGGAACTCCGCGTCGAGCAGCAGGAACTCTGCGATCCGGTGCGGGCGGAGATCCGCGGTGTAGACGCGGCAGTACGCTTCGAGCGCCGAGCAGGATTCCAGCAAACCCGCCCATTCGATCTGGTTCGCCAACGCGCCGCCCTGCACCTTGGTCAGCGCGTGATCCTTGAAGTGCAGATCGAGCAGCGCCGCCGTGGCGCCGGCGCGCTCGAGAAAACGGCCGACCTGCAGGAACTGCCAGCCCTCTCCGTGCCCCATCGTCGCGTCGGTAATGCCTTGAAAGAGATGCACACCCTCGATGATCAGGCGTGACAGATAGTGCGGACGCGACGACCACGTGCCTTCAGCGCGTGCCGCCTTGAGCCGCAGATACAAACCGTTCACCTGCTCCCACATGTCGGCGCTGATCTCTTCACGGACCTGCCGGGCGTTGTCGCGCGCCGCGGTGACGCACGCAATCACCGACTCGCGATTGGTGTGATCGAGGAACGCCGCGTCGACGAGCGCCGGCGGATTCGCCGCCGGCTCGGCCGGTGGATCGTGCTGCAGGCTGTCGAACAGCCGCGTGAAGTCCCAGCCACCGCCCGGCAACCGGTCCAGCCCGAGGTCGAGACGGACGTCGATGACGCGCGCGCCATGCTCCGCGCGTTCGAGGTAGCGTCCGGTCCAGTAGAGGGCGTCGGCGACGCGTGACAGCAGCATCTACTCCTCCAGCACCCAGGTGTCTTTGCTGCCGCCGCCCTGCGACGAATTCACCACCAGCGAACCCTTGCGCAGCGCGACCCTGGTCAGGCCGCCCGGGACGATCTGCACGCGCTCGCCGTAGAGCACGTACGGGCGCAGATCGACGTGGCGCGGTTCCACACAGTCATCGAGGAAACAGGGCGCACGAGAAAATGAGAGCGTCGGTTGCGCAATGAAGTTCCGCGGGTCGGCGAGGACCTTGGCCTTGAATGTTTCGCGCTCTTTGGCCGTGCTGTGCGGACCGATCAACATCCCATAGCCCCCAGACTCGCCGACCGCTTTCACGACCAGCGACTCGAGGTGCTCGACGACGTAGGTCCGATCGGAGGGATTGCTGCAGAGGTACGTCTGGACGTTGTGCAGAATCGGTTCTTCCGACAGATAGAACTTGATGATCGCCGGAATGTAGGCGTAGAGCGCCTTGTCGTCGGCGATGCCGGTGCCGATCGCGTTGGCCAGCGACACGTTGCCGGCGCGGTAGGCGTTGAGCAAGCCGGCCACGCCCAGGTACGAATCCGTGCGAAACGCCAGCGGATCGAGGAAGTCGTCGTCGACGCGACGGTAGATCACGTCCACCCGCCGCAGTCCCGACGTCGTCCGCATGTAGACGATGTTGTCGTGGACGAGCAGGTCGCGCCCTTCGACGAGCGTGACGCCCATCTGCCGGGCGAGAAACGCGTGCTCGAAATAGGCGGAGTTGCCGACGCCGGGCGTCAGCACGACGAAGTTCGGATCGGATCGATTCGGCGGCGCGAGCGCCCGCAGCGTAGCGAGCAGCGCCTGGCCGTAATGCGCGACCGGCGCCACCTTGTAGCGGTCGAACAGGCCGGGGAACACGCGCTTGGTGATTTCGCGGTTGGTCAGCATGTACGAGACGCCGCTCGGCACGCGGAGGTTGTCTTCGAGCACGACGAACTGGCCGTCCTCGAGCCGGACCAGGTCGGTGCCGGCCACCGACACGTAGATGTCGCGATGCACGTTGACGCCGCGCATCTCGCGGCGGAAGTGCTTGCAGCTGTGGACGAGATCCCGCGGGACGACACCCTCGGCGAGGATCCGTCCCTCGTGGTACACGTCCTTCAGGAAACAGTTGATGGCGGTCAGCCGCTGGGTCAGACCGCGCTCGAGGACGTTCCATTCCGCCGCCGTGATGACTCGCGGCAGGAGGTCGTACGGAAAGATGCGTTCAGTGCCCTGCTCGTCGCCATAAACGGTGAACGTAATCCCCTGCGCGAGAAACGTCTTGTCGGCTTCCGACTGATGCCGCCGCAACTCGGGCAGCGACGCCGCCAGCAGGTCTTCGAAGAGCGCGCGGCAGTGCGACCGCGGCTGCCCCGACGACTCGAACATCTCGTCGTAGGCCCGGTCGAGCTGATAGCTCGTGAAAAGCGCGCCGGTGGGGGTCGAGGGCAGTGAAGGCACAGACAAAAGAGTCACACAGCCGTCCCCACGCCGACAACCGTGTCGGTCTTCGACCTTCAGGTCGGGTTTTTCGCGGGATTTGGCGATTCTGGTGGTCGAAAAAGCAAGGGACGAGCCAGGCGACTGGTCCGCATTCCTGCCTTGTTGGGGTCAGACACCCGCTGATCGTTCCGCCCTTCGATGACACTCAGGGCGGCCTGAGCGAGCGAAGGCCGGTGTCCGACCACATGCTCCTACAATCTTGTTCCATGGCTGAACGTATGCGACATGCTTGTCCTGGCTCTGAGTCTCGTTCCCCCTGGAGAACACCCGCGCGCGAGGCAGCGTTCTTGCTGAACCGAGGACACCGTGAACACTGGAGATAGTGTCAGCGCCGGTGAGGGGTCGCTGCTGTGGACGCTCGAGGAAATCGGGCGGCTGATTTCGGAAAGCGGCGACCCCGCCGAGACGCTGCGCAACGTCGTCAACCTGATTCAACGGCGGTTCGAGCTGGACGTCTGCTCGGTCTACCTCCTCGAACCCGATCGCGCGAGCCTCGTCCTCGCCGCGACGATCGGACTGCGCCAGGACAGCGTCGGCCGGGTCCGGATGCGGCTCACCGAAGGACTCGCCGGGCTGGTCGCCGAGGAACTGCGGCCGCAGGTCGTCGCTGACGCGGTCACGCATCCCCGCTTCAAGTATTTCCCCGAGGCCGGCGAGGACCCCTATCGATCATTTCTGGGCGTCCCGCTGATCGATCGCGGCCTCCTGCAAGGCGTCCTCGTCGTCCAGACGATCGACCCGCGGGTTTTCGGCCCCGACGACGTCCGGATGCTGACGATGGCGGGCGCGCAGTTGGCGCCGACCGTGAGCGAGGCGCGGACACTCGGGCACTTCGTCGCGCCGGCGCATCAGCGATTGGCCGCGCTCGCGCAGAACCTCTGGTGGAGTTGGGAC
This sequence comes from uncultured Bifidobacterium sp., assembly GCA_964577955.1. GTDB lineage: Bacteria > Acidobacteriota > Vicinamibacteria > Vicinamibacterales > CAVVIG01 > CADEEX01. The sequence continues at coordinate 19,773 of CAZOAZ010000076.1, read as the reverse complement.
CACGACGCGACCAGCCTGTTTCGCGAACTCGATCCGGTGCTGTGGCGCGAGTGCGACAGCAATCCGATCGTCCTGCTGCAGCAGATTCCGATCGAGAAACTCGAGGAGCGCGCCTCCCAGCTCGCGCTGCACAGCCGCATCAACTACGCCTATCGCCGGATGCAGGAGTACCTGTCCTCGGCAAAGACGTGGGGAGCGCGTCACGCCGGCGTCCTCTGGGCCAGGCCGGTCGCCTACTTCTCCGCCGAGTTCGGCCTCCACGAGTCGATTCCGATCTATTCCGGCGGTCTCGGGATCCTCGCCGGCGACCACATCAAGAGCGCGTCCGACCTGAACATCCCGCTCGTCGGCGTCGGGCTCTACTACGACCAGGGCTATTTCAGACAACGCCTCGATCAAGACGGCTGGCAGCACGAGGACTACCTCGATCTGGACAGCGGCCTTCTGCCGTTGCAGCCGGCAATGCATCGCGGTGTGGCGGTGACGATCAGCATCGAGACGCGCACCGGACCGATCGCCGCGCGCGTCTGGAAACTGGCTGTCGGCCGGAACATGCTGCTGCTCCTCGACTCGAACGTCGACGGCAACCGTCCGGAGGATCGCGAACTGACGGCGCGCCTCTACGGGGGCGATCATCGGGTCCGCGTTCGGCAGGAACTGCTGCTCGGCGTCGGCGGCATGCGGGCGCTGAGCGCGATGGGCATCTCGCCCGGCGTGCTGCACCTGAACGAAGGCCACAGCGCGTTCGCGTCGCTCGAGATGGTGCGGCAGCGGATGGCCGCCGAGGGGATCGACGCCCTCGAAGGCGTCCGCCGCGTCGCGCCGCAGATTGTCTTCACGACGCACACACCGGTGCCCGCCGGCCACGACCGCTTCTCATCGGCGCTCATCGAGGAGCATCTCGGGCCGCTCGGCGACGCGATGGGACTGGACCACGCCCGGCTGATGTCCCTCGGCCGCGTATCGCCGTACGACCCGCACGAAGAGTTCTGCATGACGGTCCTGGCGCTGAAATTGAGCCGTCGTGCCAACGCGGTGTCGTCGCTGCACGGACAGGTCTCGCGGGCGATGTGGCACTCGCTCTATCCCGGACGCGGCGAAGACGACGTGCCGATCGGCCACATCACGAACGGGGTCCACGTACAGAGCTGGCTGGCGCCGCAGATGCGGCAGGTCTACGACCGCCATCTCGGCCCGGACTGGCAGCACCGGGCCGGCGAGCACACCTTCTGGGAAGCGATCGACAAGATCGACGACGGCGAACTGTGGGAAACGCACCAGACGCTCAAGGTGCAGCTCATCGAAGCGGCGCGCCGCCGCGCGGCGCAGCACGCGGAGCGACGTGGTGAATCACCGGGGTTCATCGCCCAAGTGCGGCGGGCCCTGAGCTTTGACGCGCTGACCATCGGCTTCGCGAGGCGCTTTGCGACGTACAAGCGCGCCACGCTGATGTTCCAGGACATCGACGCACTGGCCGCGCTCGTCAACGATCCACGCATGCCGGTCCAGTTCGTGTTTGCCGGCAAGTCGCATCCGCACGATCACCCGGGCAAGTCGCTGCTGCAGCAGATTGCGCAGCTGATGCGCGACCCGCGCTTTGCCGGCAAGCTGCTCTTCCTCGAGGACTACGACATCAGCGTCGGGCGCCGCCTGGTGCAGGGCGTCGACGTCTGGGCCAACAATCCACGGCGTCCGCTCGAGGCCTGCGGCACGAGCGGACAGAAGATCGTCCTCAACGGCGGGCTGAACCTGTCGATCCTCGACGGCTGGTGGGCGGAGGCCTTCGACGGCCAGAACGGCTTCGCGATCGGCAGCGGTGAAACGCACACCAGCGTGGACGTCCACGACGCCCGCGACGGCGACGGGTTGCTGCGGGCGCTGCGTGACGAGGTGATTCCGCTTTACTACGACCGGGATCGCGACGGCCTGCCGCGCAACTGGATCGCCCGCATGAAACGGGCGATCCGCACGCTCGGCTGGCGGTTCAGCGCCGATCGCATGGTGAAGGACTACGTCCTCCGGTCGTACATTCCGGCGGCCGGCGGCACCAGCGCGTCCGAGCGATGAGAAGGCGCAGGGCGGGCGTGAAACCCGCCTCCACTACCAGACCACGCGAATCGCGCCCGAACCTCTGATGGTCGCGTCGCGCGTCAACAGCGGCTGATTGAGCGTTCGCGCCGCGGCGACGATGAGGGCGTCAAACGGGTCGCGGGTGAAACGAAGTTCGTCAGCGATGTAGACCTGCTCCGGCGTCAGATCCAGGTGGTGGTACGCGGAGTTGGAAAACAGGTCGTCGAAGAAATCGCGCACCGAACGCCGAAGGTTGATGCGGCCGACTCGTGCCAGGAGGCTGGTCTCCCAGATGACCGCAGCCGGAATGTAGACGAGCGCCTGCTGCCGCTCACACGCCGCGAAATGCGCGGCCGCACGTTTCCCCAACACGCCGGTTCCGGCGGCGTGGAAGATCAGCGCATGGGTGTCCGCGACGGCGGCAGGCAGACTAGCCACGCCGCGGCTTCTTTCGCGGCTCCCCGTACGGCGGGGGCGTGTCCTTGGCGAGCAGCGGCCGCGCCGTCGAGCGATCGAACAGCGCCCGCACGACCTCGTCGGCGCCGTCGAGCTCTGGATCGTCCGGCGGCAGGTCGATCGTGCGGACGACCGACCGCGCCGCCGCTGGCGTCGACAACCGTCCCGCCCGAGCCTGGGCCACCAGATCGTCGAGCACGGCACTCAACGACCCGCGCGCTTTGACCGCCCGCCCTTTCAGCCAGAGGAGGTTCTCCTCATCCAGCGTCACGGAAATGGGAGTCTTGGGCATATTCACACGATATCATATGTTCATCGTATCCCAACCGGGCCACCGGGCCGGCCGCTCGATGGCGTCGACCGGCGTGGGGCCGGTGGATGCTGATCGGCGGGCCTGCTACGATGGAGCGTGTTCATGCAGCGCCTCCTGCCGGCCCTTGCCCTCACCGCGCTGATCGCGTCCAGCGCCTGCACGGAGTCCGAGAATCCCGACACCGTTCAGCCGCCGGCGGGCGACGGCCTCGCCGTCACGCTGCTCAAGGAAGGCCCGCCGCTGCCGGACTTCTCGATGACCGACATCGAGGGCAAGACCATCACCTCGGCGGACCTGCGCGGCAAAGTCGTGCTGGTGAACTACTGGGCGACCTGGTGCCCGCCCTGCCGCGCGGAGATCCCCGACCTCATCGCGCTGCAGAACAAGTATCGCGACAAGCTGGTGATCATCGGCGTCTCCGAAGACGAAGGCGGCGTCGAGCCGGTCAAGGCCTTCGTCGCCGAGCACCGGATGAATTACCCGGTGGTCATGACGACGCCGGAGCTCGGAAAAGTCTTCAAAGGCGTGTCGGCGTTGCCGACGACGTTCGTGGTCGATCGCGAAGGCCGGCTGGCCCAGAAGCATGTCGGGATGCTGAACGCGGCCAATACCGAGCTCGAGACCCAGGTGCTGGCGGGGATGGCGACCAATGTGCGCATCGAGCGCGTGGACGATCCCGCGAAAGTCCGCCTGGCGAAGGCCGCGCAGGCCACGAGCATTCCCGGACTGGATCTGACCAAGCTCACGCCGGCAAAACGCACTGAGGTCGTCAAAGCGCTGAATGCCGAGTCGTGCAACTGCGGCTGCAATTCGACGCTCGCCGAATGCCGGATCGACGATCCGACGTGTCCCGTCAGTCTTCCGCTGGCGCAGGAACTCCTCAAGAGACTGACGGCGAACTAGCTACTTCAGCTCGATCGTCACGGCACGCGGCGTGCCGCTCACACCTTCCTCGGCATCGATCGTTCCGCGCGGAATGAAACGCGCGTCCTTGAACGCAAACGTCTTCGTCTCGACTGTGCCGTTCTCGCTCGTGAACCGGACCGTGCCGCCCGTCTGAAACACCTGTACCGAGTCGCGATCGTGGATGTGCATCGGGACCTTCTTGCCCGGCTGCCACGTGTAGTCCCATTCGCGGACGCGGGCGTTGTCGATCGCCGGCCTCGGCGCGCCGTCGCGCGGAAACGCCGTCGGCAGACCTGCCTTGGTGACGGGCGGGAACGAAACGTCCTTCAGGTCAAACATGATCGCCACCCGCTCGGGTGTGCCCGGCGGAAACCCGACCGCTTCCTCCTTGTGCGTCACGTCGCGCGCCTGGAAGAACGGACGCGGGACCGAGAAGGGCTCGCCGGGAGGATTGACGCTGCCATCCGGCCGCGTGACGCGAATCGGCCCGTAGTTCACATACACCGCGGCCATGTCGAACTTGTGGCGGTGAATCGGCTGCTGGACGCCGGTCTTCCACGTCACATCCCACGCGACGACGCGCTCGTTCTCGAACAGCTTCTTCACGCCTTCGCGGGGGAAAGCATGCGGGTAGTCGTCGGCCGCGGTGGTTACGACGAGCAAGGTCATAGCGGTCAGGCCGCACACAAGAGATTTCATGGAATCCTCTGCAATCCGGCTAAAGCCGGACGCCACCGACGTCACGACAGCCGGACGCCACCGACGTCACGACAGCCGGACGCCACCGGCATCACGGTAGCCGGACGCCACCAGAGACAACCAGGCGTGCGGCGGCGCCGACGATCGCGTCGGCGTCGATGCCGGCGGCATGATACACGTCCGGCACGTCGCCTGACTGCCCGAAACGATCGACACCAAGCGGAACCGTCCGGCGCTGGGCGACCGCGCCGATCCAGGCGAGCGTCGCCGGATGGCCGTCGAGCACGGTGACGAGGCCGGCGGCGGGCGGCAGCTGCGCGAGCAAACGCTGGATGTGCGACGGCCCCGTCGCGGCCGCATCGCGCCAGCCGCGTTCAAGCCGATCCGCCGACGTGATGACGAGCAGCCCAGCACCCGGAAGGTCGTCGAGCAGCTGTTCGTGCGCTTCGATCGCTTCAGGCAACACCGCGCCCGAGGCCACGATCGCGAGCTCCGCGTCGGCGCCTGGCGGAAAGAGCCAGTAGGCGCCCTCGAGCACGTCGGATCGAAGCGTCGTCGTCATCGGACGCGTCGGCTGCGCGAGCGGTCGCGTCGAAAGCCGCAGGTACACCGACCCACCGCGGTCGTCCTGGAGATGCTCGAAGCTCCAGCGCAGAATCTCGCAGAGCTCGTCGACGTAGGCCGGCTCGAAGAAGGTCAGCCCGGGCTGCCCCATGCCGATGAGCGGCGTGTAGATGGACTGATGGGCGCCGCCCTCCGGCGCCAGCGTGACGCCGGCTGGCGTGCCGACCAGAATGAAGCGCGCATCCTGGTAGCAGGCGTAGTTCAACGCGTCCAGACCACGCGCGATGAACGGATCGTAGACGGTGCCGATCGGCAGCAGCCGCGACCCGAAGAGCGGACCGGCCAACCCAAGCGCCGCGAGCAGGATGAAGAGATTGCTCTCCGCAATCCCGAGCTCGATGTGCTGCCCGTTCGGCGACATCACCCAGCTCTGGGCCGAGGCGATGCGCTCGTCCTTGAATGTGTCGGCACGTTCGGTCGCGTCGAAGATTCCACGGCGGTTGACCCATCCGCCGAGGTTCGTGGAGACCGTCACATCAGGCGAGGTCGTGACAATGTGATCGGCCAGTTCGGGATGAGCCTTCGCGATGTCGGCCAGCACGCGGCCGAAACCCTGCTGCGTGGACATGGTCTCGCTGAACGGCGGCTCGAAGCGGTCCGGCACCGCCACACGCGGCGCCTCGTGACGGCGTTCCGCCGGCTGCGCGAACGGCACGTCGTCGAGAAAGGCCTGGAGATCGGCCGCGGCCACGTCGAGGCCGGCGAAACGATCCCATTCCTCGCCGTCCGCGATCCCGACGGTGCGCTTGAAGGCCTCGACCTGCTCCGGCGTCATCATGCCGGCATGATTGTCCTTGTGGCCGGCGAACGGCAGATTGAAGCCCTTGATCGTGTAGGCGATGAAACAGGTCGGCCGGTCGTCGGTGACGCCATGAAACGCGTCGAGGATCGCCCCCATGTCGTGGCCGGCGAGATTGGTCATCAGCTGTCCGAGCATCGGATCGTCGAGCTCGTCGAGCAGTTCGCGGATGCCTGACGTGTCGCCCAACTCGCGCTGGAGCTGTTCCCGCCAGGCCGCGCCGCCCTTGTAGGCCAGCGCGGAGTACCGTGAGTTCGGACAGGCATCAATCCAGTCGCGCAACGCGTCGCCGCCGCGGCGTTCGAAGGCGCGCTCGAGCAGCCGGCCGTACTTCATCGTCACGACCCGCCAGTCCATGCCCTGGAACACCGAGTCGAAGCGATGGAAGATGCGATCAGAGGTCACCGCGTCGAGACTCTGGCGGTTGTAATCGATGACCCACCACAGATTTCTGATGTCGTGCTTCCAGCCTTCGAGCATCGCCTCGAAGATGTTGCCCTCGTCGAATTCGGCATCGCCGACGATCGCCACCATCCGGCCGCGGCCGGCCGGCCCGTCGATCCGCCCCTTCAGCCGCAGATAGTCGCGGACCATCGCCGCGAAGCCGGTCATCGCGACGCCCAGGCCGACCGAGCCGGTCGAGAAGTCGACGTCGTCGGTGTCCTTGGTCCGCGACGGGTACGACTGCGCGCCGCCGTAGGCACGAAAGCGTTCCAGCTTCTCGCGCGTCTGGCGGCCGAAGAGATACTGAATCGCGTGGAACACCGGGCTCGCGTGCGGTTTGACGGCGACGCGATCCTCGGGGCGGAGGACGTCGAAGTAGAGCGCCGTCATCAGCGTGGCGACCGACGCCGACGACGCCTGATGGCCGCCGACCTTCAAGCCGTCCCGCTTGGGGCGGATGTGATTGGCGTGATGAATCATCCACACCGCGAGCCAGAGCACCTTGCGCTCCAGCGCGGCGAGGTGGGCGAGACGGCTCGTGGTGACGCTCATCGATGATTGATGATCGATGATTGATGATTGATGATTCGGCACTCCGCGAGGGTAGCAAAGGCCGCGGCACGGAAGATTGCGAAGTGCACTGCTCATCGGCCAGTACGCGCAATATAATTGCGCCGTATGGACCAGATCGATCGCAATATTCTAAAAACGCTGCAGGAGAACGCGCGCGTCACCAACGCCGATCTCGCCGACAAGGTCGGGCTGTCGCCGGCGCCGTGCCTGCGGCGGGTCCGGGCGCTCGAGGAGTCGCGGGTGATTCGCAAGTACGTGACGCTGCTCGATCCGGCGGCGGTGAATCTCGGCGTCACGGTGTTCGTGCAGATCACCCTCGATCACCAGGTCGAAGGACGGCTCGACGTCTTCGAGAAGGCCATTCTCCGGCGTCCCGAAGTCCTCGAGTGCTACCTGATGACCGGCGACGCCGACTACCTGCTGCGCGTCGTCGTGCCCGACGTCTCGGCCTACGAGCAGTTTCTCAAGACCGCGCTGACCCGGCTCGACGGCGTGGCCGGCATCAAATCGAGCTTCGCGCTGAAGCAGGTCAAGTACTCGACGGTGCTGCCGCTCGATCCTCCGGTCGCAGCCACACAAAAGCGCTCGGGTCGAGGGTGAGGCGGAACGGCTCGCCGGCGGCGAGCGGGAAGCGGCGGCCCGTCACGAGATCGACGAGCGCCGATTCGACGAAGTCCGGCGGCAGGCCGCGGCCTCGCCTGAACACACGCCATCCGCTCCGCCTTCGGAACTCAGGAGCTCGGCGGACAGGGCGGCGCGGACGCGGCGCGCGGCGGGCGCAGCGCGAGCAGTTGGTGGAGGAAACGATCGACGTCGCGCTGATGGTTCAGGCGATAGCGCGCGTGCGAATGGCGCGCGTGGCCGACCCGCACGCTGAGCAGATGATCGCGGTGGCCGTTGACGAACACATCTTCATCCGTCTCGTCGTCGCCCACATACACCGCGGCCTCGCAGACCAGCAGGCGTCGGACCTGCTCGAGCGCGTCGCCCTTGGTCGGCGCGCCGACCGGCACGACGTTGACGACCTGACGGCCTTGAATCCGGTGGGCGCCGGCGAGCGCCTTCACCGCGCGGTCGATCGTCCTCACGGCGATCCGCTTGTGCCGGGCGCGGCGATAGTGGATCGACAGCGAGTAGGTCTTGTCCTCGATCATCACACCGTCGCAGGTGACGAGTCGCGGCAAGAGTTCCGCAATCCACGCCTGCACGGTCGCCGCGTAGCGCGCCTTCTCGGCCCAGGGTTCGAGACCGTGGTTGCCCGAGACGTGGCAGATCGGAATGTCGCCAAGGCGGCGGCTGACGTCGGCTTTGGCGCGGCCGGAAATGACGACGCACGGATAACGTTGCGCGACGGCGCGCAGCAGCCGGCGCGTGGTGGTGCGCATGTGCGCCCGCTCGGGGGCGGCGACAATCGGCGCCAGCGTCCCGTCGTAGTCGAAGGCGACCAACAGTTTCGATCGGGTGAAACGCTCGAGGACCGGCCGGTTCCGTTTGGCGAGGATGTCCATGGCAGCGCCACTGCCCTAACGCCGAATTCCGCGGCTCGCCAGACGCACTTGCAGCCGCTCGCGCTGACGGAGCCGGGCGGCGTCGAGCAGCATGCGCCCCGCCCAGCGGTAGACGTTGTACTCCGTCACGTGCGCGCGAAGCGCCCGCATCCGCTCGGCTTGCTCGGCCTCTGACATGAGCAGCGCCGTCGTCATGGTATCGGCCACCCCTTCCAGATCATAGGGGTTCACGAGCAGCGCTTCCGTCAGTTCGCGCGCGGCGCCCGTGAAGCGGCTGAGGAGCAGCACACCGCGCTCGTCGTCCCTGGCCGAAATGAATTCCTTCGCCACCAAGTTCATGCCGTCGTGCAGGCTGCTCACGTAGCAGACGTCAGCCGCCCGGTACAACTTGAGCACCTCGGGCGGCTCGCAGTGGCGATCGATGAGGACGACGCGCCGTTCCCCACCGGGGCTGAATCGCTGATTCAGACGCTCCACTTCGGCGCGGACGCGATTGCCGAAGTCCCGATACGTGGGAATCCGCGTCCGGCTTGGCGCGCCGACTTGTACGAAGGCGAGCGGGCCGCGGCGCTCGGGCCAGCGCTCGAGCGCGTGTTCGATCGACAGCAGCCGCTCTTCGAGCCCCTTGGTGTAGTCCAGCCGATCGACCGAGACCACCAGCTTGGTGTCCGGAGAAAGACCCAGCGACGCTCGCACTTCGTCGCGACAGGTCTGAATCGGCGCCGCGTCGCGGCTCCACCGCACCGGCCATTCGATCGAAATCGGGTACGGCCGCACCAGCGTCGTCCGCTGCTGGCGCGTGACGTCGAGCTCTTGTCGTCCGATGCGGACCTCGAGCGCACGATCGACGCTCTCGAGAAAATTGTGGCAGTGCTGCGGAATCTGGAACCCGACGATGCTGCTGCCGAGCAACCCTTCGAGAATTTCCGCCGCCCACGGACACACCGCGAACCGCTCCGGATTGGGCCACGGAATGTGCCAGAACGTCAGGATCGTGGCCTTCGGAAAGCGCCGCCGCAGCATCTGCGGCGCGAGCGCGAAGTGATAGTCCTGGACCAGGACGATTGGATCTTCGCAGCCCGCTTCCGCGGCAACCGCGTCCGCGAAACGCTGATTCACGCGCTGGTACTGCTGCCAATCGCTGCGCCGGAAGATCGGTGGTGCGTGCGCGGTGTGGCAGAGCGGCCAGAGCGCTTCGTTGGCGAATCCGTAGTAGTAGCCCGACTCCTCGGCTTCGGTGAGCCAGACGCGCCGGAGCAAGTACTGTGTGTCGCCGGTGGAGACGCAGACGCGCCCCAGCGAGTCCGAGGCTTCGCGATCCGCGGACCCGCTCCCGTGCGCGACCCACACACCCGAGCAGGCGCGCATCACCGGCTCGAGCGCCGTCACCAGGCCGCTCGCGGGATGCCGCACGACCGGCCCTTCTTCGGTACGTTCGTGAATGCACGGTTCGCGATTCGACAGCACGATCACACGATCGCCCTTCAAGTGGGTGCGAAGGGTGTGCCTCAGTCGCGCTGCCGACCAGGGTCCGGTCGAATGCAGCTCGTACGACTCGCCGTCCAGCTCGTCGTCCTGGACGTCCTCGACCGGCAGGTGGTAGCGGCCGCGCAGCGAACGCATCGCCGCGCTCAGCCCGACCATCGAGGCGGACGCGATCTGAGTCAGCTCACCTGAACCGGCGCCAAGCGCCGCAAGAATGCGTGGTAAACGCATCATGCTCGCGATGTTGCCATAGAACACCGCGAAACGAAGCTCGACTGCGAAGCTCGTTCGAAGAGAGATCGAAAATCGCGACTACTGGGTCGAGGCGGGCGGATCGCCCTTCTTGAGCCGTTCGCGCGCCTTGTCGACGTCGCGATGGAAGACGAAGAGGTGGTCGGCGTTGCCTTCGGGATCGGTGAAGTCGAAGCTCTTGCCCTTCTTCAGCTTCACCTTCAAGTTCTTCTTCAGGTACTCGACTTCGAAGTTCTCGAGGTCGACCAGCGCGGACGTGAAGGCGTCGTCCTTGTCGGTGGTTTCGTAGCGCAGTCCCTGCGGCGTGGCAACGAGTGTTCCGGTGCAGGAGCCGAGACGGTGTTTGTGGACGACCTGCAGCTTCGCGTCGAGACGGACTTCACGGAATTTGATCATCACGTCCTGCGCACCCGGCGTGACGGTGATGGTGCGCGTCTGGCTCTCGTACCCCTCGGCGGTAATGTTCAAGGTGTGCGTGCCCGGATCCACTTCGCTGGTCGTCAACGGCGTCTTGCCGACGAACTTGCGATCGACGAACACCTGCGCGCCGGGGACGTCGGCGTCGATGTGGAGCGCCATCGTTGGCGCGGCCGGTTCAGGCGCGGCCGTGGGCGCTGCGGGCCTGGGCGCCGCGGCACGAGGACGCGCGGTTGGAGTGGGTGCCGGTTCCGCAGGCGCGGGCTCCGGCGCCGCAGCGGGAGCCGGTGGCGGCGCTACGACAGTTCCAGCGTCCGCCGCGGAAGTCGTCGTCGCCGGGGCGGGCGCTTCTCTGCGTTCGTAGAACCAGAACGCCGCGCCGGCCGCGGCCACGAGCACCAACAAGACAGCAAGCTTCTTCACGCGTGCGCGCTCCTGCTCAAACCCACGGACAGGCTAAAGCCTGTCCCTACCGCTCGGGTGAGTGCACAGCATACCGAAAAAATTGTCAGGGGAAGTGCGCCCAGCATGACTCGAACATGCGACCTTCTGGTTCGTAGCCAGACGCTCTATCCAACTGAGCTATGGGCGCTTAAGGTCGAACGAAACCAGTATCCTACCACAGCCGCGCGGTACAATCGTCGGCGCGATGCAACCCGCGACCGAGCACAAGGCGCAGGGACCCCGCTCGGTCCGCTGCGCGATCGTCACGGTGAGTGATACCCGGACCGACGCCACCGATACGAGCGGCCGCGCCATCGCCGCGCTGCTCACCGCCGCCGGCCACACCGTCGTCACCCGTGTCATCGTCAAGGACGATGCGGCGCAGGTGAAGGGCGTCGTCGAGCGTCAGATCATCAGCGACGTGGACGCCATCATCACCACCGGCGGCACGGGAATCACGTCGCGCGACAACACCTTTGAAGCGATCGACGGGCTGCTCGAGAAACGGTTGGACGGTTTCGGGGAACTGTTCCGGATGCTCAGCTATCAGGACATCGGCGCGGCGGCGATGATGAGCCGTGCCACCGCCGGATTGTCGGCTGGAAAAATCCTGATCGCGTTGCCGGGCTCGGAGGGCGCCGTCCGGCTGGCGCTCGAGAAGCTGGTGATCCCCGAGCTCGGTCATCTCGTGCAGCAGGCCAGAAAGTAGATGCGGCCGTTCACGTCAACCATCTCCATCGATGAAGCGCGCCGGCGTCTGAGCGACGGCGTACGGCCGATCACGCGCACGGAACGCCTGCCGCTGGAGCGCGCCGGCGGGCGTGTTGCGGCGGCGGACGTGGCGGCGACGCTCTTCGTCCCGCCGTTCTCGCGATCGGCCATGGACGGCTACGCGGTCATCGCCGCCGACACAACCGGCGCGAGTGGCGCAACGCCGACCAGGCTTCGGATCGTGGAGCGCATCTATACCGGTCAGACGGCAGGACACGATGTCGTCTCCGGCGCCTGCGCGGAGATCGCCACCGGCGCGCCGCTGCCGCCCGGAGCGGACGCGGTGATCATGGTCGAGGAGACCGCGCCGGCCGATGCCGGCCACGTCGCGATCAAGGCCGCGGCGACGGCGGGCCAGAACATCGGGCGCAAGGGCGCCGATATTTCACCCGGCGATCTCGTCGTGCGTCGTGGTGACCTCTTGAATCCAAGCCGGCTCGGTGCGCTCGCGGCAATCGGTTCGGCCGATGTGGAAGTCTTCGCGCAGCCGCGCGTCGCGGTGCTCTCGACCGGGAACGAGGTCGTCGAACCTGGCCACCACCTGGCCGGCGCGCAGATTTACGACGTGAACCGGTTCACGCTGAGCGCGGTCATCGCGGCACACGGCGGCATCGCGATGCCGCTGCCGCCCGCCGCCGACACGATGGCGGCGCAGGAATCGGCGCTCGATCGCTGCGCCGGCACCGACGTGATCATTTTCTCTGGCGGCAGTTCGGTCGGCGAACGGGATCTGATCCTGGATCTCGTGGCCAAACGCGGCACGATGGTCTTTCACGGCATCGCGGTCAAACCCGGAAAGCCGACGGCCTTCGCGATCGTCGATGGCGTTCCCTTCTTCGGCATGCCGGGAAATCCAACCTCGTGTCTGTCGAACGCCTACATCCTGCTCGTCCCGTTTCTCCGCGCCACGGCGAGACTGCCGATCTATTCGCCGCGCACGCTCACGCTGCCGCTCGGCGGCCGGATCGTCTCGCAAGCCGGCCGCCATCAGTTCTACACCGTGAAGATCGCGGACGGCCTGGCGCTGCCGGCGTTCAAAGGCTCTGGGGAGATCACCAGCCTCTCGCAGGCGGACGGCTACATCGAGATTCCTTCTGATCAGAGCGTCGTCGAACAAGGCGTTCAGGTCACCGTCACGCTGTTCTGACCGACGACGGACAGGCTAAAGCCTGTCCCTACCGACGACCGATTTTGCGTTCGTACTCGAGCTCCAGCACGTCGGCGGTGTGGAGGTCGAAGGCCTTGGCGGTACGCGGGTAGCTGCCGCGGAATTCGGAGTGGCAGCGATAACAGACGGTGACGTCCTTCAATCGCCCGTAGACCATCAGATCGATGAGCGCCGCACCGCCGAGGACGCCGTAGGCGATCAGATCCTGGCCGTACCAGTAGAAGCCGGCGCTGATCATGCCGCCGACGATCACGACGGCGAGACCGAGCTGCGGATTGAAGTCCTTGCGGATGTAGAAGTCGCCGCCGCTGCAGACCGGACATTTGTCCACCGCGCCGTCGTGCTGCACGGCCTCCGAGAACGACAGCGCGATCGCTCGTTCACACGCGCCGCACTTGATCGCCATCGGCGCTTCGGACGCGTCGACCGGGAGCGCGGCGTCGCACTTCGGACATTTGACGACGATCTGCATCGGCATGGCGGCTCGTGAGCCTCACCTCGTGAGGCGGAATCCTCGAGAGTGTCGGACGTTCAGCGTCCGGGATAGAACGACGGCAGCGCCAGGCTGCGCATCGTATGAAGGCCCGGCGCCGCGGCGAGGATCTTCGGAATGGAGTTGATGACCATCGACGCGGTCGCGATGTCGCCGTGAATGCCGCCGTCGAAGGTCATCGACAGCGCCGGCGACCCTTCGATCGTGACCGAGTCGTACGACTTCGGCGCGCCCAGATACGCTTCGAGGTGGAGCGTGATGACCGGCTCGCCGCGGCGATAGCCGACGCCGTCCTGGATGATGCCGCAGACGTATCCCGGATCGACGGCGAGCAGGTCGCTGGCGACGGTCTCGGTCGCCATCTTGGCGACGACCGAATCGGTGATTCGTTCGAGCTTCCAGCCAAGCGCATCGGCAATCATCGCGATCGACTGCGTGAAGCCCACGTGGCGGACGCTGCCGTCCTTCACCTTCTTCTGGAACTGTTCGATCGTCAGGCCGGCGCCGATCTTCTGCTGAAACGGCAGCCGGCGAATCCGCGCGTCCTGCACGCGCTGCACGTGCACGCGATCGACGCGCTCGCACGCCGCCGAGATCATGATCGGCATCGCGTCCATCGCAAACCCCGGATTCACGCCTGTCGCCAGGACGGCGACTTTTGCTTTCTTCGCAGCCGCGTCGAGCGTCTTCGCATGACGCGCTGCCGTACGAGCCGGATAGGCCAGTTCCTCGGTCGTCGACACCACGGGACACTTCAGTTTGAGGATCGCCGTCAGCTGCGGCATCACCTTGTCGAGTGACGAACTGGTGCAGTGCACCACGACGTCCGCCTTGGCCGCCTTGATGACCTTGGCCGCGTCCGCCTGCACGCGGACGCCGGTCCGCCGATCGAGGCCGGCCACTTCGGAGAGATCGCGCCCGACCTTGGCTGAATCAATGTCGATCGCGCCAACGCTCCTGAATCCGGGCCGCCGCGCCATCTGCGCGGCGATGGCGGCACCGATGGGCCCCAGACCGAAATGGACGACACGGATGACGGGCATGCGTCGATTATAGGTTCGATGGGTTCGATAGGTTCGAATGGTTCGATAGGTTCGAATGGTTCGATAGGTTCTAGGTTCGAGCGGTTCTAGAACCCAGCACCTTTCGAACCCTTCGAACCAGTCGAACCTTTCGAACCTACACGTCTGCGAATTTGTATCCGACTCCCCAGACCGTAAGCAGATAGCGGGGGGCCGCTGGGTCCGTTTCGATCCGGCGGCGCAGGCGCTTCACCAGCGTGTCGACGCTCCGCACCGTGACGAAGGTGTCGCCGCGCCAGATCTTCGTCAGCAGGGCTTCTCGGCTGAAGACGATACCGGCGTGGGTCGCGAGCAGGTGCAGCATGCGGAATTCCTGGTCGGTCAGCTCGATCTCGCGCCGCTCGACGCGCACGCGGCGCTTGGGGACGTCGATCTCGATGCCGTGGATCCGGATCAACCCCTCGGGCCCGGCCGCCGCCGGTTCGCTCTCCGCCGATGGCGCGTGCAGCCGCGGCCGGCGCAGCAGCGCCCGGGCGCGGGCCACCAGCTCGCGGACCCCGAACGGCTTGGTCAGGTAGTCGTCCGCGCCGCTTTCGAGGCCCACGACCTTGTCCGACTCCTCTCGCCGGGCGGTGAGCATCAGAATCGGCACGTCGCCGTTCAGGCGGCCATTTCGCACCGCACGGCACAGGGATAAGCCGTCGAGACCGGGTAGCATGACGTCGAGCACGAGCAGGTCGAAACGCTCGCGTTCCGTCCGTTCGAGCCCCTGCTTGCCGTCGGCCACCGCGTCGCAGGTATAGCCTTCGTGGCGGAGATGCAGGCAGACCAGTTCGCGGATGTTCAGTTCGTCTTCCACGACCAGGACACGAGCGCCGTTGTTTGCCATGCTTTTTTCACACCCCGGCCATCGATCGGTCACCGAGGGTCAGTCCAATTAGACAGAACACGGGGCCGCATGTCACGCGGCCGGTTCGGGAGGATGCGATGAGCAGGACGACGAAACGAGTCACTCTGGGCTTTGGCGCCGCGACGCTGGCGCTGGTCCTTGCCGGTGCGGCGCTGACCGGGGCACACGCGGCGGCCCAAGGTCCGGGTGGGCCGGGCGGCCGCGGCGGCTTCGGTCCCGGCGGACCTGGTGGACCGGGTGGACCGGGTGGTCGCGGCCGTGGCGGGCCAGGCGGACCTGGCGGTCCCGGCATGCTGAATCCGATGATGCTCGACCGCCTCGGCCTCAGCGAGCAGCAGCATCAGCAGGTCAAAACGATCATGGACGCGCAGCGCGAAGCGCAGGAGGCGCTCGGCGAGCGGGCGAGAAAGGCGCACAATGCGCTCGAAACCGCGATCGCCGGCGAGACGTTCAACGAAGGGGCGATCCGCACACTCGCCGCGGACGTCGCCGCGGTCGAATCAGACATGGCCGTCGCGCGCGCCCAGGTCTTCGCGCAGGTCGTCCAGATCCTGACGACTGATCAGCGCGCGAAGCTCAAGGAGCTACAGGCGCGGATGCAAGAGCGTGAGGCACGGATGCAGGAAAATCGCGGCGCGCGCCGCGATCAGCGACACTGACTGGGTTCGATAGGTTCGAGGAGTTCGAAAGGTTCGATAGGTTCTGAGTTCTAAGGTTCGAATGGTTCGAGGATTCTAGAACTCAGAACCATTCGAACCCGTCGAACCTCTCGAACCCTTCGAACCTCTACTTCGCGAGAATCGATTCGGTAAGCGCCTGCTCCGTGATCCCGAAATGTTCCCACACCTGGACGAAGTGATCGGACGGGGCAATCTGCGGATCGACGATCCCGAAATGATCGAGCGAGACACCGTCAAACCTGGCAAGCCCTGAGGAGACCAGGCCGGCCATCCCTCGCAGGCCAGAGCTCACCGTTCCGATCAAACCGTCCTCGACGGTGATCACCTTCTTGTAGCGTTTCCCCAGACGATCGAGGAATCCATCCGCCAGCGGGAATCCGTTGACGACGTAGACGTCCGCGAGCGTACCCTTCGCCGCGGCGGCGTCGCTCGCGGCGCCGGCAAGATAGGCCGGCGCACCCAGGGCGAGGACGGCAACCGTCGCATCGGCGTGCTCGCGATAAGGCGTCACCGGCGTCCAGGCGTCGTCGACCTTCCACAACGGTTCCGAGCTGCCGGCCTTCGTCAACACCGGCAGGTTGTCGCGCGGAATCGCCACGATGTGACCGCCGAAGGCCGCCGCGGCGTCGCGCACGGCGATGAACGCGGCGCGCGCGTCGGCTGGCGCGTAGAACCGATGCAGGTACGGCAGATAGCCCAGACTGAACGTCACCCAATCCAGACTCCAGCCGGAGAAGTGATCGCGGCCCGTGCACGCGCCGACGTGCGACAGGTGCATCAGGACGTTCAATCCTTCGTTCGGTCCCGTCAGGTTGCGTTGATAACGCCAGAGCTCGAAGCCCTCCCGGGCGATCCCTTCCATGAACGCCGCGAAAGTGGCAAAGACGCTCAACTGCGGACCGCGCGTCGTGAACGAGAGGCCGTCGGCCATCAACGCGGCCGCCTGCTCCTCGATACTCATCTCGAACTGGTGCGTCGCCGGCACGAGCGACGCGGCCTTGCCCAGCTTGGTTGAGGGATTCAGGTCGCACGAGACGAAGAAGCAGTTCGTCGGATACTTCTTCGCGATCGCCGCGTAGGCCGCCTCGGATCCGGCTCGCGCCGTCACCCACTTGTCGGTGCCCGGCAGCTGAATGTCCTTCACGTCGTCGTGAGACAGCGGCAGATTCGGGCTGCCCTTGTGCGGACGGGCCACCGTCGTCACGACCTGCCGCGGCTGATGATGCAGCCGGTCGAGGCTCGCTTGCTCATCGGCGGTGAGTTGCAACATCGGATTCGCGAGCGCCGCCGCGCCGTCGCGCCCCTTCATGCCGCCGTCGTGATGCGCCTCGCCGCCGGCCAGGCCGTTGACGTAGAAAACGCACTCGCTCATCGCGTGCGCGTCGCGGAAACTCATGAGCGAACCAGGAATGTGAATCTTCGTGTCGAGCGACACGTTGTGCTTGCCCGCGAGCGCTTCGACTTCGTGGGCAATCCCATAACGCTGGCCAAAGCTGCGAACTGTTTCGGGCGAGCCGCTGCCACCGTAACCGACCGGATAGATCAGCGACGGCCGGCCGGCCTTCGCCAGTTCCGCCGCTTCCGCATACGCGTGGAAGAGCGAGTGGCGGTCGTGCAGCGACGGAATTTCGAGGATCTGGATGCCCAGGCTGGTGGCGATCGGCCGGACATCCTTCGGCATGATCTTCTCGGTCGTGCTCGAGAGCTGAATGCCGTTGCGGTGCATCACGAACGTAATCGGCGCCTTGTGCAGGCTCGCACCGATGAAGCCGTTCAGCGCCTGGCCTGAAATCCATCCGGCGTCGCCGCAATGACAGACGACGAGCGCGTCGTGGCCTTTGAGTGCCTTGAGCCCGAGCGAGAGACCGGTGGCAACCGGCATCATCACGCCCAGCCGCCCGGAACTCAGCTCCGTCCCGCCCGGCACCCAGGAAATGTGGCCCGCGATGTCGAGCCCGCGGCGGAATTTCTCGACGACGCGGGCTTCAGGCAGGTAGCCGAGCGCCGCAAGCGCCGCGTAGTAGCCGATGCTCGTGTGCCCGTGCTCGATCGTGTAGTGCCGGCTGTCGTTGACCACGCCGAGCGTCATCAGCAGCGCCGGAATCAACTCGAGGCCGCCGCCAAGATGATCGATGTCGCCGGCTTTGGCCAGCGAGATCAGCGACTTGATGGCAATGGCCGCGGCCGTTTTCTCGAGCGCCGCCAGCGTGTGATCCAGCTCGGACGTCAGCGAACGACTCGAGAGATCAACATGGAACGGCAGCACGTGCGACTCGACGCGCTCACGAAGCAGCGGCGTGTCGGCCAGGAGAGCGGCATTGCGACGATCTTGAGCAGCAGCGGAGCGCGCGAGAGGATGCATGGGCGGATGATTCTAATCCGAGATGAGCCTGAGCACGAGTCTCGGTGTCGAAGGCTAATTCGGATGCGGGTTCAACGCGAACCAGTTGACGAGCGCGACGCCGAATTCGGCGGCCGATTCCGGATGCGCGCGGTAAGACGACGCCAGCACCCGGACGGCGCGCGCCGCGTCGGCGTCGTAAGCGGCGTTCGGCGCGACGACGGCGCTGGCCGCGTACTCGGGATCGCGATGGAGCGCGGCCAGCCGGCACCACAGTTGGACGGCCAGACAACCGGCGCCGAAGTCGCTGCCGGCGTCGAGCGGCGCCACGCGCTGCACGACCTGCAGCAGTTCTTCCGCCAGCATCGAGTACGGCAACCGTCCGGTCAGTTCGAACGCGGTCACGAGCGCCACCGCCGTTCGCAGCTGATCGCCGATCGGCCGGTCGACGAGCCCTTCGCCGGGCTCGTACGAGGACCGCACGAACGTTTCGAGCGCCTCGATCACGGTCGGCAGCGCGGTCTGCACGGCAACCGGCAGCCGCTCGTCGTCTGAGACGGTCACCGCGTCGGCCAGCACGCCGAGCCAGGCGCAGGCGAGGACCGGGTTCCGTCCGTCCGACAGAACGGTCAGTCCGCTGGACAGCGCCACTCCCAACGCCAGCTCCACAGCGGCGCCGATTTCAGGCTGGCCGGTTTCGATGTAGCGATGGAGGAGAAACGCGACCGCCGCCGGCGACGCGCGGCCGTCCGCGACGTCGTCCACCACCGTTTCGCTGATCCATTCGAGTGCCGCCGCGTCCACTGGCGCAAATTATAATGAGGCCACTCCATGGCACATACCATCACGCTCGTTCCCGGCGACGGCATCGGACCCGAAGTCACCGCAGCGGTCCTGCGCATCATTCACGCCGCCGGCGTCGCGATTGACTGGGATCGCCACGAGGCCGGCGTCCTCGCCGTCGAGCGCACCGGACAGTCGCTGCCGAAAACGCTGATCGACTCGATCCTGACGCACAAAGTGGCGTTGAAGGGACCGGTGACGACGCCAATCGGCGAAGGCTTCACCAGCGTGAACGTCGGCCTGCGCAAGGAGCTGGATCTTTACGCGAACCTGCGGCCGGTCTGGAACCTGCCCGGCGCGCCGTCGAGGTATGAAGGCGTGGATCTCGTCATCGTGCGCGAGAACACCGAGGATCTCTACGCCGGTCTCGAGCACAAAATCGTCCCGGGCGTCGTCGAAAGCCTGAAAATCATCACCGAGAAGGCGTCGACGCGGATCGGCAAGTTCGCCTTCGAGCACGCGCGGCGTCACAAACGGAAGAAGGTGACGGCGGTTCACAAGGCCAACATCATGAAGCTCTCGGACGGGCTGTGCCTCGAGAGCGTCCGCAACGTC
>CAZOAZ010000075.1:0-28210 GCA_964577955.1 uncultured Bifidobacterium sp. | reverse complement strand
CGACCGCCAGCTGGTGGCGCGCCTGCGCCGCGTCCGCCGGGCGCCGCGCCGCGGCCGCCCGCCTGCGCGAGCGCCGCGGCGGGAGCCGCGCCCGGAGCGATCGGCGTCGCGGTTTCGGCGCGCAGCGGCTGCGTGCCTGCCGGCATGTTGTTCTGCTGCAGGATGAAGGCGGTGATCTGCGCGAAGTGTTCGCGGGTGAGCGCCTGGTTGCCGCCCGGCGGCATCTGCGTCTCGATGTACGAGAACAGCTCGCTGACCGGCTTCCCGCGATACGTGCCCATGAACGCGGTGCCGGACAGCGCCGGTCCGCCGCCGCCATCGAGCGCCGCGCCATGACAGCTGGCGCATTCGCGCCCGTAGACCTCGCGGCCCGCCTGCGCCTGTTCCGCGGTATAGGCGCCGCCCGCGCCCGGCTGCTGCGCGATCAGATGCGTGCCGAGCGCGACGAGAGTAGCGAGCAGCGCCCCGGACGCGCCGAAGACAAGACGATCACTCCGCATGGCACCCACCTACTTGAGCAACCAGCCGCGGATGCTCCCGTCAGGTGCCCGCTCGCTGTGAATTTGCAGATACAGACGCCCGGCGCGCAGGTCCTCGACCTGCTCGGGCTTCAGATCGAGCGTCGCCGAAATCTTGCCGCTCGACGCCTTGGGGAATTCGAGCTCGAAGACGACCGGACCGGGAATGCCGCGCGGTCCGCGGCGGATGTTCGCGGCCGTCGCATTGCCAGTCAACTTTTCGAAGCTGGCATCAATCGTCAGCTTCGTGCCGGCGAGCGTCGCCGTCACCGCCCCGACGCCGGTCGTCGTGTTGACCGTGGCGTTGGTGACGCCGAGCGGCGAGAGCCGCGCCTTGTACGATTCGGCGCGGCCCTGGGCCAACAGTGTGGACGAGGAAACGAGCAGCGCTGCCGCCAGCAACACCTGTGCTTTGGTCATGGTGAGAGAATCCCGCCGGCCCCGACGCGTGCCGCCGTGTTACTGGTTTCCCCCGCGGCCGCCGCGTCCACCGCCGCCCCCGCGACCGGCCTCGAGCTGGGTCGTCGTCAGCGGGCCCATGCCCATGATTTCGACGATCACTTCCTCGTCCTTCGCCATGTCGTAGTGGATGCCCTCCGGCGGTTCGTAGATGAACGTGCCCGCCTTGACCGGCGTCATCTTGTCCGGGTTATACGTGGCCGCTTCAGGGCCGGTTGCGACGTACCACGTCCCCTTGATCACCGTGATGTAGCGTCCCTCGTTGTGCTTGTGCGGCCGGCTGCCGGTGTTCGGCGCCCAGGTGATGCGGTTGACGTAAATGCCCGGCTTGCTGGGATCGCCGACGACCATGACCGACCGTGCGGCCGCTTTGATTTCATCCTGCGTGGCGATCAGGAAGCCGTGGGCGTCCGGTTTGAAATGTTGGACCGGCGGGGTCTGACTCGAGGCGATCGCGCCTGTGACCAGGAGCACGGCGGTCGCGCCGAACCATCGAATCGCGTTTGAGCGTGTCATCACTTGTCCACCTTCGCTGTGACGGGGGTTTCGGGTGGCTCAGTATAACGTCGCCGGCCGCGTCAGCGTGCAATGGGATCCAGACCGCTGTCCTTCAATACGGCCCGGCCGGCTGGTGACAGCACGAGATCGACCAGCGCTCTGGCGCCGCGAGGATTCGGCGCCTTGGTCGCGATGCCCACGGCGAACACCGACACCCGCTGAACGGCGCCAGGGAACGGCCCGACGTAGTCCACGCCTTTCACGCCGCGCAGCTCCGAGATCTGCTGGACGCCAAGTTCGGCTTCCCCCCGCACCAACGCGTTTCCCACTGGCTCGTTGTCGACACGCCGGACCTTGGGCATGACCTGTTCGGCAATCCCGAGCGACGCAAAGAGTTCCGTCGTCAGGTAGATGCCGCTGATCTGCGCCGACACGGCGATCGACTTCGCGTCCAGGAAGGTCTTCGTCAACGCCGCCACGGTGCTGATGTCGGGCCGTTTGGCGCCCGCTTTCACGCCCACACCAATGGCCGATCGGCCGATGTCGACGCGGCTCGCCGCCACGACGTGCCCCTCTTTGATCATGTCGTCCATGACGCCGGCCGAGAGCAACAGCACGTCGACCGCTTCGCCGCCGCGGACCCGCGTCGCGATATTGGCTGCGCCGACGCCATTGGAGGTGGCGAGCGTCACCGCCTTGAAGGCGCCGGCCTTTTCAAACGGCTGGACGAGTTCGAGATAGGCGGGCGCCGTCGCGCCCGACGACATCACCCGGACATCGCGCAGCTGCGCGGCCGCGTGCGAGACCACGAGCAGCACGACGCAGGCGGTGAGACGGAGGCGTATCATCATCCGTAGAATATGCACTGTATGCACCACGTCAAAGGGAATCCATGGCCCAACCCATGAAGACACGGGTGGTCGTGCTCGGGGCCGGATTTGGCGGACTCGAGCTGACGACCATTCTTTCGGACGCGTTCGGCGACGCCCTCGACCTCACGCTCATCGACAAGGGCGACTCGTTCGTGTTCGGCTTCTCGAAGCTCGACGTGATGTTCGGCCACCAGATCCCGGCCGACGCCCGTCATCCATACCGCGACATCGTCAAACCGGGCGTGCGGTTTCTGCAGTCCACGGTCCGAGGGATCGACCCGGCCACGCGACGGACGGTCACCGACGCCGGCACGTTCGACGCCGACGTGCTCGTGGTCGCACTGGGCGCCGACTACGACATCGCGGCGACGCCGGGGCTCGTCGAAGGCGGCCACGAGTTCTACACCGTCGCAGGCGCCTTCGCGCTGCGCGACCGGCTTCCTCACTTCGCAGGCGGTCCGGTCATCATTGGCGTCTGCGGAAAATCGTTCAAGTGCCCACCCGCACCGAGCGAAACCGCGTTCCTGCTCCACGATTACCTCACGGCGCGCGGACGACGGGACGCGACCGACATTACGGTGGTCATGCCGTTCGGCGTGCCGATTCCGCCATCGCCCGACACCTCGAAGGCGATCCTGGCAGCGTTCGCCGAGCGCGGCATCCGGTTCGTCAAGGACACCCTCGTGAAAGCGCTCGACGCCCAGCGCAAGGTGGCGGTGCTGAGCGACGGGACCGAGATGCCCTATGCACTCTTCCTCGGCATCCCGGTGCATCGCGTGCCGGAAGTCGTCGTGGCCTCGGGACTCTCGGCCCACCCGCACGATTGGGTCCCGGTAAACAAGCAAACGCTCGAGACGCGATTTCCGGATGTTTACGCCGTCGGCGACGTGAACGGAGTCGGCACGCCCAAGGCGGGGGTGTTCGCTGAAGGGTCGGCGCAGGTCGTGGCGGCGGCAATCATCGCCCGGCTGCGCGGCGGTCCGTCGCCCGAGGCCTACACAGGGCGCGGCTCCTGCTATGTGGAGTTCGGCCATGGCCAGGTGGGACGTGTCGACGTCGATTTTCTGAGCGGCCCCAAGCCGACCGGCACCTTCCAGCCGCAGTCAGCCGCGCTCGTCGCCGAGAAGGCGCACTTTGGAGCGAGCCGCCTTCAGCGCTGGTTTGGCCGTCCGCACACGGTGTCGAGCAAGTCTTAAACCGTCAAGGCGTCAGGACCGTGGAGCCAATCCTCCCGATCGACCGGAAATGCGCGTCGAACGTGAGCACCGGCGCGCCGTGCCGCGCGGCGATCGCCGCGATCCAGATGTCGTTGGCCGGTAACGGCGTCCCTGCTCTTCGGAGATCGGAGACGATGTCAGCGTAGATTGGCGCGATGTCTTCGCCGAGCGCCAGCACGTCGACCGCGGCATTGGCGAGAAACTGCTCCAACTCCTGTTCGTTCACCGCGCGGCGGCGGCCCTGTCTGAAGCCAACCGCCAGTTCGCCCAACACGATGACCGGCACGCCAACCCATTCGGCTCGGTCGAGGAGGTCGGCGACCTGCGGCTCTCCTCGCTTGAACTGACTATAGGCGGACGTATCGAGACAAAAGCGCATCAGGCCCACATGTCGTCGTCAACGGTCTCGAGCGGGCCGACCGCCGCGTCGAACTCCTGCTGCTGCTCGACGGTCCATGTGCCGGCCAGCGCCGCGAGGCCGTTCCGCTGCACATTGCCGGCGTCGACCCCGAGCCCCCGGCTCAGCACGTCGAGGACGGTGCTGTTGAGCGAGGCGTCGCGCCGCCGCCGCTCCCGGTTGAGCGCGTCGGCCAGGCGCCGTGGCACGTTGCGAATCGTCAGCGTCTTCATGAATGCACGATAGTGAATGATGTGCATTCATCATATGACTTCACTGCGCTCAACGTCAAGCCAACGGCACGGGCCGATGGCTCCGGCGGCGGGACGCCTGGCGCGCTGATTGCGGCCGGCGGCAACGTGACGATGACGGTCACGTTGCGATAACGTCGCCGTTGCTGAACAAGGAGAGATCACCATGGTTCGTGTTCTCGGCACGCTGCTCGTCGCTGGCATCGCGGGGTCCGCGTCGGCGCAAACCACCGGCGCCGGCGTCGAGCACCTGACGCCGTCGCTCGCGAAAAACGCGCAGATCATGCACGCGACGATTCGCAGGAATCTCGCGGACGCGGCCCAGGCGATGCCGGCGGCCGAGTACGCGTTCAAGCCGACGCCCGAGGTCCGCAGCTTCGCGCAGCTCGTCGGCCACGTCATCAACGCCAACGTGTTTTTCTGTTCGCAGGCTGGCGGGGAGCGCATCCAGGGACTGAGAAATCACGAAACGCTGACGGACAAGGACGCCCTGGTCACGGCGCTGAACGAATCGCTCGCGCTCTGCGACCGCGTCTATGCCGGCACAACCGACGCCAATTTCAGCTCAGCGGTCAAAATGACGGGCGGCCTCGGCGTGCCCCCGGCCGACACGCTGCGCGGCGCCGTGCTGATGTTCAACGTCACGCACAACAACGAGCACTACGGCAACATCGTCGTCTATTTGCGCTTGAAAGGCGTCGTACCGCCTTCGACGGCACAAGCGCCCCCGCCGCCGGCGCGGCGGTGACGGGACGGCACTCGTCGCCCGCCGTCACGAGCCGGGAGCCGACCCGCCCTTCGGAAGCCGCATCGTCAGCGTCGTCCCCAGGTCGGGTGCGGACGTCACGCTGAGATCCCCGCCATGCGCGGCGACCAGAGCGCGGGCGATGAAAAGACCCAGGCCGATGCCGTCCGCGGCGTGACGGTCTTTGATGTGGCCGCGCACGAGCGGCTCGAAGACGAATGGCAACACGTCTTCGGAGATTGGCGCACCCCCGTTGTGGACCCTGAGGACGACGTCTTCGCCTTCATCGTCGGCGAAGAGCGCGATGGGCGTGCCCTCGCCATATTTCACCGCGTTGCCGACGAGATTCGAGACGATTTGGGCCAGGCGATCCCGGTCCCACTGGCCGACCAGGTTGCCGGACGCCTCAAACGTCAGGTCAGCCGTGGGATACGCCGCGGCGGTTTCGAGCATCATCTCTTCGCACACCTGCCGGAGATCGGTCTCGGCCGGCGACAGCGGGATTCGACCGCCAAACTTGGCGCGAGTCCAGTCCAGGAGATCGTCAATCAGCCGCTGCATCCGCTGCGCGCTGTTGAGAATGCTCGAGACGACTCTCGCGCGCCGCTGCGAGTTGTCTTCGGGTGCGGCGAGGAGCGCGACGCCCGTCGTAATCGCTCCCAGCGGACCGCGCAGGTCGTGGCCGACAACCCCGACGAACTGATCCCGGAATGAGTCGGTTTTCGCCGCGAATCGCTCCATCGACTCGGTCAGCGCCTCGTCCACTGACTCATTGAATCGCCGGACTTCGGCGAGGTCCGTGGCGCCACTCAGTTCATAGAACCGCAGGACCGACGCCCGGAGGGCGCGGAACTCCGCGAGGACGGCGAGAAGGGAAAACCCGTGGTCGATGCGCGCATCGGCATGCAGCAGTCCAGACGCCGCCATCGTCCGCTTCACGCCAAGACCGCGTGATTTTCGCGACTGCTCACCGGCGTCTTGAACCAGACCCATGTCCAGGACCACCGCCGTCAACAGCTCCTTCGCATGGTCACGCAATTCCGCTTCGCTCATCTCTGGGCCGGGCGGCATCAAGGTTCGAGCGAAGACGGCGAACTCCTGGATGATCTCCTCCTCATGGTCCTGGATGAATGCCCTGAGCGGCTTCAGGCCCGTGATGATTGGGCTGTCCAGTTGAATCACGATGCCCTATTCCTCGGCCACGGGCGTGGGATCGGACGTGGGCTTTAGATCGGCGACCTCGTCGTAACCCTGATTGTGGGGCGCAGCCTTCCCGTCCCGCTCGAGCTGCTGGTCGCGTGCGTTTGACAACCGGATTCGTCGACGCTCTGCCTCGGTCTCGCTCACGATCGGGACGATGACGGTGTCCTCGAGTTCATCATTGGCCATGGTGTGCCTCCGCGCCTGGCGCGGCACCGAAAGTGCCACCCGACGCCACGATCGCTGCCAAGGCCGCCGCACTGGCGGGCTTGGTCAGGTGTCCGTTGAATCCTGCGCGCCGCGCGTTCGCCTTGTCCTGGTCCTGACCGAATCCGGTAAGCGCCACGAGCACGACCCGATCGCCCAGCACCCGTCGTATCCGTTGACAGGTCTCGTACCCGTCGGAACCGCTCATCCCGATGTCGAGGAGGATCACCTCGGGTTGGTACGCGCCGATCATCGTCAGCGCGGCGTCGCCGTCGTACGCGACTCTCGCTTCGCCACCCATGTGCACGATGAGCATCGCGGTCGCATTCGCCGCGTCCTGATTGTCGTCAATGACGAGGACGCGCCGTTCGAGGCGTGGGGCACCGGCTGGCCTCTCCGCGACGGCGACGGGTGCCGTCGTCGACACCGGGAGGCGGATGACGAACTCGCTGCCTCGCCCGGCACCCTCGCTCCTGGCGTCGAGGGACCCGTCGTGAAGTTCCACCAGTCGACGCGCGAGCGCGAGCCCGATCCCGAGTCCGGGTTGGGAGGAGGGCGCGTCGCCCTGCGTGAAGAGGTCGAACACGCGCGGCAGCAACTCCGGCGAAATGCCGATCCCGGAATCGGCCACTGAAATCGACACGCCGGGCCGCGCATTCCCCGCCGATGTCACTGCGGCAGCGATCGAGACCAGGCCACCGTGGCCGGTGAATTTCACCGCGTTGTGCACCAGGTTGGAGAGGATCTGAATGAACCGCGTGGGGTCGACATCAAGTACGCACGGCGGCTCGGGAAGCGCGACCCGTAGTTCGATCTGCTTGGCCGCCAGTACGGCACGATTCGCCTCCACGGCGCCATCGACCAGATGGGCGAGCAGTGTCGGTTCGCGTTGGAGGGCAATCTTGCCGGAGGTGATTCTCGAGACGTCGAGCAGATCGTCGATCAAGCGCACCATGTGCAGCACCTGGCGCTCCATCATGCCGCGCACGCGCTGGACCGCGGCGGCGGTGTCGCCACCTCGTCCAATCAGCTCGAGACCGGTGCGGATCGGCGCGAGCGGGTTTCTCAGCTCGTGCGCCAGCATGGCCAGAAACTCGTCCTTCCGCGCATCAGAATTTCGCAATTGCTCTTCGGCGCGGGCGCGTTCGATCGCTTCCCAGGTCCGCTCCGCCGTCTCCTTGACCGCTTCGACCTCTTCAGCCGTCCAGGCGTGTCGCACACGGTCGGTGACGCAGAGGGCGGCGGCAAGCCGGCCGTTCCTGATCAACGGCGCCGCGACAAACGCACCGACGTGGGCCGCGGCCACCGCGGCTCGATTGGCCTCGGGAATCAACGGCGAGCGCCGGACATCCGGCACGACGACCGGCGCGCCGAGTCGAAGCGTCAGCGCCAGCCAGCTGAACCCGTCCAGCGCATATCGTCCGGCGATGCTCGCCACGCCGGCGCGAAGGAACTCCCGCTCGACCAGGACGTAACACTCGGCCTCGTCGATTTCCGCGTAGCAGGCCCGATCGGTCAGCAATCGCTCGCCGAGCAGCCGTGTGGCCTCGTCTTGAATCGCCATCGGATCGCGCAGCCGTCTTACCGCATTGCCCAGTCTGAGGAGAAACGCGTGGCGGGATTCACTTTCCTCGAGCGCCACTTCCACGCGCTTGAGATGCGTCAACGCCTCGCGCAGCCGTACCCCGCCCTGCACGCGGTCGGCTTCGGACCTGTCGAGGAGCAGGTCGGCGAGCTCGCTGTGGCCACGCAGGATTTCGGCCATGTCGGGCTCGTAGGCTAATTCCGGATGCATTTCCGTCCAGTAGTGGGCGGTACGGACGAATGCGAGATAGGCGGCCAGAAGTTCGAACGTGCAGTCGCCCGTCGCGGCTCGGACCGCGGCACGGGCGCGAACGCTGTCGCGCGGTGCGACGAACATGATCGTCAACGCGTCGAAGAGATCGGTCTCGTCCTCACTCCGCGGCTCGGGCAGCCGGTCAAGAGAACGGTGCTCGAGGCGCTTGAGCACCTTGGCCAGCGCCAAGCCCTCCGGCAGCGGCCGGCGCAACATCTCAATCACTTGGTCGATGGTCTCGGTCTCGGCGTCGGCGTCTCCAGCCGGCCGGCCCTGGCCGATCAGAAAGCCGACATGCCGGACGATGCAGTAGCGGATCTCGCAGAAGCGCGAGAGATGGACGAACAGCCGCTCCTTGAAGAGCGCGGGCAGCGGGTTGTCGAGGTACGCAGACTTCGCAAACGTCCAGAGCTCCTCGACCAACCCCGACGCCGCGGCCGCGGAACAGAAGAAATTGGGGAGGACGCCGAACCGATCGGCGACTTCGCGACGGAAACGCAGCGTGCTCGTCTGCTCGTCCACGGGAAGATTCATTCACGGCTTCTCCGCACCGCTATCATTCTGGTGAATCGACACGAGGCTGCCTGTCGCAAACAGCACAGCGCACATTGCGCCAGATACCTCCGTGGTGGCCCTATGAAACTCGGACGAGCGGCAGCGCTCCTCTACGCGGCGGTGTCATCAGCTGTGGCCGCCTTTCAACTCGCGCTGGCCGCCGGCGTGCCCTGGGGTGCGTACTCGATGGGGGGCGCGTTTCCGGGGACGCTGCCGCGTGCGCTCCGCATCGCCGCGCTCGCGCAGGCGACACTCATCGCCGCAATGGCCGTGATCGTCCTGGCGCGGGCCGGGCTCCTGCTTGCCGAGTGGGCGCGGCGAACGCGCGGTCTCGCGTGGGTCGTGGTCGCATTCGCCGCCGTCAGCCTCGTGCTCAACCTGATCACGCCAAGCGCCGGCGAGCGCGCTCTTTGGGCACCGATTGCCTTGCTGCTGCTGACAACCAGCACGGTGGTCGCCCGAATCCAGAATCCCCGCTAGTGGCCTGTCCACGCTGAAGCAGTACCGCCTGCCGGGCGGGGCATCCCGCCTCGCGGCGTTGCTCATCGCTCACTTATGCCCAATAAGCTCGCTCTTCGCGCCTTGCGATCCGGGCGCCGCGCTCCGGCAATCGGTACTGCTTCAGCGTGGACAGGCCACTAGTTCACGGCGGCGTGAGTCGGATTCGGCACGCGTTCCTGGAACGGGAACCACGCCCGGATGCCCGTGTCGGAAAGTCGACATGTACCAAATGCGACAGACACCCGACATCCCAGTGCGTACAGTGATGTTTCCCCCGGTAGTTGAGTTTGAGGTGCTCTTATGACCTCGCACGCGGCTGTGGCAAAGCGTCCGCTGTTGTCCGCGATGGCCACGCTCGATGACGTCGATATCGTCGCGCAACTCGCGCGCCGCCCGCATCGCGAGGCCGATCGCGAACGCGAGCAGAAAGCGCTCGCCTCGCTGCTCGCTGCAATGGATCACAACCCGCGCCAGATGTTGCATCAGCTGGTCCGGCACGCGCTCGATCTGTGTGGCGCCCATACCGCCGGCATCAGCGTGATCGACGGCGATGTGCTTCGGTGGGAAGCCGTCGCGGGGGTCTTGGCGAAGGCCGAAGGACGCACGATGCCGCGCCACCGCAGCACGTGCGGCGTCTGCATCGACCGGAACCGTACGCAGCTGTTGCATCTCGCCGACCGGTGTTTTCCGGAGCTCCTGGCAGAACCCCGTTTCGTCGAAACGCTCGTGATTCCGTTCCATGCTCACGGCCGTCCGGTCGGCACCGTCTGGATCGTGAGTCATACGTCGGACAAAACGTTCGACCACGAGGACGAGCGTGTCCTGACGACGCTGTCAGCCGTCGCGTCGATCGGGTGGCAGCTCTGGCACCAGTCTGATGAGGCCGTCACCGCCAGCCGGCGGAAAGACCAGTTTCTGGCGACGCTCGGTCATGAACTACGCAATCCGCTCGACGTCATCGCCACGACGACCGCGCTGCTCCAGCAACGTGTGTCGGACGATCCGTCCTCGGCGCATCTGGCGGACATCGTTGCGCGGCAGACCCGACACGCCTCGAAGCTGGTGGACGACTTGCTGGACGTCACGCGCATCGTCACCGGAAAACTGGTCCTCGACCTTCGGACCGTTGACCTGCGAACGATCGTGATCGAAACCCTCGACCTCCGCCGGCAACAGCTCGCCGGCCGGAACCAGGTCCTCACCATCGAGCTCGGCGACCGGCCGCTCCTCGTCCGCGTCGATTCGGTTCGCGTCAGCCAGGTCGTCTCGAACCTGGTGGACAACGCCGCGAAGTACACGCCCGACCACGGCACCATCTCGGTCATCGCGTCGGAGGATGCTCAAGACGTCGTGCTGGCCGTGCAGGACACGGGCGTTGGCATCGCGCCAGAGGATGCGCAATCCGTCTTCGAACCGTTCACGCAGCTGGCCTCCGGACGCGAGGCGTCGGCCGGGGGACTCGGGCTCGGGCTGGCACTGGTGCGAAGTGTCACCGAGCTCCACGGCGGCCAGGTGCGGCTCTCGAGCAAAGGCCGTGGCCACGGGAGCCGCTTCACGGTGCGGCTGCCACGGTGGGCGGGATCGACTCGTTGGGAAGCACGGTGACCAGAGAGGCCGCCTCCGCCGTCGTCGCGGGGTTGGGCAGCCGCGGCATCTCCAGGAGGCCGCCGAAGTAGTTGCGACTGTCAATCAACTGAGACGCGACGTGACTCGCGCCGGCCTCCATGAGCGGCTGCGAGCTCTCGTCCGCCAGCGCCGGCGGTCCCCATCGTCCCACTGCAATGCGCAACTCTGGCAGGGCCGCGCGCAGTCTCCTGAGGAGATAGCGCGTTTTCGACGACGGGCTGGGCGGGAGATCGGCGAAGCACACGACCGAGAACTTGCGGTCTCTCACCAGGGCCACCAGCTCCGCCGCCAGCATGCGCTCTCCCGTGATCTCGATGGCAATCGGCAGATCGTCCAGAAGGCGGGCCAGCATCAAGAGCGCCACTTCGTCTGCGCCCCCGTTGACGGCGTAGCCTAGGACTCGGAGCGGTTCGCGCGGCGACAATGGCGAGGGAACGGCATCCGGCGCAGCGCGTGAGGGCGTTCCCGCCTGGCGACGGGTCGTCTCGGCCGCGTCCGCAATCAATTCCCTGGTCGCATCGATGACGGCGGCTTCTTCTTCCGGGGAAAGACGGTGCTCGAGCCGGTCTCGCTCGGCATAGGAGAGCGCCGGCAGCAGGAGCGCGTCGTACACCGAGTCCGGCGGCGCGGTCTTGTTATGGCGGTCAATCAGCTCGGCCGCTTCGCTCTGGTCGCGAGCGACCAGGCGCTGATAGAAGCCGTACTCGGGCGCCAGCGCCGGCGTGTCGTCCATCACCAGACCCACGAACGCCAGACCGGGCACGTGCTTGCCGAGCACGACGACGCACACCGTCAAGGGCGAAGCCATCAGCAATCCGAGCGGTCCCCACAGCCACGTCCAGAACGCGACGGACACCAGCAGCACCACTTGCGAGACGCCGAGCGCTCCCGCGTACAGCAGCGTCTCGAGCACGAGATTCGTGAACAGCTCGAGCACGACGAAGAAGGCGAGGACGCTCAAGGGGCCCGTCCACCCTTGCAGCGCCGCGAGACTGACCAGGGTCGGCGCGCCAGCCGCGAGCACGGGACCGACATATGGGATGAACCGCAGCGCCGCTCCCATCAACGCCCACACCAACGGATACGGGACGTGGAGGATGTACAGCCCGACGAAGACCGCGATGCCGTACAGCAGGCTCACCAACGACTGCATCAGCAACTGCCGGCTGACGCGGCTGCTGGCCTCGTCGAATGCCTTCGTCGTCGTCGCCAGTTGCCCGTGTCCGATCAACCCGATCAGCCGATCGCGCAGATCACGGCGTTCGAGCAGCATGAAGATGACCATCGCCGCGACCAGTCCCATCGTGCTCAACGGTCCGACGACGGGCCCGAGCCAGGCAAAACCCTGGAAGCCGGTCACCTGGTTTGAGGCCACCATGACCGGCCGTGATACCGTGCCTTTCGGCGCCTCTGACGTTTCCAAATCGGCTCTGATGCCGGCCAGCATGTCCTGGAGCTTTCCGACGGCATTGCCCTGGCCTGCCAGCCGCACGTCGGCAATCTTCGCGCGGATGTTGGTGCGATAGCTGGGAAGGTCGTCGACCAGATGGTCCAACTGCAGCGTCAGCCCCCAACCCGCGAGCCCAAGAGCGGCGAAGACCAGGGTGACGACGAGCAACACGGCGGGAACCCGGCCGACCCATCGCTGCAGCCACTCGACGGGCGTTGCCAGCACGAAGGTGAGCAGGATGGCGAGCGCGAACGGTACGAGCACCGCCTGTGCCCAGTACAACACGGCGACGATGAGCACGCCGCCGGCGAACGTCACCCACAGCTTCAGAGATTTCAACGTGTCGTCCACGTTCAACTTGCAGAGCAAGAAGAGAGCCGCTCGAGCTGCAGAGACGCGTGCGCATCGGAGTCACGCTCAGGCGGCAAGCCGTGTGCATTCACCTCGTCGGCAAGAGAAGCCGAGGGCAACGACGTTCCGAGCGAGGCACATCAATGGCCAAAAGATCGACCACGCGACGCACACCGAACAAGCCGGCCAAGGTCGTCGTCGAAGCGGAACACAAGCTCGAAGTGTTCGCGGCGGACCTCGGACGCTTCCTGGGTCACGCACAAAACAAGGCCGAAAGCTGGCTCGAGCGGCGGGCGCCGATCGTCACGCGTCTCGAGACCGTTCGGGATGGCGCGACACAGCTCCTGACCCAGCTTGGACATACCGCGAGTGAGACAGTCCGGAAGGTCAGGCGCCGGCGTCGGCCGAAGAAGTACGTGGCGCCGGCTTCGAATCCAGCCGGCGGCATGAAGCCGGTGCACCGAGCGCGGAAGGCGTCGCCCGCGGGCGCGTCACGAGTGCCGCTGCCGCCGCGGGCGCAGGGGCGCTTTCCGCAGGCGCGGCGGGCACCAAAGTAGCACCCCGCGAGGTACCGCTGCCGAGAACAGGAGCGCCTACTCGTGGAGGACGACGGTCACGAGGGAGTGGTTGACGGTGAGCGTGCCGTTGTAGTCGATGAAGCCGTGGCGCTGGAATTTGCGCATGAAGAAGTTGACACGGGAGCGGGTGGTGCCGACCATGTCGGCCAGCGTCTGCTGCGATACTTTCGGAATTTCGGTCGTGGTCGCGCCGGTCTTGCCGTAGCGGGCCAGCAGCAGGAGCGCGCGGGCGAGCCGCTTCTCGGTGTTGTTGAACAGCTGATGCACCAGATCGGCTTCGATCCGGATGTTGCGCGCGAGCATATGTGCGATGAATCGCTCCGCGACCGCGGGCTCTTCGCGTAGCAGGCTGAGCATCTCCGCCTTCCCGACCTGAATGATCGAGCAGTTCGTGGCGGCAACTGCGGAACTGATACGCAGCGGCTGGCCGGCGAGACACCCTTCGCCGAAGAAATCGCCGCTCTCCAGCATCGCGACGACCGCGTCCCGGCCCAACTCGTTGATGACCGAGATCTGGACTCGTCCTTCGCTGAGAAAGAACACGCTCTCGCACCGCTCGCCCTGCGAAAACACCTTGCCGCCCTTACGGCACTTCAGGACCTTCCTCCCGGGTGCGGGGGGCGGAAAGGAACGCCCTCAAATCAAATGACGGCTCAGCCGAAATGCGCTTGGCCTTCATCAAAGCGGTTTCAATGCGAGCTCAGCATACCAAATGCCCCTCAGTAAGAACGGACTTTCCCCTTAATCAGGCAGCTTACCGCCCCGAATGTCCCGGAGCGTCCGCCGCGCGTCTTCCATGAACTTCATCTGCTCGAGCGACCTGGACATCGAATCGGCGGTGGCGGCCACGGCGGCGATCGTCGCGTGGCGCGCCTCTTCGGCGACAATCCGGAGGGATTCGCGCTCGGCGCGCAGCGTCTCGGACTGTTCCCGATATTGATCCCGTACTTCCCGGGCCTCTTCGGCGAGGACGCGAAACTGCTCGGCGGTACGCCTCGAGTCTTCGGCGGAGACCCGTTCTCGTTCGTTCTCGTTGCGGCGCAATTCGGAATCGCCGGCACCGGCACTTTTGTCAGTCGGGGGCTCAGACTCCTTACCAGTCATTGGTTACCTCCCGACCACCCTACCGGACACGCGGCAGCAACCATGTCCCGTTGCGCACACAGCGTGCGAACTTCGCCATGCAGTGCAACATTGCCGCCGCGTTCACAAGGCACTGTCTCAAAAGAGACAGTGTCGCTACGAAGCAATCCTTGACGCGAAGGCGTCGACCTCCGCGACGACCGGAAGGTGATCCGAGGCGACGCGGGCGCTGGGCGAGGTGTGCGCGACGACCCGCCGCAGCGCATCGAACGGGTGAACCCAGATGCGGTCCAGGGCGACGAGCGGCCATGCGCCTGGAAAGGTCGCCGGCCGTGGCGGCCGTCCGAGGCGGCGATCGAGCACGTGCGCGGCCGATCGACCCGGCAGCCAGTCGTTGAAATCGCCCAGCACGACGACCAGCGAGAAGCGCACGGAATCCAGGTAGTTCATGATCTGCCGCACCTGAAAGCGGCGTTCGTGGATGCGCAGCCCAAGATGGGTCGCGAGCACATGGAGCCGCGTGCCGCCGGCATCAATCGTGGCCGCGAGGGCACCGCGCTTTTCACGACGATCGACCGACAGATCGATGCGATGGATCTCGACGATCGGATGACGCGTGAGCAGCGCGTTGCCAAAGCACTCGGTCGCTGCGTGTTGCGGGCGCTCGCGCGTCGGACCCAGCGCGCATTCGTACTGATTGAGCGCGGTGAGGACCATGGGCGCGCGGGTTTCCAGATCGACGCTGTTCGGGTAGGTGAATTCCTGGAGCGCGACGACGTCCGCGTTCAGCTCCTCGATCACCGCCGAGACGCGCGCGGGATCGTAGCGGCCGTCGGTACCGACGCAGGCGTGCACGTTGTACGTCGCGATTCGCAGCGGCATCGGCTATCCAAACGCCGAGGAGCGGCGATGACCGGACACGGACGCCGCAAACTGGCGAGTCAGAAAGAGCGCGCGCAGCCCGAGTACGACGATCGCCAACACGAGAGCGGAACCGACAGCGGCGAGCACGGTGACGGCGGACGGGTTGGCGATCGCTTCGCGGATCACGCCGCCCAGTCCCGCCAGCGCGGCAATCTTCAGCACCAGAGCGACCGCTGTTCCGGCCACATAGCTGGCCAATGGAACACGGAGCGCCCCGGCTGCCAGATGAACGGAGGTCGCGCCGGCAACGCCAGCGAGCATCAGACGGGCGATCCCGGCCACGCTGTCGGCGCCGAATTGCCGGATCGACTGATACGACCGCCGGCTCATCCAGCGGCCGATCTGCGGCGCGCCAATCAGCCGGCCGGCGAGGTAGCCAACTGCCGCGACGGCCATCGCGCCGGCCAGCACGATCGCGCCGCCGCGCACCACGCCGAGGAACAGCGCCGCAACGATCGCGAGCAGATCGATCGCCACACCGGAAAGACCGGCAAACAGGGACAAGCGGCCCGTCGCCACGCCCACGACCGGCACCAGTGCCGCAACCGACGAACGGAACGCCATCGGCTCGTCCGGATCGGCCGCATCACGAAGCAGGGCCGCTGACGGGACCGGCTCGGCGGGCAGCTCGATCCGAACGAGCGTGTGGTCGAAATGCTGTCTGGTGTCGATGAAGGCGCGGACAGAGCCGCGTTGCCGG
Source organism: uncultured Bifidobacterium sp. (assembly GCA_964577955.1). Taxonomy (GTDB): domain Bacteria; phylum Acidobacteriota; class Vicinamibacteria; order Vicinamibacterales; family CAVVIG01; genus CADEEX01. The sequence goes on along the minus strand of CAZOAZ010000075.1, from coordinate 12,241 downwards.
ACTCCCAACGCGACCTCGTCGGCGGCCAGGCCCAGATGCTCGCCAAGGAGCCGATCGCGCACGCGAAGAATCCCGGCGCGGACATCCCGGCTGCCCGCGGCCCCCACCGCGAGATCGCATTCCGTGTCCATGCCCATCGAACGGTGCGAAAGGTTCGCGGACCCCACTCGCAACAGCGTGTCGTCCACGATCATGACCTTCGAGTGAACGAACGTCGGGACCCCGCGCGAGCGCGATGCGGCCGGATAGACCAGCCGCAAACGGCGATGCGTGTCCGCCGCGAGCAGCTGCCTGAATGCCCCGTCGCGAAACGTGCCCATCGTCGACTGTTCGAGCCAGCCGTGGCATTCCTGCGGAGACACGACGATGACCTCGGGGCCGTCGGGCTCGCGCAGTCGAGCCGCCAGCGCCCCGGCCAGCTTGTCGTTGGTGAAGTACTGCGACTCGATGTAGATCGTCTGTTTCGCCAGCGCAATCGAGTCGACAAAGAGCGCCTCGCATTCGCGGACCGCCGGCTGCGAATCAGATCCGGGCAGCGTGCGGGCGATCGCGACATCGACGTCGGTCAAGTCGGGCGTGATGCCGGCGGGCCACAGATCCTCGCTAGAGCGATCGACTGGCGGCATCCCCTGAGAACCGAACGCGCGCCAGCGTTCCCGAGCCAGAAGCCCGAGGCGGGCGGCGACCGGCCCGGTGACCATCGCCTGCACGTCGTGATACGGCTCGTACGGTTCGCCAAGCGGTGTCTTCCGCGCCGGTTCGTCGACCCGGTGCGCGCTGGTGTCCCAGCGATGGCTCGTGAGGTCGATGCCGCCGCAGAACGCGAGTTGGTCGTCAACGACGACAATCTTCTGATGGTGGGACGCGCCAACCGGATGATGGTCGTCGAATCCGAGGCGGACGCCGCGCGGCATCCGCCATCCGAGCCGCCACCGGGTCAACGGATCGCGCTCGAGCGTGTAGAGCGCGCCGTAGTCCCACGTCAGGATGTAGCAGCGCAGATGGGGACGCCGCCGCGCCACGTAGGTGAGCAGCTTGTCCAGACGCGTCGGCACCGCTGAGGCATCGCCGAGCGGCTGCAGATCGGTGTGCGCCGTGATGTCCCAGCCGAGCGAAAACACCGACCGGCGCGCAGAAAGCAGGGCCTCTCGAACGAGCCGGAAGTACTCCGCGGCGTCCTGAATACAGTAGAACCGCGACGCACGATCGACGTGCCAGCAGTTTCTGCCCGGCTTGATGATCCGCTCCGCCGCGGATCGCCTTCCCGCCCGGTCAACCAGTGACACCACGCTGGTCATTCGGCGGCCCTCGCGGATCTGATCCTGCGGTTGATGACGATGGCCGCGGCCAGCGGAACCAGAACGAACAAGGCGGCGGCAAGGAGTCTTCCCGGCGTGGGATCGCTGAACACCTTGGTCGACTGCGACCCGAATCCGGCCAGACCGACGACGAACGCGATCATGCCGAGCAGCGTGCCGACGAAGAAATCCTGAAAGCGGACCGTCGACGCCCCGACGATGACGTTCAACAGCGTGAACGGCGCCGGCACCTTCCGGACGAGGAAGACCGCGAGCGTGCCGTGGCGCTTCAGCTGTTGCGTAAGGCGCAGAATCCGCTCATCGCCCAGACGCTCGACGCGCCTCAGCCCCAACCACCGGCCGATCGCGAAACCGGTCGACGCGCTGGCCAAAGACCCCGCCATCGCGTAAGCGGGACCGAGCATCGGACCGAAGGCGAGGCCGGTAATCAGGATCAAGAGGGCAACCGGCACCATCACGAGACCGAGCGCGACGAAGGCGAGGATCACGAACGGCAGCGCGTACCAGGCGTGGCGGTGCGGCATCAGCCACGCGGCGAACTCGTCGGGGGCGAGCATGGGTCTCGGCGTCCAGGTCCACACAGCCGCGACGGCTCCGCCGATGACCAGAATGGCGGCGAGACGGATCCAGACTGACGAGCCGTTTACCTCCGGCAGCCTCATGCTGCCGAGTTGTGCAACCGCTATGCCTCTTCAAATGACGAGCTCCAAAGGAATCCGAAGCAACTCGCGCGGTGTCTAAGCTCGAGAGCACAACTCTCTCGCTTCTCTTCCCTTTCCATGGATTTCAAACAATTCGTCCAGTTGATCGCCATCGGCTTGCAGGCTCGCATCCCGATGCACATGACCGGCTTTCCCGGCGTCGGCAAGACCGAGTTCACGAAGAGTCTGGAGGCGGGGTTCACGCGTGCCGGACTCAAATGCAAGGTCTTCATCCTCATCGGGTCGATTCGCGAACCGCAGGACTTCGGCGGCTTCCCCGTCTCGACGCCCGACGGTGTGCGTCTGCTCCCGATGGCCTGGGCACGCGACGCACAGCGGCTGGCCGACGAGGGCTACATGGTCGTGGTCTTCCTCGACGAACTGACGACGGTGCCGCCCTCGACGCAGGCTGCGATGCTGCGTCTCCTGACCGAGAACGTGTGCGGCGAGCTGACGCTTCCGGACTACGAACCGGGCAAAGGCGGCGTGGTGTATCTCTGCGCCAGCAACGCCGTCGAATGGGCGGCCGGCGGCCAGGAAATTCAGCCGCCGATGGCGAATCGCCTCTGGCACGGCGAGTTTCCGATGGACCACGACACGTGGGCCGACATGATGGTCGCGAATTTTCCGCCGCCGAGCGACCTGCCGATCCTGCCGGCCGACTACCTGCAGAAGCACCACTACCAGCAGCGGGCGATGATTGCCGCCTACGTGAAGGCCGCAGGGCACCACGCGTGGATTGCGCCGCCCGACGATCCGGCGCGCAGGAGCGGCCCGTGGGCATCGGGCCGCACGTGGTATCTGGTGTCGAGATTTCTGGCCGCGATCGACGCGGTCGCGCCGCAGAACCGTGTGCTCCAGGGCGCCGTGCTGACCGGCCTCGTCGGTGATCAAGCGCTGCCCTTCCTCGAGTACCGCGAGACCTTGAACCTGCCCGACCCCGAGGACATCCTCAGGAATCCGCGCAGCTTCGTGCTGCCGGACCGCGTCGATCGCGCGTATGCGATCTGCTACTCGCTGGCGGGCGCCGTCCTCAACCACAACACACCGGCGCGCTGGGAGTCGGCGATGATTGCGCTCGGCGTCGGCGCGAAAAAGAACGCGGACATCCCCGCCGCGGCGGCGCGTACACTGTGCGACAAGGCGAACCGCCCGGAAGGCATCCTGAAACTGCCAGAGGAGTGCCGGCCATTCTACGAACTGATGCGGCTGGCCAAGCTGGTACCGAAGGAGTGAGCGGCGAGTGAGATTGTTCGATCTGCTCCGCGGCTCGGAACGCCGCCAGGAAGGCGGCTACGCGCGCGCGCTGCAGGCAGCACGCGTGCGCGCCGCCCATCAGCGCAGCTATTTCGCGCCGGCGCTCTTCAATCTCATTCCGGTCGAGACGGACCTCATCGGCAGCATGGCCGTCGACACGCATTGGCGCTTGTACTACAACCCCGCATGGCTCACGGCACATAGCGTCGAGGAGAACGCCACGCTCCTGATTCACGAAGTCAGCCACCTGCTGCGCGATCACGACGAGCGGCGGAGGGCCGCGGGCATCCAGGATCACCGGCGCTGGAATACCGCGGGCGACTGCGAGATCAACGACGACCTGCACGCCGAGGGGCTGCCGCTTCCCGGCGATCCACCGGTGCCGTCGAAGTACGGCCTGGAGAGCGGGCACAGTGCGGAGGTCTACTACCAGCAGCTGCCAGGGGCGGCGCGCAACGCCCGGACCAAGGAAGACCGCGCCGATCCGTCCGCCACCGATCGACACAGCGGAACCGACTGCGGATCCGGAGCGCACGGTGAAAAGCGCTTCTGGGAAGTACCGGCCGATCGCGATGACGGCACACCCGGCGTCGACCGGCTGAAGGCGGAGCTCGTGCGCCGGGAGGTCGCGCGGCAAATCGACGCGAAGTCGCGCTATTCAACCGACGTCACGCAGGCCTGGCGGCGCTGGGCCAAGGCGACGCTCGCTCCGAAGGTCGACTACCTGGCGACGATCCGCCATGTGGTCCGTCGCGCGCTGCGCGACAGCACGCTCGGCCGCTACGACCGCACCTACCATCGGCCGCATCGCCGGCAGGCGGGCTACGGCGACTTCATCATGCCGAGCTTTTTCCAGCCGCGGCCGCGTCCGGGTTTTCTGATCGATACGTCGAGCTCGATGGAAGAATCGCAGTTGGGCCGGGCGGTCGCCGAACTCGGCGGTCTCATGCGTCAGCTCGGGCACGCCGCGGATGTCGTGGTCGTCTGCTGCGACACCGCTGCGCACATCGCGAAGAAGGCGTTCTCAGCAACCGATATCGAGTTGTACGGCGGCGGCGGCACCGATCTCGGCGTCGGGATTCGCGCGTTCGTCGAGCGCAAGACCGATCCGATCGATCTGCTCGTCATCGTCAGCGACTGCCTGACACCGTGGCCGCCGCAGGCGCCGCCGTTTCCGGTGATCACCATCCGCGTGGGCGACGGCGTGCCGCCGCCGTGGGGCACGAGCGGGGCGAACAAGGTGATCACGATCGAGGACCGGAACTGACCCGTGGCACGTTGGACAATGCCGGAACTGAGTCCCTGGCGGCGACAGGCGCTGACCATTCCGCCGGACTCCTGGCGCACCTGGCTGCAGCTCGCGGTCTGGGAGTTGTGGATGGGGCTCCTCCTCTCCGTCGCGCTGATCTTCGGGATCCGGTTGATCGTCACCGCGCCCTCGAACATGGTCACCGTCTACGACTTCACCAACTGCTACGCCCCCGTGGTGCTCCGGCCGTGCGAACGGATCGCCTATCGCGGCGGCGAGCTGAACGTGATGTTCAGCATCTGGTGTGGGATCCTGCTCGTCGCCGTTGCCGCGTGGCTCCTGTGGGAGCTATGGACGGCGGTCGCACCCAAACCAATCACCGACGATTTTCTGAAGCTGCTCGACGAATCGTTTGGCGCCAACTGGCGCAGCCTTCGGACCTGGCCCTGGGCGAGGATCGGATGGGCCTACGGCTTCACACTCGTCGGCGCTGCCGCCGCGCTCGGCGTCGCGTTGCTGATCTCTACGTCGTCCGCGTCGACGAAGCCCGCGCCTCGCATCGAAACCACGCAGAGTTTCCGGCCGGCTCCGTAACGCGGACCAGTGCTGGGTGCGGGGTGCGTAGTGCAGGGTGCAGGTGCACAGTGCGTCCGTGCCGAGTGCTCGGTGCAGCGCGCCACGCCCCAGCACCTTGCACCAACCACGGCGCACGGACTACAGACCGCCGGTCTTGCTCTTCTTGTAGTGGCTTCACGCTATTGAGCCGAATCGCTGGCGTCCCTACAATCCGGCCTGATTGACAACTTCTGCTCCCGTTGCGCTCGAACGAGCGGTCGAGTCGCGCACGCCTTACCTCCTGCTGGGACTGGTCGGCTTGGGTGGACTCTACACCGGCGTGACCGGACCGCTGGTGAGCGCCTTCGTCCCACCGCTCGTGCAGGACGTCCTCGGCGACCGGCGGACCGCAATCGGACTGGTGATGATGATCGACAACGTGCTGCTGCTCGTGTTGGTCCCGTGGGCCGGGGCCGCATCAGACCGCAGTGCGCAGGGGCGCGTGCCGCTGATCGCTGCCGGCCTCGTGCTGGCGTCGGTGGGAATGACTCTCGTCCCCTGGGCCGGGACGATGGGGCTCGCCGGTCTGGTGGCCGCGCTCATCGTCCTGCATACCGGCACCAACCTGCCCCGCGCGCCGTTTCAGGCGTTGCTGGCCGACGCCGTGCCGTCGCGCTTCCGTTCGCTGGCGGCAGGCTCGGGAACGTTCCAGATGTGCGTCGGCGCCGTCGGCTTTCTGATGTTGGGACAGGTCTTTGGATCGAAGCCGGCGTTTCTCACGGCCGCGGCCACAACCCTCCTCATCGCCGGCGCGGTCGTCGTCGGCCTGCGCGCACAATCCGGCGCGACGGTCGAGGCCAACCACCGGTCGTTCCGGTCGCTGGTCGACGTGGTGCGGGCTGCCGTCAGCGGCTCGGTGCCGGGCCTGCGTTCGGTATTCCTCGCCTCCTTCTTGTGGCAGCTGACGTTCCAGACGTTCACCACGTGGTACGCGCTGCATGCCACGAAGCGCTTCGGAGTGAGCCCGGAAGCGGTGACTTCCGGGTTCATCGCGTGGGCGCTCGGCGGCGTCATCGGCGCGCTCCCGGCGGGAGCGATCGGCGTGCGGATCGGCCGCCGGCCGGCCATGCTCGCTGGATCCGCGCTGATGGCGGGAGCGCTCGTGACCCTCGACCGCGTGGGCTCGATGACAGTGGCCACCCCGCTCCTGGCATTGGCCTCGGCCTGCTGGACGCTTCCGATGGCGAACGCCTTCCCGTTGTTCGTCGAGCCAATTCCGCGGCAGCATCGCGGCGTGCTGTCCGCGCTTTTCCTGCTCTCGATGGCGCTCGGTGGCGCGATTGGCGATCCGCTGAACGGCCGGCTGTTCGACCTCTTCGGCGGCTATCGCCCGCTCTTCTTGATGATGTCCACTTACGCGGCGCTGGCGTTCGTGGCCGTCCTGTTCATCCCGCGGGGCACTGGAGAAGCGGGCACGGGACCAGACCGGACGACGGCGTGACGCCAAAGCGGGCCTGCCGACGGTCGCCCGGTCATCGCGGGGCGCGATAGATCACTCGCCCATCGCGAATGGTGTAGTCGATCACCGCCGGGGCTCGAATGGACACCAGCCAGAATGACTGCAACTGACATGAACACGGCGTGTTTCACGTGTACTTCCCCTCAGTGCGGCGTGAGGAGCCGCCCCGAACTCTGGAACTGGCGGAAATTCGAATAGGTCGCCTCGCCGCTGATGCGCTCGTCGAGGGTCGCTCCACGCATCTCCATGTAGGTCTCGCGCATCTTGACCGGCACCCACATGCCCAGCTTCGTGTTGTGCTGATAGTCGACTTCCACCGTCGCCCACCCAGTCGACTCAGCCCGTGGAATCGTCAACTCGAGCCGCGTGCGAACGAGCGCACCATCCCGGTCGGCGATCCAGACCGCACCGCGCGACATGCGATTGGCCCCATCCCCCTGGATCACGGTCGGCGTCGTGCGTTCGGCGTAGTTCACCTGCCACGTCTCAATCCCGTTGACGCGCTCCCGTCTGGCGCCGCTAAACGTGAACCGCGGCTGCATCACCGGATCGAGATAGGACAGCACGAGCGTCGGATAGTTGAAGTTGCGGAACAGCCGCCCGATATTGAATCGGGCGCTCTCGTTCACCAGCGCTCTCAGCCGCAGTGGGCGCTCGGCCGCAGTCGCACGCATCGCATCATCCAGACGTTCCTGGCTGCCGACGACGTCGCGGCCGTCCACGGTCGCGACGTTCCGAACCGTCAGCCACACGGCTTCGTCCGGCAGCCACATGAACAGCATTTCGGAACGCATCCGACGATGCGGTGGCCCGATATAGCCGCGGCCGGACGCGTGCTGATCGTAGTCTTCATCGCTCAGGACGAGCGCGAATGCCTGCTCGAACCGGCGGACATGCTCACCGGCACGGGCAAGCAGTTGCGACAGCGACGGCGCCTGCGCCGCCACGATTGGCGGCGCCTGGATGACGGACACGATCAGGGCAAGCGTCAGCCAACGCAGTGCGAGGTTCGGCACGTTCCGTGATTGTAGCGAGATCGGGCGGTCGCAGAGCGACGTTCAGAAGCGCAGGAACCGATTCACCTTGATGATGAAAGCCCGGTTCAGGAGGCCGGGGGCCAGGCTTGCCGCCTCGCTGTCGCGCTCTTCGTTGTAGACCACGAAGAGCTCGCTGCCGGGACGGTACTCCCAGCGCAGACGCGCATTCGCGCTGACGGTGTGGGTGCTGGAATTGTATTGGACGAGAGCGCTGGCAAAGAGCAGCGGCGTCGCCGTGAAGGTAATTCGCGATCCAAGCAGCTTCGTCGTGAACGACCCGGTCGGCAACTCAATCCAGTTGATCTGGACGTTCGGCTCGAGCGACAGCCGTGACGACACGTTGACGCGCGCGCCGTTGAACGTGATCGCCGAGCGATCGCCGTTGTAAAAGGAGCCGTGTTCCACCAGGAGCCGGCCCGACACCGGCCGTTGCTGTCCCATGTTGTAGCCGATGCGCCCGGTGGTGAAGTCGTAACCGCCCACCGGCACCTGCGCCCCTGGCACAATCGTGAACGGACGGACGAGCAGCTCGTAGTCCTGGTTCACGCCGACGCTCAAGCGGTCACTATTCTGGAATTCGAGCGCGAACTCGCCGTCGCTGATTCGGGTGGCGAGATCGCCGGCGCTGTTCGTCAAATACGTGAACTGGCCGATGCTGGAGTACTTCCGAATCGCCTTGATCCGCCGCGAGCGCGGGCTGAAGCGGAACTGGCCGTAGTTCTTCCGCATGTCGGCGCGGCGCAGGAAGCCGACTTCGGGGTTAAAGTTGGCATCAACCGACAGCCGCTCGAGCTGCACGCCATAACGGTCGCCGGAGTACTCCATCTGGCCGCGATAGCTCAGGTCATCGCTGCTGATCCCTTCCGACTGGCTGCGGGCGATGTAGGTCGCGAACGTCAGGTTGCTGAAGAACGCGAAAATTCCGTCGACGCCGTAGACCTGGTTCGAACCGGCGCGGGTCTGGGAGCGCGATCGCGACGTGAACAGCGCGCCGAGGCTGCTGCGGCGCAGGATATCGCGCTTGACGCGCACGACGGTGAAGTTCGTCGACTGGACCGCGGCCGCCGCGTCGTCTTCGGTCTGCATGTTGACGACGCCAAGCGAGTAGCGGCCGATGCGGCCGGTGACGCGCCCGCCGCCGAAAATCGGTACCTCACGGTTGCCGACCAGGCCGATGCGGCGGCTGTAGAACATCGTCGGCACATCCGACTGATTGGCCTGCATCCCGAAAGTGTTGTTGCCGAACGCGAAGAGCCCCTGATTCTCCAGGAAGAAATCGCGCTTTTCCGGAAAGAAGAGACTGAAGCGCGTCAGGTTGACCTGCTGCTCGTCGGCTTCCACCTGCGCGAAATCGGTGTTGTAGGTGAGATCGGCGGTCAGGTTCTGCGTGATGCTGTACTTCGCGTCGACGCCGAAGTCGCCGTCCGGGTCCTGGGCGCGAGTCGGTGTCGAGACGTTGTCGGTGGTGAGGCTGCCGATCGCGTACGGTTTCAGCTCGATGTTCCGCGACAGCGGCGGCGCCTCCAGGCCGACGAGATTCGCGTAAAGCGACGCGGAAAAGTCGGCCCGGCCGAGGCCGAGCGCCGGCGACAGCTTGGTGAGATAGGCGATCTCGTTTTTCCACTTGATCGAACGGCGCGCCTGAAAGCCCCAATCTTGCACCGTCCCCGGCCGGTAGCGGATCGACTTGAACGGCAGCGCCGCCTCGAGCGTCCATCCGCCCTCGAAGCGTCCGGCCTTCAGCTCCCAAATCGGGTTCCAGTCGGCGAAGTACTGCCGTTCGTTGGTACTCTGCGCATCGGTCCGCGCACCGAGAGAATTGGCCTCGAAGAGGATCGCGTTCCGCCGGTCTCGAAAGGTATCGAACGAGAACTCCACCGAGTCGCCTTGACGGATGTTGCCGGAGTCGCGCCGCATCTCGTTGACGATCGCGCGCGACGGATCGCTTTCCCACACGCGGAAGCTGACGTAGATGTTGTTGTCGTCGAAGAAGACCCAGACTTCGGTCTTCTCAGTCGATGGCTCGCCGGCCCGCGGTTCCATCTGGATGAAGCCTGACGCGGGATTCAGCGTGCCGTAGACCGCTTCGTCGAGGCGTCCGTCGGTGCGCATCGGCGTCGTGACGCGCACGGCACGGACGGTCGCCCGCCCCTGATCGTCTCGCGAGATGGTGTCGGGCAGCGTGGGCGCTGGTGGACCGGACGGAACGGCCGCTTCAGGCCGGGCGGGCGGCTGTGCGAACGCCGTCGCCGAGGCAAGCAGGAGGAGAACGGCCCAGACGACCTTCGTGGCGTGGCTCGCCCCTGCGCGAAGTGCGCCGAGCCACACGAATATCCTGGTGCCTCGCCCCAAAGGAGGCATATTTAACATGAAAGGCTCGACCGGAAACGTCGCAAAGTGTCGCCGGCAGGTGCCAACGGACGGTTCAGGCGGTCGGTCGCGCGGCCGCCAGAACCCGGTCGCGGTACATTTTCAGGAACCCGACGAACACGAAGGCGGCGCTGGCGGCGTTGAACGCCAGTCGCGACCAGTGCCACAGCTGAAATTCATCGGCAGTCCGGCGCAGGACCTCCACCGGATGCACGGCGGCGCCTTCGATGAACATGATCGTGTTCCGGGGCCAGAAATACTGCATCGAGACGATGCCCTCGGCGAGGATCATCAACACGCCGGCGACAATCCACCAGCGCGCGCTTTTGACCCGCCAGGCCAGGATCGCGGTCACGAACCCGCCCAACACACTCGCCATGCCGAGCGGCCGAAAGTACTGCGCCGGCCCGGTGATGGACATGAACTGCAACGACAACTCGAACCGCTCCGGCGCGTTGTGGAAGATGTTGGGATAGATCATGAACGACTCCAGCACCAGGCTGCCGAGAAGAATCATCATGATCCAGAGGAAGACGAGGACGACGACGAAGGCGAGCGACGCGAGAGGATCGTGGCGGGAAGCGCTGCGAAGCCCGGTCATCGCCGATTCGACGGATTCGGCGGCGAGTTGTTCCGGCGCGGCGAGGTTCCGGCTATCTATGGTGGAATCCGGCTTTAGCCGGATTTATCGGGCTCCGGCTGAAGCCGTCCTTCGACAAGCTCAGGACGGCCCTGAGCCCGTCGAAGGGCCGGAGCCCACCGATTGACTAACGCTAGCGGCTGACCTCGACGGTGATGTCCTCGTAGCCGGTGAGGGCGCCGTCATCGGCCAGGCCGCGAAGGACGTAGGTGCCCGGCTCGGCGAAGGTTGCATGAACAGTGATCTTCCCGTCGGCCGGCATGTCGGGGGCAATCCAGACCGGTGCCCACGGCGAATTGGCGCCGGTTCGCGTGTCTTCCCACGGCTTGATTTGGACGGGGTCGAAGCTGACCGCACCGGCGCCGCGATAGACGAACCACGAGAGATGCAGACCAACGTTCTTGCCGACGGTCGCGCGGGCCGGCGGTTGTGTCGCTCGATTCGGCCGCACGGCGTTCTCCGCCGCCTGATTCGCGGTGGCGGCGCGGTCGCTGCGCGTTCCGGGATTCGAGACGGCGGACCCTGAAAGACCGGCGCCTCGCCGCTTGGGAATCCCGTCGTCAGTGACGCGCGCGATGACGGTAATCGGCTGCCCCACTTTGGCGGTGAGCTTCCGGGCACCTTCGACTGCGACCGACGGGCGCTTGTTGGCCCGCACTTCGGGGCTGCTGGTGCCGGCGCCCAGTGCACCGGTTTCAGACGCCCTGACGACGTCGTCGATCTTGTAGTCCAACCGAAGGCTGGCGTACGCCTTCTCGGTCTTCCCGTAGGTCGTGAGCGTCCAGATCAATTCGTCCTTTTCGGTGAAGCCGTTCGGGACGCGGACCCGGAAGACGAAGCGATTGCGGCGCGGCAGAAAGTGCGTGGGCTGCCCCTGGTCGGCGCCACCGACATTGAAACCGTTGTCGGCCCCGATCGGGACGTCCAGCTCCTCCTGCCAGTTGCGGTTCATGTAGCCGAAGAGGAAGTACTTTGAGCCATCGGCGTCTTCCTCCCAGCCTTCATACGCCGGCGACACGTTCTGACCACTGGTAAACGAAAGCGACTGGGCGCGGCCGACGGACACGGAGACGGCGACCGCCGCCGCCGCGAGCAAGAACGCGGCGGAACAGTGAAATCGATTCCTCATGGATGGATCCTGAAAGGCAGAGGCTCCGGAGGCGTACGCCTCCGGAGCTCGCAGAGTTGCGGAGTTACTGTTGTTGCTGCTGTTGCTGCGTGTTCCGCGCCGGCGTCGGCGGCGCCGTCACCATGCAGAGCGGACACCCGATGACGACGTCGTTCTTGGTGAGATGCAGCTTCTCGCGGCGCGCCGCCATCTCTTCCTGGAATTGTTCGTCGGTCAGCGCGACGCGGTTGCCGAGATCGATGAACATGTTCGCCACCGAACGGTTGCCGGACCCCTGCCAGTTGCGCGGATCCGGAATGTTCCGGTTCGACGGCGAGTTGTCCATGTAGCCGATGATGTGAAGAATCGTCCCCTTCGGGAGGAGCGGTGCCGCGTCGGCGGCGTAGTGATAGCCGCGGACCCAGTTGTGGTCGTAGCCGACGCAGTTCAGCGTCTGGATGTTGTAGCCCCAGATCGCTTCGAGGC
>CAZOAZ010000074.1:27402-28263 GCA_964577955.1 uncultured Bifidobacterium sp. | reverse complement strand
TGGAAAAAGAAGAGGGGTCCCTCGCTCACGCTCGGGATGACAGTGGAATTGTCTTTGGCCTCCGGTGCGTCTGATCGATCGCAGGCCGGCTACCGCACCACGCCGCGGAAGTAGTCGATCGTGCGCGTCAGCCCTTCCTCGAGCGGTACCCTCGGCTCCCAGTCGAGGAGCGTCCTGGCCCTGGTGATGTCGGGACGGCGGATCTTCGGGTCGTCGACCGGGAGAGCGCGGAACTCGATCGGGGCCGTGGTACCGGTGAGGCGCCTGATCTCCTCGGCGAACTGGAGAACGGTCATCTCCGAGGGGTTGCCGATGTTCGTCGGCTGCACTTCCGCCGACATGAGCAGCCGGTAGATCCCTTCGACGAGATCCGACACGTAGCAGAACGAGCGCGTCTGCGAGCCGTCGCCGAAGACGGTGAGCGGCCGGTCGCGCAGGGCTTGCGAGATGAAGGCGGGCACCACGCGGCCGTCGTTGACTCGCATCCGCTCGCCGTAGGTGTTGAAGATCCGCACGATCCTCGTCTCCACACCGTGGAAGCGGTGGTAGGCCATCGTCATCGCTTCGGCGAAGCGCTTGGCCTCGTCGTAGACGCCGCGCGGGCCGACCGGATTGACGTTGCCCCAGTAGCTTTCTTTCTGCGGGTGCTCCAGCGGATCGCCGTAGACCTCGGAGGTCGAGGCCAGCACGAACCGCGCCTTCTTGGCCTTGGCCAGGCCGAGCGCCTTGTGCGTGCCGAGCGCGCCGACCTTGAGCGTCTGGATCGGCAGCTCGAGGTAGTCGATCGGGCTCGCCGGGCTCGCCCAGTGCAGGACGTTGTCGACCGGCCCTTCGACATAGATGTAGTTGGTGACATCGTGC
>CAZOAZ010000074.1:0-27392 GCA_964577955.1 uncultured Bifidobacterium sp. | reverse complement strand
AGTGCTTGATGAAGGTGAAGTCGCGGTTCACCAGGTGAGCGATATTCGCGGTGTCGCCCGTCAGCAGGTTGTCGATCCCGATCACCTCGTAGCCGCGGTCGAGGAGCGTTTCCGACAGGTGAGAGCCGATGAATCCCGCGGCCCCGGTGATGACAACGCGCTTTTTCATAGATGACAGCTTATCGGCGAGAGTGTGAAGAGGCTTGCCGCGATTCCGCTAGTAGGCGTGCTTGTGGAAAAAACCGCGCAGCAGTGTGAGCCACATGATCTTGAGATCGAGGCGCACCGACCAGTTCTCGATGTAGTAGAGGTCGTATTCGATTCGCTTTTCGAGCGGAGTATTGCCGCGCCAGCCGTTGACCTGGGCCCAGCCGGTGAGCCCGGCCTTGACCTTGTGGCGCAGCATGTACTGCGGGATCTTGTGCTTGAACTCCTGCACGAAGTGCGGCCGTTCCGGTCGCGGGCCGACGAGCGACATGTCGCCGCGGAAGACGTTCCAGAGCTGCGGCAGTTCGTCGAGATTGGCGCGGCGAAGGAAGCGGCCGAGCGACGTGACGCGCGGGTCGTCCGGCACCGCCCACACCGGTCCCGTTTCCTGTTCCGCATCGTCGTGCATCGAACGGAATTTCACGATCGTGAACGACTTGCCGTCCAGCCCCATTCGCTCCTGGCGGTAGAAGACCGGGCCGCGGGACGTGAGCTTGACGAGCGCCGCGATGAGCGCGAAGGGCAGCGCGAGGACGAGCAGCGCAACGGACGAGATTCCGAGATCGATGCTGCGCTTGACCGCGTTGTTGACGCCCTGGAGCGGCACGTCGTTGATGTTGATGACTGGAATGCCGTCCAGGTCCTCGAGCCGGGCGCGCAGCGCGATGACCTGCAGGAGATCCGGGACGACTTTGACGTCGACCATCTCGCGGCTGGTGCTCTCGAGGAGCTCGAGCATCTGCAGGTGCTGTTCGGGCGGCATCGCGACATAGAGATGATCGACGCCCTCGCGCGCGGCAATTTCGCCCGCCTCCTCGAAGGTGCCGAGCAGCGGCAGTCCGCGGTAGCCGAGATGGTCGCCGTTGGCGCGATCGTCCACGAAGCCGACAATCTGGTAGCCGAGTTCCCGGTGCTCGAGAATCTTGTCGGCGACCAGCCGGCCAAGATCACCGGAGCCGGCGATGAGGACGCGCTTCAGGCCGATGCCAGCCTTCCAGCGCCGCTCCAGCACTTCCCGCATCACCTCGCGCGACGCGAAGGTCAGCGCGACGTTCAGCAGCAGGAAGATCGCCCAGACCGGCTGCGACACTTCGAACGCTCCGGCGTCCTTGGCCGCCTCGGTCGCAAAGTAGGCTTCGACGTAGAGCGTGGCGACGATTCCAAAAAGTACTGCGAGGATGCTGCCCACGAAGACGGCAAAGAAGTCGTCGACGCGGGAGCGGCCGCGGCGCAGGCGATACAGGCCCTGGAGATAGAAGCCGACCGGCACGACCAGCGCGATGAACGGCAGGACGTTGACGTATTGCCAGAATGGCGGCAGCCCGCGCGTAATGGGGATGATGCCGGTGTGGAAACGAAGCACGTAGGCGAGCAGAAACGCCGAGAGGCCGAGCAGGATGTCCGAGACGACGTGAAACGCGACGAGGAGCCGGTTGTGGCGAATCATGCGAAGCGTCCGGCCTTCGCGTCGTTGACGATCGCTTCGATCTCGTTGCCGAAGCGCTCGCGGCCGAACGCTTCGGCGTGGCGGCGAATGACGCCGGTGTCGAAGCGGGTGCGCATCACGACGGCAATCGCGTCGGCAAACGCTTCGGCGGAAAGGTCCGACACCAGCGCGCCGGTCTGGCCGGCGACCACCGTTTCGAGCGCGCCGCCGCGGCCCAGCGCGATCACCGGACGGCCGCAGGCCTGGGCCTCGAGCGGCACAATCCCGAAGTCTTCCTCGCCCGGAAGCAGCACGACGGCGGCACGACGGTAGAGGTTTCGCACCTCGTCGTCGCTCAGGCGGCCGAGAATTTCAGTCTGGCTCGTGGCCATGCGCTCCAATGTGGCGCGTTCGGGTCCGTCGCCGACGATTTTCAACGGAACCCCGGCGCGGTCGCAGGCTTCGATGGCGATCTCGATCCGTTTGTAGGGCACGAGCGCCGAAACGATGAGCGCAAACCCTTCAGGAACGGTGCGATCCGGGGTAAAGAACGCCGTGTCGACCGGTGGATACACGACCGAAGCCTCGCGATTATAGTATCGGCCGATCCTGCCCGCAACATAGTGAGAGATAGCAACATAGCGGCTTGCGCGGCCGGCCGTGTCGCGGTCCCAGCGGGCGAGGCGGGCCATGACCGGGCGCATCAGCGCGCTGCCGATCCGGCCCATCCGTGCCGGCCCGAAGTAGGCCTCGAACTGATCCCAGGCGTAGCGCATCGGCGTCATGCAGTAGCAGACGTGCGGCACACCAGATGGCGGAATCGCCGATTTGGCGACGCAGTGACTGGTGCTGAGCATCAGATCGTAGCCGTCGAACCGGAAGCGCTCGATGGCGCTCGGAAAGAGAGGGAGATAGCGCCGGTAGTGGCGCGTGACGCCGGGCAGCCGCTGGACGAACGATGTCTGGATCCGCCGCCGCTCGATGACGGGTGCGACCGAGCCCGGAATGTGGAACAGGGTGAAGAGATCCGCGTCTGGGTAGCGCTCGCAGATGACTTCGAGCAGCTTCTCGCCGCCGCGCATGCCGGTCAGCCAGTCGTGGACCAGCGCGATCTTCACGAGGGCCTGGCTCCCTGGGCGGCCTCGAGGTAGATCTGATGCACCCGCCGGGCCGACGCTTCCCAGGAGAACTGTCCGGCTCGCGCCAGCCCCTTCTGACTGAGCGATCGGCTGTACTGATCGTCGGTCAGCACGCGGTAGATCCCGTCGGCAATGGCCTCGGGGTTGTGCGGATCGACCAGGCAGGCGGCGTCGCCGGTCACCTCGGGCAGCGACGAAACATTGGAGGTGACGACCGGTGTGCCGCTGGCCATCGCCTCGAGTGGGGGCAGCCCGAACCCTTCGTACAGTGACGGAAAGACGAACACCGCCGCCAGCCGATACATGGCCGCGAGCGTGTCCTCGGGCATGTACCCGAAGAACTTCACCTGTTTGAACAGCTGATGGCGATGGACGGCGCGGCGCAGTGCCGCGTATTTCGAGATGTCATCGCCGATCAGCACCAGGTTGACGTGTCCGAGCCCGCGCTTCCGGACAATGTCGAACGCTTCGATCAGCCGCTCGAGATTCTTGTGCGGCTTGACCGTGCCGGCGTAGAGGACGAACTTGTCCTGCAGCTGATAGCGCTCGCGCACCCGCACGACGTCCTCGTCCCGCGGCTGCGCGCCGAAGCGCGGGTCGTAGGAGTTGGGGATGACGTCAATCTTCTCCGGACTGGTCCCGAAGAACCGGACGATATCGCGCTTCGACGTCTCCGACACGGTCATGATCCGCGTCGCCCGCCGCGTCGCCATCGCCATCGCCGTCTTCGCATAGGACAGAGCGAGTCGGTTGGGCAGGTATTGCGGAAACATCAGATGAATGCAGTCGTGGATGGTCACGACCGAGCGGCAGGGGACAAGCGGCGGCAGGACGTAATGCGGAGCGTGGAAGAGCGTCACGCCTTCGCGCTTGATCGCCAGCGGAATCCGCACCTGCTCCGACAGCGAATAGTTGGCGGCGTTCTGGCCGACGGCCCGGAAATTGGGACCCATCTCGCGGATGTAGTCCAGATCCTCGGTCCGGGCAAAGACGACGTATTCGGTCTTGGGGTCGATCCGGGCCAGCTGCCGCAGCAGATTCCGGATGTAGGTGCCGATCCCGAAATCGTGCAGCTTCCGGGCGTCGAAGCCGATGCGCACACGACATGATAACGGAGCCGTTCCGGTGGCGTCCGGCTTTAGCCGGATTTCTATCGTCCGAGCGCGTGATAGAGCCAGAGCAGCGGATAGATCAGCGGATGATGCTTCCAGTAGAACGCCAGGTGACTCCGGCGGTACATGGCGCGGGTCGTCGACGGAGTGACCGCGACCGATCGGCCGCGGAGATGGACGACTTCGACGCTCGGGACGAACAGGATCCGGTGTCCGCGGGCGCGGATCGCCGCGCAGAAGTCCACGTCCTCGGTGTAGAGCGTGAAGCGCTCGTCGAGGAGACCGACCGCCTCGGCATCCGTTCGCCGCACCATCAGACACGCGCCGGTCACCCAGTCGGGCGACTGCTCGCGGCGGGTGAGCGCCTCGATCGCCGCGATCGTGTCCTGATCGCCGCGAGCCAGCTTTTTCATCACCTGCCGTCGTCGCCACTCCACCAGCGGTCCGAGCATCTCGCCGAACGACCATTCGGCGCGACCGTGACCGTCCACCAGCCGCGGACCGGCAACGCCGACCTCGGGATCCGTTTCGAGCGCGGCCGCGAGGCGATCGATGGCGTGCGGCGGAACGATCGTGTCGGAGTTCAGGAGCAGCAGCAGCCGTCCGCGGCTGGCGCGGATGCCGATGTTGTTGGCGGCTGAAAACCCTCGATTCGAACCCGCTTCAATGACCTGAACGCCGCGCGCCCGCGCGACGGCCACGCTGTCGTCAACTGAGGCGTTGTCGACCACGATGATTTCGTGCATCAGCGCCGGCGGGTGCTCCTGGAGCGATCGGAGGCAGCGTTCGAGATCGGCCCGGGCGTTGTAGCTGACCATGACGATCGAGAGATCGATCACGCTGATGCCTCGAGCACTTGCAGCGTGTCGGTGGCGGCGCGGCGCCAGTCGTAGCGTGTCAGCACGGCCGGCGCGGCCGCCAGCAGCCGTGTGCGGACGGCCGCGTCAGTCAGGAGCCGGTCGAGGCCGGCCGCGATGGCGGCAATGTCGCCGTTTGCCACGTAGAGCGCCGCATCGCCGCAGCTTTCGCGCGCGACCGGCGTATCGAGCAGCACGGACGGGATGCCGACCGCGAGCGCCTCGAGCGGCGTCAGCCCGAGCCCTTCGTACTCGGAGAGAAAGGCAAAGGCGCGAGCCTGCCGGTAGAGCGCGCTCAGGTCCGCGTCGCTGACGTACTGATGCCAGCGCGCATGACGTTCGAGTCCGAGGGTCGCCATCATCTGCGCCAGATCTTCGAACGGATACGTCCGGTTGTCGCCGACGATGTCGAGAGACGCTGTTGGATGCCGTTTGACCACCTGCGCGAAGGCGCGCAGCAGGTCGGGCAGATGGCGGCGGTTGAAGATGCTCCCGACAAAGAGGACCCGGGGCTGGGGGCTCGGGGCTGGGGACTGGGGACTCGGGGCTGGGGACTGGGGGCTGGGGACTGGGGACGTGATGCCGGGCGGAATCACGTGAATCCGCTCCGGGGCGATCTTCAGCAGATCAACGATCTCGCGCTTCGAGAACTCCGAGATCGTCACAATCGCCCGAGCCTTCCGCGCGGTCCGCCGGCCGAGATAGCGGCGCCGCAAACCTTCGCGCGCCCGGAACCACTCGGGGTGGGCGATGAACGAGATGTCGTGCATCGCCACCACCAGCGGGACGCGGGTGAGAAGTGGCGCGGTGTACCCAGGACCGAAGAAGACGTCGAGGTGATCGCGGGCGAACGTCCGCGGCAGCAGTTGCTGCTCCCACCGCGCGCCGCCTTTGCCCGGGACGTGCCGGAGGGCAAAACGGCTGGCGTCGAATTCGAACGCCAGCGGTTCGTGCGCGTAGAGGACGAACTCGTGAGGCCTGGCGCGGTCGCTTCGCGACCAATCGTGCAGCAGCCCACTCAGATACCGGCCGACGCCGGTGGCGCGGCCGCAGACTTCGCGCGCATCGATACCGATCCGCATCAGTGACCGGCCACTAGGCCGCTCCTCGTCGTCCGGCGTTGCGCCCGGCGCGATGCGCGATGGCCAGTCGATACGCGTCGATGGTGTGCGCCGCGGTCTGGGTCCAGCTGTAGTGGCGCGCCCGGGCCAACCCGCGGCGCGTCGCGTCGTCGCGCGCCGCTTCGCTCGAGAGGAGCGTGGCGATCGCGTGCGCCAATCCATCGGCGTCGTCCGGCTCGACGAGCGGACCGGCATCGCCGAGCACTTCCGGCAGCGCGCCGCGGTTGGCGGCAATGACCGGGACGCCGACCGTCATCGCCTCGAGGACGGGCAGACCGAAGCCCTCTTCGAAGGACGGCTGAACGAGCAGGCACGCGCCCTCGTACAGCTCGCGCCGCGTCGAGGGTTCGACGTAGCCGATGTGCCGCACGTGATCGGCGAGCGGTGGCCTGGAGATTCGTTCGAGCCACGGACCGGACTGTTCGGTGGCTTTGCCGGCCACCACCAGCGGTCTGATCGCTGAGCCGCTGTTGATCATTCGCTCGTACGCGTCCAGCAGGACGCCGAGGTTCTTGCGCGGTTCGAGCGTGCCGAAAAACAGCACGTAGCCGCCGTCTGGCGGCGGCGCCGAACGCGGCGGCCATGGGGGGCCGCCAGGGGAGCAGACCGAAATGCGATCCGCCCCAACGCCGAGGTGCTTCTCCACTTCGCCGGCGGTGAACTGCGAAACGACCACGATGCGGTCGGCGCGCTGCGCGTGCGAGGCCGCAAGGGTGGGATAGTCGCGGCGAATCTCGGCTCGGGTGCGTTCGGGATGGAGCAGGAAATTGAGATCGTGAATCGTGACGACACGGGCGGCCGCGCGCGCCGGCAGCAGGAGCGGGTGGAGCGAGTGGACGACGTCGAATCGGGCCTGCGCCAGCGTTTCAACCGGCGGCCACTCGAGCCGGTGCCAGGCAAAGTTGAGCAGCGCGACCGGCACCCGTCGATCGACGACCGCCGCGCCGGCCAGGTCGTCCGAGACCGCCGGCCGGTCCTTCCAGGAGCTGGTAAACAGCGTGAGGTCGAGCGCTCCCGGCGTGCCTTCTGCTGCACGCGTCTTCAACAACGTGCACGCGAGCTGGTGGGTGTACTCACCCACGCCGCTCCGCTCGCGGAGCGCTGACCGATAGTCGATGAGGACGCGCACTTGTCTTGAGGCTTTCCGAGCCGATATCTTAAGGTGAAATGAAAATAGCCGTTGTCGGAACCGGATACGTTGGTCTCGTGCTCGGCGCCTGTCTCGCGGAAAACGGCAATGACGTGATCTGCGTCGACAAGGACCAGGCCAAGCTCGCGATGCTCGAAGCCGGCAAGATGCCGATCTTCGAACCGGGGCTCGAGGAGATCGTTCGCCACAATCACCCCGAACGACTCACCTTCACGAACGACTTGCCGTCGGCCGTGAAGGCGTCGGACATCATTTTCATCGCGGTCGGCACGCCGGAGAAAGAAGACGGGTCGGCCGATCTGCAGCACGTGCTCGGCGTCGCGCGTGACATCGGCCGCGCGATGGAGAAGTACACCGTCGTCGTCGACAAGAGCACGGTGCCGGTCGGCACCGCCAAGAAGGTGCACGCGACCATCGCGAAAGAAACCTCGCTGCCGTTCAGCGTGGTCAGCAACCCCGAGTTCCTGAAACAGGGCGCTGCCGTCGAAGACTTCATGAAGCCGGACCGCGTCGTCATCGGCCACGACGATGAGCGCTCGGGGGAGGTCATGAAGGAGCTGTATGCACCGTTCACCCGGACCGGCGCGCCGATCATGATGATGGACACGGCCAGCGCCGAGCTCTGCAAATACGCGGCGAATTCGATCCTGGCGACCCGCATTTCGTTCATGAACGAGATCGCCAATGTGTGCGAGCTGTTCGGCGCCAATGTCGACCAGGTGCGCAAGGCGATCGGATCCGACCGCCGCATCGGCACGTCGTTCCTCTTTCCCGGCGTCGGCTACGGCGGCAGCTGCTTTCCGAAAGACGTCCAGGCGATGCTGAAGTCGTCCAAGGACAAGGGCTACGACTTCAAGATTCTCCGCGCGGTGGAGGATGTCAACGACCTCCAGAAGTCGCGGCTGGTCGAGAAGATGGAAGACAAGCTCGGCAACCTCAAGGGCAAGACGATCGCGGTCTGGGGCCTGGCATTCAAACCGCGCACCGACGACATGCGCGAGGCGCCGGCGATAACGATCATCGAGCGCCTGCTCGCGCTCGGCGCCCACGTCCGCGCCTACGATCCCGAAGCCGCGCACACCGCGCGACGGATTTTCGGGTCGCGGATTCAGATCTGCGACAAGAGCTACGATGCGCTGACCGGCGCCGACGCCCTGGCGGTGGTCACGGAATGGAACGAGTTCCGCGAGCCCGATTTCAAGCGGATGAAGAGCCTGCTCAAGGCCCCGGTTGTGTTCGACGGCCGCAACATCTATTCTCCGGAGCAGATGCACGCTCTCGGGTTCAGCTATTTCTCCATTGGCCGCTGATCCGCGCCGCGTTCTGGTCACCGGCGGGGCGGGCTACATCGGCAGTCACGGCGCCAAGGCGCTGGCGAAGGCCGGCTGCAGCGTCTTCGTCTACGACAACCTGTGCGCCGGTCACCGCGAGGCCGTCCGCTGGGGCGAACTGATCCAGGGGGACATCGCCGACGTCGAGGCGGTCCGCGCCGCGCTGCGGACCCATCGCATCGGCGCCGTGATGCACTTTGCCGCGTTTCTCGACGTCGGCGAGTCGGTGCGCGAGCCGGTGCGCTACTACCGCAACAACGTTGTCGGCACGCTTGGCGTCCTCGAAGCGATGGCCGCCGAAGGCGTGCCGTACTTCGTGTTCTCGTCGACCTGCGCGACGTACGGCGAGCCGACGACAACGCCGATCGACGAGACGCATCCCCAGAATCCGATCAACGCCTACGGGGCGACGAAACTCGCCGTCGAGCGGGCGTTGCCGCATTTTGAGCGGGCGCACGGCATTCACTCGATCGCGCTGCGCTACTTCAACGCCGCCGGTGCGGATCCCGACGGCGAGATCGGCGAGGACCATTCGCCGGAGATTCATCTGATTCCGCGGGCCATTGAAGCGGCGACCGGCGGGCGGGAGCTGCAGGTCTTCGGCGACGACTATCCGACACCAGACGGGACCTGCCTGCGCGACTACGTTCACGTCGCCGACCTGGCCGAGGCGCACGTGAAAGCCCTCCAGACCCTGGCGGACACGCGCCGGTCCTCGGCCTATAATCTGGGCACCGGCACGCCCCATTCGGTCCGCGAGGTCATCGACACGGTCGAACGGGTGACCGGGCGTGCCGTCCGGCGGACGGTCGGTCCGAGACGGCCCGGGGATCCCGCGGTGCTGTACGCGGCACCGCACAAGGCCCAGGCCGAATTGCATTGGACACCACGATTTCCGGATCTGGAGTCAATCGTCCGAACGGCGTGGGGCTGGCACCAGGCCCACCCGAACGGCTACCGTCCGACCGCGACACGATAGTCGCGGCGTCGGTGCTGTTGCGCCGGCTGTTTAGCTACACCCGTCCGTATCGCGCGCGGCTGACCTGGGCGGTCGTGGCGATGGTGGTGTACGCCGTCGGTTCGGCCGGCATTGCCTCCCTCATCAAACCGATCCTCGACAGCGTCCTCCCGTATCGCGACCGGCTCGGCATGGTCGCCTGGGGGATCGTCGGCCTCAACCTCCTCAAAGGCGCCGGATCGTATGCCTCGTCGTACCTGATGACCGACGTCGGGCAGCGGGTGGTGATGGACCTGCGCAACCAGCTCTATCGCCACATCCTCGGCCAGTCGGCGGGGTTCTTCGGACAGTGGAGCACGGGGCAGCTGATCTCGCGGTTGAACAACGACGTCGGTCAGGTGCAGCAGGCGGTCTCCGAAACGTTCGGCGATCTCGCGCGCGAATCGATTGCGCTGGTTGGCTTCGCGACGTTGCTGTTCTGGTACGACGCCTGGCTCGCCGCGTTCTGTATCGTCAGCGCGCCGATCATCGTCTATCCGCTGGTCCGTCTCGGTCAGCGCGTGCGCCGGACGACCAGCCGCAGTCAGGAAGCGCTCGAGCAGCTGTCGCACATCAGCATGGAAGGGCTGACCGGCCACCGGATCGTCAAGGCGTTCGGCAACGAGGACAAGGAGTCCGATCGCTTCAAGCGCGCCGGCTATCAGTTGTTCCGCACCAACATGAAGGTGACGGCGGCGCTCTCGAGCCTGCCGCCGCTCATGGAACTGCTCGGCGGGTTCGGCATGGCCGCAGCGCTGTGGTACGGCAGCCGCGAGATCTCGAGCGGCGCGCTGACGGTCGGTGAGCTCACGTCGTTCATCGCGACGCTGTTCCTGATGTACGGCCCGGCCAAGAAGCTGAGCCGGGTCAACGCGAACCTGCAGCAGGCGATTGCCGCGTCGCAGCGGATTTTCCGAATGCTCGACACCCATACCGAGGTGATCGAGAAACCGGGCGCGCCGCTCCTCGAATCGTTCCGCGAGGCGATCGAGTTCAAGGATGTCGTCTTCGGCTACGACGAGGCGCACGGCAAGATCCTCCGCGGCGTGAAGTTCACGGTCACCGCCGGACAGATGGTGGCGATCGTCGGGCGGAGCGGCGCCGGCAAAACGACGCTGGTCAACCTGCTGCCGCGCTTTTACGACGTCACCGGCGGTTCGATTCTGGTGGACGGTGTCGACATTCGCGACGTCTCGCTGGCGTCGCTGCGCAGCCGGATCGGTATCGTGACGCAGGAAACGGTGCTGTTCGACGACACCGTTGCCAACAACATTGCCTACGGTGCGCCGAAGGCGAGCCGTCAGGAGATTGAAGCGGCCGCGCGCGCCGCCCACGCCCACGACTTCATCGTCGGGCTGCCGAAGGGGTACGACACCCACGTCGGTGAGCGCGGGCAACGGCTGTCGGGCGGACAGCGCCAGCGCCTCGCGATTGCGCGCGCCCTGCTGAAGAACGCGCCGATTCTGGTGCTGGACGAAGCGACCTCGGCGCTCGATTCGGAATCCGAACTGCTCGTGCAGGAAGCACTCAGCACCCTGATGATGAACCGCACGTCGTTCGTCATCGCCCACCGGCTGTCGACGATCCGCCGCGCCGATCAGATCATCGTCCTCGAACGCGGCAAAGTGGTCGAAACCGGGCGGCACGACGAGCTGGTCGTCCGGCCGAACGGCGTGTATGCCGGCCTCTACGACATGCAGCTTCTCGAGGACCGCCGTCCGCAGCGCGGCCGCGTGCCGCTGTCGGAATTGGCCAACAGGACTTCATGATCAAGAGCATGACCGGGTTCGCGGCCGTCACCCGCGAAGACGAGCAGGCGAGCATCTCGGTCAGTATTCGCACGTTGAATCATCGCCACCTCGACGTGCAGATGCGGACGCCGCAATCGCTCGCCGCCATCGAAAGCGAAATCCGCACGCTCATCGGGCGCCAGGTGGCCCGGGGGCGAGTGGAACTGGCGATCTCGCTGCAGGTCCGGCAGACGCCGACCGTCGAGGTCGAGTTCAACGAAGCGTTCGGCCGGGCGCTCGAGGCCGCGCTCGACCAGGCCCGCACCCGAAACCTCATTACCGGCACCTTGGCGCCGGGCGATCTGCTCCGGCTGCCGCAAGCGCTGACGATTCGCGAGAAGCCCGCGGCCGCCGACGAAACCGCGCAGCGCGAGATCGCCGAGCGGGTCAAGACGGCGGTCGTCGACGCGCTCAGTGATCTGGATCGGATGCGCGCGACGGAGGGCGATCACCTGCGCGGCGACCTGGACGAGCGCCGGCGCGGTGTCGCCGAACTGGTCGAGCGCGTGGCGGTGGCCGCCGACGAAGGACGGGTCGGAATCGAGGCGCGGCTCACGGAGCGGGTCGCCCAGCTGCGAACCGAGCTTCAAGCGGATGAAGTGGCCGTGGCCCAGGAGATCGTCCGGGTCGCGTCGCGCTCGGACATCAGCGAGGAGATCGCGCGCTTCCGCGGCCACGTCGCGCATTGGGTGACGCTCGCCGACAGCGCCGAGCCGTGCGGCCGCAAGCTGGACTTCCTGCTGCAGGAGATGAACCGCGAAGTCAACACGATGGGATCGAAGGCCGACGGGTTGCGCGTCTCCGAACTGATCATCGCGGCGAAGGCCGAACTCGAGAAGATGCGGGAGCAGGTCCAGAATGTCGAATGAGCGCGGCCTGCTCTTCATCGTCTCGGCACCGTCCGGCGCCGGCAAGACGACGCTGGTCGAACGGCTGGTCGAGAACACGCCGCGGCTGCGGATGTCCCGCTCGTATACGTCGCGCGCCGCGCGGCCCGGCGAAGCCGACGGCGTCGACTACAACTTCGTCTCGCGCGACAGGTTCGAAGCGATGGTGGCGGCCAACGAGTTCCTCGAATGGGCCGACGTCTTCGGGAACCTCTACGGCACGTCGGCGCTCGATACCGAACGGATTCTCGCCGCCGGCGACGACCTCGTGCTCGTGATCGACGTGCAGGGGGCGCGGCAGGTGCGCCAGCGCAGCGTGAGCGCGGCGACGGTCTTCGTCATGCCGCCGTCGCGGCACGTGCTCGAGGAGCGCCTGCGCGGCCGAAGCAAGGACAGCGAGGCGGCGATCCGGCGGCGGCTGCAGGTGGCGGAGGAGGAAGTCTCGTCGTTTGGCGAATACGACTACATCGTCGTGAACGACGAGGTCGAGCCGGCGGTGGAACGGCTGCACTGCATCGTCATGGCGGAGCGGGCCAGGGTCCGGCGGATGCGGCAGATGGCGGACGGAATTACACAAACTTTCAAGTAACCGCGGTACCATGTGGGGTCCGGCTTCAGCCGGACCTCGATTCGGCCGAAAATGAAGGCTCGGCCCTGACAAGGAACGCAATGATTGACCGAAGCAAGCTGCCGAACTCGTTTGAATTTGTCGTGACGGCCGGGGCGCGAGCCCGCCAGCTGCTCGCGGGGTCCACGCCGCGGGTGACCGTCGGGGAGCACAAGAAGACGACCGTCGCGCAGCAGGAAGTCATCACGAAGCAGGTCGAAGCGATTGAACGGGTGCCGGGCGCGAATCCCAAGGAGTGACGGGCGCGTCCTGTCTGGTAGGGCAGGAAGGGCGGGAGAGGCTGGAAGGATGCTGATTGCACTCGGCGTGACCGGCGGCATCGGCGCCTACAAGGCGGTCGAGGTCGCCCGCGGTCTGCAGAAGCGGGGACACGACGTGGTCGCCATCATGACGGCGACCGCGACCCGCTTTGTCGGTCCGATCACGTTCGAGGCGATTACCCGCCGCAAGGTCATCACCGATCAGTTCGAATCCGGCGCCAACGCCGACATCGAACACATTGCGCTGGCGTCATCCATCGATCTGCTGCTCGTCGCGCCGGCGACGGCGAACATCATCGGCAAATTCGCCAATGGCATTGCCGACGACTTTCTTTCCACTCTTTACACCGCGACGCGTGCGCCGGTGCTGCTCGCGCCGGCGATGAATACGCAGATGTTCTCGCATGCCGCCGTGCGGAAGAATCTCGACACGCTGGCCGCGCAGGGCGTGGGCTTCGTGGAGCCGGGCGAGGGGTATCTCGCGTGCGGCTGGATCGGTAAAGGACGGCTCGCGGAGCCGGACGAGATCGTCGCGGCCGCCGACGCGGTGCTCCATCCGACCGGGTCGCTCAAGGGCCGAAAGATTCTGGTCACCGCGGGACCGACCTACGAGGACTTCGATCCGGTCCGCTACATCGGCAACCGGTCGAGTGGACGAATGGGCTTCGCCGTCGCCGCCGAAGCCGCGAGGCGCGGCGCCGCGGTCACGCTCGTCGCGGGGCCGACGTCGGTGCCGCCGCCGGCCGGTGTCGACGTGATCAAGGTTCGCGGCGCGCAGAGCATGCACGACGCCGTCCTCGCCAAGGTGGACGAGATGGACGCTGTGATCATGGCGGCCGCGGTGGCCGACTACACACCCGAGCGTCCGGCCGATCGCAAGATCGCGAAGACCACTGACACGCTGACCCTCGTGCTGAAAAAGACGCCCGACATCCTGGCTGAACTCGGCAAGCGCCGCGGCCGATCGGGCGATGGTCCGCTGCTCGTCGGCTTTGCCGCCGAAACCGACGATGTGGTGGCGAAGGCGAGCGAGAAGCGCCGCCGCAAGGGTGCCGATCTGATCGTGGCCAACGACGTGTCGAGAAGCGACGCCGGATTCGATGTCGATACCAACGCCGTGACGATCATCGGCGAGGCGGGCGCTGACACCCTGCCGGTGATGCCCAAGTCCGCCGTCGCCGCCCGCATCCTCGACCGCGTCGAAGCGCTTCTCAGCCAGCGTCGCGCGCAAGAGCATGTCTGATCGCGAGAGTCTCCGCGAACATCTGATCTTTGCCTCCGAGCTCGGCGTGACCGGCGTGAGCCGTGATCCCGCGTGGCGCACGCGTGAAGAGGAGGTTCCGGTGGCGTCCGGCTTTAGCCGGATTGCAGAAGACAAGACCGCCCCATTGCCGATCATCCCCGCTGGCGAAACGCTCGACGCCATCCGCCTCGACATCGGCCCCGACTGCAGCCGCTGCAAACTCCACACGCTGGGGCGCAAGCAGGTGGTGTTCGGCGTCGGCAATCCTGACGCGGATCTGATGTTCGTCGGCGAAGGCCCCGGAGCGGACGAAGATGAGCAGGGCATTCCCTTTGTCGGACGCGCCGGACAGTTACTGACGAGGATCATCGAGGCGATCGATCTGAAGCGCGAGGACGTTTACATCGCGAACGTCGTCAAGTGCCGTCCGCCGGGCAATCGCAACCCCGAGCCAGACGAGGTCGCGACCTGCGAACCGTTTCTGTTCCGGCAGATCGACGTCATCAAGCCCAAGGTCATCGTCACGCTGGGCAAATTCGCCGCGCAGTCGCTACTCCGGACCGACGAGACCATTTCGCGTCTGCGTGGACGCCTGTTCGAGTACCGCGGCGCCAAGCTGGTGCCGACATGGCACCCGGCCTACGTCCTGCGCAACAACAGCCCGAACTCCGAGGTCAGGCGACAGGTGTGGGAAGACATGAAGCTGGTGCGCTCTCTCTTGAAGTAGCGCCTCCGCTAGTCCGATCGCTTCTTCGATCGCGTTCTGCCTGGCTTCGATCCGGTCGCGCCTCCTTCACCCATGACCTTGATCGTCGCAATGACCTCTTCGTGCAGGATCCTTGCGAACGTCTTCGATTCCTCGTGAAGGGTCCGCATCTCGGTGCGCACGTCCGAAAACTCCGATCGCACCTCCTCGCGGAATTGCAGGACTTGTCCTTCCAGCGCAGTCGTGCGCTCTGTGAGGCCGCCGACCTGAACCGCCAGCCCGGCTACCCGTTCGTCGAGTCCGCTCATACGAGCATCGAGTCCCGCGACGCGAGTGTCGAGTTGTGCGACGCGGGTATCGAGTCCCGCGACCCGGGTATCGAGTCCCGCGACGCGGGTATCAAGTGCAGCAACTCGAATATCGAGTCCGCCCACCCTGGTGTCGAGCCCGCTCACTCGGGCATCAAGTCCACTGACGCGTTCAGGCAGACTGGCCAGGCTATCCATCTGAATCTCCAGCGCTTCCACACGTTCGTCGAGCGTCCTTCGCGGCATCTGTCACCTCCGCGCGCCGGGTCACGTCGTCGTCCGTCGCCCACGCGTCGAAGACTGCCTATAGCGAACTGCATGCCGTGATCGATGAGGTGATGTGCGGCCGACGACGGTAGCATCGTCAACGCGCGGATTCAACACACGGAGCGGCCTGAGCGGATCAGGATCGAGTCGACAGAACCGCCTCTTACGCCCGGTCCGCCGCGATCGTGTAGTCGTACCACTCGACGATCTTGCCGTCCTTCAGAAAGAAGACGCCGACGCCGCGCCACGACTTGAGCTGGAAGTTCGAGAAGGTGTCGATGCGTTCGTTGATCACCATCGGCCCGCGTGCGAAGGTGTCGAGCACCTCGAAGCGGACGACGCGGTCGATGATGGTCTTGATGCGCGCCGCCACGGCGTCTCGCCCCTTCGCCGGCTCCATCGCTTCGGTCATGCGATAGGCGCCGTTGTCGGCGAAGAACGCCATGATCCTGGCGAGATCATGAGCCGGCCACGCGGCGCAGAAGTCGTTGACGATCTTGATGTTGGCGAGCTCAGCCGCGGTTGGTTCGGCCGCTTCGGCGCGACCGGCGGCGGCGAACGCGGCAAACGCGCCGGCGCCCGCCGCCAGAAATCCCCGACGATTGACTGACGAATGCGGTGTATCCATCCGGGCACTATACGCCGACCAGGGCTGGTGCGGTGCTTCGTAGCGTCCTGACCTCTCCTGTCACGTCGGACTGCTATCGTGGCGGGGTTCTAAAATGCGCCGCGAAAACACGAAAGCACGAAAGCGCACCCTGGATGTCTTGATTTCGTGGTTTCGTGTCTTCGTGGCGCATTTGTCTCTGTGAGCTCTGCACTAAGATGCATCGACCGTTGTGCTGATCGCTGTCGCTGTTCCCGTGCCCACGCTCGGGCTGCTCACCTATCGCGTTCCTCACGACATCGACCCCCCATCAATCGGGGCGCGCGTCGTCGTGCCGCTCGGCGCGCGGTCGGTCACCGGCATCGTCGTCGAGCAGAACGTCGCCGGAGACGCCGGCGGGAAGGAAGTCCGGGCGATTCGGCGCGTGCTGGATGTCGAACCGTTCGTGCCCGCCGACGTCGTGGCGCTCGCGGCGTGGACGGCGGAGTACTACGGCGCGGGCGCGGGCGAAACCATCACCGCGGTGCTCCCGCCGCCGGCGAGAGGGGAGCGCGTCGACGCGCACAAGACGCGGCGCATCGTGTCGCTGACCGCCGCGGGCCTCGAACTCCTCGACACCGGGACGCCGAAGCAGAAGGACATCCTGGCGGTGATCGCCGGCTCGGCGACGGGTGTGCCAGCGCCGGAATTGACGACGCGCGGGATCAGCGCCGGTGTGGTGGCGCGGTTGCTGAAGCAGGGGCTCGTCAGCATCCGGCAGGAGAGGGTAGAACGGGATCCGTTCGAGTCGAGCGCGCTGCGCACGCCTGACGTGGAGCCCTTACGCCGGCTCACCCTCGAACAAGACGCGGCGTTGACGCGGCTGACCGCGCTCGCCGCCACGAAGACGTTTCGGACCGCGCTCCTGCACGGCGTGACCGGTAGCGGTAAGACGGAGATCTACATGCGACTCGCGCAGACGGTTCGCGCGAGCGGCAGGAATTCGTTGATTCTGGTCCCCGAGATCGCGCTGACGCCCTCGGTCGCCGCCAGCTTCCGCCAGATGTTCGGCGACGAAGTGGCGATTCAGCACAGCGCCCTGTCCGTCGGCGAACGCTACGACCAGTGGCAGCGCATCCGCCGCGGCGAAAGCGCGGTGGTGATCGGAACCCGGTCGGCGGTATTTGCGCCGCTGCCGGCGCTCGGCTTGATCGTGGTCGACGAGGAGCACGACAGCTCGTACAAGCAGGAAGAGAGTCCGCGTTACAACGGACGAGACGTGGCCATTGTCCGCGCGCAGCAGGCCGGAGCCCTTGTCGTGCTGGGCTCGGCGACGCCCTCGATGGAGAGCTACTACCACGCGGTCAACGGCAAGTACGAGCATGTCGTCCTCAACCGCCGCGTGCTCGATCGTCCGCTGGCCGAGGTCAGAATTGTCGACATGCGGGAGGAGTACGCGCTCGAAGGGCCCGAGGTGATCCTCAGCCGCGCGCTGAAGGAGGGGATCGCGGCGCGCCTGTCGCGCCACGAGCAGGCACTGGTGCTGCTGAACCGCCGCGGCTTCGCGACCGCCGTGTTTTGCCGGCAGTGCGGCGGGACGCTCGATTGTCCGAACTGCAGCGTGTCGCTGGTCATCCACGGCGAAGGGCAGGCCCGCCGCGCCCGGTGCCACTACTGCAACTACACCGCGCGCGTCGAGACGGCGTGTCCAGCCTGCAAGGCGCCCTATCTGGAGCAGATGGGATTCGGCACCGAGAAGGTCGAGGCCGAGCTGAAGAAACTCTTTCCGCAGGCACGAACGGCGCGCCTCGACCGCGACTCGATCCGGCAGAAGGGCTCGCTCGCGAATCTCCTGACGCGGTTTCGCGATCAGGAGATCGACGTGCTGGTCGGGACTCAGATGATCGCGAAGGGCCACGACTTTCCACGCGTCACGCTGGTCGGCGTGATTTCGGCCGACGTCGGCCTCGGTATGGCAGACTTTCGCGCCGCCGAGCGGACGTTTCAGTTGCTGACCCAGGTGGCCGGCCGCGCCGGCCGTGGCGAACAGCGCGGCGAAGCGATTGTTCAGACGATCTATCCTGGCCACTACAGCATTCAGCTGGCCTGCCGTCAGGATTACCGCGCGTTCTACGATCAGGAGCTCAAGTTCCGCGAAGCGATGCGGTATCCGCCGAGCGTCGCGCTGACGAACGCGATCGTCCGCGGCCGCACGTTCGCGCAGGCGATGGAGGACGCCACGGAAATTGCGGCGCGAGTGCGTGAGGGCGATCGCGCCCGCCGCGAACTGCGCGTGCTCGGCCCGGCTCCCGCCCCGCTCGGCCGGCTGCGCGGCGAATACCGCGTCCAGTTCCTGCTGAAGGGCCGGCAGCGCAAACGGATGCGCGAGCTGTTGATGGCCACGCTCGCCCTGAAGCCGGAGATCGCGAGACGGACGACGGTCGATGTGGATCCGCTAAGCGTGATGTAGACGACCAACCACAGAGGGCACGGAGTTCACAGAGAAATTCGCCACGAAAACACGAAGTCACGAAAGCCCAGTTGGTTAAGCCGTGCTCGACGCGGCGCCGCGAAGCGGCGGCGTCAGCGTGAACGACTCCTGAAACGAGACCCGCAGGATCGCACTCGTCTCGTTTTCAGGAGTCGATTCACGCTGATCGCTCGGCCTGCTCCGCAGGCCGCCCGCGTCGAGCACCGTCAGCTAACTTGGAGTGGTCCTCGGTGCCTCTGTGCCTTAGTGGCGCATTAGATCGAGCAACCTTCGATCTGATGAGATCTCTCGACGGAGATGTTAGCCGTCGATCCGTAGGCCACGTTTCGTGGTTTCGTGTTTTCGTGGCGCATTTTGATCGCGTCACGATGCGAGGGCTAGGCTGTCCCTAGCGGAGCATCTGCTCGAACGAGATCGGCGCGGGTGTGAAGGAGAGAACGAACATCACGATCGCAAACCAGGCCAGCCGCTGGCGGCGGGGATCGAGCGGGAGGTCTTCGTCGAACGTGCGCGGGTGATGCCGGCCGAAGAGCCACAGCATCGCAATCAAGAGCACCGTCCACGCAATCCAGCTGGCCGAAAAATAGATCAGCGACGCCAGAACGGCGATCATCACGAGCGTGACGGTCGACGACTTGCGGCCGAGAGCCGCGTAGGAAACGTGACCGCCGTCCAGCTGACCCACCGGGAACAGATTCAGCGCCGTCACCAGGAAGCCGAACCAGGCGGCCGTCAGGATCGGATGCCAGTTCAGTTCGTAGCCGGCCGGTGGAATACCCCAGACCACCCACGCCACGGCTTTGAACAGCAGCGGTTCGCCGAGGTGATAGATCTGGACGCCCGGCGGGACGTTCTGCGGCGTCAGCGCCACGGTGACGTTGGACACCAGCATCCCGACAATCAACGCGACAACTGCGACGACGAAGCCGGCAATCGGTCCGGCGATCGCGATGTCGAACAGGGTCTTCTTGTTCGGAAACGGCTCACGGATCTTGATGAACGCGCCAAGCGTGCCGCTGATCGCAATCGGCATCGGGATGAAGAAGGGGCGCGACGCGTCGACGTTGTAGCGGCGGCAGGCCAGGTAGTGGCCCATTTCGTGGGCGCCCAGGATCAGCATGAGCGGTACGCTGAACCAGAGTCCGTGCCAGAGGTATCCCCAGCCGATCGCGATCGGTCCTTTCAGGAATTCCTGCGTGAATGACAGATACTGATCGAGACCGGCAAACGTCGTCGTGAGCGTGGTGATGGCGAAGAGGAGCCACACCAGCCAGATGCGGTCCTGAAATTTGGGGTGCTGCCAGGCGCGGAGGTCCGGGAAGTAAAGTACCTCGGCGTCAGAGACCAGCGATGGCTGGGATTTGGGTTCGAAAGCTGGATCCAAACGATCGGCTATCCGATGTTCTGCAATTCCTTCCCGGGCTTGAAACGGATCGTGCGGCCCGGTGGGATGCGAACTTCTTTTCCTGTCCGTGGGTTACGGCCAATGCCTCGCTTGCGAGGCTTTACTTGAAAGACGCCAAACCCGCGCAGTTCGATTCGTTCACCACGCTGCATGGAGGTCCGCATCGCATCGAAGACCGCGTCGACAGCAACCTCGGCCTTGACCTTGGTGATGTCGGCTATCTTAGATACTTCGTTCACGATGTCGACCTTGATCATGCTTATGGTCTCCTCGATTCGTGTAAACATCATAGATTGTGACACTTACGCTGTCAATTCGGAGGCTAAGTGATCGTCGGGAACACTGTGCAGAACCGGTAAGAATGCCTTCAAAAGTGCCTGCGGTCGTGCTGGTCGGACGCCCAAACGTGGGGAAATCGACCCTTTTCAACCGAATTATCGGGTCCCGGCGCGCCATCGTCGCCCCGGTCGCTGGAACCACCCGCGATTCCTTGTCGAAGCCTGCTCAGTGGTCGGACATGAGTTTTCGGGTGAGCGATACCGGCGGTCTCTACGGCGCGAGCGAGGATCCGCTCCACGAACTGGTCGTCAAGCAGGGCCGCAAAGCGATTGAAAGCGCGGACTTAGTTGTCTTTCTCGTCGACGGACGTGAAGGATTGGTGCCCGGCGACGAAACGATCGCGCAGGAGGTCCGCCAGACCGGTCTGCCGGTCGTACTCGCGGTCAACAAGACCGACGACCGGCGCGGGCAGGCTGGAGTCACGGACTTCTACCAGCTCGGGATCGAGCCGATCATCGAGATCTCGGCCGAGCACGGCACGGGAACCGGTGACCTCCTCGACGAAGTGGTCCGGCGCCTCAAGGCTGCTGGATTTCGCGGCACGAACGACCGGCTGTCCGCCCGGACGGACGAGGCGCCGCAGCCGTTCCAAGAGACCAACATCGCCATCGTCGGGCGTCCCAACGTCGGCAAGTCGTCGCTGGTGAATCGCCTTCTCCGGCAAGAGCGCGTGATGGTGAGCGAAATGCCCGGCACGACGCGCGACGCGATCGACACCGAGATGACCTGGCAGCGCCGTCACTACCGCATTGTCGACACGGCGGGCATGCGGCGGCCCGGCCGCGTGCGCGGCGGCGGCAAGATCGAAGCGGTCAGCGTCGCCGGATCAAAGAAAGCGATCTTCGACGCGGACGTCGTGGCGCTGGTGATCGACTCCGAGGAAGGGCCGACCGATCAGGACGCCGCGATTGGCGGGGAAGCCGAGCGTGCCGGGCGCGGCATCGTCATCGTCGCCAACAAGTGGGATCTGGTGAAGACGACGGACCACAAGTTCGTCGAAGCCTTCGACGACGAGATCCGGCGGAAGATGAAGTTCCTGGAGTACGCGCCGATCCTCCACATCTCGGCGTTGACCGGCGAGCGGTTGCCGAAAGTGCTGGAGACGCTCGACAAGGTCGCGGCCATGCGGCGGACGAAGATCGGGACGCCGGCGCTGAACCGGTTCGTCGAGGAGATCACGCGCGCCAATCCGCCCGTCAGCCCCGACCGCCGCCGGGTCCGCATTCTCTACGCCGCGCAGGTCGGCGTCGCGCCGCCGTCCTTCGTCTTCTTCACCAACGTCGCGACGACGTTTCATTTCTCGTACGAGCGCTTCCTCGTCAACCAGCTGCGCGAGCACTTCGGCTTCATCGGCACACCGATCCGCATCCAGGTCCGGCGCAGAAGTGCGAAGGGCCGCAAGGGTGGACCGAGCAAGGCACCTCGCACCTGACGGACAGGCTAACGCAATCGGTGCATCGTGCGCGGTGCACAGTGCACGGTGCAGGTGCTGAGTGCTCGGTGCTCAGTGGCCGGTGCGTGCGAAGCGCCGTCTTTTCTGGGATTTGGCGCGCTTCGCACGCGCACTGCGCACCTTGGCACCGTGCACCCTGCTCCTGCACCGTGCACCGTGCACCGAGCACCCCGCACCGGCGCTATACTGATCCCTGCCTAAGGTCCGCGTCACACGCGGAGCGCGGGGGACCCAAGCAACTGGGGCGCATCGGTTGACAGGTGTGGGATCCGGCTTCAGCCGGATTTCAGATGTCACCGTAGGACACTTCCGAGTCCGAGCCCGTCAGCTAACCCCGTCGGCATTGCTCGGGAGTGTTTGTGGATACCGCCCGCTCGTCGGCCGACGGACGCGTTCGCGTCGTCGTTGCCACCACCGTACTGCTCTCGTTCATCTCATTCTGGCGAGCCGCTGCGATCGTCCTGAGCGATCTCGGGTCGACGGCGTTCTACGTCGGCGGCATCGTCGAGCAGGCGATCGGCAAGTCCGCGCCCTGGTTCGTGCTCGGCGTGATGCTGTTCTCGTACGCCGTGCGCGCGCTCTACATCGAGAGCTCGGCGATGTTCGTGCGCGCCGGCGTCTACCGCGTCGTCAAGGAGGCGATGGGCGGCACGCTCGCCAAGCTCTCGGTGTCGGCGCTGCTCTTCGACTACGTGCTGACCGGTCCGATCAGCGGTGTCTCCGCCGGCCGGTACATTTCCGGGCTTGCAAACGATCTCCTCGCGCGCGGCGGCATCGCGGTTCACCTGAATGACGGTCTGGTCGCGTCGATCATCGCGATCCTGATCACGGTCTACTTCTGGTGGCGCAACACCAAGGGACTCCACGAGTCGAGCGACGATGCGCTGAAGATCATGAAGGTGACGACCGTGATGGTCGTCATCCTAATCGTGTGGTGCCTGATGACGCTGGCACAGCGCGGCGGGTCGTTGCCGCCGGCGCCGATCCCGAGCAACCTCCACTTTTCCGAAGAGTCGCTCGGCTGGCTCCGCGGCACGTTCTGGCCGACGATTGCCGCGGTCGCGATCTTCGTCGGCTTTGGCCACTCGATTCTGGCGATGAGCGGGGAAGAGTCGCTGGCACAGGTTTACCGCGAGATCGAGCGGCCGAAGGTGAAGAACCTGCAACGCGCCGGGATGATCATTTTCGCTTACAGCCTGGTCTTTACCGCCATGGTGGGGTTCTTCGCCACGGCGATCATTCCCGACGATGTGCGGCCGCGGTTCTACGACAACCTGATCTCCGGCCTGGCCATGCATCTCACCGGGCCGCTCGCGCTGCGGCTGCTCTTCCAGGCATTCGTCGTCATCGTCGGCTTCCTGATTCTCGCCGGCGCGGCGAATACGTCGATCGTGGGTTCGAACGGCGTCCTGAACCGGGTGGCGGAGGACGGCGTCCTGACCGACTGGTTTCGCAAACCCCACCGGCGCTTCGGGACGAGCTACCGGCTGATCAATCTCATCGTCATCCTTCAGATCGTCACGATCGTCTTGAGCCGTGGGGACGTCTTCGTGCTGGGCGAGGCGTATGCGTTTGGGGTCATCTGGAGTTTTGCGTTCAACGCCGTTTCCGTTCTGATCCTGAGATTCAAGAAGCCGGACGCGCCGCGACCGTGGCGCGTGCCGTTCAATCCGAGGATCGGCGGCGTCGAGGTTCCGCTCGGCCTGGCGGCCATCGCGCTCGTGCTCGGACTCTGCGCCGTCGTGAACCTGTTCACGAAGGAAGTGGCGACGATTGCCGGCATTCTCTTCACCGGGGCGTTCTTCGCGATGTTCGTCGCGTCCGAGCGGATGGTGATGCGGAAGCGGGCAGACGGACACACCCTCCTCGATCACTTCCAGCTCGAGACCGGCAAGGAGATCGGCGCCGAGACGCTCGGGACGACGGCCGGCGGCATCCTGGTTCCGGTCCGCGACTACAATACGTTGCAGCATCTCGACTGGACACTTTCGCAGCCGGAATCCGAGCACAAGGACGTTGTGGTGTTGACCATCCGGGTGCTTGGTCAGGGGGCGCACGGCACGCCGGGGCTCGGCGACGACCAGATCTTCTCGGACTACGAGCAGAAGCTGTTCACGAGGGTGGTGTCCATCGCCGAGCGGCACGGCCGCAAGGTCTTGCTGCTCGTCGCGCCAGGGACGAATGTGTTCGACGCACTGGTCCAGTCGGCCATCCAGCTTCGCTCGAGCCTGATCGTCGTCGGCGAGTCCGAAGTCATGACGCCGGAGCGGCAGTCGCACCTGCTTGGCGAAGCCTGGGACCGCACGCCCCACGATCTCGAACTCTCGACGACGCTGGTGGTGCGCTGCAAGAACCAGGATGTGAAGCGGTTTGCGGTCGGTGCACACATGCCGAGCCTGACGTCCGCCGACATCGAGCGGATCCACCACATTTGGGTCACGCTGATGAAGGCGGGGGAACGTGAGGTGCACCATCGCGATGTCGTCGCCCGCGCGCTCGATGCGCTCGAGCGAGAACTCGCCGAGGGGCGGAAGCCGGAGGATTGGAGCAAGACTCCGATATAACTTTGGCAGGTGGCGTCCGGCTTCAGCCGGACGATCTGCGAAGGATGTGGCGATGAAGTTCCCGGCGGCCGTTGGACTTTGTGGTGTCGTGGCGTTTTCCGCCTGCAACTCCGGTGGCCTGGTGATCAGCCGGATGGTCGAGGCGCGAGCGCTGGCGAGCGAAGTGCGCACCGCGTTTGCCCACGCCTCGGACAAGACCAACGAGGCCGTGATGGCAGACACCGATCAGGCGTCGACCATGGCGGCGCACGAGGCACAGGACAGTCGAGCGGCGCTCGAAGCAGCGGTCAAGAAGTTGGAGCCGCTTCTCGCTGGATTGAGCTACGGTGAAGAAGCCGAGCAGCTCAAGGCCTTCAAGGAGCAGTACGCCGCATACGCCGCGCTCGACAATCAGATTCTCGAACTCGCGGTTGAAAATTCGAATCTCAAGGCGCAGCGGCTTCTGTTTGGCCCCATGGCTGATGCGTCGCGCACCCTGCGCGAGGGGCTCGCCCGGGCGGTCCGGGCCAGTCCGTCCAGAAGCGCCGATCGCGCGGCGGTGCAGGCGGAAGCGGCCGCCGCGGCGGTCCTCGAGGTGCAGGCGATTGCGCCGCGGCACATCGCGGAATCCGACGATCAACAGATGAACGTGATGGAGACCGCGATGGGCGAGCGGCTCTCCGCTGCCGAGCAGCGCATCGCCGCGCTCGCGGGTGCGCTTCCCGCGGCGGCGAAAGGCGACCTCGAGTCGGCGCGCGGCGCGCTGGGCGAGTTCAAGAAGCAGTACGCGGAGATGGTCGTCCTTTCGCGGCGGAACACCAACGTCCGCTCGCTGGCCCTGACGCTCGGGAAGAAGCGAACGCTGGCGGCCGAATGCCAGGCGACGCTGGCGGCGCTCATCGAGAGCCTGTCGAAGCACCAGCTCGGCGGATCCCGATGAACCGGCGCGTGGCGGCCTGATGCGCTCCGCGATGATCGGGCGGGTTGCCGCGTCGATCGCCGCCGTGGCGGCAGTCACCCTCCTGTACGCGGGCTGGTTGGGCGCCAACCCGACGACGGTGGCGCTCACGTATCTGATCGTCATCCTCTTCATCGCGAGCGCCTGGGGCATCGTCGAGTCGACCAGCGCTTCGGTGGTCGCGGTGTTCTGTTTCAATTTCTTCTTCCTCCCGCCGGTGGGTACGCTGACGATCGCGGACCCGCAGAACTGGATTGCGTTGTTCGCGTTTCTCGCGACCGCCGTGCTCGCGAGTCAGCTGTCCGTGCGGGCGCGCACCAGGCAGGTCGAGGCGGTGGCCCGGCAGCGTGAGCTGGAGCGGCTGTACGCCCTCAGTCGGGCCCTGCTGCTTTCGGATCGCGGCGCCTCGATGACCGGCGGCATCGCCCGCCATATTGCCGACGCGTTCGAGCTCGAGACGGTGGGCATCTATGACGCGCGCACCGACATGGTGGCGTGGGCCGGCTCGAAGACCCGCCATGACATGGATCCCCGCCTCCGTGAAGTGGCCAGACGCGCGGCGTCCGTGCGCGATCCGGCTGGAGTCGTCGTGACGGCGATTCAGCTCGGCGGCGCGCCGATCGGCAGCGTCGCGATACCCGATGTCGGCTTGAGCGATACCGTCCTGCAGTCGATCGCGAACCTGGCGGCGATCGGATTGGAGCGCGCGCGCGCGGACGAGGCGACCGCTCGGGCTGAGGCCGCGCGCGAGAGCAGCGAGCTCCGGGCCACGGTGCTCGACGCCCTCGCGCACGAGTTCAAGACGCCGCTGACGGCGATGAAGGCGGCGTCGAGCGATCTGCTCGCGGGCACCGCGCCCGGCGCGAAGGAACGCGAGCTGATGACGATCGTCGACGAAGAACTGGATCACTTCCAGGGGCTCGTCACCGACGCGGTGCAGATGCTGCGGATCGACGCCGGCGACTTCGTGGTGCGCGCCGCCCGCCATCCGCTCGGCCCGATCGTGGCCGCTGCGCTCCAGAAGTTCGAGCGGGCGCTGGACGGTCATCACGTCGTCGTCCAGGTCGCCGAGGGGTTGACGGTCGATGCCGACCGCGATCTCCTGGCCCTGGCGCTGCGTCAGCTGCTCGACAATGCGATCAAGTACTCGCCGGCGGGATCGACCATCGAGGTCCGCGCCGCCGACGCCGACGCCGTTGAGATTGCCGTGCGCAACACCGGATCGAGCATTTCCGAGCGCGAGCAGGCGCGGATCTTCGAACGGTTCTATCGCGGACAGGAGGCTCGCCAGGTGCCCGGGAGCGGCATGGGGTTGGCCATCGTGCAGCAGATTGCCCGCGCTCACGGCGGGACCCTCGCCGTGACGAGCGGGACCGACGCGGGGACGACCTTCACGCTCACGATTCCGCACGGCGGGAACGGGCCATGAGCGCCGGCCGCATTCTTGTCGTCGACGACGACCCGCAGATCCGCCGCGTCATGCGCGTCACCCTGACCGGGCATGGCTACGAGGTGGACGATGCCAAGAGCGGGGAGGCGGCACTCGAGAAGCTGCGCGCCCAGCGCTTCGACCTCGTCCTGCTCGACATGAACATGGCCGGGATCGGCGGACTCGAAACCTGTCGCGAGATTCGGGCCCAGTCGGAAATCGCGATCGTCATGCTGACCGTTCGCGACAGCGAGACCGACAAAGTCGAAGCGCTCGACGCCGGTGCCGACGACTACGTCACCAAACCGTACAACGCTCCGGAACTCCTGGCCCGCATCCGCGCGGCCCTGCGCCGCACGCCGTCGACGCATGGCCCGAACGGCCGCCTGAAATTGAGCGCGGTTGAAATCGACTTCGACACCCGCCAGGTCTCGCGGCACGGACGGCAGGTGCGCCTCACGCCGAAGGAATTCGAGCTGCTGCGCTACATGGTCGCGCATGCCAACAAGGTGCTGACGCATCGCGAGCTGTTGCAGGCGGTCTGGGGACCGGACTACGGCGATCAGGTCGACTACCTGCGGGTCTTCGTCAACCAGCTGCGCAAGAAGATTGAAGCCGCTCCCGCCACCCCCGCGTATCTCCTGACGGAGCCGTGGGTCGGCTACCGTTTCCATCTGCCCTCCAACCTCCAACCTCCAACCTCCAACCTCTAACCTCTAACCTCTAACCTCTAACCTCTAACCTCTAACCTCTAACCTC
>CAZOAZ010000073.1:0-29054 GCA_964577955.1 uncultured Bifidobacterium sp. | reverse complement strand
GCGCCATCGGGCGACCAGCGCGGTGCGTTGAACTGCATCTCCTCGGCGCTGACGACGGTTTCGACACCGGCGACACGCGGGAGACCGTCGAAGGCGTCGGGGGGCGTCAAGCGGACGAGCACGAGGTCGCGCTGACCGAGCGACTCACGCACACAGACGATCGACCGACCGTCCGGCGAGAGGTCCGGATCCTGCAGCCGCTCGCCGTACGTGAGGCGGCCGACGCGTCCGCTGTGCCGTTCGAGCACGTACAAATCGCTCAAGAGCGCGACGTTGCGGTGCAGTTCGTGCTGATCGAAGACGACGAACTGGCGGTTCACCCCGGCGGTCGCGCCGAGGTAGCGTTTCGTCAGCCGGTGGCGGTTCGAGCCGTCGACGTTGATCGCCTCGAGCGACGGAAAGCCGTGCGGCGATCGAAACGAATAGAGGATCTCCGGCGCGCACTCGGCGCACGCCGGCGGCGCGAAGCGCGGACCGGACGCGGTGAACCCCTCCTGCGTCAGGCGTGTGGCCGGATGGACGCTCGTCGACGGGCGCGCGTTGGCTCGGCGCGCGGCGTCCGCCACGTAGTCGGTCCAGAGATCGCTCAAGGCCTCGCCGAACACGTCGTCGAAGGCGAGCGCGCCGAAGTAGGGCGCCGTGCGCGCGGTGCTTGCCGCCAGCGCGCCGAACCGGTCGGCGCCGAACCGTTCCGCGAGGTATTGATGGAACCCGAGGCCGAAAATGTATTTCGCGGACGCGCCTGGATGGTCGGTGAGGCCGCCGTTGGCGCGGTCCAGCGGCACCATCCGGTCCGTGCGGGCGGCTTCACGCTCGACCGCGAGAAAGTCGCCGGCAAAGACCCGACCCTGGCCGGTGAGCGCGCTCTCTTCCCATTGCGCGAGCCCCTCGATCAGCCAGCCGGGCAGGGCGCCGTTGGGAAAGGCGATCGGCGTTCGTCCGAAAATGCCGCGCAGGATCTTGGTCCAGCCCTCTGAACGAT
The DNA here is from genome assembly GCA_964577955.1 of uncultured Bifidobacterium sp. Classification (GTDB taxonomy): domain Bacteria; phylum Acidobacteriota; class Vicinamibacteria; order Vicinamibacterales; family CAVVIG01; genus CADEEX01. Next base: position 28,072 of record CAZOAZ010000073.1, on the reverse strand, counting down.
CGAGGTGCGCGATATGCGTGAACTCGTGCGTGAACACGACGCGGAGCCAGTCGTCGACGCGCCCGGTGTACTCGGAGCCGGACGGCGTGGCCGCGCTGACCACGATGGTGTTGTAGGGCAGCATGCTCGCCGAACCGTTCGCGAATTCGCTCTGGTCGACGAGGACGACATGCGTCAGGCGCGGCGCTTCCAGGCCGAGTGCGCCGCCGACTTTGGGCCAGACTTCTTCGGCGATGACGGCGAGGCGGGCGGCAAGCCGATCCTCTCCCTGATGAAAATAGATGATGAAGTGCGGCGTCGTCAGGGTCCGGAAACGGAACCTGGGATCCAGGCCAGACGCCGTTGCGGCCGTCGCGAACAGGCCGAGGATCGCCGTCAGTAGAACGAGACTAGTCGGTCGTCGCACCGCGGACCCGGGCCACGTCCTTCAGGAACAGGAAGTCGGCGAGAGGAGTAATTTTGACGCCGGTCAGGTTTCGCTGTGCGATGACGATGTTCGTCTTGGTCCAGAGGCCGATGTACGGAAGCTGGCTGGCGATGCGCCGCTGCGCCTGACGGAAGAGCTCGAGCCGCTCGGCGGGATCGGTTGAGGCCGCGGCGGCATCGAGCAGCCGGTCGGCCTCCAGGTCGGCGAAGCGCCCGCGGTTGAAACCCGCCGGCGGCGCCTGCTGCGAGTGAAACACGCGGCGCAGGATATCGGGGTCGGCGAGCGACCCGGCGGTCCATTGCAGAGAATACAGCTGGAAGTTGCCCGCGAGCACGTCGGCGTACAACGTCGCGAATTCGGAGGACCGAACCTCCAGCGCCACGCCCACCCGCCGGAGATCTTCCTGAATGACCGCGGCCTGGAGCCGGAAGAACTCGGTGCTGGTCGTCTTGTAGGTGAGCGTCAGGCGGGGCGCGGGTCCGTCGCCGTCGGGGTCCGGATACCCGGCTTCGTCGAGCAAGGCGCGCGCCCGCGACGGATCGAACGGGAAGACCGGTACGTCGTTGGCGCGGGCCCACGACAACGGCGGCAGCATCGTATCGCCGGGCGTCGCCAGGCCGCGGCGCAGATGTTCGATGATCGCGCGCCGATCGATGGCGTGAGCGAGCGCCTGCCGCACCCGCAAATCGCCCAGCGCCCTGTCGCGCAGGTTGACGCCGATGTACTGGAAGTCCACGCCGGGACCCTGGGTGACCGACAGGTGCGGATCGTGTTCGAGCTGGAACGCGATGTCCGGCGAGACGTCGTTGATCACGACGTCCATCGTGCCTTTGCGCAGCTCGAGCCCGCGCATCACCTCATCAGGGACGACTTTCAGCAGCAGTCCGTCGTTCCGTGGCCGGCCCAGGAAGTAGCCGTCGAAGGCGGCGAGTTCGACGACTTCGTCCTGCTCGTGCCGGACGAAGCGGTACGGGCCCGTACCAATCGGATGATCGCGCACATCCGCCCCTGAACCCGCCGGCACGATCGGTTGAAAGAGATTGATCGGAAACGACTCGAAGGGCTGCTTCAGGGTGAAGACGACGGTGTACGGATCGCGGGCGTCGACGGAGGCCAGTTCGCGGTATCCGCCTTTCTTGGCCGAGATGAACGCCGGATCCAGAAAGCAGCGGAACGTGAAGACGACATCGGCCGCGGTCAGCTCGCGGCCGTCGTGAAAACGGACGCCGCGTCTGATCGTCGCGACATAGGTGAGCGGATCCGGATGCTCGAGGCGTTCGGCGAGGCGCGGCACGACGCGCAGGTTCGCGTCGAGCTCCATCAAATTGTCGAAGATGAGCGCGTGAATCTTCTGCGAGGAGTCGTCGGTGCCGATCCGCGGATCCAGATTGTTCGGGCCGGCGCTCAACGACACGACGAGGAGCGAGCTCGAAGGAGCGGTGTAGCGCGCACACCCGGCCGTGCTGATAGTCAGGAGGAGCGCGCTCCCGATCGCCCACATCCGGCCGCTCACGCGTCGAACTCCTTTTTCAGTTCGGCGAGGAGATTGAGCGCCTCGAGCGGCGTCATCTGATGCACGTCGATCGCCGCCAGCCGCTGCCGCACGCGGTCGTCGACCGCCGCGGTCTGGAACAGGCCGAGCTGTTGCTGCGGTTCGTGCGGTGTGCCGCTGACCGACGGGCGGCCGCCGCGCGTCAGCTCGTCGCGTTCGAGCGCCGCCAGAATTTCACGCGCACGCTCCACGACCGGCCTGGGCAGTCCGGCCAGCCGCGCGACCTGAATGCCGTAGCTGCGATCCGATCGGCCGGGGACGATCTTCCTGAGAAAAATGATGTCGTCTTTCCACTCCCGCGCCGCGACATGGTAGTTGACGACGCCCGGTGTGGCATCGGCGAGGTCGGTCAGCTCGTGGTAGTGCGTGGCGAAGAGCGTCTTGGGGCGGACTTTGGCGTTGGTGGCCAGAAATTCCGCCACCGCCCAGGCGATGCTCAAGCCGTCGAAGGTCGCGGTGCCGCGGCCGATCTCGTCGAGGACCACGAGACTCCGCGAGGTCGCGGTGTGGAGGATGTTGGCGGTCTCCTGCATCTCGACCATGAACGTCGAGTGGCCGCGCGCGATATTGTCGGAGGCGCCGACACGAGCAAAAATCCGGTCGACGAGCGCCAGCTTCGCGTCGCGGGCCGGCACGAACGAGCCGCTTTGCGCCATGACCGAGAGGAGCGCCGTCTGGCGGAGGAACGTCGACTTGCCGCCCATGTTGGGGCCGGTGAGGATGATCAACTGGCTCGTCGAGCCGTTCAGGTTGATGTCGTTGGCGACGAACGGTTCGCCGGCGGCCGCGGTGCGCCGTTCGACGACCGGATGCCGCGCGTCGGTCACCGCGATCTCGTCGCCCTCGTGGACGTGCGGTTTGGTGTAGTTGTTGACCGCCGCGGCGTCGGCCAGCGCCGCGAGCGCGTCGAGGGTGGCAACGGCGCGGGCAGTGGCCTGAATCCGCGGCGCTTCGGCGGCGACGGTTCGGCGCAGTGCCTCGAAGAGCTCGAGCTCGCGGTCCAGAATCCGCTCGTCGGCGCCGAGGACCTTCTCTTCGTACTCCTTCAGCGCCGGGGTGATGAAGCGTTCGCCGCCGGCGATGGTCTGCTTGCGATGGTAGTCAGCAGGGACGGCGTGCAGGTTCGATTTTGAAATCTCGATGTAGTAGCCGAAGACGCGGTTGTAGCGGACCTTCAGCGAATGGATCCCGGTCCGGACGCGCTCCTGTTCTTCCATCTCGGCGATGACCTGCTTGCCCGATCGGCTGATGCGCTTGAGATCGTCGAGCTCGGGATCCAGGCCGTCGCGGGTGAAGCCGCCGTCGCGGGCGAGGGCCGGCGGGTCGTCGATGAGCGCGCGTTCGATCTCGCCGCGGAGGTCGCTGAGATCGTCCAGTTCGGCGGTCAGCGACTGGACGAGCGGCGCCTGAAACACCGCCAGCAACGTCCGCAGCCTCGGCACGACGGCCAGCGACTGTTTGAGGCCGGTCAGGTCGCGGGGCCCGGCCGTGCCCAGCGCGGCCCGCGCCACGAGCCGCTCCAGATCCTGAATCGCGTCGAGCGCGTCGCGGAATTTGCCGCGGTCGGTGGTCCGGAACGCGAGGTCCTCGACCGCGTCCAGACGATCGCGAATCGCGTCGATCGAGACCAGCGGCCGGAGCAGCCAGCCGCGGAGCAGTCGGCTGCCCATCGCCGTGACCGTGCGGTCGAGTTCGGCGAGCAGCGATCCCTCCCGGTCGCCCTCCGAGCCCTGCACGACTTCGAGATGCTTCAACGTCGTCGGATCGATGAGGACGGTGTCGGCGCGCTGGCGATAGGCGATCGCGCGGACGTGGGCGAGGTCGGCCTTCTGCGTCGAGCGCAGATAGTGGACCAGGGCGCCGGCAGCCGAGACGGCAGCCGGGTGTCGGTCGAGACCGAATCCTTCGAGTCCGCCGGCGCGCAGTTGATCCAGGAGCGTCCGGCGCGCCGACTCGGCGTCGAACACCCACGTGTCGAGCGCCGTGAGCGGCAGACCGGTTGCGGCCAGTTCCGGCCAGCGGGCGCGCACGGCCTCGGCGCCGCCGTGGGACGGGGTGTCGCAGGGGAGCAGCAGTTCGCGCGGGTTCAGGACACGCAGCTCATCGATGAGCAGTTGCATGGCATCCGCGCCCTGATACTCCGTGGCGGAAAACTCGCCGGTCGAGACGTCGAGGAGCGCTGCGCCCACGCCGGAGCCTTTGCCGTTGGTCGGGGCGATCGACATCAGGAACGCCGGTTCGCGCGCGTCGAGGTAGGCCGCGTCGGTCAGCGTCCCCGGCGAGACGACCCGTACGACCTCTCGTTTGACCAGTCCCTTGGCCTTGCGCGGATCCTCGACCTGATCGCAGATCGCCACGCGAAAACCCTTCTTGACCAGCCGGGCGATGTAGCCGTCGACGGCGTGAAACGGGACGCCGCACATCGGAATGCCGCCGCCGCTCGCGTCTTTCGAACGCGAGGTCAGCGTGAGATCGAGCGCGCGGGCGGCCACCAGGGCGTCTTCGTAGAACATCTCGTAGAAATCGCCCATGCGAAACAGCAGAATCGCGTCGCGGTGCTGTTGTTTGGCGTCAAGGTACTGACGCATCGCCGGCGTCGCCGACGTTGACATATTCTGTAAGTCTACCCGATGCATGTACTTGGACTGGACACGACGACGCGTGCCGGCAGCGTCGCGATTTTGAGTGACGGCGTCGTGCGCGTGTCGCACGCGGGCGACGCGGAGCAGTCGCACGCCGAACGGCTGCCGGGCGATATCTTGCGTGCGCTGGACGCCGCCGGACTCCGGCCGGCGGACATCGATGTCTGGGCCGTGGCGCCCGGCCCAGGGTCGTTCACCGGGCTGCGGATCGGGATTGCCGCGGTTCAGGGATTTGCGTTCGTCACCGGCGCGCGTGTGGTCGCGGTCTCGGCGCTCGAGGCGCTCGCGGTTTCCGCCGCTCACGATTTCGGACCAGGCACGCTCGTCGGCGCCTGGATGGATGCCCATCGCGGCGACGTGTTCAGTGCGCTCTATCGTGTGCGGGACGGATCGGGCGTCGAGGAAGTCGAGGCCGCGAGCGCGGAGAAGCCCGCAAGCGTCCTGGCCCGGTGGCGGCAGGACGAAGTGCCGGCGGCCGTGATTGGCGACGGCGCGCTGCTGTATCAGTCGCTGGCTCCTGCCGCGTCAGTTCTCGGTTCTCCGGATCTGGCGCCGATCATCGCGCGCGTTGCGCACGAGCGCGCCCGCGCGGGCCAGACGGTGGGGGCCGCCGGCATCCAGCCGCTCTATGTCCGCCGGCCGGACGTGGAGATCGCCCGCGAGGCGAAGGGCGGTTGACGTGAAGGCTGCGCGGATCGAACTGCTCACGACACTCGACGAAATCGACGAGGTGCTGGAGGTCGAGCGCGCCTCGTTCACCAACCCGTGGACGAGAGAGATGTACCTCGCTGAGTTCGAACACCGCGACGTCTCGCGCGTGCTCGTGGCGCGCGACGACCAGGCCCGCATCGTCGGCTTCTGCTCGTTCTGGCGGGTCCTCGACGAAGTGCATATCAACAATCTGGCCGTGCTGCCCGCGCGGCGCGGCGAGGGGATCGCGTCGGCGATCCTGTCACACCTGATCCGCGATGCCGACGCCAGCGGCGCGAACCGTCTCCTGCTGGAAGTCCGGCGGTCCAACGCCGCCGCCTTGCGACTCTACGGACATTTCGGGTTCGTCGTCCAGCGCGTGCGGCGGAGCTATTACACACAGCCCGAGGAGGACGCGCTCGTTCTCACGCGGGAATTCGTCCGCGTTTGAGGTTTCAGGGCCGGGATCTTGAAACGGACACGAGCGTATGTTACGGTCCGCCGTACAGGCCTGGGCATGGCCACACTCGTCCCGACCCATCGTTCCGGACCTACCTCAAAGGAGGCCGAGCATGAATGAGCAGTCGCAGGACTACCGCGCGCTGCTGATGCGCACCAACGAGGAATTTCATCAGCTCGCGGCGCAGCACCACGAACTCGAACATCGTCTGCACGAACTCTCCGAAAAGCACTACCTCTCAGAGCCCGAGCAAATCGAAGAAGTCACCCTCAAGAAACGGAAACTGCTCCTGAAGGACAAGATGGAGACGATGATCCGTCACTATCAGGAGACGCATACGCATCATTGAGTGCGGCCGTCAGGCCGTCACCACGCCGCGAAGCGCGCGATCCGCCGTCGCCCTGCGCGAAGGCGGACCGGTTCGTGCGCTTCGCGGCTTCGTGATTAGATAAGGCCGATGCCGCGTGTGCCGATTGATCCCGCCGGGTGGCCGTTCATCGGAACGGCCTTGGTGATTTCCCTCATCATTCTTTTCAGATTCGGCTGGCTGCCGTTCCTGCCGTTTGCCGTCGCGACGCTCTTCTTCGTGTTCTTCTTTCGCGATCCGGAACGCGCGATTGCGCGCGGCGCGAATCTGGTTCTGTCGCCGGCCGACGGCCGCGTGATGGTCGCCGGAGCGCCGCAGGAGGGCGCGGCGCCGGCCGGGGACTGGCAGCAGATCAGCATCTTCCTCTCGCCGATGGACGTTCACGTCAACCGTGTTCCGGCGTCCGGCGTCGTCCGCGAGGTGCACTACCGTCCGGGTAAGTTCTTCGCCGCGTACAAAGCCAACGCCGCCACCGAGAACGAACGCAGCGAAATCTGGATCGATCATCAAGGCCAGATGATCGTCGCCCGGCAGATTGTCGGCTTCCTGGCGCGGCGCGTCGTCTGCCGTGTGCAACCAGGTGCAACGGTGGCGGCAGGCGATCGCTACGGCGTCATGAAATTCGGGTCACGGATGGACGTCTTCGTGCCGCGGAGTGCCGACCTCAAGATCAAGGTGGGGGACCACGTCCGGGGTGGGGAGACCGTGATGGCAGTGCTACACTGACCGCTCCGGCGCAGACCGCCGGAGGCTCATGGCCTTGTCTTCGGACACCGAACGCCGTCTGCGCTTCCCGCTGCGAACCCCCCGCGAACCGCGCCGCGCGCGGGGCCGGCGCGGCGTGGCGCTCTTGCCCAGTCTCTTCACGATGGGCAACATGTTCTGCGGCTACGCCTGCATCATCTACGCGATGCGCGGCGACTTCGAAACCGCCGCCCCCTTCATCGGTTTCGCGTTTGTGCTCGACATGCTGGACGGCCGGATCGCGCGGCTGACCGGCACGGCGAGCGACTTCGGCCTCGAGCTCGACTCGCTGGCCGACGTGATCTCGTTCGGCGTCGCGCCCGCGATCCTCTCGTACGCGTGGGGGCTCCAGAGCCTTGGACGGCTCGGTTACGCCACGGGGTTTCTTTATGTGAGCGCCGCGGCGTTGCGGCTGGCGCGGTTCAACATCCAGAGCGCGGCGGGCGGCGACAAGGCCTACTTCGTCGGCATGCCGAGCCCAGCGGCAGGGGGCATCGTCGCCGCGACTGTCTACGCGTACCCGGTCGCCATTCTGGATTATCGAGCCGCGCTGCCGGCGCTCGCGCTCGTGCTGGGGCCGGCCTTGCTGATGGTCAGCACGATCCGGTTCCGCAGCTTCAAGCACATCGACCTGCAGATGCGGCGGCCGTATACCGTGCTGTTCCTGATCGCGGTGGCGATTGTCGCGATTGCCACCCATCCGCGCTACGTCCTGGTCGGGATTTCGTATGCCTACCTGGCATCGGCCTTCATTGGCCTGGCGGTCACGCGTTTCCGGCACCGCGGGCAGCCGCCGCCCAGCGCGGCCGCGGGCGATGTCCCGCAGCACGCACCGCGCCGCGCCGAAGGCTCGTAACCGTTTGCCGGCGCTGAATATATAATCCGCCCAAGCCCATGGCCTCTCACGTCGCCCCGCGTCTGGTGATTACGGACGCGCTCGGACGCCGCACGATTCCGATCGAACGTCCGCTTTTGACCTTCGGTCGCCGCAGCGAGTGCGACGTCCGCGTCACCGGGGCGGACGTGTCCCGCCAGCACGCCGAATTGGTCCAGCAGGACGGCAAGATCATCCTGCGCGACTGCGGCTCGAAGTTCGGCACCTTCGTCAACGGCGAACAAATCACCGAACGCGAGCTGAAGGCGGGCGATGCGATCGGCCTCGGTCAGCAGAGCGACACCAGCATCGTCTTTGCGGTCGGCGACGACGGGCCGTCGGGCTCGAACATGGCGACGTCGGCGGCCACCGAACTGCGCCACATGGCGGCGCTCCTCGAAGGGTTGCGCGCGCTCGGCTCGGGCAAGGTGCTCGAAGAGGTCCTGGCGCTCGTGCTGGATTCCGCCATCGAAGTCACCGGCGCCGAGCGCGGGTTCATCATGCTCGGGGAACACGAGCAGCAGCTCGAGCTGAAACTCGTTCGTGCGCGCGGCAAGATGACGCTCGGCGGGAAGACGTTTGAGACCAGCCGCAAGATTCCCGAGATGGTGTTCGCCACCGGTCAGCAGAAGATTGTCGAAGACCTGCTGGACGGCGACCTGGCCAACGCCCACATGGGGACGGTGGCGCTCGGGATCCGCCACGTGCTGTGCGCGCCGCTGCGGCTGATGCGTTACGTCGAACGCGGCGAACAGGAAGCGCTCGATCGAGTCATCGGCGTGCTGTATCTCGACAGCCGCGAGCGCGGCGCGCTTCGCTCGGCGACCGTTCAGGCGGCGCTCGAGACGCTCAGCGCCGAAGCGGCCATCGCGATCGAAAACGCGCGGCTCTACCGCGAAGCGCTGGACAAGGCCAAGATCGAGCAGGAATTGAAGGTCGCCGCCGGCATCCAGCAGTCGCTCCTGCCGCCCGGCAATCACAACGGCAAGTTCTACGCGGCCGCCGCGGCCTCGGTGCCGTGCCGGTCGGTTGGCGGCGACTTCTTCGACTACATCGATTTGCAGGGCGGCAGCGCCGGATTCATCCTCGGCGATGTGTCGGGGAAGGGTTCGCCGGCTGCGCTTCTCGCTGCAGCCGTGCTCGGCATGTTCAGCGCCGAAGCGACCTACCAGCAGGGATCCGCGGCGCCGCTGACCCGCGTGAACGCGGGTCTCTTCCGCCGCTCGATCGCGGCGCGGTTTCTCACCGCGTTCTACTGCATCGTCCAGCCTGACGGGCGCCTGACCTACACCAACGCCGGCCACAACGCGCCGATGCTGCTCTCGAAGAACGGTGACGTGAGGCGCCTGGAAGCCGGCGGGCTGGTCCTCGGACTCTTCGAGGGCGCGTCCTATGAAGAGGAGACGCTGACCGTCAGCCCGGGCGACACGCTGCTGGTGTTCAGCGACGGCGTCAGCGAAGCGGTGAACACGACGAACGAAGAATTCGGCGACGACCGGCTGATTGCCGCGCTCAAGGCGCGCGCGGTCAAGCCGCTGCAGGAAATCCTCGAAGGGCTGATGGCTGATGTCCGCGCGTTCGCCGATGGCGCGCTGCAGAACGACGACATCACCATGCTGCTGATCCGCTACGACGGCCCGCCGGCGAATTAAGGCTTCTATCTCTGGTGGGGTCCGGCTTTAGCCGGACCTTCGCTCCACGACAACCGTCCGAGGTCCGGCTAAAGCCGGACCCCACCGGTGAGAACCGCCGGTACCTCCAGCGTCACCGTCGTTCCGACGTTGCGCGCGCTCGTCACCATGACCGTTCCCCCGAGCAATTCGATGTTGCGCTTGGCGATCGTGAGCCCGAGTCCGGTGCCGGTCGCCTTCGTGGAGAAGTACGGCTCGAAGATCCGATCGAGCGCGGCCTGATCCATACCGACACCGGTATCGCGGATTTCAACGCGGACGACGGTGCGGTCGTTGCTCTGCACCGCCTGGCTGGTGACGGTCAGCGTGCCACCGCCGGGCATCGCGTGGAGCGCGTTCTCGACGATGTTGGTCAAGGCGCGGGCGAACACCGTGCGATCGACGAACGCTTCCGGGAGATTGGGGTCGCTCAGGACCTCGATCGCCACGCGTCCGGTGAGTCCCGATCGATAGGGCGCGAGCGCATCTTCGATCACCGCCGGCAGATCGGTGGGCTCGGGGCGGGCGGTCGGCGCCGAGGCGAAGCTGGAGAACTCGCCGGCAATCTGCCGCAGCAGTTTCACCTGCGACAGAATCGACGTGACACAGTCGTCGAGCACCGGTGACAGCGGACGGCCGCGATCGAGGTTGATGCGGCGGGCGTGCTCGGCGGAGAGCTGGATCGGCGTCAGCGGGTTCTTGATGTCGTGGGCGACCTGCCGCGCCATCTCCGCCCAGGCCTCGAGGCGCTGCGTGCGCTCCAGATTGGCGCGCTGCCGCTTTAGATCGTCGGCCATCTGATTGAAGTCTTCGACGAGGCGGCGCAGCTCGTCTGACGAGGTCGCGGCGATGCGCGCGTCCAGGTCGCCGCGCGCGATCCGGCGCGTCGCGCGCGTCAGGCGGTTGACGGGATCGGCAATCCGCTCGGCCATCCAGTACCCGATCGCCGCGCCGAACAGGATGAACAGGACCGAGGCCGAGATCACCCGCCGATCGAGCTCGTCGGTCTGCTCTTCGATCTCCTGGCCGCGGAGCGGCTGCGGGACCGCCACGATGTTGTCGCGGCCGCGGGTGCGGACCGGCGCCGCGGCGAGGAGATAGGGGATGCCTCCGACATCCTCGATTTCCACGGTCGTCGGCAGCCGGTCGAGCACGACGCGCCGGTAGATCGCTCCCGGCGTGCGCGACGGCAGCAGGTGTGACGCAAAGAGATCGCGCGCGCTGGTCGCCACGAGCTGGGCACGGTCGAAGAGATTCACGTCCTGGTCGATCGCCCGCTGGACCAGCAGCATGAACTGATCGTTGAGGATCGCCAGCGGGCTCGTCTCGCGGCGCGGCAGCGCGGCGTAGTCTTCGACGAGCCGCTGCGCGACACGAGCCGTGCGGAGCGCCTGTTCCTCGACGCGGGTGCGGAACTGTTCGGCAAAATAGCGCTGGGTGGCGAAGGCGAGGACCACCACCGGCAGCACCGCCGAGGCGACGAAGGCGATGAAGAGCTTGCGGTAGAAGCTCGAACGGATTTCGCGCAGCAGCGCGCGGCCGCCGGCCGGCGTCTGCGACGTCACCGCGTTGAACAGCGTCGCCGCGACGAGCAGCAGGACGTACAGCACGCCGACGAGGAAGACGAGTTCGCCAAGGTTGATCAAGTGGCCGAGCAGCGTCGGCGCGGGATAACCGAGCGCGTAGATGCCGGCGCGGTCGCTGAAGAAATAGACGCGGAAGAGTCCGTCCTCGCGCGGGACCGGTGCCCAGATCGGTTTTCTCGCCGCGACCATGCGATCGAAGACGATCGTGGGAAGCGGCCAGACACTCGGCCCCGACGAGAAAAGCGGCGCGCGGCTCCATCCGTAGACCGCGAACTCGACATCACGTCCCGCCGCGGTTTCCGACGTCTCGGTGTTGCCGCTGAGTGCCGCCAGATACGGACTGGACGCCGGCGTGAAGGGCAGCGCGCGGTAGTCGAGCATCGCGCGGACGACGACCGCGCCGACGCGGCGGCGGTTCTCGCAGATCGCCCGGCTGGCACGCAGGATGTTGCGCGCGGTTCCGGCAATCGGGGACGTCTCCGCGTAGAGCTCCCAGCCGGCGCAGTTGCCGCCGCGCACGGCCGTCTCTGTGTACTCGGGAAGATTGAGCGCGAACCGGCTCACGAGCCGGCCGTTGGGCCCATACAGCTCGACGGCGGATGTCGTACGCGAGCGCGCCAGCTCGGTCTGCGCCCAGACAATATAGGCGCGGTCGGTCGTCGGCGCGGCTTCTTCCGAAGAACTCGTCACGAGATCGCCGAGCGACACCATGCCGTCGATGGTCTCGAGCGCTTGCGGCAGCTGGCGGTTCTCGAGATCAGCGCGCTGACTCGCGGCAAGCGGCGCGTAGTCCTCGGCGACCAGGCGTTCCTTGGCGGCGCGGCTGAAGGCGTTGAGCGCCGGATACATGGCGACCGCCGGCAGCAGGAGGCCAAGGAACAGACCGCCGAGCCGGGCGGCCTGCGAGGCATGCCGTGCGCGGACGCGGACGCGCGGGATCGCAAACGCCGCCAGGCCCGCCGCCACGCCCGCGGTGAGGAGCGGCGCAAGCGGTACCGACGAACGCGTGCGCAGAATCAGCAGCGCGATGGCCGCGCCGGCGACGACCGACACGAGCGCGACGCCCTGCCGGGTCGCCGACCGCGTACCGCGCCAGAGTGAGGCGGGAAGACGGAGCAGCAGGCCGGCGCCCCAGATCGCACTCGCGTGCAACAGGATCAGACCCGATGCCATGCCGAGGCGATCGGCTTCAAGCGGGTGGAGCGAGAAACGAATCAAGTCGATCGAGGATCGCGCCGCGACGTTCTGCAGCGATCGCTCGTACGCCCAGAGCAGCAGGACTACCAGCAGCCCGGAGACGACGTAGGCCGCGGCCAGCCGCGCGTGCCAGTCGCCAGTCGACGGGACGAGCGGCTGACGCGGCACGCGCGTGCGCCGGCGTTCGAGGAGATCGGCGACGAGCCAGACGGCGGCGGCCAGGAGCAGCGCGTTGGGCAGGAGCGACAACGTTTCGGCGTGCGGCGAGCGGTTGAACGGCGCAACCGCGAACCACACGAGAATGCGTGCCGCGACGACCATGGCGACGAGAACCGCGGAGGCGGCAAGCGTGGCGCGCCTGGCGCGCACGTGACGGCGCCACTCGACGAGCGGAGCGGTGCCGGCGAGCAGCACCAGGGCCAGCATGATGAGCACTTCCGCGCGCAGCCAGTCGGCGGCACGCGTCCGGGCAGCGCTCAGAAGCTCCGGAGAGATTTCGGCTTCGGCGAGCACCGGGCCGTCGCCAATCTGCACCGGAAAGACGGACGCCGACCGCGCGCCGAGCGCCGTCGGCAGCGAGCGGATGGCAACCGCGACGGCAGGGTGGCGGAGCAGCAGGCGTTCGGCGAGCGTCGGCGTCAGCGCGAGGTCCGGGGTCACGCGCTCCTCGAGCACCAGGGTGCCGAGCCGCGGACCGGCGGGGTGCGCCGGATCCGGCAGCGGCTCGATGCTCACCAGCCACGGGCCGCGGGCGTCGATCGCCACAAACACCGCGCGCGGCCCGGCCAGCCGCTCACGCGGCCAATCCGAGGCGCGGCCGATCCACGCGAGCGGCGCGAGGTCGGCGCCGTGAACCGAGAGGCCGGCGGTGCTTTGCAGCGCCTGCGGGAGCACCGAATCGAGGAGCGTGAACAGCGTGCCAGCGCTGCCGAAGTCGTCGCGGGCGCGCGTCAGGAGTTCCGGATCAATCTTCAGCGCCGCGGCGCGCGCCGTCAGCGCCTGCCCGGTGCGGGCGAACGCCGCCAGGACGTCGCTCTGCGCCCGGGCCAGCGTCGCCGCGTCGCTGGCGCCGAACTGCCGGCGCAGCGTCGCGAACTCGACGGCGCCGACGGCCGTGGCCACCAGCAGCCCAGCGGCCGTCACGCGAAGGACGGCTCGAAAAACCTGCGAAGCGTTCGTCACAGCGGAGGTCGTTCACAGGATACACGGGTGCTATAGTGAAAACGATTTGGGCTTGAAGTACTTCTTGAAGCGTGGCGGTCTCCTGGCCATCGCCAACTGGCCGGCCGTCGCGATTCAGTTCATCGCCCAAACCACGTTTCAAGCCCTCCTCGCCGTGCCGATCGTTGGAGCCGCGGTTCTCGTCGCGGTGTTCCTCGGGGCGGATGTCGGCAATCTCGTCCAGGACAGTTTTCGCGAGACATTCACGGCGATCGCCGACGCGCTCGTGGCCGAGCCGATTGCGCTCGTCGCCTTCATGGCGGCGTTCGGCATCGTCCTGGTCGGCGGATCGGTGCTGATGTTTCTCGTCAAGGGCGGCACCGTGGCGACGATGCTGGCGGCGGACGCCGGCGCCCGGCCGATCGAGCGCGAGGCGCTGACGCTGGCGGCGTTTCGTGAAGCCGCGCAGTTCTCACTCGCCGGATTCGTCGCGGGCTGCGAACGGCTGTTCAGGCGCTACTTGTTGCTCGGCATCGTGCTGATGCTCGTGTACGCCGCAACCGCCGCTGGCCTGGCGTTCTTCGTCTACGGCTATCGTGCCACTGGCGACAACGGGCTGCTGTTTGGATGGACGCTCGCGGCGCTCGCGGCCATTGCGACGCTGCTCTGGATCACCTGCGTCAATTTCATCTATCTGCTGGTGCAAATCGTCATCGCGGCAGAGGACACCACGCTCTCCGGCGCCGCGCGCGCGGTCGCCCGCTTCGTGCGCGCGGAGTTCCTCGAGCTGGGCGGCCTCTTCCTGGTGATCTTTGGACTCGTGGTCGCGGCCACGGTCGCTTCGGCGCTCGCCTGGTCCGCGGTCGCGCTGATTGCCTTCGTGCCGCTCATCGGGCTGGCGATTGGTCCGCCGCTGCAGATCCTTGCGCTCCTGCTGCGCGGCCTGGCGTTCGAATACATCGGGCTGACGGCGATGGGCGCGTACATCACCCTCTACCGTCGTCATGCGGCGGGTGCTGTTACGGCTGGCTCGGTGGCGGACCCGGTGGCCCGGGCGGTGTCGGCGCGTTGATTTGAATCGGCAGCTGAAAGTTCGTCGTCACCTGAGGATCGATGGAACGCGTGAACGATTTGACGATCGTGCGTTCGACCGGGTCGCTGACCACGACGACGACAGCCGGGAGTCCGTTGACGGCGAGGACATGCGGCGGGGCCGCGATGCCGCTGCCGCCGGCGAGGTCGCCCGCCGGTGTGCCGTCCTTGGCGAGAAACCCGTAAACGGTCGGCGTGTTGCCGGTGGCGAGCACGTGGTCGCCGACCAGTATCGGCCCGCGCGAGGGACGGACCGCCAGCGGCCGCATCCACTGCTGGTTGCCGGTCGCAAGGTCGTTGGCTCGCAGCATGTTGTCGAGCGACGTGAAGTAGATGCGCCGGGCGTCAACGGCCGGCACGCCGACCAGATCGCCGCCAGTCCGCCACCGCCAGATGACGTGCGCGTCCGTGGCGTCGATGCAATAGAGATAATTGTCCGTCGACCCGGCGAAGATCCGATCCGGCCGTGCGAGCAGGCTCGTCGCGGGCCCGCCGAGGCGCCGTGACCAGATCTCCTTGCCGTCGCTGACCCGAAAGGCCAGCACGCGCGCGTCCTCAGTTGCCGCATAGACCCGATCGGCGGCCAGGGCCGGCGCCGTCCGCGGACGTGTGGAGGTCTCAACACGCCAGATGAGGCCGCCGTCGCTGGCCCGGAACGCCAGAATTGAACCAGGCACGGTCGCCGCGATCAGCCACTCGTTGTCGAAGACCAGCGGGACGGCCAGCGACTCGTCAAACGGCACGCGCCACGCCGCAGCGCCGGTGTCCTCGCGGAAGGCCACGATCGCCGACCCATCAGCGACGTAGACAAACCCGCCGCCGACCGCCGGCTGTGAGACCGACTTGGTGTCAATCAACCACTGAAGCGAGCCCTGCGCGAGGTCGTACGCCGCGAGACGCTGCTCTTCGATGGGAAAGTACGCGCGCGTCCCCGCGAACGCCGGCGGGGCGATCAAGGCGTTGTTGAGCGAGAGATTCCACAGCGCTCGCGACGGAAAGAGCCCGAGCGGTCCGGCGGGGGTGGAATCCGCGGCGACGCTGAGCGCCAAGGTCGCAATCAGGGCAAAAGCACTACAACATCTAGTGGCTCCTCGCCGGGTCACACGCATATAATAGGTCAACTTCTTCCGACCTTCGCCTGCCGTGACCCATCAGACCATCATCGTTCTCGACTTCGGATCGCAGTACACGCAGCTCATTGCACGCCGGCTGCGCGAACTGTCGATCTACTCGGAGATCTGGCCGCCGAACACGCCCGCGGAAAAGATCCGGGCGGTACATCCGGTCGGCGTGATCCTCTCCGGCGGGCCCAAGAGCGTTTCCGATCCCGGCGCGCCGATGTGCGATCCGGCCCTCTTCAAGATCGGCACGCCGGTCCTCGGCATCTGCTACGGCATGCAGCTCATGGCGCATACGCTCGGCGGCAAGGTCGCCCCGGCGCGGCAGCGCGAGTTCGGCCACGCCGACGTGCACCTCGAGCGGGACGGCGCCGGCGCGGCGGTCTTCGCCGGCGTGCCGGAGGACATCCGTGTCTGGGCGAGCCACGGCGACTACGTGGCGGCCGCGCCAGCCGGGTTCGAGGTCACGGCCACCAGCGCCAACGCGCCGGTGGCGGCCATGGCGGCGCCCGAACGGCAGCTGTACGCGCTGCTTTTCCATCCGGAGGTCGTACACACCGAAAGCGGACTCGAGATCCTCCGCAACTTTGCCTACGGCGTCTGCGGATGCACCGGCGACTGGACGATGCGGTCGTTTGTCGACGAGGCGACGGCGCGCATTCGCGCGAAGGTCGGGAGCGGACGGGTGGTCTGCGCGCTCAGCGGCGGCGTCGATTCGACGGTCGCCGCGCTCATCATCCACCGTGCGATTGGCGCGCAGCTGACGTGCATCTTCGTCGACAACGGCGTCCTGCGTCTCGACGAAGCCGCGCAGATTCGCCGCCGCTATGAACGGCTCGCGCTGCCGCTGGTGTTCGTCGACGCGACGGATCTCTTTCTCGGACGCCTGGCCGGTGTCACCGATCCGGAGCGCAAACGCAAGATCATCGGCGCGACCTTCATCGACGTCTTCGAGGCGGAAGCCGCGAAGCTGGGGCAGGTCGATTTCCTGGCGCAGGGCACGCTCTATCCCGACGTCATCGAGTCGGTGTCGATCGTTGGTCAGGCCGCGCTCATCAAGAGCCATCACAACGTCGGCGGGCTGCCCGAGCGGATGCGGATGCAGCTGGTCGAACCGCTCCGCGAACTCTTCAAGGATGAAGTGCGCGCCGTCGGCCGTGAACTCCATCTCGACGAAGAGTTCGTGGTCCGTCAGCCGTTTCCAGGCCCGGGGCTGGCCGTGCGGATCCTCGGCGAGATCACGAAGCCGCGCCTCGAGCTGCTGCGCCGCGCCGACGCAATCGTGTCCGAAGAGATCAGGCGCGAAGGTCTGTACGCGAAGCTGTGGCAGAGTTTTGCCGTCCTGCTGCCCGTCCAGAGCGTCGGCGTGATGGGCGACGAGCGAACCTACGAATACACCGCCGCGGTTCGGGCTGTCGAAAGCCGCGACGGGATGACCGCCGACTGGGCGCGGCTCCCGCACGAACTCCTCGCCCGCATCTCCTCCCGCATCGTCAACGAAGTCCGCGGCATCAACCGCGTCGTCTACGACATCTCGTCAAAGCCGCCGTCCACGATTGAATGGGAATAGTGTGACAGTGGAATTT
This sequence comes from uncultured Bifidobacterium sp., assembly GCA_964577955.1. Taxonomy (GTDB): domain Bacteria; phylum Acidobacteriota; class Vicinamibacteria; order Vicinamibacterales; family CAVVIG01; genus CADEEX01. The sequence continues at coordinate 10,906 of CAZOAZ010000073.1, read as the reverse complement.
CAGAATTTCAGAATTTCAGGATTTCAGGATTTCAGGATTTTAGGATTTAGGGTACGCGTGATTTCAAGTCCTGAAATCCTCATATCCTGAAATCCTCAAATTCAGCATCAGGTTCTATGTCCGATTTCGTCCACCTTCACCTCCACACCGAGTACTCGCTGCTCGACGGTGCCTGCCGCATCGACGAGCTGCTCGATCAGGCGGTGAAGCTGAAGATGCCGGCGATTGCCGTCACCGAACACGGCAACATGTTTTCTTCGGTCATCTTTCACGACCACGCGCGGGCGCGTGGATTGAATCCGATTCTCGGCTGCGAGGTGTATGTCGCGCCGGGCGATCGGCGCAACAAGAGCGGGAACCCGGGCGAGACGCAGAATCACCTCGTCCTGCTCGCCGAAACCAACGAGGGGTACCACAATCTCATCAAGCTCGTCTCGGCGGGCTACACGGAAGGCTTCTACTACAAGCCGCGCATCGACAAGGAGTTGCTCGCGCAGCATTCGAAGGGGCTGATCGGCCTGAGCAGCTGTCTCAAGGGGGAAGTTGCCGAGGGGTTGTGGAAACAGCAGGAGCGGCGCGCAGTGGAGGCGGCCGCGGCCTACCGCGACATCCTCGGGGCGAAGAACTTCTTCCTCGAAATGCAGTGGCACGGCATCGACGAGCAGCGCACGGTCAACACCGGGATTCCCGGCATCGCGAAGGATCTCGGCCTGTCGATGGTGTGCACGAACGACGTGCACTACCTCCGCGAATCGGACGCCCATCCGCATGACATCCTGCTCTGCATCGGCACGGGCAAGGCGTTCAGCGATCCGAAGCGGCTGCGCTACGACGCGAAGCAGTTCTTCCTGAAGACGCAGGAGGAAGTGGCGGAGGCCTTCAAGGAATTCCCGGAGGCGGTCGCCAACACCGTGCGGATTGCCGAGCGCTGCAACGTCAGGCTCGAGGAAGGCAAGAACTACCTGCCGAACTTCGATGTGCCGGCGCCGTACACGCTCGACGACTACTTCGAGCACGTCGCGCGCCAGGGCTTCGAGCAGCGGCTGTCGCGGCTGCGGCAGTTGGCGGCGGCGGGGACGCTGCGGCACACCATCGACGAGTACGAGCGGCGGCTGTCGTACGAAATCGAGATGATCAAGAAGATGAAGTACCCGGGGTACTTCCTGATCGTCTGGGACTTCATCCGCTACGCGCGCGAGCAGGGCATTCCGGTCGGCCCGGGCCGGGGATCGGCGGCCGGCAGCCTGGTCGCCTACTGTATGCGGATCACGGACGTCGATCCGATCGACTTCGACCTGATCTTCGAGCGCTTCCTCAATCCCGAACGGGTCTCGCTGCCGGATATCGACATCGACTTCTGCGAGCGGCGGCGCGGCGAGGTCATCGAATACGTCACCCGGAAGTACGGGCGCGAGAACGTCGCGCAGATCATCACCTTCGGGACCATGAAGGCGAAGGCGGTCGTGCGCGACGTCGGCCGCGTGCTCGAAATGCCGTTCGCCGACGTCGACAAGGTCGCCAAGCTGATTCCGCCGGCGCTCGACATGACGCTCGACAAGGCGCTCGAGGAAAGCCCGGCGCTGAAGGAGATGGAGCAGAACGACGCGAAGGTCAAGGAACTGCTGAGCGTCGCGCGCCGGCTCGAAGGGATGACCCGCCACGCCTCGGTGCACGCCGCCGGCGTGGTCATCGCGCCGAACGCCATCACCGAGTACGCGCCGCTCTACAAAGGGGCCCGCGACGAAATCGTCACCCAGTGGTCGATGAAGGAGATCGAGCGCGTCGGTCTTCTGAAGATGGACTTCCTCGGCCTGAGCACGCTGACGCTGATCTTCGACGCGATCGAGGAGATCAAGCGGACCACCGGCGTGGTTCTGGACATCGACAACGTGCCGCTCGACGACGCCAAGACCTACCAGATCTTCCAGGACGGCGCGACCTACGGGATCTTCCAGTTCGAGAGCAGCGGCATGCGCGACATCCTGCGCAAGGCCAAGCCGCAGCGGCTCGACGATCTGATCGCGATGAACGCGTTGTATCGTCCCGGGCCGCTCCGAAGCGGCATGGTCGACGACTTCATCGCGCGCAAGCAGGGCAAGACCGAGGTCGTCTACGAGTTGCCGCAGCTCGAGCCGGTGCTCGCCGACACCTACGGCGTGATTGCGTATCAGGAACAGGTGATGCGCATCTCGAACGTCCTGGCCGGATTCACCCTCGGCGAGGCCGACCTGCTGCGCAAGGCCATGGGCAAGAAGAACCCCGAAGTCATGGCCAAGATGCGCGGCAAGTTCGTCGACGGCGCGAAGAAGAACGGCCACAACGAAAAGAAGGCCGCGCACATCTTCGAGCTGATGGAGCACTTCGCCGGCTACGGCTTCAACAAGTCACACTCGACGGCGTACGCGTTCCTGGCCTACCAGACGGCGTATCTGAAGGCCAACTATCCGTGGCACTTTGCCGCGGCCTTGCTGACGATCGAATCGGCCAACACCGACAAGCTGGCGCTGTACCTCGGCGAGTGCCGTGAACGCGGCATTCCGGTCTTGCCGCCTGACATCAACGAAAGCCAGCTCCGCTTCACGGTCGAAGTGGGCAAGGGGGTTCGCTTCGGGCTGACCGCGATCAAGAACGTCGGCGAGGGCGCGATCGAATCGTTATTGGGCGTTCGGGCGAAGGCGGGGCGGATCCAGTCGCTCCACGCGCTTTGCGAGGAGCTGGACCTGCGGCTCGTCAACAAGCGGGTGTTCGAAAGCCTGATCAAGGCTGGCGCGTTCGACTCGCTGGCGGTGACCGATGCCTCGCTGGCCGGCCTGCCGTCGGCGGCGCTCAGGCCGCGGCTGATGGCGGCGATCGACGCGGCGTGCGAGTACGGGGCGCGGCTGCAGCGCGACAAGAACGAAGGGCAGGCGCAGCTCTTTGGTGTTTTCGACGAAGAACCTGGCACGTACTCCGGCGGCGTCCGCACGGTCGCACTGCCCGAGGCGACGCCGTGGACCGAGACCGAGCAGCTCGGGTTCGAGAAGGAAACGCTCGGACTGTACTGGAGCGGCCATCCCATCGACCGGTATGCCGCCGACCTGCGGGAGTTTGGCGCGCGCTCGACCAGCGATCTGGCCGACGCGCAGCCGGTCGCGCCGCGCGAAGAGGCCTGGGGACCAGGCGGACGCAAGCCGATCGAGCCCGACACCAGCATCGGCGGGATCGTCGCCGCGTGCCGGCAGTTGAAAACGCGGAAGGGCGACCGGATGGCCGTCTTCACCCTCGAGGACGCACAGGGCGGCGTCGAAGTGATCGTGTTCCCCGAGGCGTATCAGCGCTCGGCCAGCCTGATCGAGCCCGGCACGATGGTGCTGGTCCGGGGCAAACTCGAGCGCGACGACGAGACGGCCCGGATTCTGGCTGCCGAGATCGTGCCGATTGACACCGTGCGCGAACGGATCGCGCGCGAAGTGGCGATTCGGGTCATCATGCCGCTCGGCCGCGGCGTGTTCGAGGCGCTCGGCGAGATCTTCGCCCGGCATCGCGGCGATCGGCGGGTGTCGTTCGACATCGAGGTGCCGACGCCGGAAACCCGGCGGCTGCGGGTCAAAGCCGATCTATCCTCACAGATCCGCGTCCGCCCCTCGTCGTCGTTGATCGCTGAAGTCGAGCAGCTGGTCGGGCACGGATCAGTTTCGCTCAGGTGAGAGATGGCTCCTGAAACGCTGGACTTCGAAGAACCGCTCGCCGGCCTGCTCAAGGAAGTCGATGCCTTGGTGGCGCTGCCGGCCACCGATGCCCGCGAGCGCGAGGTCGCCGCGCTGCAGCGACGGCTGAACGTCATGCGGACCGAGCTCTACGCGACGCTCACGCCGTGGCAGCGCGTCCAGGTGGCGCGCCATCCGAGCCGGCCGGGCCTGGAAGACTTCATTCAGCTGCTCTTCGCCAACTTCGTCGAGATTCACGGCGACCGCCGGTTTGCCGACGATCACGCGATCATGACCGGCTTCGCCGACTTTCACGATTCGCCGGTGATGGTCGTCGGCCACGTCAAGGGGCGCGACACGAAGGACAAGATCTTCCGCAACTTCGGCTACGCGCGGCCTGAAGGGTATCGGAAGGCGCTGCGCGCGATGCGGCTGGCCGAGAAGTTCGGGCGGCCAATCATCGTCTTCGTCGACACGCCGGCCGCGTATCCCGGCATCGAGTCCGAGGAACGCGGCGTCGCTGAAGCGATCGCCGTCAACCTGCGCGACATGATGCTCATCGAGACTCCGATCATCGTGATGGTGACGGGGGAGGGCGGGAGCGGGGGCGCACTCGGCATCGCGATCGGCGACCGCGTGCTGATGCAGGAGTACGCGATTTACAGCGTCATTCCGCCCGAAGGATGCGCGGCGCTGGTCTGGCGCGACGCCAGCAAGAAAGCCGAGGCGGCGGCGGCGCTGAAGCTGACCGCGCCCGATCTGCTCGGCTTTGCGGTCATCGACGAGATCATTCCTGAGCCGGTCGGCGGCGCGCACACCGATCATGCCGCGGCCGCGGCGCTCATCGACGGCGTGCTGACGCGGCTGCTCGCCGAAGTCTCGGTGCTGGACGTCCGGACCCGCCTCGACAAACGCTACGACAAGTTCCGCAACATCGGACGGCTCGGCCACGAGTTCGTCGACGAACACGGACGTGCCTGATCGTGCCAACCGCACCTCGCAAGTGGGATCGCCTCGATTGCGACGAAGGGGCTGCGACGCGTCTTGCCGACGCGCTGCAGCTGCCGCCGGTCGTCGCGCGCTTGCTGTGTCAGCGCGGCTTCGCCGATCCGGCTGACGCGTTCCGGTTTCTGCACCCGGCGCTCGACCAGCTGCACGATCCGATGCGGCTCGCCGACATGGGCGTGGCCGTGGACCGGATTCAGGCGGCCGTCGCGCGGCGGGAACGGATCGCGATTCACGGCGACTACGACGTGGACGGCATCACGTCGACGGTCATCCTGCGGCGCGCGCTCGAAATGCTGGGCGCCGACGTCAGGCACTTCATTCCGGAGCGGCTGAAGGACGGGTACGGACTGCAGCCGGCGGCGATCGAGCGTCTTGCCGCGGACGGTGTCCGGCTGGTGATCTCGGTCGACTGCGGCATTCGCGGCGCCGACGCGGCGAGGCGCGCCACTGAGCTCGGCGTCGACTTGATCATCACGGACCATCACGAGCCCGATACGGACCTCCCGCCGGCGCTCGCGGTCATCAATCCGAAGCGGCACGACTGCACGTATCCCGACAAATACCTGGCCGGCGTCGGCGTTGCCCTCAAACTGGTCCAGGCGCTCTGCCGTAAGGCGGGCCGCGAGCAGCTGTTTGGCGGCTTCGTCAAGGTTGCGGCCATCGGCACGCTGGCCGACGTGGTTCCGCTGGTCGGCGAAAACCGCGTCATCGCCCGGCTCGGGCTGGACGCTCTCTCGAAGGGGCCGCACAAGGTCGGCCTTCGGTCGCTGCTCGACGTCTCAGGATTGTCGGGCAAGGCGATCGACAGCTATCACGTCGGGTTCATGCTCGCGCCGCGCATCAACGCCGCGGGCCGGATGAGCACGCCCGACATCGCGACGCGGCTCCTGCTGGCGAGCGACGAAGCGCTGGCGGACGAGGTCCGCGCGCTGGCGCAGCAGCTCGACGGCGAAAACGTCCGGCGCCAGGAAGAGGAAGCGGAGATTCTGGCAGCCGCGAAGAAGATTGTGCAGACCGATCCCGAAGTCGGCGCGCGTTCGGTACTCGTCGTGGCCGCCGAAGGCTGGCATCGCGGCGTCATCGGCATCGTGGCGTCGAAGCTCGTGGATGCCTTCTACCGCCCCGCCATCGTGATGTCGATTGAAGACGGTGTGGCCCATGGGTCCTGCCGCAGCATTCCGCGCTTCGACATGCTCGGCGCGCTCGAGCGGTGTGCGCACTTTTTCCAGCGCTTTGGCGGCCACAAACAGGCCGCGGGCCTGACCATGGATGCCGCCCGGATTCGTGAGTTCCGCCTCGCCGTCAACGACGTGGCCGACGAAACCCTGGGGCCCGAGGACCTGATGCCGCGCCTCCGGATCGACGATGACCTGGTGTTCCGGGGGATTACGGGGAGTGTGGCCGCCGGCATCGCGTCGCTGGCGCCCTTTGGGGCCGGCAATCCCAGGCCCGTATTTGCGACCCGAAAGGTCGAAATCGTCGACGGCCCGCGCAAGCTCAAGGAGCGACATTTGAAGATGTCGCTCAGGCAGGAAGGGCGTATCTTCAGAGCAGTGGCCTGGCGATCAGCGGAACAGCACGACTACCTGACCGAGCACAAGGAGGCGATTGACGTCGCCTTCTCGCTCGAGCAGAACGAATTCAACGGGGAGACCTACGTCGAACTGAACCTCGCGGACATGCGGCGGTCTGAGGCCTGAGACCGCTTCCATGCTGAAGTGGCAGCGCACGGCGCGTTGGGTCATCGCCTTCATCGGCGTCTCGGTCGTCGCCGTGGTCGCGTTGACGGTGCGCGAACGGAATGTCCGCGTCACGCAGGCGCCCGTGCCAGGGCTCGACCCGAAAGCCACCGGCGAGACCGAAGGCGGCGACCACAAACGGTGGAACCGCAACAAAGAAGAGATCGACATCGACTTCAGGACGCGCCTGAGCTACGCCGACGGCACGTCCAAGATGATGGACATCAAGGTCACGACCGAGCGGGCGGGCGGGCGGATCTTCGTCATCACCGGAAAAGAAGGACAGGTCGGCCAGGACGAGCAGACCGTCACGCTCTCCGGCGGCGTCCACGTCACGACCAACGACGGTCTCGACCTCACCACCGACCGCGCCATCTACAACAAGTCCGATTCGTCGGCCCGCGCCGAGGGACGCGTCGATTTCTCGCGCGAACGCATGAAGGGCAGCGGGGTCGGGTTCGTCTACGACAGCAACAACAACGTGCTGAACATTCTCAACCAGGCGCGCGTCGACATGGTGGCCGATGAACACGGCGCCGGCGCGATGACCGTGCAGTCGGGCTCGCTCGAGTTCCGCCGCAGCGAACACATCATGCGCTTCGAGCGCTCGATGACCGGCACACGAGGCGGTCACAAGATCGACGCCGATTCGGCGGTTGCGCACCTCACGGAAGACGAACAGCACCTCCAGGTCCTCGAACTCCGCAGCAACTCGCGCATCACCGCGGAGAAACCCAAAGAGGGCGGGCTGCGCTCGATGAACGGCCGCGACATCGACCTCAAGTATCGCGACGACGGCGAGACGCTCGAACACGCCGTCGTGAACGGCGCCGGAACGATTCAGATCGCCGGGACGGCCCAGGCCGCCGGCCGGGAAATCGCCGGCGAGTCGATCGATCTCGCGCTGGCGCCAGACGGCACGACGCTCACCAACCTGTCCGCCCACGAACGCGTCAGGCTGACGCTGCCGGCGGATCAGAAGAATCCGGCACGGACGATCACCGCGGTTCACCTCGAGAGCACAGGCGACGACCAGAACGGGCTGACCAGCGCCCGCTTCCTCTCGAACGTCGAATTCTCCGAGCGCGGCAAGGATTTCACCCGCACGGCGAGCTCGACGACGCTGGACGTCAAGGTCGGCGCCGGGTTCAGCAGTGTCGAAGAGGCGCGCTTCAATCAGTCCGTGCGCTTCGTCGACGGCGACATGACGGCTACCGCCGCCATCGCGCGCTACGTGGTCGACGGCGGGTTCCTCGAATTGACCGGCAGCGAACCCGCGAGCCCCGTCCCGCACGTCGTGAACAAGCAGATCCGCCTCGACGCACAGCGGATGGACATCACGCTCGAAGGGCCGGCCATCAAGGCGACGGGATCGGTGAAGAGCGTCCTGCTGCCGACGACCGATCCGCCGTCGGACGGTAAGCCCGCCGATCGCATGCCCTCGATGCTGAAGAAGGACAAGCCGGTGAACGTGACCGCGCAGACCCTGGACTACCAGGGGAGCGCGTCGCGCGCCGCGTACTCGGGCGGCGTGCTGCTCTGGCAGGGGGAGACCTCAATCAAGGCGCCGACATTGACCGTCGACAGCCGGAAAGGCGACATGAGCGCCGACGGCCAGGTCACGACCGTGGCGCTCCTGCAGCAGAACGGCAAGGACGGCCAGCGTGAATCGGTCCGGTCGACCGCGACGGCGAAATCGCTCCAGTACGAGGATGCGACGCGCCGGGCGACGTACAGCGGCGAGGCACACTTGAGCGGTCAGGCCGGCGATCTCGTCGCGCCGAAGATCGAGATGTACATGAAGCCGTCGGGCGACGAACTCGATCGGCTCGAGGCCTATGAATCGGCCACGCTGAGGGTCAACAAACGGAAGACGACGGCGAAGCGACTGACCTATCGCGCCGACGATGAGCAGTATCTGATGCGCGGGACGCCGGTCACGACCGTTGACGAATGCGGCCGCGAGACGACTGGCTCCGTGTTGACCTTGGACAAGGCCACCGATAGGATTGTCGTCGACGGCAACGAACAGAATCCCGCGCTGACAAAAGGCAAATCGACCTGTCCGGGCACCTAGTCCGGACACCTGCCGATGTCCACACTCCGGACCTTCGACCTCACAAAATCGTACAGCGGACGGACGGTGGTTCGAGGCGTGAATCTCGAACTCTCGTCAGGCGAGATCGTCGGCCTGCTCGGTCCGAACGGTGCCGGTAAAACGACAACGTTTTACATGACCGTCGGTCTGACGCCACCGGATTCGGGGCGCGTCGAACTCGACGGCGTCGACGTGACCGGCGATCCGATGTACATCCGCGCGCGGAAGGGGATCGGCTACCTGCCGCAGGAAGCGTCGATCTTCCGCGGTCTCACGGTCGAACAGAACATCATGGCGATTCTGGAGACCACGGACCTCAAGGCAGAAGCGCGAAGGGCCCGGCTGCGCGAGCTGCTGTCTGAACTGAGTCTGACGCCGCTGGCCCGATCGCCGGCCTACACGCTATCGGGCGGCGAGCGGCGGCGAGCCGAGATCACGCGGGCGCTGGTGATGGAGCCCAAATTCATTCTGCTCGACGAACCCTTCGCCGGCATTGACCCGATTGCCGTGACCGACATCCAGAAGATCATCTTCCACCTGCGGGACCGCGGCATCGGCGTGCTCATCACCGATCACAACGTCCGGGAGACCCTCCGTATCACCGACCGGGCCTACATCGTGTCCGGTGGGGCCATTTTCAAGAGCGGGACCCCGGCCGGACTCGCCGCCGACGACGAAGTGCGGCGGATTTATCTCGGGACCGAGTTCCGGTTGGACTAAGATAAGGCCTGGGAATTGCATTAGCCGAGGCAGCCCTTTTGGTCTTCTGGGTGGCATTTTGGTGAAGCAACTCTAAATAAAGGACTTAGCTCTTACCCTCGTTCATGGGCATCCAGCAGAAACTCCACACGAAGCTCGTTCAGAAGCTCATTCTGACGCCGTCATTGCAGCAGGCGATCAAGCTGCTACCCATGTCGACGCTCGAATTGTCGGATCTCCTGAACCAGGAGATGGTCGAGAACCCGATGCTCGAGGAGGTACCGACCGAGGATCTGCAACCGGCCGAAGCGGCGGCGCAGGCCGAAAAGGCCGCGCCCGAACAGCCCGCCACCAAGAACGACACCTGGGACGACCAGGACTACGAGTACTTCTTTGGCGACTATCTCGACGACGGGTACCGCCCGCGCGCGCCGCAGGAGGTCAAGGAGCTCCCGCCGATCGAGAACACGCTGTCCACCGCCAGTTCGCTCTCCGATCACCTGATCTGGCAGCTGTCGATGCAGACCGACGATCCGCTGATGCGCGAAATCGGCTCGGCGATCATCGGGAATCTGGACGACGACGGGTATCTGGTCGCGTCGTTCGAAGAGCTCGCGGCGATGGGGTCGTGGCCGGTCGACGAAGTCGAGCGCGCGCTGCGGCTGGTGCAGGGATTCGACCCGACCGGCGTCGCCGCGCGAGACCTTCAGGAATGCCTCCTCCTGCAGTTGCGACATCTCGGTCTCGAAGGCACGCCCACGGAAAAGATCGTCCTCGAGCACCTGCGGCTGCTGCAGAACCATCAGGTCCCCGAAATCGCCCGCAAGCTCGGACTGACGATCGACGATCTCAAGGAACACATCGAAGTCATCCGCAACCTGGATCCGAAGCCGGGCAGCCGCTTCAACCCGACCCAGTCGCAGTACGTCATCCCCGACGTCTACATCGTGAAGGTCGAGGACCAGTACGTCGCGGTGCTCAACGAGGACGGCCTGCCGCAGATGCGCATCAGCCCGGTGTACCGCCGGCTGCTCGACAAGAACGCCGACAACAGCGACGAGACCCGCGCCTACGTCAAGGACAAGTTCCGTTCAGCGCTATGGCTGATCAAGTCGGTCGAGCAGCGCCAGAAGACGATCCACAAGGTGGCGACGAGCATCATCAACTTCCAGCGCGATTTCCTCGATCACGGCATCGAGCATCTGCGCCCGCTGGTCCTCCGCGACGTCGCGAACGACATCGGCATGCACGAGTCGACGGTCAGCCGCGTGGTGACGAACAAGTACATGCACACGCCGCAGGGCGTGTTCGAGATGAAGTACTTCTTCCACAGCGGCATCAGCAGCTCCTACGGCGACGCCGTCTCCTCGGTGACGATCAAGAACCGGATCAAGAAGATCATCGAGGGCGAGGACCCGAAGAAGCCGCTGAGCGACTCGAAGATCGTCAGCATCCTGCAGCGCGAGGGCCTGATGCTGGCGCGGCGCACGATTGCCAAGTACCGTGAGGAACTGAAGATTCCCACGTCGAACCAGCGCAAGGTATTGTTCTAGGACCATGATTCCGGCGGTGACCGTTCGCGGGCTGCTCGAGGCACGACCCGAGTCGGTCGGCTTGTCGATCGAGCTGCTCGCCGGAGCTGCCGGCCTCGATCGGCAGATCACCAGCCCTTACAT
>CAZOAZ010000072.1:0-29132 GCA_964577955.1 uncultured Bifidobacterium sp. | reverse complement strand
GGGTGGATCACTTTCCGAACGGCGCACTGGATCACTTTCCGAGCGGCGTACCCAACTCGGAATCGCTTCCTCAACGACTACCTTCCAAGCCGTAGCGATCCAAGGCTCCTCATCCTCTGAAAAGTCGCCGAACACGGAATCCCACGGGCGATGAAGGTATCGAAGCCCGACGAGCCACTTCTTTGCGCGGGTCTGATTGAGGGCCAGCGTCCGCCGGGTTTCAATGGCCCGCTGAATTTCTTCCGGAGACGCGTTCATTCGCTGATGCAAGAACGCCCACGTAGCCATGTCACCGACGACGAATTGCCGGCAAAGTGATGCGAGGTCGTACACCTGCGATACACGGCGCTGCGATCGTGAGTTGACCCCTTGAGTCCAGTCGCGGCGCCCGCTCACCAGGTCAGCGAGCGTGCCGGTGTAGGCGTCGTCGGTAGAACCGTGCGCGCCTTCTTGTGCTGAAGCATCCAGCCAATGCTCGAATCCTGCAGTGTAGTCGGCGAGGAGCTTTTGTTGGGCTCTTGCGAAGACGTGATCGGTGGGCGGATGGGCGAGACCGGACATCGCTCCCTCAGCGAACCCCTGAGATGGATTGAATCGCCGCCGGCCGCGCAGGGACGCGGTTGGTCGCTCTGGTTCTAGGGCCAGGGCTAGGCGGCAAGGCCGAGTCTACGACCGAAAGGCGATGAAGTCCAGATATGAACTATGTAGCCGATACGGTGGCCAGAGGGTCCCCACCGGCTCGTAGGGTTTTCAATTCTCCTGACAGCGTCGAGGACGGAGAGGACAGGACATCCCCTCTAAAGAGGGGGATGTCCGTCCGTTCCTCCACAGGACATGTCCGTTGATGTCCAGGACAAGATGTCCGTGACGATTGGGCCATCGTTAGCTTCTCGGTGGGCGTCAGCGCCAACCTCTCGACTCGAGAAGCCGGCGCCATTCCGCCGCCTTCGCGTTGACCGCTGGGGCATCTCGGAGCAGTTCGGTGCGGAGGAAGTCCGCGCCCTCCATTAGCCGCAGATCGACGCCGATTGGCAGGTAGACCGCTACAGCCCGGACTTCGCGCGGCTCCTTCCGCACGCGCCACAGCTCGGTCTCAGGCGTCGGAGGCCGCTGGGCCACGACATCCGCCAGCCATGAGAGAAGCCCGCGTTGCGCCTGGTCGTTCCAGACAAGAAGCTCCCGGATCTTCGTCGGGTGGTCACGGCCCGCCGCGGCCAGCAGCTGTTCGAACTGGAGTGCGGGGGCCAAGTTTCCGAATGGACCGGACGTGACCAGGGCAACGTAGTACGGCCGAAGCCACGCGTGGGGGTCGCTCGAGATGAAGGGCGGCGCCATGCCCGCATTCTACGAATCGCCTGGACAGAGCGGGTCACGCCGTGGAGATTCTCTGTGCAACGGACCGGCGCTGGCCGCCAAAGATCGGCGCTAGAATCCCACGCGAGCGGGCGGTTCGCCGAAACCTGCAAGCCGATCGCGACGGCCTCCAACGTTAGGCCCGCTGCCTGCTCACTCCTCCCAGCGTCCGATAATCCGCATTCTCGGACTATTCAGATCGGCGCGGACGTGCGCGTCCTCGGCGGCTCGTTGTCGGCGAATCTCTACTCTGGGCGCCAGCCTTCACAGTTGCACGGCTGCGGACAGTTCGTCTGGCAGTCCACTTCCGCCTTGGCGGCTTCGAGCGTACCGGCAAAGTGGGTGAGGGGTTTATCGACTCCAGGCCCGCCAATTACCCGAATCTGCCGGAATTCCTCCGGATCGAAGACCCCAATCCGGTGGTCGTCGGTACCGATAGTGATCACGAGCGCGGTCATGCCGTTCGCGTGGGTTCGCATCCTGAAGCGATCCAGACGACTGTCCATTCGGGCATCTTAGACGTTGCCGACTGATGTCGCGGCTCCGACACCACCGATGGCACACACCTTCTCGATGCGTCAATGCGACTTGTCGTCGCGTAGGAAACGACTGACAGACGGGAACCTCCTAGTCGCCTAGGATGCCCAACCTCATCAGGTGAGGGCATGACCGAACGAGCGTCTCTCGTGCGAATAACCGTGTCGGGCGCCACGTCAGGCTTGCTCGGCGTGGTGATGATCGCGTGCTCCGAATCGGGTACGACCACCCCGACGCCTCCACCGGTAGTGACGCCGACTGTGACGACGGTGACGGTTGCGGGGACGGCGCCGGTGATCGGCGCCAACGCTCCATTCACCGCCACGGCGGCACTCTCTAACGGAACGACGCAGAGCGTCACCACCGTCGCCACCTGGCAGTCCTCGGTCGCCGCGGTCGCGACGGTCTCCTCATCGGGGCTTGTGACGGGAGTCGCGGCCGGCGATACGGAAATCCGCGCCACCTACCAAGGCATTCTCGGGTTCCTTCGCATCACGCTGACGCCTCTTCCGACGTTCACGCTCAGCGGCATCGTTCAGGGTTCGAATCTATCTCCGGTCAGTGCTGCGACGGTCAGAGTCGTCGACGGACCTGATGCCGGCCGATCGACAACGACGGACAACAACGGCCGCTGGATTCTCATCGGGCTTCGTGTCGGCACGTTTCGCATCGAGATCAGTCGAACGGGATTCGTGACGATTACGCGTACGGTGTCGTTAGCCGGAGACCAGATTCTCGACTCATCGTTGTCCGTCGCGCCGACCTGCAACGGCGCAGCAGTGCCGGCGATCGTTGATTGCCTGAATGACCAAGGCCGACTGCCACCCACGGCCCGGTGTGCCGATGGCGCGTACAGCTGTTCAGAGAATCGATCCGGTACGTGCTCAACACACGGCGGTGTGTCGTGCTTCGTGTGTCCCGGGCCGCTCTGCTAGGCGAGCGCCGAGCCCCCCTTTCTCAGGCGACAGTGGCGCGCCGGGTTTGAGCCCGACTGTGGCGTGCCTAGCCGCTATTTTTTCGGCGGTTGCGGCGGTGCTGGCGGGCGAAAACGAGACGGGTCGTTTGCCTCTCGAATCGCTTCGCGGATTCGCTCGGGAGTTGGTGACGAAGCTCCGCCCGCGGGGGATTGGTTCGGCTCCGGTCGAGAGGGGGGCCGTTTAGCGTCAGACAATGAGTGGGCGAATGGGTTTCCCATGATTGCCGTCAGAAAAATACCGAGTCGGCCTTTACCTGCCAACTCTTTCGGCTGATCCACTGCATCCCGCGAGGGGTAATTGTCGCCACATCGATGTCGCCCCCGCAGACCGGTGGACCCACGGCGAATCGAGAATGACCGATCGTGACATTCACGAGATAAACCGCAAGGTCGATCGCATCCTGCAGTGGCATTCCTTCGTAGATGATAGGCCACATGATCCGCTCCCGCAATTCCATGTAGGAGCTGTAGATCTGGTCCTCGGCTACTCCGATGGATCGGCACCACTCGACGAACCCTCTGTAGTCGCAACCCAAATAGAGTCGTTCGATGGGCGACGTTTGCCCCCACCAGCGCACACCATACTGCTGCACTTCTTGGCTGTCTGGCCACACCTCGATTGGCTGGCGGTGCGGAATCTCCATCGCGAACTCATCCGAAAAGAAATCGTCCCTCGAGAATCCGCCCACGACGATTCCTAGCACAGGTCGCGTGTCCTGAGCCGGGACTTGGACCGGCTCATCGGCTGGAGGCTCCGCTTGGTCGCGTACGTCAACATCGGCAATCGGCTGATCGCCCTCGGGCTGAATGGCTCGCGGCGGCGGTGGGTAGGCTCTCTCGTACTTTTCCAGCACGAAACGAAACAGCTGCTCAGCTAAACCCCTCACGCTGTAGGCGTCACCGGTCTTGTGTGATCGAATGGTCCGCTCAAATTCCGCCAGCAGGCTCTCGAGATTGCGCCCTCCAACCGAACCGAGGCCGTACGTGAGAATTCCGACTGGATATTCCTCAAGCTGTAACAATTTGCGCGCGTGGTGGTAGCTCTGGGCCAGCACGCCGTCTAGGAAGAAACTGCTGGTGCTGTCAGCCGCGAGGACCAAACCTTCGCCAACCTTGACCGAAACTGCTATTGTCACGCGGGCAAGAACTTAACACACGAGCTTGGGTCAAGGCATCTGGACCCACCAAGAGCCGGTGTAACCGCAGCACTACCCATCTCTCAGCCACCGGATCGAACTCGCTGGCACCATAGGTGCCTTAACTGGTTCCCGATCGGTGGCACGGACGTGCGTCAGCGCAAGCACGCGGTGATGGCGTCGATGACACTCGCGACAGAGGACAACCACGTCCTCCGGCTGCTCGAAGCCCCGACGCGAATACGAACGGTGATGCACGTCGAGTTCTGAACTGGCGGGGCAGAGCGCACAGATGTGCCGTGCTCGTTCGAGCGCCAGCGTGCGTACGCGAAACCAGTGATGGGTGCGGAGATATGCCGAGTAGGGGAGTCGTCGCAGCGCGGCGATAGCGCGCTCGACCTGTTGGTCGGTCATCCGCCATCGCCGCTCCGACGAACCGTCTGGATTCACATAGCGTCGCGAGCCCCGCTCGAAGGCGCGGTGAGCGTGCCGGCGACAATGTCGGCGAGGGTGCGATGCGTGGATGTGCGGTCGTGCTCGTCGCGGTAGATGAGCATCGTGGCAAGGCTGCGATGTCGAGAGAAGTGGCGAATCTGGTCCAGACCGACGCCAGCTTTCTGGCCGCGTTCGATCGCCGTGGTGATCGCCGTGTGACGCAGGCCATGACACCAGACGTGCAGGCCGACGCGCTGCCCGAGCTCTCGGACAATCCGAAGCACGGACCGCGTCTCGAGGCGCCCATCCTGACGGCGACCACGTTGGCCGCGGGTCTGGAAGAGCGGGCCCGGCGCTGATCCGCGGTACTTCAGATAGCGCCGGATCGCCGTCACGACCGGCATCGGCAACGGCACCAGCTCGCGTTCTCGCCGCCCCTTGCCCTTGATCCAGGTGTTCCCACGTCCGAGGTCCGTGTCTTCGAGCATCAGCCCGCAGAGTTCGCTGACCCGAAGCCCGAGGCAGAAGAACGTCAGCACGATCGCGTAGTCGCGGGTCTCGGCTTCCGTGTCGGCGCTCGTCGCGTCGAGCAGTTGCTGGACTTCCTCTACCGTGGGCCCCGCGGTGACACGGCGACGCTCCGCCTTGACGCCGGGGACCTCGAGATACCACGTCATCATCCCAAGCATCCGACCGAGCTTCGTGACGCTGCGGAGCGTCGCGAGATGGCGGTTGATGCTGGCGGGGCTGAGGTGAGCGGATTCCAGGAAGCCACGGAAGGCGAGCACGATCTCGTGCGCGCTGGCGCTCGATTGCTTGAACAGCCGGTTCAGTGAGGCGTCGACCGACAACACCGGCGACAAGCCTAAGGCCCGCGAAAAGAATTGCGCGAAGTCCTCGAGGTCATGCCGATAGCTGCGGATCGTGTGCTCGGCCTTGCCGTCGAACCAGGCGCGGAGAATCGTCTCGGCGGAATGCTGCCGCCCGGACGCGAGGGATAGCGGGGCGGAGAGGTCCGCCCGCGCGTCTCGTCCGCGTAACAGGGCCCCGCTCATGACGGGGACCCACTCGTGTGTCGGGACGCGAACATGAGCACGAAGCTCACCAGCCACGACGCCAGCTGGTGCTTCCCGTTGGCGCGCATGGCTCGGATGCCGTTGATGACCGTTTGTTCATCCGTGCTCAGCGTCCAGGCGTCGGGACGTGGCGCAGGAGGAGGAAATCGGATCAGGCGAAAATCCGTTCTCATCGCGCCCCCGCCATCTCTTGGCCGACGGCCACGCCCACCAAGTAGCCCGCCTGCGCATAGGCGAACGCGTAGTTGAAGACCGTGTCGATGAAGTGTTCACTCTCGCGATCCTCGTTCGTCGAGGGAACCTGGGTGTTGACTCCAGCAGCGGCCAGCGCATCGCCGAACTCGTCAAGAATCTGATAGAGCTTCGCCGCGTTGAACTTGCGGACGGCGAGACCTTCGACAGCGCTATCGAGCACTTCGGCGTCCCCGTTGAAGGGGCCTTCGGCGACGATGCACCGGATGATCTCAGGGTCGACGAGGCGCGTGTCGAGAGGCTTGTTGCGCGAAGCCACGACAATCTCCTGTGCGCGTTCGCTCAAATCGCTGATGGTGACGAAGGGCGGCGGGGTGGTCGGCGGCGCGGGCCGACGCTGGGAGCGGTGGGCGGATGGCTTCTGCGACATGACGGACCTTCCTGCACGCGAGTGGCGTGCGTGGTCGGAGGGTCCCACTACAATGGCGGGAGCCCGCTCGACCGCTTCTACCGGTTGACGGGTTAGGAACGCTTGCGGGTTGCAGCCCGCTTGCGTTCCGCTTTCATGGCGCTACGCGATTCCAGCCAGGTTCGAAGAGCACGTCGAATCTGCTCCGCTTCCGAGATTCCATCGCGCTCTTTGATCAGCTTCAGACCGTCTGCGAGATCGGCGTCGATTCGGAAGTTCGTCAGCTTTCGCGCAACCACTGGCCAAATGTAAAGCAACCGCTTTACAGTGTCAACACTGAAAATTATCGAAGCCAAGGCATGCACTGGCAGTTCTGCGGGTTGCGATGTTCGCGTAAGTTGAATGTTGTCAGTGTCTTGGATGCATAGAAAAAGATGCGACTGAATTCCCCCCTAATAAAGATAGGATCCAGCTCGACTGTCGGCTGTCTCATGCGGGTTTATGGAGGCTGTCGTGAAACGAGTCCTGCTTACTCTCATCCTGCTCGTGGCGTGCGCGACGGGGGTGTCCGCGCAATACCCGCCATCGTGGAACCGCCTGAGTGCCGTCCAACAGGCCGTTTGGAAGGCAAATTGTCAGCCGCCGAGCGCCGCAATGGCGAACATGTGCGCAGCACTTGGTGGCCCAGGTGGATCACTTCTTTCAGTCAGCAGTCTGGAGACAGCCTCACCGACGAAGCCGACAGCAGTCGCCGTTTGCTCCGACGGTCAACGCTTCTCGCTTCCGTCGTTTGAAACGAGCGGACTCACCGCTAACGAGATCGACACGATCAATCACAATAATGGTGTCGATCGTTGCAAAACGCATGGCAGATTCGTCGACAACGTTCTCAAGATTCTGCCGCCCGGCGCAGTTCCCGCTCCGACCCCTGACACCAGCACCTCGAGCACTGCGGCCCCGCGAACTTCGGCCTCCGCGGCCCCGGCCTCAACGTCGACACCGCCTACGACTTCGGCTAGCGCGTGCGCTGAAAACGGATCTTGTTACGGGGACACTAGCGCCGCGACTGGAAAACCCAAGACGACGTACGTCCAGGGCTACACGCGGCGAGACGGTACGTATGTGAGGGGACACTACCGGTCAAACTAGACTATGTAGCCTTCGTTATGGCCGTCAGCGCATCAGATTCCAGCATCCAGAGCACCGCCTACTGAAGCACATGAGCGCGAAAAGCTCGATTACAGCCTACGCAGCGGCAGCGATCTCAATTGCAGCGACCTCTGCTTGCGGCGGGTCCGAGCCGCTCTTCGTCACGGCGAACGAGAAGCAGATTATTGAGCAACTGCGGTCTGGAAATCATCGCGTCATTTCCACGAGCGAACTGGCGACACTACGGAGTGTTGGGCGCTACGAGCGGTTCGTGAATGGTACGAGGACGTGGTTACTAGATACTGCAACCGGTGCAACATGCATCCTGCTCTCCACCGAAGAAGACTGGAAAAAGCCGGAAGTCGATTCCGATAGTTGCGCTAAACGTCTGCCCGCGGTTCCCGTGATGAGATGATGCTCTCGGGAGACGCGGTCGATTCGCAGTAGCGAGTTCGCTGATCTCCAGACTCCGTGAGCCTTTCGAGATGGGGTTTCGCTTTCATCGCAGCTTCCGGCTCGGCAAATCCCTCCGCCTCCACGTCTCGAAGTCTGGACCCTCACTTAGCGTTGGGCGCCGAGGATTCAAGGTCAATTTCAGCCCGCGCGGCATCGCTCGGACACTGAGCCTTCCAGGCACAGGCCTATCGCACCGGAGCTTTGTCTCTTCCAAACGGCTCAACGTGCCACGGCCAGGACTACGAGATCCTGCGACGTTGCCCGACGTTCCCATTGTGGATCCGGGCCGGTTTGGCTTAGTTGCCCAACAGATTCCGTCGTCCGCCGGGAACGCGAAGTGGATCGTCGGCGCCTTAGGCCTCGTTGGCCTATTGGCCGGCGTTTCTGGAACCGTAGACGCATCGGTTGGCGCCTTCAGTGTCGTCGCCCTACTGGTTGCAGCGCTATTACCTAGCCGTGCGAGCGCGACCGCTTCGGCCGCGGCGGCTCTCCAACAGGCGGCTATTCAAGAACTGACCCGACGGATTGAACAGTTCTATGTCGCGACGAGGGCGTTTACCGAAACGCCAACGCCTGCCGGACTCAGGAGACTGCTGACGCTGAAAGACAATCTCGGCCTAAGGGATGACGAGGTGAGTTCGTCTGTGATGACGCAGCTCCGCGCACTCCGCGAGCTCCATGACGTGCAGTCCGAAAACCAGGGACGGCTGCCTGTCGTGCGTGGGAGAGAACACCACATCGGTCCTGATACGTGCCATTTCGCGATGGACAACATTCGCCTCAATCGAAGGGGACGCGAAGAGCCGGCCAGTCTGCTTCTGACAAGCGCGCGTGCCATAGCGCTCGTGCCAAGCGGAATGCTGAGTGTGGCTTGGAGGGATGTGGAAAGTACAAGCTGCAACGACCTCGTGCTGACCGTGCAGCGAAGCGATCGCAAGACGCCCTGGATCTTTGAATGTAAGACCGCAGGCGAGGCGTTGAAGGCAGCGTGGATCGCCGACGAGTTGCTGGCGCGAAGCCGGATGACTTCGACAACGCTTAGCGGCCCGGAGACAACTGCAAGGGCGCTGAGGGATAAGCGAGCAACGTGTACCGTTGAGGCAAACAAGGGTTATGCGTGTCGCGGCTGCATGGCACACGATGGGAGGCAGCTAGAAATCGGCTCGTCGGAGTGGGCGGCGTTTGAACGTCTGGAGCACGGTTGCACGAGGGGAGCAACCTGCGAGTGTGGCTGCAGTCTGCGATATGCCTTCTCAGCTGGGGTGTAATTACGGCGCAGAACTGAGTCCTTCTATGGAGTGACTCGTTTCGGCACGCACGGCTGTGCTAGCCTCTTCGGTCTCGCAGAACTGCTATGAAGTTGCTCCTCGCCTTCGCACTCTTGGTCCTCGCATCAACCGGGTGTGCCAACGCCATCAACCTCACAATTCATTCGGAGCCTGAGGGCGCGACGGTTTACGCGAACGATGCCGGCCAACGAATGGGCACGACGCCTGTCACGTTGAAATACAAAGCCCCTCCAGGCTTCTGGGAACGCGCCAGCTGCTTCCAGATACAACGGCTCCGCGTTATGTGGGTCAGTGGTGCCACCGCGACGTGGGAGCAGCCGTCCCTCTGTTCGGTAACGGGCCGGAACCAACAGTACGTCTTCAATCGTCCGAGCGACCCTCCTGGGAGGGACCAGGATGCGATGGCGGCCATCGCGGATCAATCGGCTCGCGTCGCCCAAGCAGAGGCAGAAGCGCGGAGACTAGAGACCCTCGCGCAAATCCTGGCGGCCGCGGCGGCACCGGCCGCAGGCTCATCACCGCCAGTTGGACTTGCCTCTGGTTCAAAGTTGATGCTTTTTGGGGGCGAGAATCACCGCACGTACCTCGGATGCCTGAACTGCAGCCAGTACGACTCTGACTCAGTGTTCAACCAATACGGGACGCACGGAAGTCAGTTCTCCAGCGCGAGCATTCTCAACCAGTTCACTGAAGCCGGTTCGAAGTACTCGAACTATGGTGCCTGCAATCCCTACGCATCGGACCCGCCTGTGATTGTCGACGGCGCTGGCCAGTTCTACGGACGTCTTACGGTGAATCGTTATCATGGCCAACGGACTGGAGACGCGCAGCTGCTCGCGTGGCTTGCTGGAGTCTGCGCTAGATGAAAGCGTCCGCAGTGTTCCGAGCGCCGCTTGCCTTGGGTTGGTGCTGCGCGTTCTTGGCCACCACAATCGGCTGCAGCGGTCCTGATCGATCCACGTCGACAGTGACGGCGCCAACAGCTTCTGCGACCGTCACCCGGTCCATCGATGTTTCTGGTGCGTCGCCCGCCGTCGGAGCAGGAGCACAATTCGTCGCGTCTGCAACAATGTCGACCGGTACGGTGCTCAACGTGTCAAGCCAAGCCACTTGGCACTCGTCGAATGCGGCTGTTGTGACAGTGTCCGCTTCCGGTTTCGTCACTGCTACTGGACTCGGGACGGCAGAATTGTCGGCCACGTACCAGGGCGTCACGGGCGCTGCGCAGGTTTCGGTGACAACCATTGCGCCTGGACGACTCGCATTTTCGACGACGGCGAGTCAGGGATGGTCGTCGATAGATGTGACTGTCGGCTCGCAAGTGATTGGCACGCTCAGACGCTTCTTCGAGCCAGGCGGCGCAGCATCTTGTGAGGCCGCTGGCGACGCCCGTGTCGTGACAACCGTCAGCGCCGGAAGTGTGTCGTATTCTGCTCGGAGTGACCGCGGGACCGTGTGGAGCGGGTCCGCACAGGTGACGCCGAACGGGTGTTTTGAAGTACAGCTGACTTGTGAAAACAGAAATTGCGCGCCTCCCGCGCCAGCTCCAGCGCCCGCGCCCGCTCCTACGCCGCCCCCGACGAATCCACCAGCAGTCTCATCCGGGTTCTACGTCTGGGGGGGCGCCAACTACAGCCAATACCTTGGGTTCTTCACCTGCATCAATTGCACCGAGTTCGCGTCCGATTCGATCAATAACCAGTTTGGAACCTACGGCAGCCAATTCTCATCGACGAGCATTCGAAATCAGTTCTCACAGTACGGCAGCCAGTTCAGCACGTTTAGCGCCTGCAACGAGTTCGCGTCAACGCCTCCGCGTGTCTTCAACTCAAATCGAAGTGTGTACTACGGAGAGCTCACGGTGAACCAGTTCAGGAGCGACGCCATTCGGATTGCCAGCATCGTGAGTTGGTTAACAGGAGATGTTTGCCGTCACTGAGAACCTGGTGGCGACGAAGTACTTTGCGACCTGAGCCACGGAAGCGACAGCGTCTGAGAACGCCAGTTATCGGACGTGCAAGCTGATCGCTTCAGCTGTAGGCGGTCGAGCCATAGCTAACAGACGCCCCTACAAGGCCGACGCGGTCGCCAGCCTATGACTTGCCGTTGACAAGGTCGCTCGCCTTCGCCAAATTGTTCTTCAGGGCCGCTAACAGGGCGGTGACCACTTCCCTTACATTCACCCAGTAGAACTTATACTTGTCGCCCTCTTGCGATGGCGTCGGCTCCAGCTTGAAGTTGAACCTTGAACCAATGGCCACCCATCCATCACCGAGGAGCATTCGCCCATCTCTGGCTTCACCGCGAAGGTCTAGATCGCGTATATCCAGGAATGACTTGTACGCCGCCGCCGCGTTGTCGTAAGCCTCGAGCGCTGCGGCTTCGTCTTTGTTGCCCGTCCGGCCCTGCAACAATGAGATTTCAGTCTTGAATCGTCTGAGTAGCTCCTCTGATTTAGGAAGCCGAACACTGCCAGAGCTTTCGACATCCACGTCGACTTCCTTGCCCACGCGGTAGAGCGGATCAAACTTCTTTTGATCGACTCGACTGCAAGCCGCAGCAGTAACTGCGATAACGCCGACGAGCGCAAGATACCGGACGACGCTGTGGCTCATTGCTAACCTCACGGCGCTATTCTCGTAAAAATATTCGCTGGTTTCTCTGCGAAATTGGTTAGGCCAGCAAATCGGCCAGCATCCGCCACCGTCGCCGATTCTCTCGCAGCAATTGACGCGTCTCGAGCGAGTAGGCCCCATGTTTCCACCGAGCCTTCCGACTCCGCTCGAGGCCCTCGGGCGTCCGCGGTCCCGTGCTTTTCCCGCCGTGCATCCGACAGCGTGTCCGATTCCTCATCTTCGGCGCCCGGCAGGGGAGTCCGCGACGATTCTTTGCCCCACACCGAGGCGCTGAATTCGGGTCGCCGCGGCGTTTCGGTTCATGGCCTTCATTGGGCATTTCTGAGCCTCCTCCCCCTGCCTGTTCGCGAGCCCTAGTCATCTGGACGCTCAACCCGAGCCGGCCTGTCCAGCTCAACAGCTTGCTGAAAGTGCTCTGTCACAAACTCGTGTACCTCAATCAGCGAGATACACGGAAACCAGATCGCCGTATCGTTTTGATACACACAAATGCACTGAAACTTGGGCATTTCCACAGGCTAAGTGATGCAAATATTCAAAACTGGCCAATGGGTTGGCTACTCCGTGCAAGACCGTACAGCCGTAAACTAATGACTCCGTTGAGGTTCGGCTTGACAACCTACCGCTTGGCCTGACATGATCCTCCACAGCAAACCCGCCCGGCCTCTGTCCCCAAGGGATAAGCACAAATGTGGCGGGTCTTTTTTTGCCCACATATCGCCGTGAGCAAGCCCTTCAATAAACCGGCGCTGTCGTACGAGGATCAAGCGAAGCTCCTGGAAAGTCGCGGCCTCGTCGTTGACGATCACGCGGTCTTGGTCCAAAGACTGCGCGCGGTTGGGTACTACCGGCTCTGCGGATACTGGCACTCCTTCAAGGACGCCAAGAACACTGACAGCCGATTTATCCCGAACACTCGCTTTGCCGACGTTTGGGAACGCTATCGGTTCGATCGCCAGTTGCGCCTTGCCGTTATTGATGCGATTGAACGAGTCGAAGTAGCCGTTCGAACGGCGCTCGTTCATGACTTGGCGATGCGAGGGGGACCCTACGCACACGTCGAGACCAAGTATTTTCGTGCGGCGGCAACTCGGCCAGATATGAGGGATGGAACGGTCAAACACACAGAGTTTCTTATTGACCTTCGAGAGAAGGCCCAAAAGAGCGCCGAGTTGTTCGTGAAGCATTTTGAAAACAACTACGATCGTTTTCCGGATCTGCCGATATGGGCCGCCTGTGAAATGATGACGTTTGGCTCGATGTTCACGTTGTTCAACATGAGTGAAGCCCAGACACAAAAGAGCATCGCCAGGCAGTTTCACACGACCGCGCCAATCATGCTGTCTTGGCTTCAAACTCTGAACTATGTCCGAAATATCTGCGCCCACCATGCGCGTCTCTGGAATCGCGAATTGGCCATCAGGCCCGTCATTCCCGACGCCTCCAATGATCCTCGGTGGCACGGACCACGGGCGGTATCTGACAAAAAAATCTTTGTCGTCTTGACCCTGCTGAACCAGCTTCTCAAGGACGCAGCCCCGCAAACACGCTGGCGTCAACGTCTGTTTGATCTGTTCGACCGCTTTCCAGCGATCCCATTGAAGATGATGGGAATACCGCAAGACTGGCGCACACACGATCTCTGGCAGTAGCGCCTGCCCAATTAACCGGTTATCCGCCCAAGATTCAGCGTTCATCTCACACTTCCGTGAGAGAAGCCCTTGGATCTGAGCGTAGTCGGTCCGGGCCGCTTACCGGCCACCACTTCGGCGAGAGCCTTCAACACGTCGCGCCGCAGCTGAATCTCGAAGGCTGAGCGCGGTCGCTTGCGGATCCAGGCCGTGAACCTCGGGAAGGCGCGAATCTTTTTCATGACGAGGGCTCGACGCCTGGCGTCTCGTTCGGCCTTCGTGGGCCGCTTCGTCGTGAAGGTGAACGGTGCCGGATCTGGAACGGTGCTCATGAGGACTCCTTGGGTCTGCGTTTCTTGCCAGACCGGCGCCGAACGGTCTTCGCCACGACCGCCTGACCGCCCGGGCCGACCTGAACGAGTTGTTGGTGCTGGACGATGACGCGTTGGGCGCCCCCGGTTTTCAATTTCTGGAGGACCAGGGCCCCATTCTGGTAGACCTCGAAGAGTCTCGCCGCGGCGTTCGTCAGGCGGGCGAGTTCGCCCGGCGGAGGCATCCGCGACGGGACCCAGGTTTCGGCCTCGTGAAGGCGCCCCAGGATGCCCATGCCGGCGTCGTGGACCGCCGCCATCTGGTGGCAGATCATCTTTTCGATCGGGCCTGTCGCCTCCGCGGACTGGGCCGCATCCAAGGCCGTCGTGAGCACCCCCGCATTGAGGGCCAAGGTGGCCCGTTGCGTCGAGGCGTCGACGGCAATCAGGTTCGGCTCGCGGAGCGTCTCGCGTAAGTAGAGTGACGCGTTCGTCACCGGGTGGTCGGGCCCCAAGGGGGCGATCATTTCGCGCGTCGGGTCGCCCTCGAGCCCGCCTGGGGGCTCAAGCTGCTTCGTCGCCTTCTCGCGGAGGCGCTCGGCGTCGACCGGATTCCACCGCAGTTCGAAGGGGTTCGTCGTGTGAGCGGTCTCGAGGCGGTCGGCTTCGCCTAGGGCTCGAACCGCCTCCGCCGCCCGTTCGGCCGTTGGCCGCTTCATGCGCGCTTTCTCCACCCTGGCCCGTAGTGATTCGCCGGCAAGTCGACCGAGAAGGCGAGCGTTCTACTACCGTCCCCTCGAAGGTGATTCAGGCGTCGGGAAGGAGCTCGTCGCCCGGCAGCTGCACGAGCTCAGCCCGCGCCGCGACGGACCCTTCGTCGCCCTCAACTGCGCGGCGCTCGTCGAAACGCTCGTCGAAGCCGAACTCTTCGGCATCGAAGACCGGACCGCCACGGGCGTCCGCGGCCGCCGCGGGAAGTTCGAACACGCCGATGGCGGCACGTTGTTCCTCGACGAAGTCGGCGATCTGTCGTTGTCCGCGCAAGCCAAACTACTGCGCGCCATTCAGGAATTGGCCATCGAGCGCGTGGGCAGCACCGGCACGCGACGCGTCGACATCCGGATCATCGCCGCCACGAACCGGGGCCTGAAGGACCTCGTGAACCGGCAACTCTTCCGGCCGGATCTCTACTACCGTCTCGGCGGCGTCGACATCCGCGTGCCGCCGCTCCGCGAACGGCGCCAGGACATCCGGGAACTCGCCGCCTATTTTCTCGAGCGGCACCGCCACACGCGTCATCTCACGTTGTCTCAGGGCGCGTTGCAGGTGCTGGTGGATCACGACTGGCCGGGCAACGTGCGCGAGCTGGAGCGGGTGATGGAACGCGCCGTGGCGCTCGCGACGAGCGACGTCATCGAACTGGACGACCTGCCGCCGGCGGTCCGCGGCGACTACGCCACGGTGCTGCAGCCGTCGCTTCGCCTCAGCGAGTCGCTGCGGGAGTGGGCGATCCGCTACTCACGGCTCATCCTGGAGCGCTGCGGCGGCAGCCGACGGGAAGCCGCGCGCCGCCTGGGTATCAGCTACCACACCCTCGCCAACTATCTGCGCGAGTACGAGGACGCAACAGGCGTCGATCTCGGTGGCGGGCTCGCGGGCGCGGCGGCTGCGTGTCGGCTTGCCGAGTCCCAAGAGCCGTACGTGGCGAGCGACGAGGATGCCGTGGAGGTGCTTCAACCGGAAGGCAAGTGAGGCGGACACCGCGGGTGCGTGGCTCGATCGGTGTGCCTTCAGATTTGCCCTTTGCCCTCAGCCCAATGCCCTGGAGACCGTGAAAACCGAGTGGTACAATGCCGGCGCAGCTTCCCAGCCAGCAAGCGGCCAGGTCGCCGCCTCCGACGCGTCGACCGTTCATGGAACATCAAGCGACACTGCTATTTACGCTGGCGACGGCGTTCGTGATCGCCTTCCTGCTGGGGTTCACGGCGACGCGGCTGCACATTCCGCCGCTCGTCGGGTATCTCTTGGCCGGTATCGCCATCGGCCCGTTCACGCCCGGCTTCCACGCCGACACGCAGGTCGCGACGGAACTCGCCGAAATTGGCGTCATCCTGCTGATGTTCGGCGTCGGCCTGCATTTCTCGACCGCCGACCTCATGGCGGTGAAGTGGATCGCGATTCCAGGCGCCGTGGTGCAGATCGTCGCGGCCACGGCGATGGGCACGATCATGGCCAGGCTCTGGGGCTGGTCGTTTGGCGCCGGGCTGGTCCTCGGCCTCTGTCTCTCAGTCGCCAGCACGGTTGTCGTCCTTCGGGCCCTGGAAGAGCGGAGCAGTCTGGACAGTGCCAACGGGCGAATTGCCATCGCCTGGCTGGTCGTCGAAGACCTGGCCATGGTGCTCACCCTCGTCCTGCTCCCGGCGCTCGCCAGCATGGTTGGCGGTGCGGGTGAGGCGGTGGGCGGGTGGGAACTCGCCAAACTGCTCGGCATCACGATGGGGAAGATCGCGATCTTCCTGGCGCTGGTGATGTTGACCGGCCCGCGGGTGGTGCCGTGGCTGCTTCAGCAGGCGGCGCGGACCGGGTCGCACGAGCTGTTCACGCTGTCGGTGCTGGCGGTCTCGCTCGGCATCGCCTACGGCGCATCCACGCTGTTTGGCGTCTCGTTCGCGCTCGGCGCCTTTTGCGCCGGGGTGGTGCTGAGCAACACCGAGCTCAGTCACCGGGCGGCCGAGGAAGCGTTGCCGCTGCAGCATGCCTTTGCCGTCATCTTCTTTGTCTCGGTCGGCATGCTCTTCGACCCGAAGGTGCTGTATCAGCAGCCGCTGGATCTCATCGGCGTCCTCTTCATCATCCTGATCGGCAAATCGATCGGGGCGTTCCTGATCGTTCACTTTCTGGGTTACCCGATGTCGACGGCGCTGACCGTGTCGGCGTCGCTCGCCCAGATTGGCGAGTTCTCGTTCATTCTTGCCGGCCTCGGGATCAGCCTGAAGATATTTCCGGAGGAGGGACGGGACTTGATTCTCGCGGGCGCCATCCTCTCGCTCGCGATCAACCCGCTCGCGTTCGCGGCGGTCCAACCGATTCATGGCGTGCTGCGGCGCCGTCTCCGCATCATGACGCGAGGCGAATCGGCGCAGGACCTCAAGCTGGCGCGCCTCCAGGTCGCCCTCGACGGCAACAAGAAGGCGACGAAGGCGCTGCCTCCGGACGAGTTGATCAGCCGCTGGCCGGTGTTCGGCGACATGGACCTGGTGATGCGCGCCGAGTTGCTCACCCTCTTCAAGCCGCGCTCGGCGGTCCCCGGTCAGCGCCTGATCCGCCAGGGCGACGCGGCCGAGGACGTGTTCTTCATTTCGTCAGGAGCCGTCGAGGTGTCGATCGGCAAGCGCAAGATCAAGCTCTCGGCCGGCGATCTCTTCGGCGAGATGGCGCTCCTCAGCGGCGCCCCACGCTCGGCGGACGTCACGGCCATCGACTACTGTCAGCTGCTGACGCTCAGTCGCGCCGACTTTGCCGGGTTCGTCGGCAAGCACCCGGAGCTGCGCGCCAAGCTGGATCGGATCGCGGCGGAACGGGAAGCGATGAATCGGCGCGACCAGGAAGCGGCGACGACGGCTCTCCATTCTTGACCGCGGCGGACCCGCATAGTACCGTTACGTGCCTTCGAGACGGACCGGCTAGGCCGGTCCCTACCGCTGACGCGCCACGCCTTTCATGGATCAAACCACCGCAGTTCCCCTCAAGAAAACGGCGCTGAACGCCCGGCATCGCGCACTGGGCGCGAAGATGGTGCCTTTTGGCGGCTGGGACATGCCGGTCGAGTACTCGGGCATCGTGGCCGAGCACATGGCGGTCCGCGAGCGCGCCGGCATCTTCGATGTCAGCCACATGGGGCAGATCGAGATTGCCGGGAAGAACGCGCTCGACGCGGTGCAGCGGATCTCCTCCAACGACGCTTCGAAGCTCGCCGTCGGCCAGGCGCAGTATTCCGGGCTGTTGACGCCCGAGGGGACGTTCGTCGACGACCTGCTCGTCTACCGGCTCCAGCCGCAGCATTTTCTGCTCGTCGTCAACGCCTCGCACATTCCCGAGGACTACGCGCACATCGCCGAGCACATCAAGCCGGCGGGCGATGCCATCGCTGTCGATGCCAGCTCACGCTACGCGCTCATCGCGGTGCAGGGGCCGCGCGCCCTCGAGGTGGTCCAGCCGTTGACCGGTGTGGATCTGTCGAGCCTGAAGTACTACTGGTTCGCGCACGGCGAAGTCGCGAACGTGCGCGGCACGGTGTCGCGGACCGGCTATTCGGGCGAGGACGGATTTGAAATTTTCGTCCCGCCGCAGTCGGCCGACAAAGTCTGGCTCGCGCTGGTGCAGTCGGGCGCGGCCGTGGAGATGATCCCGTGCGGTCTTGGCGCGCGCGACACGCTGCGTCTCGAGGCGGGGATGCGCCTGCACGGCAACGACATCGACCGCACGACGACGGCGCTCGAAGCCGATCTCAACTGGATCATCGGCTGGAAGAAGGCCGACTTCGTCGGCGCCGAGGCGCTGCGGAAGCAGAAGGCGGAAGGCCTGACCCGGAAGATCGCCGGATTTGAAATGATCGACCGCGGCATTGCGCGCCACGGTTACGAGGTGTTCTCGGGTGACGAACGCGTCGGCACCGTCACGAGCGGCACCCAGACGCCGTTTCTGAAGAAGGCGATCGGCATGGCCTACGTTCCGGTGGCGCTGTCGTCGCCGGGCTCCGAGTTCGACGTCGATATTCGCGGCCGGCGGACGCGCGCGCGCGTGGTGCCGATGCCGTTCTACAAGCGTCCGAAAGTCTGACGAGCGGATACAGGAGAGCAGCGATGGCGTATCCCGCGGGGTTCAAGTACACGAAGGATCACGAGTGGATCGACCTCCACGGCGACCGGGGGAAGATCGGCATCACCGACTTCGCGCAGTCGCAGCTGGGCGACGTCGTGTATCTCGAGCTTCCCGACGTTGGCACCGTGCTCAAAGCCGGCCAGTCGTTCGGCACAATCGAATCCGTCAAAGCCGTCTCGGAGTTGTATGCGCCGGTCGCCGGCGAAGTCGTCGAGGTCAACAGCGCGCTCAAGGCCAAGCCCGAGGCGGTGAATACCGACCCGCACGGCAGCTGGATGATCGTCGTGAAGGTGCACCATCCGGATGTGCACGGCCTGCTCGACGCCACTCAATACGCAGACCTCGTGAAATGAGCGTCCTCGACCCCGAACCATTTCGCTCGCGCCACATCGGGCCGCGCGACGCCGACGCCAAGGAGATGCTGCGCATCGTCGGCGCGGCATCGCTCGACGCGTTGATGGACGAGGCGGTCCCAGCCCGGATTCGGCTGAAGAAGCCGCTGGCGCTGCCGGACGGCCAACCGGAACACGAGTTCCTCCGCGCGCTACGGACGACAGCCGCGAAGAACCAGGTCTTCCGCTCGTACATCGGCCTCGGCTACTACGACTCGGTCACGCCAAGCGTGATTCTGCGGAACGTCCTGGAGAATCCAGGGTGGTACACGCCGTACACGCCGTATCAGGCGGAGATCGCGCAAGGCCGCCTCGAAGGGCTGCTGAATTTTCAGACGATGGTGCGGGACTTGACGGGGATGGATGTCGCGACGGCCTCGCTCCTGGACGAAGCGACGGCGGCCGCGGAAGCCATGACGCTGCTGCACCGCGTCCAGGGCAAGCGGCTGTCACAGTCCACTGGCGCGGGGCAGTTCCTGGTCTCGGACGGCTGTTTCCCGCAGACGATCGACGTCCTGCGCGCGCGGGCGGAACCGCTCGGCATCGAGATCGTCATCGCCTCGCCGGACCGTTTCGCCTTGAGTGACCAGGTTTACGGCCTTCTGCTGCAGACACCGGACGAAGCCGGGGTCGTACACGACTACAAAGCGCTCATTGCGAAGGCGCGCGACGCCGGGATTCTCGTCGCGGTGGCGACCGATCTCCTGAGCCTGGCCCTGCTGACTCCAGCGGGCGAGTGGGGCGCCGATGTCGTTCTCGGGAACTCGCAGCGGTTCGGCGTGCCGATGGGGTACGGTGGTCCGCACGCGGCCTTCTTCGCGACGCGTGAGAGCCACGTGCGTCAGGCGCCGGGCCGGATTATCGGCGTCTCGGTCGACGCGCACGGCCACACGGCCTACCGCATGTCGCTGCAGACCCGCGAGCAACACATCCGCCGCGAGAAGGCGACCTCGAACATCTGCACGGCCCAGGCGCTCCTCGCCAACATGGCCGGCTTCTACGCCGTGTACCACGGTCCGCACGGCCTGACCGCGATCGCGAAGCGGGTTCGCGCGCACGCTCAGCATCTCGCACACCAGTTGACCACGCTCGGCCTCAAGCAGACCAACGCCGAATACTTCGACACGATCAGAGTCGCCGGCGCCGACGTGACGAAAGTTCGGGCCGCGGCCCTCGCCGGGCGGATCAACTTCCGCTACAGAGACGACGGTACGATCAACATCGCGCTCGACGAGACGACGAACGCCGACGATGTCCAGGCGATCGTCAGCGTGTTCGCGCACGCCTCGGGATCCGCGCACGGCGCGGGCCGTGCGAGCGCGACGCCGGCGGCCGAGTATCCGCAAGAGCTCGCCCGGACGACGCCGTTCCTGACGCATCCGGTGTTCAACGCGCATCATTCGGAATCCGAGATGATGCGTTACATCCGCAATCTGGAAAGAAAAGACGTCGGGCTCGGCTTTTCGATGATTCCGCTCGGCTCCTGCACGATGAAGCTGAACGCGGCGTCGGAGATGTTACCGGTCACCTGGCCGGAGTTCTCGAAGCTGCATCCGTTCGCGCCGGTGGATCAGGCGTCCGGGTATCAGGCCATCTTCCACACGATCGAGCGGACACTCTGCGAAATCACCGGCTTTGCCGCGGTGTCGCTCCAACCGAACTCTGGGGCGCAGGGCGAGTTTGCCGGGCTGATGGTAATCCGGGCCTATCACCACGACCGCGGCGACCGGAAGCGGGATGTCGTCCTCATTCCGGCGTCGGCGCACGGCACCAACCCGGCCAGTGCCGCGATGGCAGGGCTCAGGGTTGTCGTTGTGGCCAGCACGGCGGATGGCAGCATCGATGTCGCGGATCTACGGGCCAAGGCGATCGAACACCGCGAGCATCTGTCGTCGCTGATGGTCACCTATCCGTCGACGCACGGGGTGTTCGAAGAGAGCATCCAGGACATCTGCGCCATCGTCCACGAGCACGGCGGCCAGGTCTACATGGACGGCGCGAACATGAACGCGCAGGTCGGGCTCACCAGTCCGGCGGCGATTGGTGCCGACGTCTGCCACCTGAACCTGCACAAGACGTTCGCCATTCCGCACGGCGGCGGCGGTCCCGGCATGGGTCCGATCGGCGTCGCGGCGCATCTCGCGCCGTATCTGCCCGGCCATCCGGTGATTCACGTTGGCGGCCCGCGCGCGATTCCGGCGCTGTCGGCGGCGCCATGGAGCAGCGCCAGCATCCTACTGATCTCGTACGCCTACATGTCGATGCTCGGCGGCGAGGGGATGACCGATGCGACGCGCTACGCGATTTTGAACGCCAACTACATCAAGTCGCGACTGGAAAAGCACTATCCGGTGCTCTACACGCGGCCCAACGGCCGCGTAGCGCACGAGATGATTTTCGACCTGCGGCAGTTGAAGCAGGCGAGTGGCGTGGACGAAACCGACGTGGCGAAGCGGTTGATGGACTACGGATTCCATGCGCCGACCGTGTCGTTTCCGGTCGCCGGCACGCTGATGGTCGAGCCGACCGAGAGCGAACCGAAAGGCGAACTGGATCGGTTCTGCGACGCGATGATCGCCATTCGGCAGGAGATTCAGGCCGTCATCGAGGGGAAATTCGATCCGCGCGACAACCCGCTGAAGAACGCGCCGCATACCGCCGCCGCGGTAACCGCCGACGACTGGAAGCACGCCTACTCGCGCGAACAGGCCGCGTTCCCGCTGCCGTTCGTGCGCGCCAACAAGTTCTGGCCGAGCGTCGGCCGGATCGACAATCCATACGGCGATCGCAATTTAATGTGCGCGTGCCCGCCGATCGAGGAGTACGTGTAACCGGTGGCGTCCGGCTTTAGCCGGATTGCAAGCTGTCCGTCCGCGGTCGGACAGGCTAAAGCCTGTCCCTACCGATGCGTTTCTACTGCCAACGAAAGATCTTCAGCGCAATCAGGAAGCTGACGAGCCCCCACACGGCGAGCAGCGCGAGCTTCGGTAGAAGCGGCGCGATGCCAATGCCCTCGAGCATCACCCCCCGCAGCGCATCGTTCAACGCCGTGAGCGGCAGCGCCTGAATGAACGGCTGCATCGCCGACGGAAAGCGCTCCGTCGAAAAGAAGATCCCCGAGAAGATCCACATCGGCACCATCACCAGGTTCATCACCCCAGACACGCCTTCAATGGTGCGCGGCCGCGCGGCGGTGAGCAGGCCGAGACCGCTGAAGGCGAGCGCGCCCAGCAGCGAAACCGCAATCAGCATCAGCAACGAGCCACGGAGCGGCACGCCAAGCGCGAAGTGGGCGAACAGCAACAACGCCCCGGCTTCTGGAACCAGAAAGGCCAGGCGCGAGAGGAGTTGCGCCGCCAGGAGGTGGCTGCGGCGCGCCGGGGCGGCGATCAGCCGCTTCAAGAGATTGCCGTTGCGCGCCACGACCATCGAGAAGCCGATGCCCCACATGCCGGTGCCCATCAGGTTCATGCCGAGCAGGCCAGGGACCAGGAAGTCGATGTAGCGGCCGCCCGGCTCGGTGATCTCGCCGCGAGTGGGCACCACCGGATCGATGCGCCCAGCGGCACGCTGCAGCGCCGCATCCACCAGAAGAAGCGCCGTCCGGCTCTCGGGCTGCGTCGGGTCGTACTCGTAGTGCGGCGCGGCATCCGACCCGATCGTCACGACGACGCGGCCGCGCGCCAGGGCCTGTGTGGCGTCGTCCGGTCGCAGGATCTGCGGCCGCAGGCCGCTTTCGGTGGACAGCGCCGCCATCCGTGCCTGCGCCTGAGGGCCATCCACGACGCCGACCGGCAGCGGATCGGGCGGGCGACTCCGGAACGCGAGGCTCAGGATTCCCGCCAGCAGAATCGGAAAGACGAACACCCAGAAGACGGCCTCGGGCTCCCGCGTCAGCTCCCGGATGCGTGCCAGCGTGAGCTCGGTCAAGGCGCTGCGCACCTTGTATTGGTTCCTCGGTGCTGGGCCGTCAGCCATCGCGCAGCCTCCGTCCCGTCAGTGACATGAAAACATCTTCCAACGTGGCGTGATGTGTCGTGAGATGGGTGGGCGACAGACCGCGATCGGCGAGCGCGCCGAGAATGGCCGGCACGGCGCGGTGCACTTCGCGCACCGTCGCACGCCAGACGCCCTTGTCGAGCGCCACATGCTCGACGCTTGGCAGCCGGCTCACCGTGTCGGCGTCCAACTCGCCCTGGCCATCGACGGAGAATTCGACGACGTGCTCGGCGCCCAGCGACGCGATCAGTTCGCGCGGTGTGCCGAGCGCAATCACTTGTCCGTGATCGACGACGGCGACGCGGTCGCAGAGCTGGGCCGCTTCCTCCATGTAGTGGGTCGTGAGCAATACCGTCCGCTGGCGCGCCTTGAAGGCTTGCACCACGTCCCAGGTCTGCCGGCGCGACTGCGGATCCAGTCCGGTCGTCGGTTCGTCCAGAAACAGGACCTCGGGGTCACCGACGAGCGCGCAGGCGAGCGAGAGCCGCTGCTTCTGTCCGCCGGACAGCGTGCGGATCTGCGCGCCGGCTTTTTCGTCGAGCGACACGACGCCCAATGCTTCCGACACGCTGAGGCCGCGAGGGTAGAAGCTGCGGAAGAGCGTCAGCACTTCCGCGACCGTCAGCTTGTCCTGGAACTTCGTTTCCTGCAGCTGAATCCCGAGACGAGCGCGCAACGCGAGACCGTCACCGGTCCACCGTTCGCCGAGCACTTCGACCTCGCCAGAATCCGGTTGGCGGAGTCCTTCGAAGATTTCGACAGTCGTCGTCTTGCCCGCGCCGTTCGGGCCGAGCATGCCGAAACACTCACCGCTCGGCACGTCGAGGCTCAACCCGTTGAGCGCGACGACGTCGCCGTAGCGTTTGACCAGGTTGCGGCAGACGAGGGCGGTCATATCCGGAACGTCTTGCGCGTCGCCGCTACGCAGTCCGAATCGCGCTCCCGGTCAGCCGGTGCGCCGCATCGCGAAATGCTCCGAGCAAGGCCTTGGTGACCGGGCCAGGACGCCCGGAGCCGATCGTGAGATCGTCCACCTGAACGATCGGCACCAGCTCTCGTGTCGTGCTGGTCAGGAACGCCTCGTCAGCGCCGAGCAGGTCGGCGTCGTGCAGCACGTGCTCGCGGACCGGGATGCCGGCCGCCTGCCCGACTTCGAACACGAACTCGCGCGTGATGCCCGCCAGCAGACCGGCGTCGAGCGGCGGCGTCAACGCCACGCCGTGTTTGACGATGAAGAGGTTTGCGGTCGTGCACTCGGCCAGCTCGCCGCGATAGTTCCGCATCACGCCTTCGAACGCCTTGCGCCTGAACGCCTCCTGCATGGCCAGCGCGTTGTTCAGCAGGTTGTTCGACTTGATCAGCGGATTCACGGAGTCCGGATGATTCCGGACGATGCCGACCAGCGCCACCGTGACGCCGTCGTCGTAGGCGGTGGCAGGCGGGTCCACGTGCTCCTTGGCGATGACGACGATCGACGGCGTGGCGCAGGCGGCCGGGTCGTAGGTCAATTCGCCGACGCCGCGGGTGACGAGAATCCGCAGGTACGCTTCACGCCCGGATTCGCCCAGGCCGGCCGCGTGCATCGTGTCGCGAAATCTGGCGTCGATCTCTTCGTTGCTCAAGGGGACGGTCAGCGCCAGCATGGCGGCGGAGTTGCGCAGCCGCCGCATGTGCCGATCGAACAGAAACGGCTCGCCGTTGTAGGTCCGCAGCGTCTCGTAGACACCCTCGCCGTAGAGAAACCCGTGATCGAACACCGAGATCGCGGCGTGCTCCTGATCGAAGACGCGGCCGTTCACGTTCACCATCGCGCTCATGAGGCCAGCGTAGCACAAGGGTGAATATGGAAGGGCGGAGGTGCGAGGGCAAAGGGCAGAAGTGAAGACACGTGCTTCCGCTATGATGGCGGTTATGCGAGTGCTTTCGGCCGCGCAGATGCGGGAGGCGGATCGGCGGACGATCGACGAGATTGGGATTCCGTCGCTCGTGCTCATGGAGAATGCCGGCCGCCAGGTCGTCGCGGCGATCGAAGCGATCCACGCGGAACTGTTGGCCGGCAAGGTCTCGGTGCTGTGCGGCCGCGGCAGCAACGGCGGCGACGGGTTCGTCGTTGCGCGGACGCTGATTCAGCGCGGCGTGGACGTCGGCGTGTTCCTGTTCGGACGGGTCGCCGAGGTGAAGGGCGACGCGCGCGTCAATCTGGAGATTCTCGGCCGGCTCGGGCTGACGATCGTCGAAGTCGCCAACAGCGAAGCCTGGGAACTGCACGTGTCCGAGGTTCGCGACTCCACGCTCATTGTCGACGCGATCTTCGGCACGGGATTGAACGCGCCGCTGCATGGTCTGCTCGAGACGGTCGTCGCCGACGTGAACGGGTTCGATGTGCCGATCGTGGCGATCGACCTGCCGTCGGGCCTTTCGGCCGACACGCACGAACCCATCGGCCGATCGATTGACGCCGGAACCACCGTCACGCTCGGCGCGCCGAAACTCTCACTCGTACTGCCGCCGGCCGAGCTCCGGGCCGGAGACATCGTCATTGCCGACATCGGCATCCCGGCCGCGGTGATCGAAAGCGTGGATGGTCCGCGCGTCGACCTGTTGACGCGCGGCAGCATGCGCGAGCTGGTCGCGCCGCGCGCCGCGGACAGCCATAAGGGCGACTACGGCCGCGTGCTGCTGGTCGCCGGCTCACTGGGGAAGACCGGAGCGGCGCACCTGGCGGCGTCCGGCGCGCTGCGTTCCGGCGCCGGGCTGGTGACGGTGGCGACCGCGAGCGACTGCCAGGCGATCGTCGCGTCGATGGGGCCGGAGTATATGACGACCGGTCTGGAGTCGTCATTTGACGGTCTCAAGCCACAGCTGGTCGACCACGTGCTGGAGATGACACACGATGTCCTGGCGATCGGACCGGGACTTGGACAGGCGCCGGGCACTCAGGCGTTCGTGCGGCAGCTGGTCGCGCGGGCCGCGACGCCGCTCGTGATCGACGCAGACGGTCTCAACGCTCTCGCGAGAGATCCTGACGTGCTGCGGGGCCGCGACGGGCGCCACGTCATCATCACCCCGCATCCTGGTGAAATGGGACGGTTGGTCGGCATGTCGAGCGACGAGGTCCAGGCCTCTCGCCTCGAGATCGCTCGAAACTTTGCTGTTACGCATCACGTGTACGTCGTCCTCAAAGGTCATCGGACGCTGATTGCCACACCGGACGAGAAGGTCTTCATCAACCCGACCGGCAACGCCGGGATGGCGACCGGTGGGACCGGCGACGTTCTTACCGGCATGATCGCGGCCTGGCTGGCCCAGCTTCTGGATGCGGAAGCCGCATGCAAGCTTGCCGTGTATCTGCACGGCATGGCCGGCGATCTGGCGGAGAGCGCGCTCGGCGAGGTCTCGCTCACCGCGTCCGATGTCGTGTCTCACATCGGCAGCGCGATCCTCGAACTGACCGGACGCCGGCGGACGGACGAATGAGCATGACCGTCACGACGCGGTCGGAGGCGGAAACGAGCGCGGTGGGACGTGAGCTGGCGGCGTCCTTGTCTGACGGCGATGTCGTACTACTCGAGGGCGATTTGGGCGCGGGAAAGACCGCGTTCGTCCGCGGTCTGGCTGAGGGGCTCGGCATCGATCCGGCCGAGGTCAGCAGTCCAACATTCACGCTGATTCAGGAATATCGCGGTGGCCGCATGCCGCTCCATCACGTCGATCTCTACCGGCTGAAACCGGTCGAGGTCGACGATCTCGGCCTCGACGATCTGACACTCGAGGCCGGTGTCACGGCGATCGAATGGCCCGATCGGTTGCCGCGGGGGTTTCAGTCAGCGATCCGCGTGGCGATTGCGCACGTTGAGACGGACGCTCGATCGATCGCGATTGCCCGTCGGACAGGCTGAAGCCTGTCCCTACCGGAGTCAGCGGTCACAGCGGTAGGGACACCCTTTAGGCTGTCCGCTCACGAAGTGCACTGCAACCCGCGCATTGCGGCGACCGCCTGGTCGGCGAGATCGGCGCGGCCGCGCCCGCGGTGCAGTTGGCTGGTCTCTCGATACGCCGCGCACAGATGCCGCCGGACGAGCGGGCAGGAACTATTCAACGTCACTGAC
The DNA here is from genome assembly GCA_964577955.1 of uncultured Bifidobacterium sp. Classification (GTDB taxonomy): domain Bacteria; phylum Acidobacteriota; class Vicinamibacteria; order Vicinamibacterales; family CAVVIG01; genus CADEEX01. The sequence continues at coordinate 2,165 of CAZOAZ010000072.1, read as the reverse complement.
GACCCCGTGCGCGTGACGGCGCAGCCTCCCGGATCGAGCACGCGTTCGTAAAGCTCCGCGAGCGCCAGACGCAGCTCCTGATTTCCCGTCAGCATGAATCCGGTCATCAGTCGTGCGCCGGCTTCGTCGCCGCTGCCGGCGCTGACGAGGCTGGACGCGAGCGCGCGGTAGACGGCCGGATTCAATGGTTCGGCGGCAGCGGCCGCTCGCGCGGCCGCGACGGCCTGGTCGCCTTTGAGAAGCCGCTGGTACGCAACAGCACGCAGCATCTCGGCCTGCGCGGCGTTGCCGGTTGGCGGGCTCATCGCGAGGTAGCGTTCGATGATCTCGGCGGCTCGCTGAAAGTCAGCCTCGATGTCCGCCGGTGCCGCGTTGACGGGATGCGCGGCGCGCCATTCGCCGCGCTCCATGTAATACGTCGCAACTTCGTACAGCGATTTCATCATCGCGTCGCGGGTCAGCGCCGCCGGTGCTTCCGCGAGGATGGCGAGGCTCTGTTCCTTTTCAGCGATGGCGCGATTCAAACTGCCACCGGTCTTGTCCGATTGCCGCAAGGCCTCCGCCAGTCCGCTGTGGCTCTTGAAGCTGCCGGGAGACGTGCTCGCAGTCGCGGTCCAAAGTGTGAGTTCGTCTTGCCAGTCTGAATTCCGCGCCATGGTCCGAACGGTGGCGGCGGCGACAAGGACGAGGACGATCGCCGCTCCAGCCATGTGCAGGCGGGCGAAGCGCGGGACCGAGAGGGCGGTGACGATCGCAAGAATCAGCAGACCGGCGGGAAGGTACATCAACCGCTCCGCCATGATCGTCCCGGTAGGCACCAAGAGATTCGACGCCGGGAGCACGAAGAGCGCGGCGGCCAGAGCCAACAGCCCCGCGGTCCGGTTGACGACGATCAGCCCGACGATTGCCGCTGCGGAAACTGCGACAAGGATCCAGAGCGCGATTTCTGAGGGCGTCCCCGAGGCCAAAGGAATCTGCCGGAACGAATAGTCCGCCGACAGCTGCGCTGGCCAGAAGAAGAGACCAACGTAACGACCCAGAACGGCAAGCGCCGTCGCTCGGCCTTCCATCGCGGACGCACCAAGAATGGGGTTGTCGACGAATGGAAAGCCGCCGCCAGCGCCAACGACGGTCGAGCGCAGGTAGAGAAAGAGCAGCACCGGAATGCCAACGCAAGCGCCAATGGTGAGCGTTGGCGCCAGGTTGCGCCGCTTCCCAGCAAAGAGCTCCCAGACGAGCACCATCGCAACAATCACGACGCCGCTCTCCTTGGCGAACGCCGCGACGAGCGCCGCCACGACGGCCAGCACGTACCAAAGCGCCGCGGCCGCAGGCTGAGCGTCCTTGCTCTTGAGATATGCGTAGAACGCCGCCAATGCGCCGCCTGCGGCAAGCAAGTCCGAACGCCCGACGATGTTCGCGACCGCCTCAGTGCCGAGCGGGTGGACCGCCCACAGGCCTGCGGCAAGCCCCGCGGCCCAGCCCGACGCGGTCAGGCGCTGGCCGATCGCGAAGAGCAGCAGCACGTTGATCGTGTGCAGGGCAAGATTGACGACGTGGTAGCCGAACGGTCGATCGCCGTTGCCGAAAAGACTGTAGTTGGCGAGAAAGGACAGTGTCGTGGCGGGACGATACAGCGGCAGTTCGGCGTACGGCCACCAGTAGGTGTGCTGAAAGATCGAGGCCACGTTGTCCGCGGTTGCCGCCTTGAGTCGCGGATCTTCGAGGACGATCACACGGCTGTCGAGCACGAAGTCGCCGTTCAGCGAGTTCGAGTACGCGACCAGAGTCAGGATGACGAGCGCGGCAGAAAGGAGAAGTTCGTCGCGCTTACTCCGACCGGTAATTCGGCGCCTCCTTGGTGATGGCGACGTCGTGGACGTGGCTTTCGCGGAAGCCGGCCGGAGTGATGCGGATGATCTTGGCCTCCGCCTGCAGGTCCCCAATCGTGCCGCAGCCGCAGTAACCCATGCCGGCGCGGAGACCGCCGACGAGCTGATGAACCATCGCGGCTACTGAGCCCTTGTGTGCCACGCGGCCCTCGATGCCCTCCGGGACGAGTTTTTCGCCGACCTGCGACGGGCTGTCGAGATCGAAGTCGTCCTGGAAATAGCGATCGCGGCTGCCCTTGCGCATCGCGCCGATCGAGCCCATGCCGCGGTATT
>CAZOAZ010000071.1:0-29379 GCA_964577955.1 uncultured Bifidobacterium sp. | reverse complement strand
GTCCAGAACGACATCCTGAAGGAATTCATCGCCCAGAAGGAATACATCTTCCCGCCGCGCCCCTCGATGCGGCTGATCACGGATGTGTTCGGCTTCTGCACCGCGGAACTGCCGCGCTGGAACACGATCTCGGTCAGCGGCTATCACATTCGCGAAGCCGGCGCGACGGCGATCCAGGAGCTCGCCTTCACGCTGCGCGACGGCATCGAATATGTGCAGTGGGGCATCGACGCGGGGCTGAAGGTCGACGACTTCGCGCCGCGGATCTCGTTCTTCTTCAATGCCCACAGCGATTTCTTCGAGGAGATTGCCAAGTACCGCGCCGCCCGGAAGATCTGGGCCGAGACGATGCGCGATCGATTCGGCGCGAAAGACGAGCGGTCGCTCAAGCTTCGCTTTCACGCCCAGACCGCCGGCGTGTCGCTGACGGCGCAGCAGCCGTACAACAATGTGGTCCGGACCGCGCTCCAGGCGCTCTCGGCGGTGCTCGGTGGCGCCAACTCGCTGCACACCAACGCGCTCGACGAGGCGCTGGCGCTGCCGACCGCCGAGGCGGCCACGCTCGCGCTCCGCACCCAGCAGGTCCTGGCGTACGAGAGCGGCGTGACCAAGGCCGTCGATGCGCTGGGTGGTTCGTACTTCGTCGAGGCGCTGACGAACCAGATGGAGCAGGGCGCCCTGGACTACATCCGGCAGATCGATCGGCTGGGCGGGATGGTTGCGGCCATCGAGGAGGGCTTCCCGCAGCGCGAGATCGCCGAAAGCAGCTACCGTTATCAGCGCGAGCTCGAAGGCCGCGAGCGGATTGTCGTCGGCGTCAACGACTTCGTGCAGGACGACGAACCGCCGCTGCCGACGCTCTATATCGACGAGCGTGCCTCAGAAACGCAGCTGGCCAAGCTCGAGGCGCTGCGCCGCGATCGCGACAACGTGCGCGTCGGAGCGGCCCTCGAAGCCCTTCGACGCGCGGCGGCGACGACCGAGAATCTGATGCCGCGCATTCTCGAAGCGGTGCGCGCCTACGCGACGCTGGGCGAGATGTGTGACGCGCTCCGGACGGTCTGGGGCGAGTACGAGGAAGTGCCGATCGTTTAGGGGTTCGAAAGGTTCGATGGGTTCGAAAGGTTCGATGGGTTCGAAAGGTTCGAGGGGTTCTAGGTTCCGATGAAAAAGCTGCGAGTCGTGATAGCGAAGCCGGGGCTGGACGGCCACGATCGCGGGGCCAAGGTCATCGCCCGGGCGCTTCGGGACGCCGGGATGGAAGTGATCTATACCGGATTGCGTCAAACGCCGGAGCAGATCGTGACGGCCGCGCTTCAGGAGGACGCCGACGTGATCGGCCTCTCCATCCTCTCGGGCGCGCACAATCACATTGCGCCCCGCCTGATGAGCCTGCTCAAGGAACGGCAGATGGACGATGTCCTCGTGCTGATGGGCGGGATCATTCCGGACGCCGACATCGAGCCGCTCAAGACTCTCGGCATCAAGGGCGTCTTTCAGCCCGGTACCCCGATGCAGGAGATCGTCGACTTCATCAACCAGCATGCCCGCGCCCGGGTCTGAACGCCCTACCGGGCGAACCCGTCGCAGCCGATAGAACAACGACGTGCCTCATACTCTGCTCCTCGCCGACGACAGCGTGACGATCCAGCGGGTCGTCGAGCTGACGTTTGCCGGCGAAGACATTTCGGTCGTCTCTTTCAGCGACGGCAACCGGGCGATGGCTTCGCTCGACAGCGCACCGCCCGACATCGTGCTGGCCGATGTGGGGATGCCCGGGCCGAGCGGCTATGACCTGGCGCGGCACATCCGCCAGACGCCATCGCTGGCGCACATCCCCGTCCTGCTCATGACGGGGGCCTTCGAACCGGTCGACCAGGAACGTGCCCGCGACGTGAAGTGCGACGGCGTGCTCACCAAGCCGTTCGAACCGAAAGCCGTCGTCCAGCGTGTCCGCGAACTGCTGACCGGAGGTGCCGGCGCGGCTCAACAGCCGGCACAGTCCGTCGCGGCAGCCGCTCCGGTCGACTCGGTGCCGTCCGCCCCGCCGTCCGCTCTCGACCAGTATTTCGAGCAGCTCGATCGGGCCATCGCCGTCGCGGCGCGGACGCCTCGGGCCGACGATGCCCCGAAATCCGCCCCGGCCCCGGCGCCCGTTGCCCGGACTGAGGAGCCGCGTCCGATTCTGGTCGACGCGTTTTCGGCGCTCCTCGCCGCGGAGGAATCCGATGCTGCGGATCCGGCGGCGGCGATCGCACCGCTGCTCGCTCCGCCAGCCCCAGCGCCGATCAATCAGGAGGCGATTGTCGAAGAGGTCGTCAAACGCGTGCTCGCGGCCATGACCGACCGTGTCGTCCGCGACACCGTGGCCGACATCGCGTCCAAGACCACCGAGCGGCTGGTGGTCGAAGAGATCGAGCGGATCAAGAGCAATATCAAATAAAATCACCGGATGTCCGGTGCGCCGACCTCGCTGACCCAACTCGATCCCGCCCGTCTGTCGCTGCCTGAAAAACCCGCCCTCGAAGGACTCGAGGCGAAGTGGGTACCGCGCTGGGAATCCGAGGGCGTCTACCGGTTCGATCGCACCCGATCGCGCGGCGAGGTCTACGCGATTGACACACCGCCGCCGACCGTGAGCGGATCGCTGCACGTCGGTCACGTCTTCTCGTACACGCATACCGATCTGATCGCCCGGTTCCAGCGGATGCGCGGCAAGGCCGTCTTCTATCCGATGGGGTGGGACGACAACGGCCTGCCCACCGAGCGCCGGGTGCAGAACTACTACGGGGTGCGCTGCGACCCGTCGCTGCCGTACGATCCGTCGTTCGCGGCGCCGGCCGCTCCGGCCAAACCACCGATCTCCGTCTCGCGTCCGAACTTCGTCGAGCTGTGCAACCGCCTGACGACCGAAGACGAGAAGGCCTTTGAACATCTCTGGCAGTTTCTCGGGCTCTCAGTTGACTGGACGATGACCTACGCCACGATCGACAAGCGCGCACAGCGCGTGTCGCAGCTGGCGTTTCTGCGGTTGCTGGGCCGCGGCGAGGCCTATCAGGTTGAAGCGCCCACGCTGTGGGACGTCGATTTCAAGACTGCCGTGGCGCAGGCCGAACTCGAGGACCGCGAGTTGCCGGGCGCGTACCACCGCATCCGCTTCGCCAGACCGGACGGCGGCGCCGTCGAAATCGAGACGACCCGTCCCGAGCTCATCCCCGCGTGCGTCGCGCTCGTCGCGCACCCCGACGATGAGCGGTATCAGCCGCTCTTCGGGCAATCGGTGATCACGCCGCTCTTCGGCGTGAAAGTGCCGGTGAAGGCGCACACGCTGGCGGATCCCCAAAAGGGCAGCGGCATCGCGATGATCTGCACCTTCGGCGACGTGACCGACGTCACGTGGTGGCGCGAGCTCGCGCTCGACGTGCGGGCGGTGATTCAGCCGGACGGGACCCTCGGTCCGCAGCACTGGGGCACGCCGGGCTGGGAATCGGACGACGCCGCGCGCGCGCAGCGCCACTACGACGAACTGACGCGGCTGTCCGCTGCCAAGGCGCGCGTGAAGATTGTGGAGCAGCTCCGCGAATCCGGGGATCTCGTCGGTGAGCCGCGGCCGATCACTCACGCGGTGAAGTTCTACGAGAAGGGCGATCGCCCGCTCGAGATCGTCACCAGCCGGCAATGGTTCTTCAAGACGATGCCCCATCGCGAGCAGCTCCTGGCGCGCGGCCGGGCGATGGCCTGGCACCCGTCGTACATGCTGGCGCGCTTTGAAAACTGGACCAACGGCTTGAACGGCGACTGGTGCGTCAGCCGGCAGCGTTTCTTCGGCGTCCCGTTCCCGGTGTGGTACCCGGTGAGCAAGGACGGACGCGTCGAGTACGACCGGCCGATCGTTCCGGCCGAAGAGCAGCTGCCAATCGATCCGTCGACCGACCTGCCGCACGGCTATACGGCGGATCAGCGTGGTCAATCGGGCGGGTTTGTCGGCGATCCCGACGTCATGGACACGTGGGCGACCTCCTCGCTGACGCCGCAGATCGTGTGCGGCTGGCCGGACGACCAGGATCTCTTCCGGCGGACGTTCCCGATGGATCTGCGTCCGCAGGCGCATGACATCATCCGCACTTGGCTGTTCGACACGGTGCTGCGCGCCCATCTCGAGCACGATTCGCCGCCGTGGACGCACACCGCGATTTCCGGCTGGGTGCTCGATCCGGATCGCAAGAAGATGTCGAAGTCCAAGGGCAACGTCGTGACGCCGATGGCGCTCCTCGAGGAGCACGGGTCCGACGGCGTGCGCTACTGGGCGGCGAGCGGGCGCCCCGGGACCGACACGGCGTTCGACACCAACCAGATGCGCGTCGGGCGGCGGCTGGCGATCAAGCTGCTCAACGCCTCGAAGTTCGCGCTCGCCTCGTCGTCGCCGCAGGGGGCCATCACCGCGGCGGTCGACTGCGCGATGCTGCGGAGTCTGGCCGCGCTCGTCGCCGAGGCGACGCAGGATTTCGAGAAGTACGACTACGCCCGCGTCCTGCAGCGGACCGAGGAGTTCTTCTGGCGGTTCTGCGACGACTATCTCGAACTGGTCAAGGGCCGGCGCTACGGCGAACAGGGCGCCGACGGCGCCGCGTCGGCCAATTCGGCGCTGGCGGCGGCGTTGTCGGTCCTGCTGCGGCTGCTCGCGCCGTTCCTGCCGTTTGTGACCGAGGAAGTGTGGTCGTGGTGGCGGGAAGGGTCCGTCCACCGGGCCGCCTGGCCGACGCGCGAGGAGCTCGAATCGCTGGTCGCCGACCATTCCGCGGAACGGCGTCAACACGATCAGCAGATCTATGATTGGGCGATCGAGGTGCTGTTCGAAGTGCGGAAGCAGCGTTCGGAAGCCAAGCAGCCGCTCAAGGTGCCGATCACGAAAGTGCGGGTCGCCGCCGAATCGTCGGCGATCGCGCTGATGGCGCCGGTCGAAGCCGACCTCAAAGCCGCGCTGCGCGTGCAGCAGTTCGAGTGCCACGTCCACGAGCCCCGGCAGATCGTCGTCGAGGGATACGATGCGGCGCCTCCAGCCTGACACCTACCGTGCGCTGGTCCGGGTCGCGCTGGCCGAGGATGTCGGCACCGGAGACGTCACGACCGACGCCACCGTCGCGGCGGATCAGCACGGCCGCGGCGAGTTCTACGCCAAGTCGGAGTGTGTCGTGGCCGGCCTCGACGTCGCGCTCGAAGTGTTCAGGCAGATCCAGCCGAACGTGCAGCACAACTGGGTCAAACCCGACGGGTCGCGGGTTCCGGCCGGGACGGTCATCGGCGAAATCACCGGCCTGGCGCGAACGCTCCTTGCCGGCGAGCGCACCGCGCTCAATTTCCTGCAGCGGCTGTCGGGCATTGCGACCTTGACGCGGCGGTTCGTCGACGCCGACGAAGGGCGCATCACCGTCCTCGACACGCGCAAGACGACGCCGGTCCTGCGCGCGCTCGAAAAGTACGCGGTGGCCGTCGGCGGCGGGACCAACCACCGGATCGGTCTCTACGACGCCATTCTCATCAAGGACAATCACATCCGGCTCGCCGGGGGCGTCGGTCCGGCGGTCGCGCGGGCGCGGGCGCACCGGCCGAATCTGCAAATTGAAGTCGAGACGCAAACGCTGCGCGAAGTCGACGAGGCCATCGAGGCGAAAGCCGACATCGTGCTGCTCGACAACATGTCGATCGAGCAGATTCGCGAGGCGGTCAAGCGTGCCAAGGGACGTTCGCGCACCGAGATCTCGGGCGGCGTCACGCTCGCGCGGATGAAGGATCTCGCGGTTACCGGCGCGGATTTCGTCTCGGTCGGCGCGCTCACGCACTCCGCCCCGGCGGCGGACATCAGCTTTGAGATCGAACCCGCCTAACGGCAGCGTCGAACCGCTGCCAGACGATCTCGACCATGCGATCGCGCGCGTCCTGTCGCGGCTGGGCCCGATCGGCAGCCGCGTCCTCTTCTACTCGACGACGAGTTCCACCAACGATGTGGCCGCGGGGCTGGCCGCGGATCCCGCCGCGGAAGGCGCAGTCGTGGTGGCCGAGCAGCAGACCGCCGGCCGCGGCCGCCGCGGCCGCACCTGGTTCTCGCCGCCTGGGGCCGGCCTCTATGTGTCCGTCGTGCTGCGTCCGGGCCGGGCGCGGATCGATCCCGATCGTGCGACGGCGCTGCTGACGCTGGCGGCCGGTGTCGCGCTCGCCGAAGCGGTCGAGCGGGTGACCGGCCTCGGTCCCGACATCAAGTGGCCGAACGACTTGCTGATCGGCCGGCGGAAGCTGGCCGGGATTCTCGCCGAAGGCGTTGCGGGCGCGGCGTCCGGCGGACTGCAGTCAGTGGTACTCGGCTACGGTGTGAACGTCGGCGCCGTGGCGCCACCGCCAGAACTGGCGGCGCGCGTCACCTCGCTCGAATCGGAACTCGGCCGGCCGATCGATCGCGCGGCGCTGTGCGCCGAGTCGTTGGCGGCGATCGCCGCGCGGTACGGCGACCTGCTCGACGGCCACTACGATGCTATTCTCGACGCGTGGCGGCAGCGGGCTCCGGGCAGCGATGGCGCACGGGTGTCGTGGGAGACGCCGCGCGGTCCGCAGATCGGGATCACGGCTGGCATCGACGAGCGCGGAGCCCTCTTGGTGCGGACCGGCGATCGCGTCGAGCGCATCACGGCCGGCGAAGTCGTCTGGCGGTAGAGGCGCCATGACCGCTGAACCGATCGACGTCCCGGCCTACTGCCGCGACATCGAAGCCTTCCTGTGCAGGAAAAACGACGGCCATCTCATTCGCGTCGTCGGACCGTCGTTCGAACTGGTGGCCCGGTGGGCCACTGACGGCGTGCCGCTCAACGTGGCGTTTCAGGGCATCGATCGCTACTTCGAACGCTACTACCGCAAGGGCGCGCGGCGGCGGCCGGTGAAGATCGACTTCTGCGAAGCCGACGTCCTGGACGTCTTTGACGAGTGGCGGCGGGCCACAGGCGTGGTGCAGGTCGGGGCCGGCGAAGCGGCCGACACGCCCAGGAAGGGCGGTTCGTTGCCGGAGCATCTGACGCGTGTGCTGACGCGACTGACGCAGGCGCGCGTGAAGGAGACGATCGGGCCGCCCGCGGATCCGCTGATCGCGAAGCTGTCCGAGGAACTCGATCGAGCGCGGGCCAGCAGCGGCGGCGTTCGCGGCGACGCGCGAAAGGCGCTGCTCGATCGGCTCGCCGCGATCGATCGGGAGTTGCTGGAAGTGGCTCGGGATCTTCTGCCGGCCGATGTGCTCGACGATCTGGAGCGCGAGGCGGACGTGAGCCTGCAGGCCTACCGCGCCCAGATGGCCGCCGACGCTTTTGCGCGGGCCCGGCAGGCGGCCCTCGACGCGCTGATTCGGACGCGTCTGCAACTGCCGACTGTCACCCTGTAACGGACACGCGTGATGCTGACCGCCGGACAGATGGAATCGCTCACGATCGAAAAGCCGGCGGCCGGCGGGCCGATGATCGCGCGCGCCGACGGTCAGGTGGTGCTCGTCTCCGGCGCGATTCCCGGCGAGCGGGCCCGAGTGCTCATCGAGCGGATTGGCAAGGGTGTCGCGTACGGACGGGTGATCGACGTAGAGGAAGCCTCCGTCGACCGCCGCACGCCGGGCTGCGATCCGCTCTGCGGCGGGTCGCTCTACGCGCACATCGCCTATCCGCGCCAGGTGACGATCAAGAGTCAGGTGATCGCTGACGCCTTCGCGCGCGTCGGCAAGATTCCCTGGCCGCATCCGATCGTCGTCGCGCCGTCGCCGGAGCACGGCTACCGGATGCGCGCTCGCCTGCACTGGCGCGACGGCCGCCTCGGCTTCTTTCGAGAGGGGAGCCACGACCTCTGCGACTACCGCGCGACCGGACAGCTGCTCGAAGCGAGCGGCCCTGTGCTCGACGCGGTCGGCGCCGCGCTATCCGCGAGCGGTGCTCGCGATCGGCTCGAGATCGAGCTCTCCGAAAACCTTGATGCGTCAGCGCGGGCCGTCCACGTCGAGACGCGCGACTTGCGTGTCGATGCGATTCGCGACCGGCTCGCCCTCGCCGAAGGACTGACCGGGCTGACGGCGGGACTCCGCGACGAGCCGGCACATCTGCGGATTCTTCTTGGCGATCCGTGGGTCACCGATCACCTGAGCGTCGAAGGGCGGCAGATCGCGCTGCGCCGTCACGTGCTCGCGTTCTTTCAAGGCAACCGGTTCCTGCTCGAGACTCTTGTGGGCGCGGTGGTCGAGTCGATTGCGGCCCGATCGGACGTCGTGGATCTCTACGCCGGAGCCGGACTGTTCTCGCTGGCCGCGGCCGCGCTGCGTGGCAGCCGCGTCGTCGCGGTCGAAGGCGACCCGCTCTCGGCCGCCGATCTCGTCCACAACGCTCGCGCCGCCGGTGGTGCGGTCGATGCGGTGCATCAGTCAGTGGAGGAGTTCACCGCGCGCGCTCGTCCCGCGCCGGCGGTCTTGATCGTGGATCCGCCGCGCACTGGCATGTCGAAAGCGGCACTGGAGGGCGCCCTCCGGCTCAGGGCGGCCAGCGTCGTCTACGTGTCCTGCGACGTGGCGACGCTGGCACGTGATGCGCGGCGGTTCATCGATGCCGGCTACGAACTCGTCACCTTGCGCGGCTTCGATCTGTTTCCCAACACGCCGCATGTGGAAGCGGTGGCCCACTTCCGCCGGACCTGATAACGCCCGGGCTGTCAGCCTAGGCGAGCCAAGTGATCGTGAAAGCGCACGTGCTACGATTCACACCCCTCGGGGTTAGAGCTCAAATGTTGTTGTCTCTTCGGCTCTGATGGGCTGACGAGTACGGGAACGACGTCTACTCCAAGAACAGTTAGGCTGTTCAAGGCGAGTTGGAAATCCATGGCGAGCGTAACGGGACGAGTCCCAGGGGGTTTCATGAGTTTCTTCAGCCGGTTGTTTCGAACCAAGGATTCGGAAGCAGAGCGTCTGTCGAATGAAAGAGAACGAGCCTTTCATCGATGGATTGGCGACGCTGAGCAAGGGAACGCCGAGGCGCAGTTCATCGTTGGGCGTAGCCTTGAGGTCGACGCTGGCAAACGGCAGAACATTCCGGAAGCCATCAAGTGGTACCGGGCAGCCGCAGCTCAACGCTTTGAGCAGGCCTACATTCCCCTCTGCATGTTCTTTCTCGTGGGCAAGCTGGTCGAACGGAGTCTTCCGGAGGCATCGAAGTGGGCAGAATTAGCTGCTCGATCCAGCGATCCTGAGACACGGACCATAGGTGCGGAGCTCAAGTTGATCATCGCTGTGGCCGGAAACGCCAATTCGCAGTCCTTCGATCAGGCACTGGCAAAATTGCCTGGAGCCCGTCGCTTCGGCCTTTGAGGCGGCGGGTCATTCGTACCGGTGCCCGTGCAAGCAGCGAGAGGAGTGATTGACATGTCCTGGTTCTGGCAGAATGGCCCCGTCATCAAGTACTACGCCGACGGCAGCAAGCGCCTTGAGGGCGAGCTACGGCGAGGAAAGGAGGTCGGCGTCTGGCGTACGTGGTTCCAGAGTGGCACTCTGGCTTCTCAGACCGAGTACTCATCTGGCAAGAAGCATGGCAAGCAGCTGAACTTTCATCCGAACGGGCAGAAGTTTCTTGAGGCCACCTGGGTTGACGGCAAGAAACACGGAACAATCTATTCGTACAATTATGAAGGTCGTCTGTATGAGGAGGAAGATTTCGACAACGACAAGTTGGTCGCAAAAAGGCAGCGATAACGGCCTAACACGGCTTGCAACCGACGGCGGCGCATGCAAGCGTCTGATGCCGCCGCGGCTGAAGCGGCAACGTTGAGCCGACGAGATTCAGAATTGATCAGGACGCGAGACGCCGAACCCGTGAATCGAGACGAAGCATTGAGGGTTGGTGCATCGACCTGAAGACCCGGATCGCCCGGGTGGCGCGCGCAGCGGTATTATTGGGTATGTCCGAACCCACGGTGCGTGATCAGATCAGGCACGTCCTGGAGGAACTCCCCCCGGACGCCACGTTTGAAGATGCCATCGAACGGCTGGTGTTCTTGGCCAAGGTCGACGCCGGCCTGGCAGAACTCGACGCCGGCCTGGGCGTTCCCCACGACGAGGTCAAGCGACGCCTCGGCATGTGACCTCGGTCATCTGGTCACCCCAGGCGATCCGCGACGTCGAGTCGATTCGGGCGTTCATCGCTCAAGACTCTCCGTCCTACGCCGATCTCGAGGCGCGGCGGATCGTGGCTGCAGTCGAGCGGCTCCGCACCTTCCCCGAGTCGGGCCGTTCAGTCCCGGAACGTCAGCACTCTGCCATTCGCGAAGTCATTCTGTCGCCGTATCGAATCGTCTACCGAATTCGCGCCGGCGTGGTGGAAGTCGCTACGGTGTTTCGGGCCTCTCGCCAGTTTCCAGAGTTCATAAGATAGCGGCCCAACATCGGCTTCGGCCGACAGGGGCCGGTGTTGGGCGAGCAACATCGATGAGATCGGTTCTTGCGAGACTCGCACGGCATCGACGCGGCCCTTTTCAATCGCTGACCCAACCCTGTTCATATGCAGCTACCATCACCACTTCGTATCGAGGCGGTCCCCGGATACTCGCCAGCCATCGGCAGGCTGGTGTGCATGCTGATGTATGCCCGTTCGACCACGTTGGTGGCCGTGGAGGGCATGACGGTGAAGGAACTCGATCACCTCCATGACGCGCAGAGCAATTCGATCGGCGCGCTTCTCGCGCACATCGCGGCCGTCGAACGTTCGTATCAGGTCATGACGTTTGAGGATCGGCCCCTGTCTGCCGACGAGAATGCAAGCTGGTCGACGGCTTTGAAACTCGGGGCGGACGGGCGACAGGTGTTTCGAGGCTACCCGCTCGAGCACTATCTCGACGACTTGAAGGCCGTGCGCCAAGCCACGCTCGAAGGGCTCGCCGCCAGGGACGATGAATGGCTCGAGGCTTCGGTGGCGTCAGTTCCGAAGATCAACAGGCACTGGGCCTGGTTTCATCAGGCTGAGGACGAGATCAATCATCGCGGACAGATTCGATGGCTGCGAAAACGTCTGCCGCCAAACGAGTGAGGCCCCGCCGCGGCGCCGGCCAACGACCCAGCGCCAAGAACGGAACGTGGCTGGAACTGTTGGAGCAGGTCGCGGCCCTCGCGGGCGTCAAGGGTGTCGTCGAACCTTATGGCGGGTCGCTGATCATTCGGGGACGCGTCTCCGGGCGCCGCTGTGACATCGGTCTGGGGAAGTATCAATTCTGGGTGGTGGCTGACACCAGCTGGGACCTCCCGAAAGGAGCGTCCGTGGTCTATGCACCGGTGGGCTCATACGAGCGGACCCGATCGCTGCACGAGGACGGCCCGTTTGCACGTTCAAGCGATCGTGCCTTCGACTCGAAGTATCTCGTCGGTGGCGAGGACGCTCAGCTCTGCTTGGGCCGGCTGACTGCGAGTGGGCGCCGGGCGCTCCGCGCCGCAGCGTGGCTGCGTCCCACCGTCAGCTGGTGGGATCTCTCGCCGCCGCGACGGCGGCGGAATGTCGAAGTCACGCAACGACCGCCCGCCGCGTACGGTTCACGACGCCGAGCCGCTGTCATCAAGACGCTCGCCAGGCGCGTGACGGCGACAATTGCGCTCGCGCGCGCCCTCGAGCGGTAACGGGTAAGCGCGACCTATTCGTGCGCCGCCGCGGCGGCGGCGAAACCTTCGAAGAGCGGTCTGAATTCGCCGGTCCGCCAGAAGTTTTCCGGGTGCCACTGGACGCCGAGGCAGAACGGGCCGGTGGGATCCTCGAGCGCCTCGATCACGCCGTCTGGCGCGGTCGCCGACACCTTGAATCCCGGTGCGACGGTCTTCGGCGCCTGGTGGTGGCGGCTGTTGACCTGACACGAATCGGCGTCGCTCAGCCGCTCGCGCATCAGCGACGCGAGCAGCGAATCCTTCTCCAGCCAGACTTCGTGCGCGAGATCGAACGCCTGATGCGGCGGCGTCGCCAGTTTGTGGTCCAGTGCGCCCTGGACCTGGCTCGGGATGTCCTGGATCAACGTCCCGCCGCACGCGACATTGAGCACCTGCAGGCCGCGGCAGATGGCGAAGATCGGCAGCCGCCTGCGGCGCGCCTCGCGGATCAGCGCGATCTCGAACTCGTCCCGCTCCGGGGCCACCTGCACCACAGCAGGATGCGGCTCCTCGCCATAACGTGAGGGCGCCACGTCGTCGCCGCCGGTCAGCAACAGTCCGCTCGCATCAGCGAGCGCGTCGTTCACCGACAGCGAGTGGCCGATGATGGTGAAGGCGGCGCCGGTGTGCTCGACGGCGTGCTTGTAGTCGTCGATCTTGCGGCATTCGGTAATTGCGATGTGAGGCATAAAGCTACATCCGTGCGGGCACGGCGATGCCCATCAGATCGAGGGCGCGCGTGAGCTGGTTGGCGAAATAGGCGACGCCGGCGGCACGCCAGCGCCGCCGGGCTTCATCTTCTTCATTCTTGACGGAGTACCGGTGGTAGAAGGCGTTGAACAGCTGCGCCAGGCCGAACGCATATTTCGCGAGGCCGGAGAACTCCATCGCCTGGACCGCCTGCTCGACGACCAGATCGAGACGCGCCGCTTCAAAGACCAGCGCCCAGAGGTCGTGCGCCGCGTCGTCGCCTTCGTTCGGGGCGAGTTCCGCTGGATCGAGCGTGTCGAGACCGGCGAGCCGTTCGGTGTCGCTCATGCCGATCTTTTCGAGGATCTTGTTCGCCCGCACCACGGCGTACTGGAGGTATGGTCCGGTCTCGCCCTCGAACGCCACCGCTTCTTCCATGTCGAAGACGATGAGCTTTCCACGTGAGAACTTCAACATGAAGTAGCGGATAGCCGCCACGGCGACCCGCGCGGCGACTTCCTCGCACTCGGCGCTCGACAACTCGCTGTTGCGCTCGGCCACCTTGGGAGCAGCCTTGGCCGCAAGGCGATCCAGCAGGTCGTCGACCTTGACGCCCAGTCCTTTCCGGCCGGACACCTCGACGAACGGTTTCTTGGCATCGTCGCCTTCGGGCTCGGGATAGCCGAGTTCGCGCGCCGTCGCGTGCGACAGCGTCACCATCTCGTAGGCGAAGTGCACGGAGTTCTCGGACTCCTTCGGATGACCGAGCGTCCGGAGCGCCTGGCTGAGGAGCGCCTGCAGGTAGCTCTGACGGGAGTCGATGACGTTGTAGATCCGTGTCGCGTTCCCGAAAGGCGGTGCGCCGGATTCGCCGCCCGTGGTCGTTGTGGCCCAGAGTGTCCGGCCGTCGGCCTGGGTGGTGAAGCGGCGGTAATGGAAGTCGCGCCCGAGCAGGCCAAACTTCCAGAACTGGTTGGCGATGTCTTTGCCAACGTAGGTCACGACGCCGTTGGACCGGACGATGACTTTCTCGCGCGATTCCTCCTCGCCGGCCTCGGCGCCATCGACGGGCGCGCTTGCGGCCGCTTCCTCGATCCGCATGACCCAGCAGCCGGCGAGCTTGCCCTCGGTCTGCATGAAGACGGCGCCCTGGGCTTTCAGGATGTCAAAGGCATGCGCCCAGAACTTGAGCCGGAGAATATCGCCCTCGTAGGTCAGCAGGTCGTATCCGACGTTCAACCGCGCCATCGTCTTCAGGTGGGCGCGGACGATGCGGTCGACGATCAGCGCGCCCATCTCGGCGACGGCGTTGCCGCCGTGCTCGAGATCGTGCAGCGTGCGGGCGCGAATCTCGAGCCGGGCTTTGTCCCCTTCGTACCACTCGGTGACCTTCGAGTAGAGATCCCAGCAGTAGTAGTCGAAGCGCGTCGTGTCGGCGATGTGCCGCACGTCGGTCAGCGAGCGCTGTTCGAGCTCGCGGAAACCGACGATGACGTCGGCGACCTGGACGCCGGTGTCGTCGATGTAGTTCTGGATCTCGACCGGCGTGCCGCTGAAGCGCAGCACGCGGACCAGCGTGTCGCCGAGGGTCGCGTTCCGCAGGTGGCCGACGTGCGCCGCCTTGTTCGGGTTGATCGCGGTGTGCTCGACGATGGTTTTGTCCGCGTGCGGGTTTGGCGCCGGGGCCACGCGTCCGTGCACGCGGGCGGCGAGGAACGCCGGCCGCTCGAGAAACAGGTTGATGTAGCCGTTCGGCGTGGCCGTGAGGCGGGCGATGCCCTCGATGTGGCCGATCGCGCCGACCAGCTCCTGCGCGATGGCGCGCGGCGCCTTGCGCAGCGTGCGCGCCAGCTGAAAGGCGACCGTCACCGCCAAATCGCCCATGACGCGAGTGGGCGGGGTCTCGACGGCGAACGCCGGCACGTCGGCCAGCGCGAAGTGGCGCGCTGCGGCGCGGCGGATGGCGTCGTGGACGCGATGGGCAATCGGAAGAATCATGAACCGGTACTAAGGCGCCTCTGGTCGGCGTTCGACCGTCTGTCGATCCGCTCGTGATAGTGTTACAGCTTGTGACCGGGGAGCGCACGGAGCTCGTCGAAGTCGGCCGGCGTATTCACATTGGCCAGCAGCCGTTCGGGCGTTCCGTACTCGTCGATGTTTCGGCGTTCGACCACTCTCACCCGCACCTCGCTCAGGAGATCCAGCATCCGCAACTGCCGGGCCGCGAGCCGCCGGCTGACCGGTTCGCGGCAGGTCTGCGCGTAAACCGCGCACAACGGATGATATCCGCGTTCGGTTCTCGGCACGACAGCGTCGACGCCCGCTGCCGTTTCCGCCAGATGACGCAGGAATGCGCCGGTCACGAAGGGCATGTCGCACGCGAGGAGGAGGACCGCGTCCCCGCCGCTGGCGTGCAGGGCGGCGTCCAGACCGCCCAATGGTCCACAGTCGGGAACGCGGTCGTGAACCAGCCGTCCTGGGGACGGCGGCAGCACCGTACCAGGGCGTCCGACGAGCAGAATTTCGTCGCTGACCGCGGCCGCCGCGTCGAGCTGCCGCGCGAGAATCGTCCGGCCCTCCACCGTCAACAGACTCTTGTCGCGGCCCCCGTACCGGGTCGCCCGTCCGCCGATCAGAATCGCGACGCTCGTCACGTCGGACGATCTTACCTTCTGCCGCCTCAGTGATGCGCGACGTGGGTGTCGGCCGCGTGCTGGCGGCGAGCCTTCATCAGGGGATTGCGGACGTCCTGCCGACGCGGCTGGGGTTCTATGAAAATTGGCTGAGCGCCGAAGCGCTGCGCGACGGCACCATCGGCGTCGCGCCGCTGTCGGCGGTGCTCAGCTTCCTGCGGCAGGAGGGAGAGGCGTACGATCAGATCATGACGCGGGCCGGGGAGTACGCCGCGGACTGGACGGTCGAATCGATGCGTCCGCTGACGCGCAGTCTCGTGTCCGGCGCGCCGGCGTGGATGCGTCAGCGGCTCGCCCTGCGGGCCGCGGCGCGGATCGTGCGAAGCAGCTTTGACGGCAGTCGTGCCGTGGTCCGCATCCGCCGCGGCATGGCCCGCGTGGATCTGCGCGGTTCGATCTTCTGCGGCGTGCGCGAACCGGTGACGCAACCGCTGTGCGGGTTCTACGCGGCCACCTTTTCCAGGATGCTGGCCACGTTCAACCTGCCGGCTCACCCGGTCATCAGCGGCTGCCGCGCGACCGACCCGGCGCTGCCCGGATGCGTGCTCTCGGCGCCGCTCGGCGCCAACGCGGACGGTGAGAACCGCCGATGAGGCGCTGGTCCAGCGTCGCCCGGTTCGTCGCTCTGATGATCGCGGTGACAGCGCGCGCCCACGCGCAGGAGGGGCGGACGCTGGTGATGCCGTTCGAGAACGTCACGCGCGAAGGACGCATCGTGTGGCTTGGCGAAGCGGCGGCGGTGCTTCTGACTGACGAACTGAACGAGCTCGGACTCGATGCGATCACGCGTGACGAGCGCCGGGCCGCCTTGCGGCAATTGCAGGTCCCGCCGAACGTCGCCTTGACCGACGCGACGGTGTTCCGGATCGGACAACTGGTCGGGGCGACTCGCGTGATCGTCGGAACGCTGCGGCTCGACGGCGACGCCCTGGTCGTGCGCGCCCGGGCCATCGTCCTGGACTCGGCGCGCGTCCAGGGCGACGTGACCGACCGCGGTCCGATGCCGGAGATCTTCGACACGTTCGAGCGCGTGGCGCGAGCGATAGCGCCGGGACGTGGACCCGCTCCCGGCACCGCCAAGCATCCGCCGGTCGCCGCGTTCGAGAACTACATCAAAGGGCTTCTCGCCGCGACGCCGGCGACCGCGATCCAGTATTTGAACGCGGCGCTCCGCGCCGACGCCACCTTCGACCGCGCGCGGCTGGCGCTCTGGACGGTGTACGACGAGCAGGGCGACCACACGCGCGCGCTGGCCACCGTGGCCACGATCACTCAGGCAGCGGCCGCCTATCGGCGCGCGCGCTTTCTCGTCGGCTTGTCGCAGATGAATCTGCAGCGCTACGACGATGCGTTCGCGACGTTCAAGACGCTCGCCGATGCCGGGTCGACTGCTGCGCTGCAGAACAATCTCGGCGTGATTCAGTTGCGCCGCGGCGGCAGCCGCGACGCCGGTACCGCGGCGTACTATTTCACGCGCGCCGCCGAAGCGGACGCCACCGAGTCGGACTTCTGCTTCAACCTCGGCTACGCGTATTTCTTCGAGCGCGACACGGCGGCGGCGGTCTACTGGCTGCGCGAGGCGGTGCGGCGCGATCCCACCGACGGCGACGCGCACTACGTACTCGGTGCTGCGCTGACCCTGGCCGGCAACACCAGCGAGGCGGCGCGTGAGAAGGAACTCGCCCGCCGGCTCTCGTCGGCGTACGCCGACTGGGACAAGCGGCCGGCGGCTGATCCCATTCCGAGCGGGCTCGAGCGGATCAAGGACGACATGGATCTGCCGCACGCCAGCCGTCTGGGTGAAAACATTGCGAGCGGCGGCCAGCGCGATCAACAGGAGCTGGCCCGGTTCTATCTCGAGCGTGGGCGTCGTCTGTTCGCGCAGGAACACGATGGCGAAGCGCTGGCCGAGTTGAATCGCGCCGTGTTCCTGTCTCCGTACGAAGCCGAGGCGCACCTCTGGGTCGGCCGGATTCACCTCCGCGGCGGACGGCTGCGCGAGGCGATCGACGCGCTCAAGATTTCGTTGTGGAGTTCGGAGACCGCCGAGGCCCACGCGGTCCTCGGCGAGGCTTATCTCGAGGCGAAGGAGTTCGACCTGGCGCGGACCGAGGCCGAGCGGGCGCTGACGCTGGATGCCGCCTCGGCCGTCGCCCGCCGCGTCCTCGACCGCCTTCCTCGTTAGCGTCTTCCCGCGCAACGGTAGCGGACAGGCTTCAGCCTGTCCGCGGGATTGATGCGAACACCGGGCTGGTACTGCAACCGCTTTTTTGGTACACTCCATTCTCGCGTGGCTGCCACAACTCACGACGACGGCTTTCACGAGATTCAGCTGAACGGCAAACAGCTGGTGTTTTTGTTCATGGCCGCGACGGTGGTCTCGGTCGTGATCTTCCTGTGCGGCGTGCTGGTCGGCCGCGGCGTTCGCGCCGAACGCGCCGTGGCCACTGCTCAGGCCGAAGCGCTCGCCGAGCCGAAGGCCGACGCGCCGCTGGTTCCGCCCACGCCCGCTCCACCGCAGCCGTCCGCTGACGTGACCAAAGCGGATGCGCCGCCGACGGCCGACGAACCCAACAAAGCCACCGACGAGATCAAACCTGAGCCGCGGCCTGCGGCTCCAGCGCCCGCGCCAGCCCGCGCGGCCGCGTCGACGGCAACCGCGCTGAAACCCGAGCCGAAGGTCGAGCCGCCGGCCTCGCGCACTCCGGCGCGATCGGAACGGCCAGCGCCCGCCGCCGCTCCGGTCAGGGAATCCGCGCCGCAGCCGGCGGGCAATTCGGCCGCGGCCGGGACAGCGGGCGCACCAGGCGCCGGGTATGCCGTACAGGTGGCCGCCGTTCCAGTGCGGAGCGAGGCCGACGCCATCGTCAAGCGGCTGACGTCGAAGGGCTACACCACCTACGTGCAGGTGCAAACCGGCGGAGGCAACGCCAACGTCTATCGCGTTCGCGTCGGTACCTTCCCAACGCGGCGCGAGGCGGAAACCGTGGCCGCGCGTCTCGAGAAGGACGAAAAGATCAAGCCCTGGATCACCCGCTGAAACCGTCGCGATCGCTCGACGTCCCACTCGCGGTCGCTTCCGGCATCCTGCTCGTTCTCAGTTTTCCAAAATTCGGTCATCCGGCATTCGCGTGGCTCGCCCTTGCGCCGCTGCTCGTCGCCCTCAGCGGACGCGAGACGTTACGCGGCTTCTGGCTGGGACTGCTCACGGGGCTCGTGTACTTCGGCGGCACGCTCTATTGGCTGACACGCGTCATGGTGGTGTACGGCCACATGCCGCAGGCCGGTGCGGTCGCGGCCAATGCCGCGCTCGTCGCCTACCTGGCGCTGTTCCCGGCGGCCTTTGGCGCCATCATGGCGCGCCTCACTCGCGTGGGTGGGCCGCGATGGGTGCTGGTCGCGCCACTGGTGTGGGTAGTGAACGAACTCGGTCGCACCTACGTGCTCACCGGTTTTCCGTGGGTGCTGCTCGGCAACAGTCAAGTGACCGTGTTGCCAGTGGCGCAGGCGGCGAGTCTTTTCGGCGTCTATGGATTGTCGGCGCTCGTCGCGAGCGTCAGCGCCGCGGCCGCGCGCGTGGCGTTGCCGATCGACGGCGGGTCCGCGCGTCGGCGGTGGCTGCCGCTCGTGGCGGCGGTGAGCGGCGTCGCGCTCGTGGCGGTGTGGGGCGGCCTTCGCATGCGCAGCGGCGCGTTGACCGCCGCCGGCGAGACGATGCGCGTGGGACTCGTGCAAGCCAACGTCTCCATCGAAGAAAAGCTCGATGCCAACCAGGCGCCGCGGATCTTTTCCGACTACATCCGGATGTCGCGTCAGGCGCTGGCGCAAGGCGCCGCGGCGCTGATCTGGCCGGAATCGGCGACGCCGTTCGTGTTTGGCTTGAACCTCACGGCCTCCGATCAGGTTCGTGCGCTGGCCCGCGATGCCCGAGTGCCGCTGCTGTTTGGCAGCGATCAGGTCGAGTTCAAGGAGCCGGCGCAGTACTGGAATTCGGCGTACATGCTGAAGCCGGACGGTTCGACGGCTGGCGTCTACCGCAAGATGCACCTCGTGCCGTTCGGCGAGTACGTGCCGGCCCGGCGTGTCTTCTTCTTCATGGATCGCATCGTCGAGGCGACCGTCGACTTTTCGGCCGGCGACGAGCCGACGGTCTTGCCGATTGGCGGTCACCAGACCAGTACGTCGATCTGCTATGAAGTCGTCTACCCGGATCTGGTGCGGCAGTTCGTGCGCAACGGCAGCGAACTGCTGACGACGATTACCAACGATGCGTGGTTCGGTCCCACGTCCGCGCCGTATCAGCATTTCGACCAGGCGGTGATGCGGGCGATCGAGAACGGCCGCTATCTGGTCCGGGCCGCCAACACCGGCATCAGCGGGATCGTGGATCCGTACGGGCGTGTGCTGATGCGAAGCCGGACGTTCGAGCCGGCGGTGCTCGCCGGCGACGTCCGGTTCGTCCAGACGCAGACGCTCTACACACGAATTGGCGACGTCTTCGCGTATGCCAGCGTCCTCGTGACGGCCGCGCTCCTGGTGGTGATGCGGCGGTCGTATAGAATGAACTGAAAATGCCCACCTTCGACGACCTCCGGAAACGCTACGAGGATCTCAGCAAGCGCGCTGTGGATCTGCGTAGCTATCTTTGAAGCCGCCAAACCCGCGGAAGAACTCGCCCGGCTGGAAGCTCGCGCCTCGGCTCCTGATTTCTGGAAGGACCAGGCGGAGGCGCAACGCGTCATGCTGCGCCGCCGGCGCCTGGAGCAGGATCGCGATCTCAGTGCCTCGCTGAAGAAGCGCGCCGACGATCTCGCGGTGCTGGTCGAGTGGGCCGAAGCGGGCGAGGCGGTGGATGCGGAGTTCGCCCAGGCACTCGACGCGCTCGATGTCGAAGTGCAGGGCGGCGAGATCAAGAAGATGCTCGGCGGCGAGCACGATCGCAAGAACGGCATCCTGACGATTCACCCGGGAGCCGGCGGAACCGAGTCGCAGGACTGGGCCGAAATGCTCCTGCGCATGTACCTGCGCTGGACCGAGCGGCGCGGCTTCAAGCGCGAACTGATTGACTATCAGCCGGGCGACGAAGCCGGGCTCAAGAGCGCGACCGTGTTCGTCACGGGCGAGTACGCCTACGGCCTGCTGGCGGCCGAAGCCGGCGTCCACCGCCTGGTCCGCATTTCGCCCTTCGATCAGGCTGCGCGCCGGCACACCTCGTTCGCCTCGGTCTACGCCTGGCCTGAAGTGCCGGAAGAAGTCGAGATCGTCATCGAGGACAAGGACATCCGGATCGATACCTACCGATCGAGCGGCGCCGGCGGCCAGCACGTGAACGTCACCGACTCCGCGGTCCGCATCACGCACCTGCCGACTGGCCTGGTCGTGTCCTGTCAGAACGAACGATCGCAGCACCGCAACCGCGACTCGGCAATGAAGGTGCTCAAGTCGCGCCTCTACGATCAGAAGGTCAAAGAGGAGAAGGCGAGACTCGACCAGATTTCCGGCGTCAAGAAGGAGATCGGTTTCGGCTCGCAGATTCGCAGCTACGTCCTTCATCCGTATCAGATGGTCAAGGATCACCGGACCAAGGAACAGGTCGGCGATCCGACGCGCGTGCTCGACGGCGACATCGACGGGTTCATCAAGTCGTATCTCATGAAGCGCGCCAGCGGCACGCTCGGGGAACCGGTTGCCGACGAAGACGACTGAGCCCGAGCCGCGGCGTACCGGCCGCGGCGCGCTGCTGGTCGCTGTCGGGATCGCAGCCAGCCGGATCGTCGGTCTCATCCGTCAACGAGTCATCGCCCACTACTTCGGCCTCGAAACGCCCGCCGCCGACGCCTGGAACGCCGGCTTTCGCATTCCCAACTTTCTGCAGAACCTGTTCGGCGAAGGCGCGTTGTCGGCGTCCTTCATTCCGGTGTATGCGTCGCTGCTGGCGAAAGGGGAGCGCGAGGAGGCCGATCGCGTGGCGGGCGCAGTCGCCGCGCTGCTCGGGCTCGTCGTCAGCGGGCTCGTGCTGCTGGGGATCCTGGCGACGCCGCTGCTGATCGGAGCGATCGCGCCTGGCTTCACGGATGAGAGGCGCGACCTCACCACGACGGTGGTCCGCATCCTGTTTCCGGGCGCTGGACTGCTCGTGTTGTCCGCCTGGTGTCTGGGCGTCCTCAACTCGCACCGGCGCTTTCTGTTGTCGTACTCGGCGCCGGTCATCTGGAGCGCCGCGATGATCGCGGCACTGCTCTGGTACGGACCGGCCACGCCGCTGCCGCGTCTCGTGCTGGTTCTGGCGTGGGCGTCGGTCGTCGGGAGCGGCCTGCAGTTCGCGGTGCAGTTGCCGACCGTCTTTCGTGTGGCGCCGCAGCTGCGGTTCAGTGGCGACTTCCGGTCTCCGCATGTCCGCACGGTCGCCAGAAACTTCGTGCCGGTGTTCTTCAGCCGCGGCGTCGTTCAAGTGAGCGCGTACATCGATGCGTTGCTGGCGAGTTTTCTGCCGACCGGCGCGATGACCGGCCTCGCCAACGCGCAGACGCTGTACACGCTGCCGGTCAGTCTCTTCGGGATGTCGATCGCCGCGGCGGAATTGCCGGCGATGGCCGGGGATGCCGCGCACACGGCAGCGGCAGAGACGCTTCGGGTGCGTCTGGACGCCGGGTTGCGGCGCATCGCCTACTTCGTCATCCCGTCGGCGGTCGCGCTTCTGGCGCTCGGCGACGTTGTCGCGGCGACGCTCCTCCAGACCGGCCGCTTTCGTCATGAGGACGCCGTCTACGTCTGGGGCATTCTGGCCGGATCGGCCGTCGGGCTCCTGGCACAGACGCTTGGCCGTCTCTACGCGTCGACCTACTACGCGCTACGCGACACCCGAACGCCGTTCCGATTCGCGCTGGTTCGCGTCGCGCTGACGACAGTGCTCGGATATCTCTGCGCCTTGCCGGTGCCGCGCGCGTTGGGAATCGATCCCTCGTGGGGCGCGGCCGGACTGACGGCATCGGCCGGCGTCGCCGGCTGGTTCGAAATGGTGCTGTTGCGGCTCGAGATGAACCGGCGGATCGGCCGAACCGGCCTGACCGTGACGTATCTCGCGTCTCTGTGGGGCGCGGCGCTCGCCGGTGCGGCGGCGGCGTGGGGAGTGAAACTGGTCCTGCCACCGGCGTCGCCGCTCGTCGGTGGGCTGCTGATTCTCGCGGTCTACGGTGTCGTGTTCGTGGCGATGACCCTGACGCTTGGAATTCCCGAAGCCCGGGTTGCGGTCGGACGGCTGCTCAGAAGACCCTGATGTTCCGGACGCCACCGTTAGATCAGGATTCCAACAACTGATTCTGAATCGCGTAGCGCATCAGCTCCGCGTTGGAGCGCATGCCGAGTTTGTCGAGCACGCGCGCGCGATAGGTGCTGACGGTCTTCACGCTCAAGCCGAGATCGCGGCCGATATCCGAGATCGTCCGGCCCGAACCGAGGAGCCGCAGGACCTGGTACTCGCGGTCCGAGAGCGCTTCGTGCGGTGGCGTGTCCCAGTCGCTCGGTTTGCGGACCAGAATGTCCGCGGCGTCGCGGCTGATGTAGCGGTGGCCCTTCCGGGCCGCATCGATCGCCGCGACGAACTCCTCGAGATCGCTATCCTTCGTGAGGTAGCCGATCGCGCCGGCGCTGATCGCGCGTCGCGCGAACTGCGACGCGGGATGCATGCTCAGCACGAGCGTCGGCAGCTGGGGTTGCACCCGCTTCACTTCCTTCAGCAGTTCCAGTCCGCTCATGCCCGGCAGCGAGATGTCCGCAATCAGCAGGTCCCAGCCTCCCGACTGCACCTGTTCGAGCGCGCTGCCGGCGTCGGCGGCTTCGCCGATGACGGCGTCCTTGACGCGATCGCTCAACACCGTCCGGATGCCCTGGCGCGCCACCGGGTGATCGTCGACCAGAAGAATGCGAATCATTTCCGTGATGTCTCCCTCTTCCGAAGCTGCCGTTTTCGCACAGCGGGTGTTTTCGCCAACGGCACCTGGACGATGACCTGCGTGCCCTTGCCGCGCCGCCCGACAATGTCGAACTCGCCGCCGATGAGCGCCGCGCGCTGCCGCATGCCGAGGAGGCCGAACGCCTTCGGGTTCCGCCCCTCGGCGTCCGTGATGCCCTTGCCGTTGTCGCGAATCTTGAGCTCGAAGCGGTCCTGATGCTCCGTCAGGGTAACGTGAATCGCGCTTGCCTGCGCGTGGCGCACGATATTGGTCAACGCTTCCTGAAAAATCCTGAACAGCGCCGTCTGCTGCTCCGAGGTGAGCGCCGACCGCGTTTTATTCGATCGGACGTGACAGCGGATGCCCGTACGCGACTTGAACGTCAACGCTTCCCAGCGAATCGCCTCGCTGAGGCCGAGATGATCCAGGGTCGGCGGCCGGAGGTTGGTGGCGATGCGCTTGACGGTGGCCAGCCCGATCTCGCTGAGGCCCATGAGCGACTGCAGCCGGTCGACGACACTCGTCGAAAGTTTCTCCGTTCGCAGCGCCGCCATGGCCCGGCCGATTTCGAGTTTGAGCGTGGTCAGAATCTGGCCGATGTCGTCGTGCAGTTCGCGGGCCACTCTGGCGCGCTCGTCTTCGCGCGCGGTCTGGACCCGCGCCGCGAGCTCGCGCATCTGGAGCTCGGCGTCGCGCTGATTGCCCTGGCTCTGCACCAGGGCCGTCACGTCGCGGGCGATGCCTTCGACGGCGACCACCCGTCCGCTGTCGTCGAAGACCGGCACGCGCCGGTGTTCGGCCCAGACGACGGACCCGTCGGGATGCAGCCAGCGAACCGTAACCGCCTCGCGCAGCCGCGTCGGACTCTCGAACGTGTTGGTGACCAGCGTGATGTCGTCGGGGTGGACCGCCTTCCGCGGCAGGAACGGATCGCGGTAGAACTCGTCGGCGGTGTGGCCGGTGATCGCTTCGACCGCACCGCCCACGTACTCGAATTCGCGCTCGGGATGAACACGGATGCGGTACACGAGATCCTGCGCATGCTCAATCAGCGTGTGCAGGTCCAGCAGCGGGGTCTCGGGCATACCAGGCGAACAAACGGACAGAACTGATAGTACGTCCAATTAGAAGGCGAGTATCGGGAATTCAGTCGATTCTGTCGCCGGGTTTGATCGCCTCTCACCGGATGATATAGACGGTCAGTGGCGCCGTGTAGAAAGACTGGACAGTTGAGTAGGACGGATGACTCAGTGTGTGACAGTCGATCAGGGCAGACTACTCGGCTGTGTGCCCGCGATGAACGCTTCCTGGATGGCGCCCCCGCCGCCGTCCGGTACAACCGCGCCGGTCCCTTTGTCCACGGTGAGGAAAACGATATTGCCGGGCGCAGCGAACGCGGGTGGTGAATCCTTGTCCGGACGGCCGGCGATGTAGCCCTTCATGAATTCGGTCCAGATCGGCAGGGCCGCGATCGCGCCGGTTTCGTTGGCGCCGATCGGCTTCTTCTCGTCGAGCCCGGTCCACACACCGACCGTAATGTCGGGATCGAATCCGATGAACCAGGCGTCGGTGTTGTCGTCGACGGTCCCGGTCTTTCCGGCGAGCGGCCACGGAATGCCGGCGGCCGATTCCGCGGTGCCGCGTTCGACCACGCCGCGGAGCAGGCTGGTCATGACGAAGGCGGTGTCGGCGCGAATGACATCGACCGGCTTGGCGCGATTTTCTTCGAGCAGGTTGCCGTCGCGGTCCATGACCTTCGCGATGCTGAACGGCGTCATGCGCACGCCCTGATTCGGGAAGACGGTGTAGGCGCTGGTCACTTCAAGCAGCGTCGCATCGCCGGCGCCAAGGGCGATCGCCAGGACCGGCGGAAACTCTTCCTCGAAACCGAACCGCTTGGCGTAGGTGAGGACGTTCGGGGGGCCGAGCGCCTCCATCATTTTCACCGCCGGAATATTGCGCGAGTCCTCGAGCGCGCGGCGCAGCGTGATCGCCCCTTCGTACTTGTGATCGTAGTTCTGGGGCATGTACGGCGGCTGGTTGGGTCCGGGCTGCCAGGTCGTCGGCTCGTCGACGATGATCGACACCGGCGTGTAGCCGCGATCGATCGCCGTCGTGTAGACGATCGGTTTGAAGGTCGACCCGAGCTGGCGGTACGCTTGCACCGCGCGGTTGAACTTGCTCCGCCCGAAATCCCACCCGCCGACCATGGCTTTGATCTGTCCGGTCCGGTTGTCGATCGCGACGAGCGCGCCCTCCACGAGCGGCGTCTGCTCGAGGCCGACCGTCGCCGCGCCCGACTCGGTGTCGAGCGTGAGGATCTGGACGTCGATGACGTCGCCGACTTTGACGAGGTCGGCAATCGACGTGCGCTTCGTGCGCCCGTCCCAATCCGGAGACCCGAGGCTCTCGCGCGTCAGGTCGGCGTGGTAGCGCCCGATGGTCAGATGGGCGCTGGCCGCGGGCCCGGTCTTTCCGACCGAGGTCACCAGCGCCGGCACGATGTCGCCGACGGCGATCGCGCGGTTCCAGCGTTCGTCCTTGAAGCTGTCGAGCGTGGTCTTGCCGTCAGCGAGCGCGTTGCGTCGCGCTTTCCGATACCCGCGCCGCTTGTCGATCCGGCGGAGCCCATGCTGCAGCGCCGCGTTGGCCAAGTCCTGCAGCTTGGCGTCGAGGGTCGTCGTGACGTGGAGCCCGCTTTCGTAGAGCGCTTTGGCGCCGTACTGGCGTTCGAGATGTTTGCGCACTTCCTCGAGGAAGAACGGCGCCATCGACTTCTCGGGCTGCGGTTGCCCCTTGACGACGATCGGCCGCTCGTTGGCCGCGTTGGCATCGGCGCGGCTCAGCATGCCTTCTTCCGCCATGCGGTTCAGCACATAGCCGCGGCGGCGCTTGGCGGCCTCGATGTTGACGAACGGACTCTGACGCGCCGGCGACTGGACGATGCCGGCGAGCAGCGCCGCTTCGTCGAGGTTGAGGTCTTTGGCCGACTTGGAGAAATACAAGCGGGCCGCCGATTCGACGCCGTACGTGCCATGACCGAACAGCATCTGATTGGCGTAGAGCGTCAGCACTTCATGTTTGGTGTAGCGCTTTTCGATCTGGACGGCGACGATGATTTCCTTGATCTTCCGCTCGAGGCTGGTGTCGCCGATGCTGAAGCCGACACGTTCGGGGAAGAGCGTTCGCGCCAGCTGCATCGTGATCGTGCTGGCGCCGTTCGGTCGAGAGGTGCGATGGGTCAGGCGCGCCGCCACGTAGTCCATGACGTCGCGCGCGCCGCGGAACAGGATCGCGGAAATACTCAGCCCGACGTGCGAGTTGAAGCCGGCGTCCTCCGACGCGATGATCGCGTCGAAGAAGGCTGGCGAGATGTCGTTGTAGTCGACGACCGTGCGGCGCTGAACCGCGAATTCACCCACGACCTCGCCGCCGGCGGCATACACGCGGGTGATGGTGCTCGGGTTGTAGTTGTCGAGCGCGGAGATCTGCGGGAGATCGCCGGTATAGGCGAAGAGGAGACCGCTCGTCACGCCGGCCACGGCGGCGACCACGAACAGCGACGTGATGACGGCGGTGCGCGCAAACCGGATGACGTAATTGGCCACGTGCTTTTTTGAAAACTGTGGGGTCCGACTTCAGTCGGACCTCGTGAGATCCGGCTTCAGCCGGACCCTGCGGCATAGTGTACCAAGTCGTGGCCGCTAACGTCCCTTGCCCGACGACTTGCCGCCACCCCCGCCCCCGCCCCCGCCCGACGACTTGCCTCCGCCGCCGCCACCGCCCCCGCCGCCAGACGACTCACGCGGCGCGCTGGGTTTTCCGCCGCCCGCTGACGGACTGCGGTCGTACTCGCGCGGTTGCGGTCGCGGTTGTGGACGCGGCTCGGCGGCGCGCGGCGCGGCGTAGCGAGAGCCTTCCGCGGCCTTGCCAGATGGCGCCGCAGAGGGCGTTTCCGTCCGCGAACGCTTGTCGTACTCATTCGGGCCGCGCGGCGCGTCGTACGGTCGGACCGGAACGCCTCGTGTCGCGGGAGCGACGGACCGGGTTTCAGCCGCCGGCGCCGCCTCTTGTTTGGCTGCGGGCGGCTGCATGGATCTCGACGCACCGCCCCACGTGTCGTTGCGGCGTGCCGAGCCCGGGTAACGCGATGCATACGGATCGGCCGGCTTCGCGGCGGGATTCGCCGGCGCCATGCGCCGCCCATCGCCGTCCGGACGAGACCAGGTTCGCGACCCGGCCGCAGGCGCGGTCGTCGACGCCGCGCGATCCTTGTCCGCCGCGCGGCCAATGGCCGCGCCGCGATCTATCGCACGACTCGAGCCCGCATTGCCCGAGCCGGGTTTACTCGAGCCCGCGAATCGATCGCCGCCACGATCGCGGGCGCCGTTCGGCTCGCGGAACCGCGTGCGGCCGTCCCGCGACATCGCGTCACGTCCGGGGCGGTCCGGCGCCCCGCCGCGGCCAACGGCCCGAGCGGGGAGTGCCGGCGCCTTGTTCGCGGTGAAGACCGTGCGATCGGGCAGGAAGCCGGGTTTCACCGCGAAGCGGCCGACGACATCGCGGCCGACCGCGAAGCGATCGCGCGGCAGGACCGTCCACGCGTCCCACGTCCGCTTCGTGCCGATGGAGAACGCGAAGATGGGACGGTTGTCGAAGCCGATCGGGCACCAGCTGACGAAGTCGGCCGCCGCGTTCCACGCCACCCACGCCGGGGACCACTGCCGATCCGGAATCCAGAACCACCGTGCGCCCGACACGCCCCAGCGTCCGTAGTGATGCGTCGGCCACGACCAGCTCACGCCGCCCACCCAGGTCCAGCCGTAGGCCGGCACCGCCGACCAATAGCCGTCGTAGTACGGACGCCAGTCGGTGGCGACATTCGGGTACCACACATAGCCATAGCTCGTGTCGTAACGCCAGTCGCCGTGGCGGTCGAGATCGTTCGAATACGGCCGCAGGTCGGCGGGCAGGTAGTCACGCGACCGGGACGACAGTCGATCGTCGCGCTGCGCCGAGGCCCACTGGTAGAACGCATCGAGGCGCGCGGAGTTGAACGCCTGCGGGCGCGACGGCGCCGAACTCTCCCAGGCGACGCTTCGTTCGCCGGCCCGCAGCTCCATCGTGCCGTGATCGTTTTGGAGCGCCGCGTACCCGCGGACGACCGCGAGTTCGGCCTGCAGTCCCATCGCGCCGGTGAGCACCGCGATGCGGTACTCGCCCGAGCCGTCCGTGTCGATCGCGGCGACCGGCGTATCGATGCCGAACCGCAGCTTGTCGCCGGCTGGCGAGCGCGCAACCGTCAGCACGACGCGGCCGCGCGAGACGCGCAACAGGTTGTCGGACTGCAGCTCGACGATCGAGTCCTGATCGACGGCGAGGGCAGAGCCATCGGCAAACAGCACTTCCGCTCGGCCGAGGCCCGTTCGCAGCCGATCGCCCTCGACGAACGGTACGCCGACCGCCGCCGCCGCCGATTCGCCGTCGCGATCGAGTGTCGCGCTGCCGTCGAGTTGGGCGATGTGTGCGGGTGGATCGGCGTCGACGGACTGCGCGGCGAGCGGGGTCGCACACACCCCAAGCAGGACGGTCAAAACGACCTGGCTCCGGAAGGCACCCATATTTCCGCCTCGAACTCGAACTAGGCAGGACGCGCTGGCGTCCTGAGTATAGCGCTGCGCAGCGTCGCTCGAAAGGGCACGCTCGGCGGAAGTTGCCTTAGCTCAGGTAGTTGAGTGATTGACTGCGACAGACTCAACTTTTATACTCAAATCACCATCACCACAGCCGCCGGCCGCGGCAACGAGGCACATCGAATGAGCAAAATCATTGGAATCGACCTGGGCACCACCAACTCCGTCGTCGCCGTCATGGAGGGCGGGGAGCCGGTGGTCATTACCAATCCGGAAGGCGGGCGGTTGACGCCGTCGGTTGTGGCGTTCACCAAATCCGGCGAGCGTCTCGTCGGCCAGGTCGCGAAGCGGCAGGCCGTGACGAACCCCGAGAACACCGTGTTCTCGATCAAGCGGTTCATGGGCCGCAAGCACGACGAAGTGAACGAAGAAATGAAGATGGTGCCCTACCAGGTGGTCCGGGCGAGCAACGGTGACGCGCGGGTCAGCGCGAACGGCAAGGAGTACTCGCCGCCGGAGATTTCGGCGATGGTGCTGCAGAAGTTGAAACAGGCGGCGGAGGAATATCTCGGCCAGCCGGTCACCAAGGCCGTCATCACGGTCCCGGCGTACTTCAACGACGCCCAGCGGACCGCGACGAGGGACGCGGGACGCATCGCTGGGCTGGAAGTCCTCCGCATCATCAACGAGCCGACGGCGGCCTCGCTGGCCTACGGGCTCGACAA
>CAZOAZ010000070.1:0-29627 GCA_964577955.1 uncultured Bifidobacterium sp. | reverse complement strand
TCGAGCTCTCGACCGCACTCGAGACCGAAGTCAACCTGCCGTTCATTACTGCGGACCAGACCGGTCCGAAGCACCTTCAGATCAAGCTGACGCGAGCCAAGCTCGAACAGCTGATCGACGACTTGCTGGCGCGCACGATGGCGCCGGTCAAGCAGGCGCTCGCCGATGCCGGCGTCGATCCCAGGAAGATCGACGAGGTCGTGTTGGTGGGCGGCTCGACCCGCATCCCGAAAGTCCAGCAGCTGGTGCGCGAATACTTCGGCAAGGAACCGCACAAGGGCGTGAACCCTGACGAAGTGGTCGCCGTGGGCGCGGCGGTTCAGGGCGGCGTGCTCACCGGCGAGGTGAAGGACGTGCTGCTCCTCGACGTGACGCCGCTGTCCTTGGGCATCGAGACGCTCGGCGGCGTGATGACGACGCTCATTGCGCGCAACACCACGATTCCCACCCGGAAGAGCGAGGTCTTCTCGACGGCCACCGACAACCAGACCTCCGTCGAGGTCCACGTGCTCCAGGGTGAGCGGCCGTTGGCCCGCGACAACCGGACGCTCGGACGCTTCCAGCTGGTGGGTCTGCCGCCGGCCCCGCGCGGCCTGCCGCAGGTGGAAGTGGCGTTCGACATCGACGCCAACGGCATCGTCCACGTCACCGCCAAGGACATGGCGACGGGGAAGGAACAGAAGATCACGATCAGCGGATCGAGCGGCCTGGCCAAAGACGACGTCGATCGCATGGTGAAGGACGCCCAGAGCCATGCGGCGGAGGATCAGGCGCGCCGGTCGCTCATCGATGCGCGCAACCGCGCTGACTCGCTGGCCTATCAGATCGAGAAGACCCTGAACGAGCATCGCGACAAGCTCCCGGTCGGCGACTTGTCGAAGGTCGATGCGGCCATCGCCGCGGTGAAGGCGGCGGTGCAGGGCGACGACCTGGCGGCCATCACGCGGGCGACCGAGGAGCTGGAGCGCGCTTCACACGCGATTTCCGAGCAGCTTTACAAAGCGACTGCTGGTTCGAAGGGTTCGACGGGTTCGAAAGGTTCGACAGGTTCTCACGATGGAGGCGTCAAGGACGCCGAGGTCGTGGACGCGGAGTTTGCTGAAACCAAGTAACCAAATAAGTAGTCCGGCTGAAGCCGGACGCCACCAGTAATCCGGCTGAAGCCGGACGCCACCAAGAAGGAGAGAAGAGTCATGGCTATCGTTCGTTGGACCGACCCCATTCGCGAGTTCGCGCAGCTGCAGGACCGGATCAACCGCGTGTTTTCCGACAGCTACGGCCGTCCCGACGAGGGGCTGCTGACCTCGGGGACCTGGGCGCCGCCGGTCGACATCTATCAGACCGGCCAGCACGAGGTGGTGATCAAGGCCGAACTGCCCGACATGACGCGCGAGCAGATCGACATCACCGTCGACCACGGCACGCTGACGATCAAGGGCGAGAAGAAGGTCGACAGCGCGGTCAAGGAAGAGCAGTTCCACCGCGTGGAGCGACGCTACGGAGCGTTCAGCCGGTCGTTCTCGCTGCCGCCGACGGTCGACACGACCAAGGTGAACGCCGAGTACAAGAACGGCGTGCTGACGGTGAAGCTGCCGCTGCGCGAGGAAGCCAAGCCGCGGCAGATCAAAGTCGAAGTCGCCGCGTAAGCGGGGCAGCGGCAGGGACAGACATCGACTTCGGTAGAGACAGGCTTCAGCCTGTCCGAAGTTGGGCGGCGCCGTATGTGCGCCGCCCTTTTTCGTGTCCTCTTCCGGCGCCTGTGCGCACGTGCTAGGCTGTATCCCCGTCTATGGACGATTCGAACCAGATCATCGAGCAGCCTGAACCGACAGACGGTCCTCTGATTCCCACAGAGCCGGTCCCTCCGATTCACAGCCGCTTCCTGTTCGTGGATGTGGCCGCGTTGCGGGCCAAGCAGATCCGCCGGGGGGCGCGCGTGCGATTCGACGCCGAGCCGGGCGTTCCAGCCCCGCACAAGCCCGAACGAGTGGCGATGGAAGAAGTGCGGCGAGGGTTGGTGTACTACAACGTGCCCCCGCTCAAGCCGAAACCTGTGGAGGAGCGACCGTGAGCGGTTTTCTCGAGCTCGAGTGGGTGAAAATCACGATCG
The DNA here is from genome assembly GCA_964577955.1 of uncultured Bifidobacterium sp. Classification (GTDB taxonomy): domain Bacteria; phylum Acidobacteriota; class Vicinamibacteria; order Vicinamibacterales; family CAVVIG01; genus CADEEX01. The sequence goes on along the minus strand of CAZOAZ010000070.1, from coordinate 27,517 downwards.
GGACGTTGGTCGGTTTCGGTTCGGCCGCCGGCTTCGTCGTGGCGCTCTTCATCGGCTTCTGCGTCCTGCTTGGCTTTACCAAGACCAAGCGCACGTTCGGTCAATGGATGGTGGTGAAGAGCCTGGAAGAAAGCCTCAGCCACCAGGCGGTGGTCTACCTGTCGCCGAGCGATCCGCGCGGACCGGCCGATCAGCTCCAGGCTCCGGAACTTATGGAGGCAGCTCGACGTAAGTCCTGACACAGGAGGGAAGGGGGAATGCTCTGGCTGTTGTTTCTCCCGTTTACGCTGCTCTTCGGTGCCATCGCCGCGTTGGTCGCGCTGCCGTTCGCACTCCTGGCCTTGCCCTTCGTCATCGTGCTCTGGCTGCCATTCATGCTGCTGCGCGTGGCGCTCAAGGTGGTCCTGTTTCCCTTCGTCGTGCTCTTCGCGGGCCTCGGTCTGTTGATTGGCGCGATCGCCGTGGTCGGCGCGCTCCTCATCCCGCTCCTGCCGATCCTGTTCGTTGCCGGTTGCGCCTGGCTGCTGTGGACGTTGCTGATGCAGCCGTCGCGAACGTTCCGGTAGGGACCGGGTTTAGCCGGTCCGTCGGACAGCCTAAAGGCTGTCCCTACCGAAACTAGGCCACACTCTCCGGCTGCCACCGCAGGCCCAGATTCACAATCCGCTGCAGCAGCGCCTCGTAGCTGATCCCCGCTCGCTCGGCTGACGCCGCGAAGTCCTCGCCCTTCGCGATCTGCGGATTGGGATTCGCCTCGATCACCCACACGTTGCCCTGGTCGTCGAGCCGGAGATCGACGCGCGCCAGCCCGCTGACTTCGAGCGCCCGATAGGCGCGTTTGCAGACGTGCTGAATCCGCTCGGCCAGGCCTTCGGGCAGATCCCGCGCCGGCCCGCTTTCGATGCCGTACTTCTTCTGGTACTTGACGCTCCACTTCACCCGATCGGTCGCAATGCGTTTCACGTCGGCCGGCATGTTGGTGAAGAAGAGCTCCCAGACCGGCAGCGCCTGAAGCGCCTGATTGCCGATGATGCCGACGTACAGTTCGCGCCCTTCGATGTATTGCTCGACGATCGCCGCGGTCCCGATGCTCTGGTGGATGAACGCGACCCGCTCCCGCAGTTTCTCCTCGGTGTCGACGACGGAGGCCTGGGCGATACCGATCGACGCCTCCTGGGTCAGCGATTTCACGATCAGCGGAAACTTCCGGTTCTTGTGACGCCGGATCGGCCGGCCGATCCGGCAGACCTCGAACTCCGGCACCGCGATCCGGTGATAGGAGAGCAGTTTCTTCGACAGCGACTTGTCGCGGGCGAGGAGCAGCCCGCGCGGATTGCAGCCGGTGTAGGGCAGCTTCAAGAGCTCGAGGTGGCTGACGACGTTCTGGTCGAAGATCGTGATGTCGTCGAAGCCTTCGAGCAGGTTGAAGGCGATGTGCGGCTTCCACTCTTCTGCGGCGCGCCGGATGTCGCCGAGGTCGTCGTGCACGCCAAGCGCCCGCACTTCGTGGCCGAGTCCACGCAGCGTCGTGATGACGTCGTACTCGGTCCGCCACGGCGCCGAGACGATGTCGGTCCCTTCGGGCAGGGTATCCGGCGGAATCAGATGCCGGTGCACGAGCGCCAGGATCCGCAGCTTCGACGTGCTCATAGCGCCACCCGGTGCCGTCCGCTATGCAGGTAGTTCATCGTCTGAACGGTGAGAAACACCATGAAGTCGATTTTGGTCGCCTCTTCAGATTCGGTGAGCCGCAGGTTCAGTTCGCGGCACCGATCGATGATCTTTTCGATCAGCTGTTCGATCGTGTACTGGTAGCTATCGGTGAAGCTGGCGACCGTGAAACGGACTTCGCGGCGAATCTTCCGGAGAAACCGCGCCGCCGACGGATTCTTCCGGTAGGCCGGTTCGTCGGAGAAGAGGTTGCGCAGGTCGTTCTCGTAGAAGTCCGGCGAGTCGAGCCCGTAGTGTTCACGCTTCTTGCGGTAGTGTTCGCGCAGCGTCCGCCGCAGCTTCGGCAGCGGATCGACCTGACGCCTGGTCCGCAGCCGCGGGCGCGTCGGCGCGACGTTCCGCATCAACCGATCCATGTATTCGAGTTTGCGCCGGGCGGGCCAGCCGGCGTACCGGGTGCCCCAGTCCGACGCGGGGTTCAACCACACGGCAAAGGTTTCCGCGAAGTCCTCGTCCGGATGGCTCTGCGCGTACCAGTGATCGAGATGCTGCACGAAGCTTTTGCTGTACGGTTTTGGCGTGTAGTACTCGGGGTACGGCGTCGCCGGGGTCCCGAAGATCCGACGGCGTGCCGAACGGCCGCGCAATTGATAGGCGTTGTCGATGGCGTGCCCGGCTTCGTGGCGCAGGATCTTGAGGCAGGTCGCTTCGTCGCCACCTTCCACTTCGAGCATCTGCATCAGTTCGAGTCGGGCGAGCCGCTGATGCGTCAGATAGAACGGCACGGCGACGCCCGGCACGCCGTCCGGCGTGAACCATTCGTCCGAGATCCAGTAGTGGGGGCGGATCAATCTGCGGGCGTCGAGTTCGCGATCGACGACCGCGATTCGCTGTTCGAGCTCGGTCCCCGCGATGGTCAGCGGCAGGTCGCACATGCGGACGTCCAGCAGCTGCTCATCGCTGAGCGCCGTCCAGTCGCCGGTCAGTGCGCCGGTTCCCGTGTCCACCATGCCGTGTGACGCTCGAAGGCGTGCGCGATGCGGAGCAGCGTCGGTTCGTCGAAGGGCCGTCCGGTGAGCTGCAGCCCGATCGGCAGGTTGTTTCCCGTGAAGCCGCAGCACAGGCTGATGGCGGGCAGCCCGGTGAGGTTGGCGCTGACCGTGAAGATGTCGCCGAGATACATCTGCAGCGGATCGGCAATCTTCTCGCCGATCCTGTACGCCGCCGTCGGGTTCGTCGGCATGGCGATGACGTCCACGTGCGCGAAGGCGTCGTCGTAGTCGCGTTTGATCAGCGTGCGGACCTGCTGCGCCTTCAGGTAGTAGGCATCGTAATAGCCGGCGCTCAGCACGTAGGTGCCCAGCATGATCCGCAGCTTGACCTCGGCGCCGAAGCCGCGGGCGCGGGTCCGGCCATACATGACGCGGAGCTCGTCGTGCATGCGTCCCGGGGCCGATTCGTCGCCCGTGACGCGCAGTCCGTAGCGCACGCCGTCGTAGCGGGCGAGATTGGAGCTGGCCTCGGCGGTGGCGACGAGGTAGTAGACCGGAATCGCCGCGCCGGCGTGCGGAAGCTCGACGTCCGCGATCGTCGCGCCGGCGTCCTTCAGGCCTTTCAATCCCGATTCGAACCCGGCGAGGACTTCGGCGTCGACACCCTGTTGGAGGAGCGTGCGCGGTACACCGACCCGCAACCCCCTGGCGTCGCCGCCAAGCGCCGCGACATAGTCCGGAACCGGTTGACGTGAACTGGTCGCGTCGGCGTCGTCGTGCCCGGCAATCACCGACAGTGCAATCGCCGCGTCTTCGACGGTGCGTGCAAACGGACCAATCTGGTCCAGCGACGACGCGTAGGCGAGGAGTCCGTAGCGCGAGACGCGGCCGTAGGTCGGTTTCAGCCCCGTGATCCCGCACAGGGCCGCCGGCTGCCGGATCGATCCGCCGGTGTCGGAGCCGAGCGCAAGCGGCGTCATGCCGGCGGCGACAGCGACGGCGGAGCCGCCGCTCGAACCGCCGGGGATCCGATCGTGAGCCCAGGGGTTGCGCGTCGGTCCGAAGGCTGAATTCTCCGTCGACGAGCCCATCGCGAACTCGTCGCAGTTGGTCTTGCCGACGACGATGGCGCCGGCGGCTTCGAGCCGTGCCACCGCGGTGGCGTCGAACGGCGGGACGAAGTGCTCGAGGATCTTCGACGAGGCGGTCGTGCGCACGCCGTGGACGCAGAGATTGTCCTTGAGCGCGACGGGCACGCCGGCAAGCGGCAGCGTCGACCGCTGCGGATGCCGATCCACCGCGGCCGCCCGCGCCAGCGCCCGTTCACCGACGAGGGTGAGGAAAGCGTGCAGCGCGGGATCGCGAGCGTCGACGCGAGCGAGCGCCTCTGTGCAGACGCTGACGGCCGTGCGTGAGCCGTCGCGCACCGCGTCGCGAATCTGGCGGGCCGTTCCGAATGCGCTCATCCGATGACCCGGGGAACCTTGAAGAGGCCGGCGTCCGGATTGGCGTCCGGCGCGTTGGCCAGGGCGTCGGCGGTGGAGAGCGACGCGTGGACGGCGTCGACGCGGTCTGAGGCTTCGCGGCCGAGGACGCTGGCCGTCGGCGGTACGCCGGTCGTATCGATCTTCTGCACCTGCTCGGCGTAGGCGAGGATGTCGCCGAGCTGACGCGCGTAGTGGTCGGCTTCGGCGTCGGTCAGCTCGAGATGGGCAAGCGCCGCGATCCGTTCGACTTCCGCGCGAGTAAAGACAGCAGACATGGACAAATGCTAGCAGAGGTGCGCGGTGCACCGTGCACGGCACCTGCACCGTGCGCCGTGCACAGCTCACCCCGCACCGACATTCTAAGTTCCACCAAGTCGAGCACTCGTCACCGTCCCCCGCGCGTCCAGCCTCACGGTCACGCTGAAGAGGCCGGTGGCGCGATCGGGCGGATCGCGATCGCCCACGAATCTCAGGTCGCGCCAGCGGACGACAGCCGTCCCGTCAGCCTCGATGACCGAGGCTGCGGCCGGAAATCGCGAGAATCCCAGGAAGACCTGCGACACCGGATCCGTTGCGGCCCGGTCGACCGACGGTGTCCATTGATTCGGAAACCGGACCGAGAGGCGCGGCCGGGCGATCGTCGGATCCCGGTCGCCCGCGAACAGATCGATCTCCCGCATTTCGTAGGCGTTCGAGAGCCGGGCGATGAGACGCCACTGAAACGGCGACGCGAAGGCCGGCAGCGCGGCGATTTCGACCAGGCAGTTGCCCGCCGTCCGATCGCGTGGCGCGGCCGCTACGTGATCCGGCCACCGGTCGATCCAGCGGTCCGGCGGGACCCGGTCGGGGCACGGCTCGGGGAGCGCAGAACCAAACACGCCGGGGGCGCGAACGATCGCCTGATGATGCGACCAGGCGCGGACGCCGTAGTTGGCGATCATCAGCGCGATGGCGATGAACGCGAAGCGTTCGGCTCGCCGTGTCGCGGCTCGCTCACGCCCGCCCATCCCGAGCCAAAGGCCGCCGACCAGAATCATCAGGAGGTAGACATCGATGATCGGCATCCAGTCTTCGGCGAACCAGGTCCAGAGAAACGGGCTCAGGGGCCGCGTGCCGTACGACGTTGGCAGATCCATCAACACGTGGCACACGACGCCCAGCACGGCGATGCCCCACAACCGCAGAAACGATCCCTCGGCGTGGGTGTAGCTGCGGTCGAAGGTCCGGCGGCCGAGGCGAACCAGTACCGCCACGACCAGACCGAGCCCGACCATGCCCAGCGGGCCGTGGGTCGGTCCGCGATGCCATTCGAGATAGCTGACGGCGCCGTTGGCGGTCGTGACGATATCGATGTCGGGCGCGTTCGAAGCGAGCAGGAGGGCGACCGTCGTGCCGCGTTCGGTTCGACCGAGTCCCGTTCGGGCCAAGGTGAGGCCGAAGAGACTATGCGTCACGTTGTCCAAGCAACTTAATATAGCAGCATGAGAAAACTGCTCGTCGTCCTGTGCGCGAGTCTGTTCATGGTGGCCGCGGCGCGCCCGGCGTCGGCCTGGGGCTTCATCGGACACAGGCTGATCATGCGACGGGCGATTGAACTCCTGCCGCCGGAGTTGAAGCCGTTCTTCGAGCGCAATCGCGAGGAGATCGTCATCCGCGTCGTCGATCCGGACATCTGGCGGAACGTCGGCTGGGACGAGGATGCGCATCACTTCATGGATTTCGGCGCGCCGGAATACGGGGCGTATCCGTTCGCGGCGTTGCCGCACGACTACGACGCGGCGCTGCAGAAATTCGGGATCACCGTCCTCAAGCGAAACGGCTTGCTGCCGTGGCGCGAGGCCGAGGCGTTCGGCTATCTGACGCGCACTTTCGAGGAATTCAAGCGATCGGCGCCTTATACCGTGTCGAATCTCATCACGATGGCGCCGTTTGCCGCGCACTACATGCAGGACGCCTATCAGCCGTTCCACGCCAGCGACAACTACGACGGCGGCCAGACCGGGAACCTCGGCATTCATGCGCGCTTCGAACGCGACCTCTTTGAACGGTTCGAGGCACGGATTCGACTGAGGCCTGGGCCGCCGATCAAGATTGCCAATCCCCGTGAGGACACGTTCACGACGCTCCTCGCGAGCTTTCAGCTGGTCGACGCGATCCTGAAAGCCGACACCGAGGCGCGTGGCGGCCGCGACGTCTACGATGACGCGTACTTCGAAGCGTTCTTTACAAAGGTCCAGCCGATCCTCGAGCGCCAACTGTCCGCCGCGATCAGCGCGACCGCCGGCGTGATCATCTCGGCGTGGGAGCAGGCCGGACGTCCAACGCTGCGGCTCAACGAATCGCGGCCCGTCGAGCGCGTGCGGGCGCCGCGTCCGTGAGACACGTGCAATCCGGCTAAAGCCGGACGCCACCGCAGCAGCATGCAATCCGGCTAAAGCCGGACGCCACCGACGAAGAAAACTCGCGTGCTATACTCGCGTTCCGGCGCTCAAGCGCCCGTATTCTGTTGAAACTCCGAGAGATAGCTGAACGGTTGCAGTGCGGTCTCTCCGGAGACGGCGAGCTCGAAATCGCGCGCGTTGCGCCGATCGAGCGTGCCGGACCGGGCGATCTGACCTTCATTGCGAATCCGAAGTATCAGTCTCACCTCGCCACCACCGCCGCGTCGGCGGTCATCGTGTCGAAGACGCTGCCAGCGGATGCGGCGCGGCCCGCGATTCTGCGGACCGATCATCCGTATCTGGCCTTCGCGCGGGCCATTGAACTCCTCGGCGACGTGCCGAAACCGCAGCCAGGCATTGCGCCGACCAGCGTGATCGCCGGCGATGCGAGGCTCGGCGCCGACGTCTCGATCGGCGCCTTCGTTGTCGTCGGGGCCGGCGCCTCGATCGGGCGCGGGTCCGTCATTCACCCGTACACCCTGATCGGTCCGGGTGCGACGCTCGGCGACGACTGCGTCATTCATTCACACGTCTCGATTCGGGAACAGGTGCAGATCGGACACCGTGTCGTGGTCCAGGATGGCGCCGTCATCGGCAGCGACGGCTTCGGCTTCGTGAAGCTGGACGACGGGTCCTACGTGAAGATCCCGCAGCACGCGGCGGTCGTGATCGAGGACGACGTCGAGATCGGCGCGAATACGACGATCGATCGTCCGGCGGTGGGCGAGACGCGCATCAAGGCCGGCGCCAAGATCGACAACCTCGTGCAGATCGCGCACGGCGTCACCGTCGGCCGCCGCACGGTGTTTGCGGCGCAGGTCGGGATCGCCGGCAGCACGTCGGTTGGCGACGATGTGGTGCTGGCCGGACAGGTCGGCGTCGCCGGGCATCTCGCCATTGGCGACGGCGTCAAGGCCACCGCGCAGACCGGGGTGCCGAACTCGATCGACGCCAACGCCTTCGTGTCGGGTTACCCGGCCATTCCGAATCGCGACTGGCTGAAGTCCTCGGCGGTGTTTCGTCAATTGCCCGCGCTCAGAAAACGGGTCGTCGACCTCGAGCAGCGGATCGCGGAACTGGAGGAGAAGCTCGAGGCATGCCGGACTCCATCGGATCGCTAGTCGCGCGGACGTTCGCGTTCGCGATGACCCTCGCCGTGCCCGCGGCGGCCGCGGCGCAGCAGATGCCGCTCGCGACGCCGCCGCCGACGGAAGTCGAATTCCTCTCCCGGTTTGATTTCATGCTCGCGGCCGCGGCGCTCCGCAATGTCGACGAGCGCTTTTCGTGGGATACCCACTGGGCCGGCGATCTCGATCTCATCGACTACAAGAGCGGCCGCATCACGTTTCTGGCCGACTACCAGGCGCTGCTCGGCAATCAGCTGCGGCCCTTCGACCCGTATCAGAGCAACTACACCCTCGAGGCGGCCGGCTCGGTCCGCGCCGGCGCCACCGAATTCGTGCTGGTTCTGAATCACATTTCGCGTCATCTGGGTGATCGCCCGAAGCCGGAAGCGGTGGCGGAAAACTCGCTCGGCCTGCGCGTGCTGCGCCACTTCGAAGGCAACGGCAACAGCCTCGACGTCCGGGTCGAAATGCGAAAGGTCATCGCCCAGGCCTACATCGACTACACCTGGATGGGGGAATTCGACACGACGCTGCGGATTCGGATCAGTCCGCGCACGGCGATCTACGGCCGCATCGCCGGGAACGGCGCGAGCGTCGACTCGACCATCGCCAACCGCGGCGGCCAGTACGGCGGCCGGGCCGAAGTTGGCGTCCGTTTGAAGGGCACCGGCGGCGTGATGGAATTATTCGGCGGGACCGAACGTATGTACGACGCCGATCCGCTCGATCGATTGCCGCAGACGTGGGGTTTCCTCGGGTTTCGCATCAAGCCTCGCTGACCGTACAATTCCTCTATGCGTTCTGCGGCCCGAATCGTAGCGACCGCGTGCCTGTTCGCGCTTGCCGCCAGTTCGACCGACATGCAGGCGGCGGTGCCGCCGCCGAAGTTCCAATACGACATCTCGACGCTGCCGAACGGGCTGACGCTGATCCTCTCGGAGGACCATTCGACCCCGATCGTCCATCTGCAGCTCTGGTATCACGTCGGCTCGAAGAACGAACGGCCGGGACGGACCGGATTCGCGCATCTTTTCGAGCACATGATGTTCAAGGGGTCTCGCAACGTCGCGCCCGAGGAACACACGTCGCTCATCTCTTCGGTCGGCGGCCAGTGCAACGCCTACACGACCGACGACGAGACCGTGTTCTGGGAAACGCTGCCCGCGCAGTACCTTCCGCTCGGGCTCTGGCTCGAGGCGGATCGGATGGCCTCGCTGCGGATCGACAAGGACAATTTCGCCAACGAGCGCGAGGTCGTCAAGGAAGAGCGGCGGATGCGCATCGACAACCAGCCTTATGGCCGGTTGAACGAGATGATCTACGAGAACGTGTTCACGACGCACCCCTACAAACATTCGACCATCGGCAGCATGGCCGACCTCGAGGCCGCGTCGGTCGACGATGTCCGCGATTTCTACAACAGCTACTACGTCCCGGGGAACGCGACGCTCGTCGTGGTCGGCGATTTCGACACCGTCCAGGCCAAGCAGCTCGTGACGCAGTATCTTGGCCGGGTCCCGAAGGCCGAGCGGACGATTCCCCGCGATCTGCCGAAGGAGCCACCGCAGACCGCCGAGCGCCACCTCACGTTGAGCGCCCCGTGGCCGCTGCCCGCGGTGGTGGTCGCGCATCACATCACCTACGACGGGCATCCGGATTCCTATCCGCTGCACGTCGCGTCGAAGGTGCTCTCGGATGGCCAGAGCTCGCGGATCTACCGGAAGCTCGTCTACGAACGGCAGCTGGCGGTGGCCGCGTTCGGCGGCGCAAACCTGATCGAAGATCCCAATCTCTTCTTCGCCGTGGCCATCGTGCAGCCGGGCCAGACGCCGGAGGCCGCCGCGGCCGCGTTGATCGAGGAGCTCGATCGTCTGAAGAACGAACCTATTTCGGATCGCGAACTGCAGCGGTCGAAGAATCAGTTCGCCCGCGATTACATCCTCGGCCGCAACACGAACCAGCAGAAGGCGCTGCAGCTCGCGCACGCCGCCGTCATGCATCGCGATGTCACGGCGGCCGACGGCGAGTTCGAGATTTTTCAGCGCATCACCGTGGCCGACGTGCAACGGGTGGCGCGGACCTACTTCACCGCCGAAAACCGGACGGTGATTACGATTCTCCCGTCTGAGGGCGGGGCAGCGGGAGGGCGTCCATGACTCGCGGTCTTTTGCGTGTGGCCGTTGCGCTGACAGTCGCGACGGGCCTGTCGGCACTGTCCGGCGTGGCGGGCGCGCAGACCCGCTGGCCGTCCGATGGGCCGCCGCGCCCGCTGGCCGCGCGCGAAATCACCTTCCCGCCCTACGAAATCCGGACGCTCGAGAACGGCCTGCAGGTGGTTGCGGTCCTGCACCACGAGCAGCCGGTCGTCAGCATGCGGCTGCTGGTGCGTGCCGGGGCGGCGCTCGATCCGCCGGCCAAGGCCGGCCTCGCGAGCTTCGCCGCGTCGTTGCTCGATCAGGGCACGACGGAGCAGTCGGCGACCGAGATGAACGATCTGATCGACTTCATTGGCGGCGCGATGGGTGCGGGCGCCGGCGCCGACCTGTCCTTCGCCAACGTCGTCGTGATGAAGGACAGCTTCGATGCCGGATTGCGCCTGCTGTCGGACATGGCCCGCCGGCCGGCATTTGCGCCGGGTGAAATCGAGCGGCAGCGCCAACAGCAGATTTCGGCGCTCCAGGTCAACGAACAGGATCCCGAGTTTGTCGCCGATGCGGTGTTCGATCGGCTGGTCTACGGATTCCATCCGTACGGTCTCCCGCAGAACGGAACTCCGGAGACGTTGCGGGCCATCACCCGCGACGACCTGGTCGCGTATCACGCCCGCTATTTCGCCCCGAACAACGCGATCCTTGCGATCGTCGGCGACCTGACGACCGAAGAAGCGTTCAGCGGCGTCCGCCGGGTGTTCGGGGATTGGGCCCGAAAGGACGTGCCCAAGGCGACGCTGTCCGCTCCGCCCGATCCGGCACGCCGCGTCATCGTCGTCAACAAGCCGGACGCCGTCCAGACCGAAGTGCGCGCCGGGCATCTCGGCGTCAAACGCGGGAATTCCGACTACATGGCGGTGAATCTCGCGCTACGCATTCTCGGTGGCGAAGGGGCGAACCGGCTGCATCAGGTGTTGCGCACCCAGCGCGGCCTGACCTACGGCGCGAAGGCCGACATGGACGCGCTCCTCGAGAGCGGCGACTTCGAGGCGTCCACCAACACGCGGTCCGAGGCCACCGGCGAGGTGCTGCGGCTCATCGTCGACGAATTCTGGCGGCTGCAGCGCGAGCGCGTCGGCGATCGCGAGCTGTCGGATGCCAAGGCGTACCTTGCCGGCAGTTTTCCGTTGACCATCGAGACGCCGGACGCGATCGCGACGCAGATCCTCAACGCCCTGTTCTACGGCTTGCCGGTGGAGCAGCTGCAATCGTTCCGGCAGCGTGTGAACGCGGTGCGGTCGGACGACATCGAGCGCGTGGCGCGCTTCTTCCTGCGACCCGACCGGCTGTCCATCGTGCTGGTTGGGAATGCCGCCGCGTTTCTGCCGCAGCTCAAGGGGGTGGGGTTCTCGAACGTCGAGATCATCGAGATGAACGACCTCGACCTGATGGCGCCAGACTTCAGGAAGCCGCACACCACCGCGGAGCGCGGGGCCGGCGGGGCGCCGCGGACGATTGCCGCGCCGGCAGCCGCGTATCAGGCGGCAGGCGCGCAGGCGCGGACGATTCCACCGCCGCCCGACAATTCGGCGGCCGAACAGCTGCTGAACCGGATCATCGCCGCGAAGGGCGGGCTCGAGCGGCTGCGCGGCATCCGGACGCTGATGGTGAAGACCGAGGCAAAGAACCGCGGTCCGAGCGGGGACGAAAGCACGTTGCGCACCACCACCTATCTGTCGTACCCGGACCGGGTGCGCGTCGAGGCGGTGAGCGATCGCGGCGAGATGATTCAGATCTTCAACGGCACCGAAGCGTGGGTGAAAGATCCGAACGGCGTGCACGACGTGCCCGAGGAGATGATCGCGGACCTCCAGGCCGGATTGAAACGCGACGTGCTGACGATGCTGCTTGGTGCGGCCGATCGACGGATCAAGTTCCGCCTGCTCTCGGACTCGCGCGACGGCAGCGGCCGTCCGCTCCGCGCCATCGAATTTACCTCGGCCGATCTCGACCCGACGGTGGTGTACGTCGACGCGGCCACGAATCTGATCGTGAAGCAGACCTACGTGGCTGGCGAGCCGGGGAGCCCGCTGGTCGAGGAGTCGTTCGGCGACTACAAAGCGGTGAATGGCGTGCAGATTTCGCATACCGCCACGATCAGAATCCGCGGCGCGGTCGTCCTCGACCGTCGCGTGACCGAAATCACCATCAACCGACCGCTCGCGGCCTCGCTCTTTACACGTCCGTCGCTTTGAGCCGCCGCATTCTGCTGTCGTGCGGCGAAGCCTCCGGCGACATGTATGCCGGAGCGCTTGCCGCCGAACTCCGGCGGCAGTCGCCCGGACTCGCCATTGCCGGCATTGCCGGTCCGGCGTTTGCGGCGGGCGGCGGCGACGTGCTCGTCGACTACCGCGGTATCAGCGTGACCGGATACGTCGAGATCCTCGGCCGGTTGCGGGCGCTCCGCGATGCCCGGCAACGGCTCGTGACCGACGCACGACGCGAGCGTCCCGATGCGCTGGTCGTCATCGACAATTCCGGATTCAACATCCGGCTCGCACGGGACATCAAGGCGCTCGGCGTTCCGGTCTTCTACTACGTCAGCCCGCAGATCTGGGCGTGGCGGACCGGCCGGATCAAGGCCATCCGTGAAGTCGCGGACCGCATGCTGGTGATCTTTCCCTTCGAGGAAGCGATCTACCGCGACGCCGGTGTACCGGTAACGTTCGTGGGCCATCCGCTGATCGATCTGATCCGCGTCGATGCGTCGCGCGAGTCATTCCTCGCGAGTCTCAATCTGCCGGGTGATGCGCCGACGGTTGCCGTTCTGCCCGGCAGCCGCAAGAGTGAAGTCACGAGAATTCTGCCGGTTCTCATCGATGCGGCGCGTCGCATCCGCGGCGCGGTGCCGCGCGCGCAGTTCGTGTGCGCCCGCGCGCCGCATCTCGCCGATGGCCTGTTCGAGCCGATGCAGACGCTCGATGGATCTGCAACCGTCGTCGGGCGCACCGATAGCGTCCTCGCGTCAGCCGACGTCGTTCTCACCGCGTCCGGGACGGCGACGGTCCAGACGGCCTTGCACGATCGGCCGATGGTGGTGGTGTACCGGCTGTCGCCGCTCGAGTACCGGCTCGGCCGTCGGTTCGTGAAACTGGATACGTTCGCGATGGTCAACTTGATCGCTGGCACGCGGCTCGTTCCTGAACTGATTCAAGACGACTGCACGGCGGAGAACGTCGCGGCCGAAGCGGTGTCGATGCTGACGGATCCAGCGCGGGTGGAGAGAATTCGCGCTGGCCTGGCCGACGTGCGGCGTAAGCTTGGAGGACCGGGTGCGAGCGCGCGCGCCGCAGCCGTGATTCTGGAGCGCGTAGGAGCGAAATGAAGAGCGACATGAAGCACATACTGGCCATCGTCCTGCTCGTTGCTGCGCTGGGACGCCCGGCGCTGGCGACGACGCTGGTGGCCAGAGATCTGAACGGTCTGGCGCGCGACGCCCGGACGATTGCCCGCGGTCAGGTCGTGGCCGTCGACGCGCGATGGACCGACGGTCGCCGATCGATCGAGACGATCGTGACGCTGAGCGCGGAGACGTTTCTCAAAGGACGGCTGAGCACCGACACGGTGCAGTTCCGCATCCCGGGCGGGAGCCTCGGCCGCTATCGCCGCGTCGTCGTCGGCGCTCCCGAGTTTCGCGTCGGCCAGCAGGTGATCGTGTTTCTCGGCGCCGACGGCCCGATGGTGCCGTTTCTGGTCGGCTTGAGTCAGGGCGTCTATCGCGTGGCGCGCGGCGAGAGCGGAGAACTGATGGTCACGCCGCCGCCGGCCGGTTCGAGCGTCGCCGGTCCGTTGACGCGCGGCACCCGGCGGCTCGCGCCGCTCGCGGAGTTCGAAGCCAGCATTCGCCGCCTTGCCGAGGCGGCACGATGACGGCGCCGCGCCGCGTCGCGGCGATCGTCCTGGCGACCATCCTGATGTTCGGTGCCGGCACTGAGCCGGCATTCGCCTACCTGAAATTCGGCGTCGAGATTGGGAACAGCTTCGTAGTGCTGCGTTGGCAGCGGACGCCGGTCCGGTATTTCGTCACCATTCAGAACATTCCGAACGTCACCAACGATCGCTTCATCTCGGCGGTGGCGCGCGCGTTTCTGACCTGGGAGTCGGTGCCTACCGCGTCGGTCACCTACAGCTTTGCCGGGACCACGTCGGCATTTCCCGATCAGGACGACGGGATGTCGACGCTCGGGTTCCTCAACGAACCCGAATTGACCGGCGTGCTGGCGTCGACCAGTTTCGTGATCGACACCATCACCGGCGAACTCGTCGAATCCGATATCTTCTTCAACTCGGCGTTCCCGTGGTCGACGGCCACCAGCGGCGAGTCCGGGCGCTTCGACGTCGAATCGGTGGCGGTACACGAAATTGGACATTTCAGCGGCCTCGGGCACTCGGCGATCGGCGAAACCGAACAGATCACCGGCGGCGGCACGCGCGTGCTGTCGATTGGCAGCGTGATGTTCCCCAGCTCGCTCGGTTCGAACGACATCTCGTCACGGACGCTGTTGCCGGACGACATCGCCGGCATCTCGGATGTGTACCCGGCGAACGGCTTCAACGACATCACCGGCAGCGTCTCGGGCCGCGTCACGAAGAACGGCCGCGGCGTTTACGGAGCGCACGTCGTCGCCATCAACCCGGCGAACGGGCAGATGGTGGCGAACTTCACGCTGACGAACAGCGGCCAGTTTTCGATCGCGGGCCTGTCGCCGGGGCCGCACCTGCTTCGCATCGAACCGCTCGACGATGCGCCGCCCACGAGCTTCTTTGACCCGCTCGATCCGGTGGACGTGGATTTCCGTAAGCGCTATTTCGAGCAGCTGGTCGTCGTTCCCGCCGGTGGCGACAGTGGCGCCGTCGAGATTGCCGTCGTCCGGAAATGACCGAGCGGCTGTCCGGACAGCGGGCTCGCACCCTGTGGGGAATCCTCGGTGTGTGGCTGGTGGCGGCGCCGGCCGCGGCGCAACCGGCTCGCCGGCCGGCCGAGCCGCGGATCTACGCCGGCGGCGGGGTTCGCCTGACTGGCCCGACCACGCTGGCGACGACCGATGTCACCGAGACAGCCGGGGGTGGCGTGCGTCGAACCGTTCTCACCGCGACGACGAAGCTCGCGGCCGCGCCTGCCGCCAACATCTGGGTCATGTATCGCCTTGGCGGTGGACTCGGCGTGGAAGTAGACGCGACGCTGGGATCACCGGCGCTGACCACAGACGTCACCGGGGACATCGAAGGCGTCGAAGACTCGACCGCTCGCGAAACGATTCGCCAGTTTTCATTCGAGGGTGGCCTCGTCTGGCGCCTGCCGCGGCGGCCAACTGCGCGGTGGGAACCGTTCGTGACCGGCGGTGCCGGCTATTTGAGGCAGCTGCACCAGGCGCGAACGCTGGCCGACACCGGACGGTTGTTCTACGGCGGCGGCGGCGTCATGATACCGGTCAGGTCGAATATCAACCGCAGGGGCATGGGAATCCGCGCCGACGCGCGCGCGCTGTTTGTCTCAGGCGGCGTCGCGTTCGACGATGCGGCGCATGGAACAATCGCGGCTTCACTGTCGTGGTTCGTGCGTTTCTAAAGCCAACCGGTGGGGTCCGGCCCTTCGACGGTGCTCAGGGCCGTCCTGAGCTTGTCAAAGGACGGCTTCAGCCGGATTGCATGAAGGAGGCCGGCATGCTGAAAGAGTTCAAAGAGTTCGCGATGAGGGGCAACGTCGTCGACATGGCGGTGGGCATCGTCATCGGCGCGGCGTTCGGCGCGATCGTGAATTCGCTGGTTGCCGATCTCATCATGCCGGTCATCGGTGTGGCGACGGGTGGCCTGGACTTCTCGGATCGCTTCATCCTGCTCAAGGACGGTGCGAAGGAGGCTGGCCCGTACGCGACGCTCGCCGCGGCCAAGGCCGCCGGTGCCGTGACGCTGAATATCGGGGCGTTCATCAGCCTGATTCTGAACTTTGTGATCGTGGCGTTCGCGCTCTTCCTGGTCATCAAAGGCGTGAACACCGCGCGCCGGGCGCCGGAACCTGCGCCGGCCGCTCCGCCGCCGCCGTCCAAGGAAACCGTGCTGCTCACGGAAATTCGTGATTTGTTGAAATCCGGTCGCTGACCGGGCGCAACCTGTCGTCCCACCAAACCCTCGAGGATGTCTGATGTCGACCGATAGTTTTTCGACCCGCTCGCCGCTCCATGCCGGTGGCCACACCGTTCAGTACTTCAGTCTGCCCGCGCTACAGGCCAAGGGCTTTCCACACGTCGCCCGGCTGCCGTTCTCGCTGAAGATCCTGCTCGAGAATCTCCTGCGCAACGAAGATGGCCGGTTCGTGAAGAAGGCCGACATCGAGGCGCTGGCGAACTGGGACGTCAAGAGCACTGCGCAGCGGGAGATCTCGTTCATGCCGGCCCGCGTGCTGCTGCAGGACTTCACCGGAGTGCCCTGCGTGGTCGATCTCGCGGCGATGCGCGACGGCATCGTCAGGCTGGGCGGCGATCCGAACAAGGTGAATCCGCTGCAGCCGGTAGAACTGGTAATCGATCACTCGGTTCAGGTCGACTACTTCGGTCAGGCCAACGCGTTCCAGCTCAATGCCGAACTCGAGTTCTCCCGCAACAAGGAGCGCTACGCGTTCCTCCGCTGGGGGCAGAGCGCGTTTCGAAATTTCCGGGTGGTGCCGCCGGATACCGGGATCGTTCACCAGGTGAATCTCGAGTACCTCGCACGCGTGGTCATGACATCGGACGGGCCGGGCGGCACGCTGGCCTATCCGGACACGCTCGTCGGCACCGACTCGCACACGACGATGGTGAACGGCCTGGGCGTCGTGGGCTGGGGCGTCGGCGGCATCGAAGCCGAAGCGGCGATGCTCGGTCAACCGTCGTCGATGCTGATTCCGCCGGTTCTCGGCGTGAAGTTGTCCGGCCGGCTGCCCGAGGGCACCACCGCAACCGATCTCGTCCTGACGATCACCGAGCGCCTGCGCAAGCACGGCGTCGTCGGCAGTTTCGTCGAGTTCTACGGGCCGGGTCTGGAGCATCTCACGCTGGCCGACCGCGCCACGCTCGGCAACATGTGTCCGGAGTACGGCGCGACGATCGCGGTGTTTCCGATCGATGCGATGACGCTCGATTACCTGCGGCTGTCATCGCGCGACGCCGATCACATCGCGCTGGTCGAGGCGTATGCCAAGGCGCAGGGGCTCTTCGTCGAAAAGGGCGCACCGGATCCGGTCTACACGGAAACGATCGAGGTCGACCTCCACAAGATCGAGCCGAGCCTCGCGGGACCGAAGCGTCCGCAGGACCGGGTGCCGCTCAAGAATGCCAAGCAGGGGTTCGCCGCGGCGCTGCCCGGCATGATGGTCGCCAAGAAGGGTGGCGGCGGTGGCGGGACGGCGGTGGCCGCGCCCGCGCAGGTCGACATCGATCACGGGTCGGTCGTCATCGCGGCGATCACGAGCTGCACCAACACCTCGAATCCGAGCGTGATGATCGGCGCCGGTCTGGTGGCGAAGAAGGCCGTCGAAAAAGGTCTCTCGCAGAAGCCGTGGGTCAAGACCAGCCTCGCGCCGGGATCAAAGGTCGTCACCGACTACCTGAAAGAGGCCGGACTGGATCGCTACCTCGATCAACTCGGATTCAATCTGGTCGGCTACGGCTGCACCACCTGCATCGGCAACAGCGGTCCGTTGCCGGACGATGTCTCCGCCGAAGTCGACGCCCGCGGGCTCGTCGTGGCGTCGGTGCTGAGCGGGAACCGCAATTTCGAAGGCCGTGTGCAGCAGCAGGTCCGCGCCAACTATCTGGCGTCACCGCCGCTGGTCGTGGCCTACGCGCTCGCCGGCACGATGAACCTCGACCTGACGACCGAGCCGCTTGGGACGGGCAAGGACGGCCAGCCGGTCTACCTCCGCGACATCTGGCCGACGGAACGTGAACTGCAGCAGACGATGCTGTCGGCCGTGAAGGCGTCGCAGTTCAAGACGCAGTATGCCGACGTGTTCCGCGGCGATTCGCATTGGCAGCATCTCGACGTGCCGAAGGGCGACCGTTTCGCCTGGGGCGCGGATTCGACCTACGTGCGCAATCCGCCGTTTCTCGAGCATGTGACGATGCAGCCGGCGCCGCTGCAGGACATCAAGGGCGGCCACGTGCTGGCCGTGCTCGGCGACAGCATCACGACCGACCACATTTCACCGGCCGGTTCGATCAAGAAGGACAGCCCGGCCGGAAAGTATCTGATCGCCCACGGCGTGCAGCCGGCGGACTTCAATTCGTACGGCGCGCGCCGCGGCAATCACGAAGTGATGATGCGTGGCACTTTCGCGAACATCCGCCTCCGCAATCAACTGGCGCCTGGTACCGAAGGCGGCTGGACGACGTATCAACCCGGCGGGGAAGTGATGACGATCTACGACGCCGCGATGAAATACAAGGAGCACCACGTACCGCTCGTGATTCTCGCGGGCAAGGAATACGGGTCCGGATCGTCGCGCGACTGGGCCGCCAAAGGCACGGCACTGCTCGGCGTGCGCGCGGTGATCGCGGAGAGCTTCGAGCGGATTCACCGCAGCAATCTCGTCAACATGGGTGTGCTGCCGCTGCAGTTCAAGGCGGGCGAGACCACGTCATCGCACGGGCTGACCGGCAAGGAAGTCTTCGAGATTCACGGCATCGCGCGCGGATTGAAGCCGCTCGGCCACGTCACCGTCCGCGCGGTGGGCGAGAAGACGGTCGAGTTCCAGGCGCTCGTCCGCATCGACACGCCGGAAGAACTCGTCGCCTTCAGCCACGGCGGCATCCTGCCGTATGTGCTGCGTCAGCTGGTCGGCAAGTCATAGAGATTCGGTGGCGTCCGGCTTCAGCCGGATTGCACGACGCGGCTGCACATGCTGACTTCTGCCGCGATCAAAGCGAAAGCCCGCGAGCTCGGGTTCGACGCCTGCGGGATTGCGTCCGCGGAGTCGTACCCCGAGCTCGAATTCTTCGCCGAGTGGCTGACGCGCGGCTACGCCGGCTCGATGGCCTTTCTGGCGAAGTCGGCGGATCTCCGCGCTGACGCGCGGCACGCCATGCCGTCGACGCGGACGGTGATCGCGACCGCGACCGTGTACAACACTGCTCGGCCGTACTCGACCGCCTCGCGCGATCCCGATCGTGCCCACGTGGCCCGCTACGCCTGGGGCGAGGACTATCACGAGGTCATCCTCGCGCGTCTCGATCGACTGGTGGCCTGGATGCACGAGGTCCATCCCGAGCCGTTCGAGGCCTGTCCGTATGTCGACACGGGCCCGGTGCAGGAGCGTGTTTACGCCCAGCGCGCCGGCATCGGCTGGATCGGCAAGAACAGCTGCGTGATTCATCCACGACTCGGATCGTGGACCTTCCTCAGCGAGATCCTGTGCAGCCTGCCGCTCGAGACCGACGCCCCGGCGCTCGATCAGTGCGGCAGCTGCACGCTCTGCCTCGAGGCCTGCCCGACGCAGGCGATCGTCGGCCCGGCCGTCGTTGATGCGCGACGGTGTATTTCGTACCTGACCATCGAGCACCGCGGTCAGATTCCCGAGGAACTCAGCCGCGCGCTCGGGACGCAGGTCTACGGTTGCGACATCTGCCAGGAGGTCTGTCCGTGGAACGCTGCGGCGCCGCAGTCGGCGGACCCGGCCTGGCAGCCACGCCCGGTCTGGGATGCGCCGCGTGTGTCGGCGCTTGCCGATCTGTCCGACGAGTCGCTTCGGGACGCGCTTGACGGCAGCCCGATGAAACGTGCCAGAGCGGCCGGTCTTCGACGTAATATCGCCATTGCCGCCCGCAATTCATCGCCGTGAATCGAGGCCTTCATGTCGTCTCTTGCTCCTACGCTGCTGCTGTCCATGCCGCAGCTCGTCGACCCGAACTTCGCGCGCGCCGTGGTGCTGCTCTGCACGCACTCGGAGGAAGGCGCGTTCGGCCTCGTCGTGAACCGGCCGCTGAAAACGACCGGCCACATCACCGTCAATCTTGATCCGCCGGTCGTCACCGATCGCGAGTTGCAGGTATGGATCGGCGGGCCGGTGGAACCCGAGAGCACGTGGATTCTCGTCGGCGAGTCTGACGAGGAACGCACCGCGCTCGGCATGTCGATCGGATCCGGCCTGGCGCTCTCGAACTCTCCCGAACTCCTGCGCCGCCTCGTCGAACCCGATCCGCCGCGTCATGCGCGGCTCGTCATCGGCTACTCAGGCTGGGGGCCGGGCCAGCTCGAAAAGGAACTGCACGAGTCGTCCTGGCTGCTGTGTGACGTCGATCACGATCTCCTGTTCAACACGCCGGCGGAGCAGATGTGGGAGCGGGCGATTCGGAGGCTGGGGGCGGACCCCGGCACTCTTACGATGTCCCGCGGGGTCCACTAGTAGAGGTCAGAGGTTAGAGGTCAGAGGTTAGAGGTTAGAGGTTAGAGGTTAGAGGTCAGGAGTCCACCAAGGAGCGGTGGAGGCCGTACAGGATGCGTCCGACGCTGTCGGCGATATTGAGCGCGTCGGCCTTCTGACGGCCGGTGATGTAAGAGAGCCGGAAAGCGATCTCGAGACAAGTATCCAGCTCGCCATGCGAACCGAGGGCTATGCTCACATGGTTTGCGAAAGCGCCTCGCGTCCGTCGACAGTGGCCCTCGGCGACGTTGCTCGGAATCGACACGGCCGCGCGCCGGATCTGTCCCGTCAAACCATAGAGCTCGGACCTAGGAAATGATTTTGTGAGCTCGTAGCAGAAGACCACCAGCTCGATGCCCTGACGCCAGGCTTGCAGATCCTTGTAGGTGAAGAGTGTAGGCATGCTCCGCTGAGAGCATGGTGCCTGCCACTCGCCGCTCGCTAAGTACTCCTTCAATTCTCTGAGGAGTGCGAATCCAGACGCTCACGGCGGGAATCTTCTACTCCCCAGCGGGGTCCTCTTTACCCGTAGCTTGCAAGCCGCTCGCGGCTAGCCGCTAACCTCTAACCTCTAACCTCTGACCTCTGACCTCTGACCTCTGACCTCTGACCTCTACTTCGCGACACAAGATCCCTGGAGCGCGCGAACTGATTTGACCGTGAACTCCGGGGGGCGCGGCATGTTGCTGTTCGGCCCGGCCTGCGCGGCCATCGCCGCCTGTGTGTGGTCCATGCCGTGCG
The DNA here is from genome assembly GCA_964577955.1 of uncultured Bifidobacterium sp. Lineage (GTDB taxonomy): Bacteria > Acidobacteriota > Vicinamibacteria > Vicinamibacterales > CAVVIG01 > CADEEX01. The sequence continues at coordinate 6,452 of CAZOAZ010000070.1, read as the reverse complement.
CGCCGGCGGCGACGTTCGGGGACGGGTAGAGGCCGCCGGCGATCACCAGCTTGCGCGGCGTGCCGGTGATCTCGACGCGCTTGCCGACGAACTCGCGCATGTTGATCCCCTTGAGCGAGTAGGTCTCGCCGAGCGTGTCGGACAGGGTGAACGAGCGGCCGCGATTCGAGCTGTCGACGCAGCCGCTGAGCGTGGTGAGATTGGTGCCCTTCTGAGGAGTGTCCGGCGACTGTGCGGCGGTCAGTGTCGAGGTTGCCGCGGCTAGCACGAGCGCCATCACCATCCTGGTCATCGGAACCTCCAGCGGCGCCCGCTCAACCGCGGCGCTCGCACCATTCTCACGCAGGAACCTGCAAGCGGCGTGCACATTCTGCTGAGCCTTGTGACAGCCCACTAGCGGCGGCCGGTTCCGAATGACTTCGTGACCGTGCCGAGCGGCTCGCCCTTGGCGTCCAGCGCCGTGACGGTCCAAGTGTACTGACGACCGGCGACCAGCTTGGCGGCCAGATCGGCTGGCACCGTTACGCGCGCCACCGTCGTGGCGGTGCCGTACACAACCGCGCGCGTGTCGTCGCGCAACACGACGGAGAACGACGCCGCCGGCGCGCTGGTGCGCCACTGAATCTCGTTCGGCGTGCCGGCACCCACTCGGTCGTCGATCGTGATCGTGACGGGGGACGGCTGGCCTGCCGGTGACTGGACGGTGTCGCTCGCGGTCGGCAGCACGAGCAGCCAGGCCGCGAGGCCTGCCACGACGACCGCGCTCACGCCGAGGACCCAGGAGCGAGACCGACCGGCACGGATCTCGTCGAGCGGCCGTTCGTCACGCGGTCCGCGCACCGCGTACGCTGCCAGCAGGATGCCGACGAAGAGAAACTGACCGATGAAGCACACGAACATCGTCGTCAGCACGACCCCCGGGCGGAGGCCGCTGGCGACCCAGACTCCAGCCGAGAGGCTGCCGATCACCAGGATCGCGAGCCCGACAGCGATGAGGAGCGTCGCGGTATGAAGGCGATGGAGGAGACGGATCCAGCCGCCGTTGAGCCGGCACCACCGTGCGAGGAGGCGGCCGGCGATCACTGATGGAACGATGGCCGCCGGCCAGATCGCGACGTTGCCGCCGACCGCCACGGCGCCGATACCGCCCGACTCGGCGGCGGCGCGCATCTCGGCGGCAGAACGGATCCACGGCAGCAGCAGACCGGTGATGAGCGCCACCACCGGGTAGGCCGCCAGCAAGGCGCCAAGCGCGGCAAGAACTCGCAGCAGTTGCGGGCGGTTGGACCGCACGGGCTCGTCGATCACGGCATCAACTATAAGGGCAGGCGGGGCCGGCGGGCAGACAGGCGCACTTCGCACCTCGCTGCCGGTCGCACTCCGCACCTCGCACTTCTCGTCGCACCTCGCACGTCGAACCTCGCACTACAATTGCCGCTATGAGGTCCATCTTCTTTGTCTTCGTGATGGCGGCAGTCGCCGTGCTGCCTGCTCAGGAGTCCCGCGTGCCCGCTACCGCCGAACTGCAGCGCATGGCCGCCCGCTTTGCGCCGACCGAGATCACCGCCGATCTGTCGAAGCTGACCGCAAACGATCGCCGCGTGCTGGCCAAGCTCGTCGAGGCGTCGAAGATCATCGACGCGCTGTTCCTGCGCCAGGTCTGGTCGGGCAACGAAGCGATGCTGCTGGATCTGGTGCGGAACGAATCGCCCGAAGGCCGCGCCAGGCTGCACAATTTCCTCATTAACAAAGGACCGTGGGATCGCCTCGAGCACAATCGACCGTTCGTCGCCGGCGCGCCGCCCAAGCCGGCCGGCGCGAACTTCTATCCGGAGGGCGCGACGAAAGCTGAGGTCGAGCGCTGGCTGAACGGTCTGCCGGAAGCCGAGCGCGGCCGCGCCAACGGGTTCTTCTCGACGATCCGTCGCGGCGACGGCGGCCGCTTCACCATCGTGCCCTACAGCGTCGAGTACCAGAGCGAGCTGACGCACGCCGCGGCGCTCCTGCGCGAGGCGGCGGCCCTGGCCACCGAGCCGACGCTCAAAGCGTTCCTCACCAAGCGCGCCGACGCGTTTCTCTCGAACGACTACTACGACAGCGACGTCGCCTGGATGGAACTCAAAGGCGTGATCGAACCGACGATTGGCCCGTACGAGGTCTACGAAGACGAGTACTTCAACTACAAGGCGGCGTTCGAGGCGTTCATCACCGTGCAGGACGAGGCAGAGACCGCCAAACTCCAGAAATTCAGCAGCGAGCTGCAGGACATCGAGAACCGGCTGCCGATCGACCCGCGCTACCGCAATCCCAAGATTGCCGCGCTCGCGCCGATCACCGTCGTCAACGAAATCTACGCGTCCGGGGACGCCAACCGCGGCGTCCAGACCGCGGCGTTCAACCTGCCGAACGACGAGCGCGTGCTGGCGGCGAAGGGCGCGAAGCGCGTGATGCTGAAGAACGTGCAGGATGCCAAGTTTGCCAAGACGCTGATTCCGATTTCGAAGATCGCCTTGTCGCCGGCCGATCAGGCGAAGGTCGCGTTCGAGCCCTTCTTCACGCACATCCTGCTCCACGAGATGATGCATGGCCTGGGGCCGCACAACATCACCGTCAACGGCCGGGAGACGACGGTGCGCAAGGAAATGAAGGACGCGTCGAGTTTTCTCGAAGAAGCCAAGGCGGATATCTCCGGCCTGTACGCGCTGCAGCACCTGATCGACAAAGGCGTGGTGCCGCGGTCGATGCAGGCGACGCTCTACACGACGTTTCTGGCGTCGGCATTCCGATCGATTCGCTTCGGCATCAGCGAAGCGCACGGCAAAGGGATCGCCGTGCAGCTGAACTACCTGCTCGATCAGGGCGGGTTCGTGGTCCGTCCAGACGGCACGTTTGCCGTGGACGAGAACAAGATCAAGGACGGCGTCATCGGGCTGACGCAGGAGATCATGACGATCCAGGCCGAAGGGAGTTACGAGAAAGCCAAGGCCCTCGGCGACCGTCTCGGGAACGTGCGGCCGCCCGTGCAGCGGCTGCTCGATCGGCTCGCGGAAGTGCCGGTCGACATCGAACCGCGCTTCGTCACCGCCGAGCAACTACTCCGGTAGGGACAAGCTTTAGCTTGTCCGCCTATCGCGATCGAAGCGGCCGTGCTCGAGAAACCAGAGCGTCTGCCGGATCGCTTCATCGTGATCGGCAATGAACATGTGGTTGGCGGGGACGGTGACAAAATCGCTCATCCCCGGCAGTTGTGTTTCCTCGACGCGGACGGTTCCGTCGTGCGTGCCCTTCGGCTGGGTCAACGAGGAGTAGTACGACGTCGGCTGCAGGGGATGGAAGCTGCGCGTGCCGGCGATGACACCGAATTCGCACGACGGCGAGCCGAGCCGATCGGCGACGCCCTGCTCCGGCTGGCGGCTCAGGTCGTCGAGCGCCTGCCCGAAGAAGTCACGCGCCCATTTGTAGTCGCGCACGCGTGTCGCCAGCGCGGCGCCTTGATTTGGCGGGGCGAGCATGACCAGCCGTCCTGAGCCGCTGAATCCGCCGCGGGCGAGGACGCCGCGCGCGAGCAGTCCGCCCATGCTGTGGGTGACGAAGTCGACCTGCTTGCTCGCCGCCGCCACGCTTCGCGCGAAGACGTCCAGCGCATCGACGAGCGCCAGCACGCCGTAGCGGCGGCTCGGGTAGTCCCAGTTGTAGACGGTGTATCCCGCCTGCTCGAGGACGCGTCCGAGCCGTGACATCGAGCGCGATGTTCGCGCCAACCCGTGCACCAGAATCACTGCTCTGGCGTTCGGCGACGGGAGCGGCACCGGCCGCGTCGCCGACGCTTCGTCGCGCGTCGCGAAGAAGTGCGCGATGGCGTTGGCGTAGTAGCGGACGATGACCTGTTCCGCGGGCACGACCTGATAGCGATCGCCGCGATCCACGACGAGGCGTCGCAGGACCAGCATCCGGAGCCCGACCTCGAGAAAATAGTCGGCATCCCGGCGCGGCACGTAGAGATGCGCGCCCACCGCGCTCAATTCCTCGACCAGCGCGGTGACGCGCTCGGCCAGCGCATCGCGGGCGGCTCCGCCATCGTCGAAGCTCAGAAGCGCGGTCGCGACCAGGCTGACCGGCGTGACCGGAATCACGCGCGCGATTTCTTCCATCAGAAACGCCGCCAGCTTTTCGGTTTCGGCAAAACGCTGGTCCTCGGCGAGCGTGGAGAGGTCGAGGCCGCGTTCGCCCAGGTAGCCGCGCAGCGACAGCGGCGCGCCGAAGTTGACGCAGGCGTAGCCGAAGCGATGAAGCCGCCGGCGGACATAGAGGCCGGTGTTCTTCATCCCCCAGGCGACGAAACTGGCCACGGTCCGCGCCTTGCCCGGTTTCGCTCCGCCCGCCGGGTCGAGTTCGCGCGTCAGGTTGCGATCTTCGAGGACGCGGTCGTAGTTGATGCCGACCGGGACGAACACCAGGTCGCGGCCCGTGGCGCGCGAGTAGTGACGCGTCGCGTAGGACAGCAGTCCGAGTTTTGGCGGCCGCAGCCGTCCGTCTCTGGACAGCCCGCCTTCCGGGAAGATGCCTTGCGTGACGCCGTATTCGACGGCCAGCTGCACGTAGCGCTCGAGCACCTTGCGGTACAGCCGATCGCGCGAGTCGCGGCGGACGAAGAACGCACCCAGGCCGCGCAGCAGATTGTCGAGCGGCCAGATCCGCGCCCATTCGCCGACGGCGAAGCTCAGGGCCACGTGCTCGGCGGCCAGAAACGCCACCAGCACGTAGTCCATGTTGCTGCGGTGATTGATGACGAAGACGACGCTGGCGTCGGCGGGGATCGCCTTCAGGATCGCTGCGTCGACGTAGCCGACGCGAACCCGGAAGAGCGCCGTCGCGAGACCACGCGCGAACCGATGCGCCAGCCGATGGTGCAGCCGGGCGCTGTACTGCGGCACGATTTCTTCCGCATACACGCGTGCCCGCGCGAGCGCCGCCTCGGTCGACGTGCCGGACTGGACAGCCGCGTGCGCCGCCTCGCGGACTTCGGGATCGTTGACGAGGGCATTGACGATCCCCGGCCGCTGGTCGCGGGCGAACGGGGTCAGGCGCGGGGCATGGTCGGTCACGGCGAACTCACATACTATGGTCCGCGCGAGGATTCTCGATGCCCGATTTGGCGTCCGGGTTTGTCTACTACGTCATCTTTCTGCTGTCGACGACGATGCACGAGGCCGCACATGCGTGGGCGGCGAAACTGGGCGGCGACCTGACGGCGTATCACGGCGGGCAGGTGTCGCTCGATCCGCGGCCGCACGTGGCCCGCGAGCCGTTCGGCATGGTGGTGCTGCCGATCCTGTCCGTACTGCTGTCAGGCTGGCCGCTCGGGTTTGCCAGCGCGCCGTACGATCCGCACTGGGCCCTGCGCCATCCGCGGCGTGCGGCCTGGATGGCGCTCGCCGGGCCGGGGGCCAATCTCGTCCTCGTGGTGCTGGCAGTGGTCCTGATCCGGGCCGGGATCTTCGCCGGCGTCTTCGACCACCCGGAATCGCTCCGTTTCGGTCACGTCGTCGCGAGCCTGGATCCGGGGACGGTGTGGAACGGCGTGGCGTTTGTCGTCAGCGCGCTGTTCTCGATGAACCTGCTGCTGTTCTCGCTCAATCTGATCCCGCTGCCGCCGCTCGACGGCAGCGCCGGCATCGCCGTGCTGATGCCAGAAGCGATCGCCGCTCGCTACACCGAGTGGCTGTTCGACAACCGGGTGCTGGGAATGATCGGCATGCTGGTCGCCTGGCGCGCGTTCGACGAAATCTTCGGCCCGATTTTCTTTTTTGCCGCCGAGCTGATCTATCCGGAGCTCACATACCGGTAAGGTTCGACCACGTTCCCAAATGCGCCACCCAAACACAAAAGCACGAAAAAAGAGGCTTTTGGGTTTCGTGTTTTCGCGCTTTCGTGGCGCATTTGTTGTAGTTGATGGCTTGGTGGGCTAGCTCAGTTCATTGAGCACCTGCTGGGCCCGCGGGGATCGCCGCATGCCCCGCACGCGCCCACGGCCTTCATTGGCGAGGCCGTCGGACCGCTCGTGTTGACGGCAAACACCGACAGCTGCTTTTCGAGATCCGTGCTCGAGCAGGATGGACACTGCGGCGCATGGCCGGATCGGGTCAGATACTCGAACTGCCGCCCGCATTCACGACACGCGTATTCGAATAAAGGCATGAACTGATTGTGCGCGGTGCGGGGTGCACGGTGCAAGGTGCAGGTGCGCGGTGCTCGGTGAAACGGTGCAGCGTGCGCGTGCGAAGCGTGCCGAAATCAGAGAGGAACGGCGCTTCGCACGCACTGCGCACCCCGCACCGCGCACCCAGCACCAGCACCGTGCACCCTGCACCGAGCACTTCGCACGTATACTGGAGAGATGTCAGTCGCCAATCCGTTGAGACGTAATGTCGCCATCATCGCCCACGTCGACC
>CAZOAZ010000069.1:0-29851 GCA_964577955.1 uncultured Bifidobacterium sp. | reverse complement strand
GGATTCGAACCAGCAACCCTCCGGTTAACAGCCGGATGCTCTGCCGTTGAGCTACTGAGGAATATGGGTGGGCGGCGCGCGAGCAATCCGGCTAAAGCCGGACGCCACCGAGACAGCGGCCAGCCATAGTACTTAATCGGCTTCCGACCGTCAATCCTGCAGACGCGGGAACTGCCGATTTCGCAACAGGATCGCCGGGCGCCGCCCCTGCCCAGCGCTCGCTCGAACCCGTTGGGTCCTAAAAACGCACGTTGAAGATGCCGTTGGTCACTTGCCTCGCGGCGCCGACGGTCCCCGAGCCGGGCGTGGGCGGCATGACGAAGGAAAACGTCCCGCTCGCACTACTGGTGCTGAGTGAATTGAACGTGATGGTCCCGCTCCCCGAACCCTGGTTCGCCGACCAACTGGACGCTCCCGCCGTCAGCACGGCGGTCTCACTGAACACGTGAGAGCCCGTTCCTGGAATCGAGTACGACCCGGCTCCCGGCACGCTCACCGTCATGCCAAAAATGAAACTGGTGTTCCCGCAGGTCAAGCCGAACGTGCTACCCGGTCCGGTCCAGCCGGTCGTGGCCACCGTAAAGGCGTAGGTCGTCCCGTCAATCGTCGCCGTCACACAGGGCGCCGACGTGCAATTGATCGGCGGGTTGTTGTTGGTATTCGTATTGGGATCATCCGGAACGGTTGGTGCCGTGCTCGAGGAGCACGCGGCCGTCGCTACGAGCGCGATCGCCGCCGCAAGACGCCCCGCCCGACGAACCAAACAAGCCATCGCGATCATGAAACCCTCCGCGTACGGCGGCGAGATGTTCGCCGAGCGCCACCTCGCCCGGAGCTACGGACGAGCACTCGGCGGTCGCAGCGGCCGTACGAATCCATACGCGCAATCCGCCGATTGAGCGGCTCACGGATGCGCCAGATTTTGGGGGGGGCAGGCGCTCGGCGCGATCGGGCTAGCGCGCGCCGACGTGCGGGGTGACGGCGATGCGGACGTCGGCGTCGGTGCCGCCGCTGATCTGCAGCCAGGCCGGCGCGTCGTTCGGCTGCACGAAGACGACGGCCTTTCGCAGCTCGCGGCAGCCGCCCTGCATCTCGAACGTCGGCGAGGCAAGCACGCGGTTGCCGGAGACGAGATCGAACCAGACCGCCTTGTTCGCCGAGACGCGCCACTCGCCTTTTGGCAGCACGCCGATGCTCACGAGCCCGGCATAGCTATCCGGTCCACCGCGCTTGCTTTCCGGCGGCTGGGCAAACGTCACGGTCCCCTGCCGCACGAGCGTCACCGTCAGCGAACGGTCGCGAGCGACCACCGGTGCGCCGTCAGCCCGCGCGCTCGCCGTCACCGCGGTGCCCGGCTGCGCGAGCAGCCCGATCTCGCGGCGGAGATCCATCGTGAATCCCGCACAAGGCGCCTGCATGCCGGCCGTGGCCGCTGAAGACGAGGAAGCGACCACTGCGACAACAATTAGAGCTTTGAACACGGAGCTCACGGAATACACAGAGCGATCATAAGCAATTACGGCCAACTTACGATCCGTTTACTCTGTGTTTTCTCTGGGCTCTGTGTTCGTTTTTCGTTTCAGGGCGTCGTCCAGGGGACGGCGGGCACCGGATCGTAGGCGAAGTGGTGATAGATCGTCCGGCCGCCGGCGTCGCTGCTCTCAGCTTCCGACCAGGCGCCGACGACGACGGCGCGGCCGCGCGGGAAGAAGGCGCCGAGCGCGGAGACGTCAAAGCGCGCGGTCAGCGAGTTCGTGCCGGCCCCGCCGGCCACGATCGTTCCCGTGACGTGACCGCGATTGAAGTGCACGTCATTGCCGGTGAAGTCGAAGTTGGCGTACGCCTCGGCGTCGTCGCCGTAGTCGACTCTCAGCGCGAAGAAGATGTCGACCCCGTTGATGACCGGCCACGCGCCGGCGCCGGTCCGCTCGTCGCCGTCCATGTTGAAGTCGAGGCTGAACCCCTGCTCGCGAACGACCTGCGCCGGCATGCCCGCCTGCGCCGGAATGTTCACCGGGGCGGTCGGAATGTTCGCCGCGTAGTTGACCTGCACGTAGAGATACGAGCCGGACACGCCGAGTCGAACGCTGGTGACGTCGGCCGGCGCGTAGGGCACGATCGACGGCGGCCCTTCGGCCGGCGCGATCACCCAGTCGGAGGCCGGATCCGTCAACGTCAACGTCAGAAACGGCTCGGGGTCGATCGTGTCCGTCGGCGACGACGGCGTCGCGCAAGCGGCGAGCAGGACGAACGGGATCAGCAGCGCGCGGCGTCGCATCTCATCTGGTTTTATCGTCCGCAACCGCCACCACACGCTGCATGGTCTTTCCCAGGGCTGCGAGCTGTCCGGCAGACATGTTGACTAACATGTTTAGCTAAGAATAGGATTCCGGCATGGGGTCGGAGAAGCAGGTCAACGTGCATCGGGCCAAGACTGAATTGTCAAAGCTCCTGGCGGAGGTCGAGCAGGGAGAAGAAATCATCATCGCGCGGGACGGCGTGCCGGTGGCGAAGCTGGTGCCGATCCCAAAACCTGGCAAGCGGCGGCTACGGACCGGCGACTGGAATGGACAGATCTGGATGGCGCCCGACTTCGACGCGCCGCTCTCGGAGGACGAACTGAAGACCTGGGGGCTCTAGTCCAGTGCTCCTGCTCGACACGCACTGCTGGCTCTGGCTGAAAGACGATCCGTCGCGGCTGCCTTCGCCGCTGCGGCGGCGGCTCGAACGCGACCCGGAAGACCTCCTGCTCTCCAGCGCCAGCGTGCTCGAAATTGCGATCAAGGTCTCCACGGGAAAACTCCGGCTGGGCGCCTCGCCCGAACAGCTCGTCAACGTCCTCACCGAAGACGGCGTCGAACTCCTGGATCTGACGGCGGATCACGCGCTCCGTATGCTCGCCCTGCCGCCGCTACACCGGGATCCGTTCGATCGCCTGCTCGTCGCGCAGGCGCAGTGGGAAGGGGCGACGCTCGTCAGCGCCGACCCGCAGGTGCTGGCCTACGACGTCAAGAAGATCGACGCGCGCAAGTAGCCGGAGAAAACCAAATGCGCCACGAAAGCACGAAAACACGAAATCCAAGAAGGGTCTTTTTCGTGTTTTCGTGTTTTTGTGGCGCATTTGAGAACCCGCTCACGGAAACTGTCCAACAGCGTTGAGCAGCTCGAGTCTGGCGCGGCGGAGCTGATCCTCGGCCATCGCGACCGCGAGATCGGCGTCGCGCGCCGACCGCTCGGCGTCGATCACTTCGATGTTGGTCGCGGCGCCGGCGCGGAAGCTCACGTTCGTGATCTCGACGACCTGTTGCGCTCGCGCGGCCGCCGTCCGCGCGTTGCCGAGGCTGCGCTCATAGCCCACCGTAGCGTTGTACGCCGCGCGTATTTCTGAATTCGCCGTGAACATCGCGCCCTGCAGAATCAGCTCGCGCCGCTCGAACTCAACCTGACGCTCGCGGCGCACCGCGGTCCGTTGACCGCTGTCGAAAATCGGAATGTTCGCCTGCGCCAGAATCCGCCAGCTGTTCTGCGGCAGGAAGAACTGCGACGGATAGGTCGTCGACGGCTGGAACAGCAGGTCGACGGTCGGCCACCAATCCTTGCGACTGTCGGTGACGATGCGCGCGGCGGCGTCCTTCTCCGCGGTGAAGAGCTGAAGATCGGTGCGTCTGACCGAGGGGCCCTGAATCCGGCCGAACTCGTCGGCACCGATCACCTTGAACTCCGGCTCGTCGGCCGCATCGGCAGGACCCGGAGCGAGGATCAGCACGCCAAGCGCCTCCTGGGCGCGATACAAGGCGACGAGCGTGCTCTCGAGCAGGCCCTGGTTGGTCTCGTACTGTTGCTCGGCCCGCAGCACGCTCAACCGGCTGCCGGTGCCACCGCGTTCGAGTTCCGTTGCGAGATCGAGGTGGGCCTTGGCGACGTCGCGGGCGCGCACGGTGCCTTGCATCACGCGGCGCTGGGCGATGACGGTGAGAAACGCGTCAGCGGTCGCAAACGCAATCTGCCGGCGGATATCCGCGACCGACAGTTCCGCCACATTCCGCGCATCATCAGCCTGCGCACGACGGGCCCACGCCGCGGCGGCGAGGATGGGCTGCGCCGCGGTGAGCGTCGCGGCGAGCTGACTTTGCGGTGTGACCGTCGTCCCCTCGAACTCGACACCGGTGTTGAGCGTGGTGCTCGTCACGTTGCCGGTGAGCTGGAACCGCGTCGCGGCGCGCGCCTGCTGAATCAGCGCTTCGGCGCGCAGGATGACCGTGGCGGCGGCGCGCAGCGTGGTGTTCCGCTCTTGCGCTTGCTTGATCGCGTCGGCGAACGTGATCGGCGTGGGGCTGGCGACTTGCGCGGAAGCGGATGTCGAGCACAGAAACAGTGCGAAGAGAACGACTACGATGCGTACCGCCGGTGTCAGACACCCGGCGTCAGAACCCGCACCGGTGTCCGACACCTCAGCACTGCGAAGCAGAGTGGCCGACCCCTCAACGCTCAGCACGGCGCTTTCCCACAGATGAGACGACGACATAGAGCACCGGAATAAAGGCGAGGTTGAGGAAGGTGGAGGCCACCATGCCGCCGGCGACCGCGGTGCCGACCGAGTGGCGCGCTTCGCTGCCGGCGCCGCCGGCGACGACGAGCGGCATGACGCCGAGGATGAACGCCAGCGACGTCATCAGAATCGGACGGAGGCGGATGCGGGCCGCTTCGACTGCTGCCTCGGTGATCGACATCCCGCGCGCGCGCAGCTGCTCCGCGAACTCGACGATCAGAATGCCGTTCTTCGCCGAGAGACCGATGAGCATCACCAGCCCGATCTGACAGTAGACGTCGTTGATCAGCCCGCGCGACCACTGCGCGCCTAGTCCGCCGAGGATCGCGAGCGGCACCGACAGCAGAATGATGAACGGCAGAATCAGGCTCTCGTACTGCGCGGCCAGCGTGAGATACACCAGCAGCAGGCCGAGGCCGAAGATCGCGGCCGACTGGCTGCCAGCCTTCAGTTCCTCGAGCGACACGCCGGACCAGGCGTACGAGAACCCCTGCGGCAACGCGCGATTCGACAACTCCGCCATCGCGGCCAGCGCTTGACCTGAACTGAATCCGGGCGCGGCGGAGCCGGTGATTTCCGCGGATCGGAACAGGTTGAAGTGGTTGATCGCTTTCGGCGCAGTCGTTTCGCGCAGCTTGACGAGATTGGTGAGCGGCGCCATGTCGCCGCTGCCGTTGCGCACGTAGTACTTCTCGATATCCGACGGACTCGAGCGAAACTGCTGGTCGGCCTGCACATAGACGCGATACGACCGGCCGCTGAAGTCGAAGTCGTTGACGTACGCCGACCCGAGCAGCACCTGCATCGTGTTCGTGATGCTGCCGAGCGACAGCCCCAGGCTCTTGGCTTGCTCACGATCGATGTCCACGACAATCTGCGGATCGTTCGCCGTGAACTGCGTGAACACGCTGGTGAGCCCGGGCGTTTGATTGGCCTGGCCGATCAACTGCTGCGCCGCGGCCTCGAGCCCCTGGATCGGACCGCCGCTCTGGTCGAGCAGCTCGTAGGTGAATCCGCCGAACGTGCCGAGACCGAGAATCGGCGGCGGCAGGAACGGAATCACCATCGCGCCAGTGATGCCGCTAAAGGATCCGAACAGCTTGCCGACGACCGCCTTGGCCGAACCGGCTTCGCCCGGGCGCTCCTTGAAATCCTTGAGCATCACGAACATGAAGCCCTGGTTCGGCGCCGTGCCGGTGAAGCCGAAGCCGCCGGCGGCGAACATGTCCTTCACTTCCGGCGTCGCACGGAGAATCGTCTCCGTCTGGCCGATGATCTTCATCGTGTAGTCGAGCGACGCACCGGGCGGCGCCTGGATGAGGACCATGATGTAGCCCTGATCTTCGTCGGGGACGAATCCAGTCGGCACCGCTCGATAGAGCCACACCGTGGCGCCGAGCAGCGCGGCAAAAACGAGCACAACGACCGTCTTCACATTCACCAGGCGCTGCAGCAGCCAGACCAGCCCATTGGTGCCGCCGTCGATGACGCGGTTGACGCCGCGGAAGAAGATCCCCTTCGGCTTCTCGACGCGGCCGAGGAGCAGCGCGGAAAGCGCCGGCGTAAGTGTCAAGGCGTTGAACGCCGAAATCGCCATCGACACCGCAATCGTCAACGCGAACTGCTGATACAGCTGTCCGGTCGTTCCCGGAAAGAAGGCGACCGGGACGAAGACCGCCGCCAGGACGAGCGCCGTGGCAACGACCGCGCTCGTGACTTCCTTCATCGCGACCGATGCCGCTTCGGCCGGCGGACGATGCTCGTCGTGGATGTGCCGCTCGATGTTCTCGATGACCACAATCGCATCGTCGACGACGAGTCCGGTCGCGAGCGTGATCCCGAAGAGCGTCAGCGTGTTGACCGAAAAGCCGAACAGCTTCACGAACGCGAACGTGCCGATGAGCGACACTGGGATCGTGATGGCCGGAATCAGCGTCGTCCGCCAGTTCTGCAGGAACAGGAAGATGACGAGCACGACCAGCCCGATCGCTTCGACGAGCGTGGTGACGACTTCGCGAATTGAGTCGGACACGACGGTCGTCGTTTCGAAGGCGACATCGATCTTGAGGCCAGGCGGAAAACGCTGCGAAAGCCGTTTCAGTTCGGCGGTGACGTCGCGGTAGACCTGAAGCGAGTTGGCGGTCGGCAACTGCAGGATGCCGAAACCGATCGCGTCGCGGCCGTTGTAGCGCGCGAGCGTCGAGTAGCCTTCGGCGCCAAGTTCGGCGCGGCCGACGTCCTTGAACCGGACCAGCGAGCCGCTGGCCGAGCGCTTCAGGATGATGTCGTCGAACTGCGCCGGATCGGTCAGGCGCCCTTCGGCTCGTACCGCAATCTGGAACGTGTGTCCCTTGGGTGCCGGCTCGGACCCGATCGCGCCGGCCGCGACCTGGACGTTCTGCTCTCTCAGCGCCAGCACGACTTCTTCGGCGGTGATGTTGCGGCTGGCAAGCCGCTCCGGATCCAGCCACAGCCGCATCGCGTAGCGGCCGATGCCGAAGACCTGGGCGCTGCCGACGCCGGGCACGCGCTTGATTTCGTCGATCACGAAGCGGTCGAGGTAATTGCTGATGAACAGCGGATCGTATTCGCCGTGTTCCGCGTAGGCGCCGGCCGCCAGCACGAAGTTGGCGGAGACCTTCGTGACCGAGATGCCGATCTGCTTGACTTCGTTCGGCAGCCGTCCCTCGGCCTGCGAGATCCGGTTCTGGACGTCGACCGCCGCGATGTCCAGATTACGAGTGATGTCGAACGTGACGGTGACCACCGCGCTGCCGTCGTTGCCGCTCGTCGAGGCCATGTACTGCATGCCCTCGACGCCGTTGATGGCCTGCTCGAGCGGAATCGTGACCGCGCTCTCGACCGTTTCGGCGTTGGCGCCTTGATAGAACGCGATCACCTGCACGCTTGGCGGCGCCAGATCCGGATACTGCGCGATCGGCAGCGTCGGGATCGCGATCAGCCCGGCGAGGATGATCACCAGCGAGCAGACGGTCGCGAGGATGGGACGGCGGATGAAAGTGTCGGCGATCATGGAGCCGAAATTAGGAATTGTGAATGTTCAATTCGGAATTCGTCGCGAATTGAGCATTGCCCATTGCGAATTGATAATTCATCGCCCCGCAGGGGCGATGGGTGCGCCGTCCATCAGCTTCATTGCTCCCGACGTCACCACACGATCTCCGGGTTTCAGCCCCTCGAGGACCGAGTAATGATCGCCGGCGATCGGGCCGACTTTGATCGCGCGTTGTTTCGCCACGAGCTGGCCGTTCGCTTCCTCGGCGACGAACGCGAACATCTGGCCGCTGACGCGGAGGACGGCGGTGACCGGCAGCACCAGCGCCTCGGCGGTTTTCCACGTGATGCGAGCACGGATGTACTGCGACGGACGGAGCGCGCCGCCAGGATTCTTGATCTGCGCTTTCACCAGCACCGACTGCGTTTCGTCGTCGACGCGCGGCGAGACGAAGCTCACCGTCGCTGAGGTCAACGGCTGACCGTCGCTGCTGAGAATCTCGATCGGCAACCCGAGCTTGAGGACCGGCGCGCGCTCAATCGGCACCGCGAGGTTGGCTTCGAGCGTGTCGTTCTGGTCGATCGTCGTCAGCACGGTCTGCGGCGTCACCTGATTGCCGACGCGCACCGGCACGTCGCCGATGACACCGGACGTGGGCGCGGTGACGGTGAAGTAGCGCAACTGGACCTGCTGCTGCTGGACCTGTGCGTGAAGGGCCTGAAGATTGGCTTCGGCTGTCTTCAACGCCGTGTCCGCCTGTTCCAGTTCCTGGCGGCTGATCGCGCCGGCGGCGAGCAGGCTCTTGGCACGTTCCTGCTGCTGGCGGGCGAAGGCGACCGCTTCTTCGCGGGCCTGCCCCTCGGCCTCCTGGCTCTGGACGGCGGCGCGCTGGCGCTGCGGATCGATCTGCACGAGCGGCGCCCCTTGCCGGACGCGGTCGCCAGACTTCACCAGCACTTCGGTGATCTGGCCGTCGATCTGCGGCTGAATCGCCGTCGAGTGGAGCGATTTGAGCGTGCCGACGTACTCACTAGTGTCAGCCACCGGCATCGGCCTGGCGACGGTCAGCTCGACCGTCGTCGGCGGCATGGCCGGCGGGGCGGCGGGAGCCCCTTGATTCCGGGAGCAAGCCGCGGCCCCCGCGAATGCGAGGGCGATCACTGCGCTTCGAAATCCGGTGCGCAACATACGCATATAGACGCTTTGTATCCGGCGGGTGTGACAGGGAAGGTCAGGAAATGGTCCGGCTAAAGCGGGACCCCACAACTGACCCTTTGTGGGATCCGGCTTCAGCCGGATTTGCAGCTCGTGCTATTCGACGTGCGCTTCGACCGTAATTTCCATCGTCCCGCGATAGGCGTTGGACACCGGGCAGCGGCCTTCGGCTTCCTTGGCCACAGCCGCAAACTGATGGGCATCGAGCCCCTTCAGCCCGTGCGCCGTCACCTTGAGGTGCGACGACATGATCTGGATGCCGGCGTCGCCCTTGTGCGCGGTAATCGTCGCCGTCACGTGGGTGCGATCCGCGGATGCGCTGCGGCGGCCGAGCGTGCCGTTCAGCGCCATCGCATAGCAGGCCGCGTGCGCGGCAGCCATCAACTCCTCGGGGCTCGTCCTGCCCTGCGGTTCGCCGATACGTGACGGGAACGTCACCGGGAGCGAGAACGCCCCCGTGCCAGCCTTCGCCGTGCCGTGGCCTTCCATTACCGAGCCTGCCCAATCAACGTCCACATGTCGTGAGAAATTCATGTCGGTCCTCCAGTCAACCTTGCTGCCTCAATGGGGTCAGACACCCGGCGTCAACACCCGTTCCGGTGTCCGACCCCTTATGCCTCACCGTTTCGATTTTCCTTTTGTGGTCGTCATCAATTGCGCGGCGAGCCCCATCAGCCCGAGCGCAATCCATGCGACTGGAACCCACTGCTCGCCTGGCGCCGAGGTGGGATACAGGATCCACACTTCGGTGGCCGAGGCGCCGCGGACGACTCCGCGCGCCGCCATCAGGTTCGTCGCGCCGATCACCATCGTCCACGCCCCGCCGAAGGCGGTGCCGACGATGATCACGTAGCGCTGCAGCATCATCGCGGCGATGGCGCCGGCGAGCGCCACGACGAGGACGGCGACGATGGGCGGCTCGCCGCTGGCGAAGAGCGTCCACGCGGTCTGGCCGATCAGTGCGCCCAGTGCGGCGCCGACCAGGCCGATGCCGACGAAGTACGCCGCCATCAACACCACCGACCCGACGAGGCCGCCGACGAGCGCCGCGACAACCATCCCCAGACTGTTGCTGGCTCCCATCACCGAGCTCGCCAGCATCGCACCGAGAATGAAGCCGTAGATCCCGAGCACGATGCGGAACAGCCGGTAGCCGGCGAAACAGGCAATCGCGCCGCCCAGCAGGAGCACAATCGACGCGGGCAGGCCGTAAGCGGGAGGCAGCATCGCGCGGCGGCTAGACTTCGCGGCGCCCTTCAATCGCCTTGTGCATCGTCACTTCGTCGGCATAGTCGAGATCGCTGCCGACTGGAACGCCCATCGCAATCCGCGTCACCTTGACGCCGAGCGGTTTGAGCAGGCGCGCCAGATAAATGGCCGTCGCCTCGCCTTCGACGTTCGGATTGGTCGCGAGAATCACTTCGCGGACGCCGTTGCTGATCCGGTGCAGCAGCTCCTTGATCTTCAGACTGTCGGGCCCGATGCCTTGCAGCGGCGAGATCGCGCCCATCAGCACGTGGTAGACACCCTTGAATTCCCGGGTCTTCTCGATCGCGGCCACGCCTTGCGGCTCCTCGACGACGCAGATGACATGCTGATCGCGCTCGGCGCTGCGGCAGAAGGCGCACGGATCGAGGTCGGTGATGTTCTGGCACACCGAGCAATACGTCACCGCCGCCTTCAGCTCCCGAATCGCGTCGGCAAGCCGGTCCGCCTGATCGTGCGGCTGCTTGAGAATGTGAAACGCCAGCCGCTGCGCCCCCTTGGGACCGACGCCCGGGAGGCGCTGCAGTTCTTCCATGAGACGGATCAGAGGAGCAGGCAGCACTAGGAAATTCTCAATTGGGAATTGTCAATTATCAATGCGTGCCACGCATTCAACATTGAGTCACGCATTCAACATTGAGCATTGACCATTGAGAATTACAGCGCCCGGCTAAAGCTTCATGCCGGGCGGGAGCATGCCGCCCATCTTCTGCTTCATCGCGTCTTCGACCTTGCGGTTGGCGTCGTTGATCGCGGCAAGAATCAGGTCCTGCAGCATCTCGACGTCGTCCTTCGACACGACCTCAGGATCGATCTTGAGCGCGAGCAACTGCTTCTCGCCGTTGACGGTGACGGTGACCATGCCGCCGCCGGCGGTCGCCTCGATCTTCAGCGCCGCCATTTCGCGCTGCATCCGTTCTTGCATCTGCTGCGCCTGCTTCATCATCTGCTGGAGCTGCTGCGGATTCACATCTCCTCCACGTCGCGGATTTCGGCCGGAAAGACTTCGAGCAGCGCCTGCACGCCGGCGTCGGCGAGCGCCTGCTCCTTCATCGCGGACTTTCTCGTCGCTTCGGTGGCCGCCTGCGCCGCGGCCGCGGGATCCGCCGAGTGGGCGCTGGACACCTCAGACACGATCGCCATCTTGCGGCCGGCGAATTTCATCGCCATCGCCTCGAGCTGCGGCTTGTACTTCTCGAAGGTCGGGGCGATCTTTTGCGAGGCGGCGAAGGTCAGCGTCACGCGGTCGCCCAGCACTTCGAGGCGCTGCGCCTGCGCGATCAGGCTGTTGTACATCACCGGGCTCGCCTTGCGGATCTCGGAGAGCAAGGCGTCCTTGAGCGCGCTGCCGCCGAGCGGGCCTGCTCCTGCCGCGTCACCTGCAATCCGGCTAAAGCCGGACGCCACCGGAGTGCCGGACACCACCGGAGTGCCGGACGGTACCGGAGTGCCGGACGCCACCGGGGCGGCCGTCGGATTCGGACGGAGCGGCGCGGGGGGCACGACGCTGCGCGGTGCGGGCGCGGGCGGTGCCGCCGCAGCCGGACGGGACGGCGCGGGCGCGGCGGCGCGCGGCAGGCTGCCGCTGCCCGCGGCCTGAATCAGATCCTCGATCGGCACCAGCTTGCGGACGTGAATCCACCGCAGCAGCAGCATCTCGAGGTGATAGCGCGGCTGCGCGGCGGTGCGGATGTCGGCTTCGGCCTTGGTGAGCAGATCGAACGCGCGCAGCAGATCCTCGCGCGAGAAGCGTTTCGCGAGGCCGAGCACCCGATCGGCTTCGGCCTCGGCGGCAATGTCGGGGTCCTTCACGCGCGACGGATCGATCGACAGCACCAGCAGGTCGCGCACGACCCGGGCCAGCTCGCGGCACACGAGCCGCAGGTCGTAGCCCATGTCCACGGCGTGCGCGGTGAGCGCGAACGCGGCGACCGCGTCTTCGTCAGCCACCGCCTGCAGCGCGTTCAGCACGAGATCGCGGCCGACCAGGCCCAGCACGGTCGAGACATCGTCCGGCCCGATGGTGGTGCCGGTAAAGGCAATCACCTGATCGAGCTTGCTCTCGGCGTCGCGCATGCTGCCGTCGGCATCTCGGGCAATCAGCTGCAGCGAATCGTCCGCCACGCTGATGCCCTCGGCATCGCAAATCTTGCGCAGCTGTTCGGCGATGGCTTTCGGGCCGATGGCGCGGAATTCGTAGACCTGTGACCTGGACAGCACGGTCTCGGGAATCTTGTCCAGCTCGGTCGTCGCCATCATGAAGACGACGTGCGGCGGCGGTTCTTCGATCGACTTGAGGAGCGCGTTGAAGGACGGCGTCGAGAGCTGGTGGACTTCGTCGATGATGAAGACCTTGTAGCGGTTCCGCACCGGCATGATGCCGAGGCCGGCGATGATCACTTCACGGACGTTGTCGACGCCGGTGTGCGTGGCGGCGTCGATCTCGAGGACGTCGATGTCACGTCCCTCGGCGATTTCCACGCAGGCGTCGCAGGCGCCGCACGGATCCGCGGTCGGCCCCTGTTCGCAACAGAGCGCGCGGGCGAGAATTCTCGCCGTCGTCGTCTTCCCGACGCCGCGCGGGCCGGCGAAGACGAAGGCCTGCGCGAGCCGGCCGCTCTTGAGCGCGTTCCGCAGCGTCCGCGTGACGGCCTGCTGACCGACCACGTCGTCGAAGCGCTGCGGGCGCCATTTTCGCGCGAGGACCTGGTAGCTCATTCAGGAATTGCAGATCGCAGAGTGCAGATTGCAGATTTGGCGGACTGAACCGCGGCCCGGAAGGGCCTGCGGCACATGTCAGGATCTACTTAGCGCTGCTGCCTTCCGGCCCTGACGCGGTTCGTAGGCTGAAATTGCACAGGTTCCGGACCGCGGTGCAATCCGCAAAACGTCAACTTTACTACACCGCCACACGCGTCGCGAGTGTCACACCTCGTCGATAGAGGATCAGTTCCAGAGTGTCGTCGTGGGATCCGGCTTGAGCCGGATTTTGCCCAAGCTCCGGCTGAAGCCGGAGCCCACAACTGTCGACTGAATTCAGTTGCTCGCCCCCGCTGAATCCCCGATGATACGGCCCGGGACGCGCCTGTTTCCCGGTGCCCCATCCGCGGCGTGACGACAGGAGGAGCGATGACGGCGATCGTCTTCTGGTTGGTGATGGTGGTCGTTGGACCGGCCGCGGGGCCAGTGGCGCAACAATCCGCCGCGGCCGCGCCGCGCCTCGACTTCGAGTACTTCAAGACCCAGGTTCAACCCATCTTCCTGGCCCGGCGCCCCGGCTTCACGCGCTGCGTCGTGTGCCACAGCGACGGCGCGGCCGCGTTCCTCGAGCCGCTGTCGTCCGGCGCCACGACCTGGACCGACGAACAGGCGCGCCGGAACTTCGAGCGCGCTTCGCGCCTGGTGATGCCGGGGAACCCGACCAAGAGCCGCCTGCTGATGCACCCGCTCGAACCGGCGGCGGGCGGCGACGAATTCCACAACGGCGGACGGCAGTTCACGACACAAGACGATCCGCAGTTCAAGACGCTCGCGGCGTGGGTCCGCGGTGAAACCGGCTCGGGACAGCGGTAGGGACAGGCTTGAGCCTGTCCGTTCGACGAATAGACACGATCTGAACGAAAGGCGAGGCGTATGACGCGACTGAACGGAACGCGTGGATGGATTCTGACGGCGCTCGGCGTCGTCGCGCTGACGCTGCCCCTCTCGGGCGCCGGCAAGGTCCTGATCGTCCAGACCAACAGCGCCGGCGACAACGTGCACATCATCGATGCCGCGACCAACACGGTCGTGGGCGTCGTCGACGGCATCGAGCGCGGCCACGGCGCGGCGCCGGCGCCGGACGGCAAGTCGGTGTACATCACCAACGAAGCCGATTCGACCGTCGACATCGTCGACGTGAAAACGTGGAAGGTGACGAAGAAGGTGCCACTCAGCGGGCACCCGAACAACATCGCCATCACGCCGGACGGGAAGAAGGTCTACGTCGCGATCGCGCAGGCGCCGGGCGCGCTCGACGTGATCGACGTCGCCAAGCAGGCCAAGACGCGCACGATTTCGGTGCACGGCGGCGTGCACAACGTCTACGTCACGCCGGACGGCAAGTTCGCGGTCGCGGGGATGATCGGCTCGCGCGCGCTGACGATCGTCGACACCAAAACCGACATGACGCTGTGGACGCATTACTTCGATCTGGGCGTGCGGCCGATCGCGTTCGACACCAAGCCCGACGGATCCACGAGCCGCGTCTACGCGCAGCTCACCGACTTCAACGGCTTCGCCGTCCTGGACTTCGACACCCGCAAGGAAGTCGCGCGCATCAAGTATCCCGACATCGTGAAGGCTGAGCAGGTGCCGGGCTTCGGCGGCAACATCGCGCACGGCATCGGCGTCACGCCCGACAACAAGTACCTGGTCGCCAACAGCTCCTTGAACAGCATCGTCTACGTCTACTCGCTGCCCGACCTGAAGCTGATTGGCGGCGTCAAGGTCGGCCACTCGCCGAACTGGGTCGCGATCACCCCGGACGGCAAGTACGCATACGTCTCGCTCGCCGGCTCGAACAGCGTGGCCGTGCTCGACATCAAGGCGGTCAAGGTCGTGACCGAGATCAAGACCAACGGCCAGGTGCCGAAGCGCAACGCGACGCTCGTGGTGACGCAGTAGATGATGCGACGACTGGTGCTCACGATCGTGGGCACAGCCGCGGCCCTCGTCGCGGCTGAGCATGCGGCGGCCTCGGCGCAGCAGATGACGCGGGCCGTGAAGGACGGCGTCTATTCAACGGCGCAGGCCGAGGCCGGGAAAGCCCTGTACGCGGAGCAGTGCGTGAGCTGTCACGGCGCGATGACGAGCACGACGCCGGACATGGCGCCGCTCCTGAACGACTGGGTGTTCCAGGAAAAGTGGAAGACGCGTTCGGTCGGCGAATTCTTCGAGCGCATCCAGCGGACGATGCCGCAGAACAAGGAAGGAAGCCTGTCGCCGCAGCGGACGGCCGAGATCGTGGCTTACATCCTCAACGCCAATCAGATGCCAGCGGGCACCAGCGCGCTGCCGACCGAGCTCGACGCGCTGAACCAGATTCGTCTGGACGCGGTGCCATGAACGATCGCGCACGCTCCGCTCGTCGGTCGCGTGCCTTCGCCATGAGCGCTCTGGTCGGCGCCGCGTGGCTGCTCGTCGCGAGCGGCTCAGGGTCCAGATCGATCACCGCCGCGGGCCAATCGCCGAACAGCGCGTCTCCGGCGGTCGAAGCGAGCTCTCCGGCTGGCCCGCTCGTCAATCGGTATTGCGTCACGTGCCATAGCGAACGCACCCGCGCCGGCGGTCTGGTGCTCGCCGGCGTCGATGCGGTGCATCCCGCGAACACCCCCGAGCTCTGGGAGCGGGTCATCACCAAGCTCCGGGCCGGCGCGATGCCGCCGGCCGGTGCGCCGCAACCGGATCAGGCGACGATCCGCGCCGCGGCGGCATGGCTCGAAGGCGATCTCGATCGCGCGTGGAGCGCACATCCCAACCCGGGACGCGTCAGCGCCGTTCATCGCTTGAATCGATCCGAGTACGCGAACGCGATCCGGGACCTCTTCGCGCTCGACTTCGACGCGCGGCCGCTCCTGCCCGGCGACGAGACCGCCGACGGCAGCTTCGACAACGTCGCCGAGGTCCTGTCGATTTCAACCGCGCACCTCGAGCGCTATCTTTCGGTGGCTCGTCAGGTCACGCGCCTGGCGACAGGACTTCCGCCGGCCGCGCCCGGCCTCCAGGCCTACGAGATTCCGCTCCACATTGTGCAGGACGATCGGCAGAGCGAAGATCTGCCGTTTGGATCGCGCGGCGGCCTCGCCGTCCACCACGTGTTCCCGGCCGACGGCGAGTACCTCGTGAAGGTTCGTCTCCGCCGGCAGTACCAGGACTACGTGATGGGCATGGGCTGGCCGCAGCAGCTCGACGTACGGCTCGATGGCCGGTTGTTGAAGCGTTTCACCGTCGGAGGCAAGGCGACGGGACGTCCGGCCGCGGCAAGCTATGCGGGTGACGGCGAGCCTGGCTTTGCCGGCGCTCCTGATTGGGAAACCTACATGCAGTTGACGGCCGACGCCGGACTCGAAGTCCGCGTGCCGGTGACGGCGGGCACGCACACCGTGGGCGTCTCGTTCGTGCGCGAGCTGTTCGAACCCGAAGGACTGCCGCAGCCGCTCCAACGCGGCCGCGTGCTCACCAACGATCAGATCTACATGGAGCCCGCGAGCGTCGGCCTCGTGCAGATCGGCGGCCCGTTCACGGTCACAGGGGCATCGAAGGACACGCCGAACCATCGCGCCATCTTCGTCTGCGAGCCGTCCGCCTCCGCCACAACCGCCGAGGAACGCGCCTGCGCCACGACGATTCTCACGAGGTTCGCGCGGCTGGCGTACCGGCGGCCGGCCACTCGTGCCGATGTCGCGACGCTCCTCGACTTCTTCGATCGCGGCCGGCGCGAAGGCGGCAGCTTCATCACCGGCGTCCAGTTCGCACTCGAGCGGATGCTGGTCGACCCGGACTTTCTGCTGCGCGTCCATCGCGCGCCTGCCGCGCCGTCTGCCGCGGGGCAGCCGTACCGACTGAGCGATCTCGAAATCGCATCGCGGTTGTCGTTCTTCCTGTGGAGCAGCGTGCCGGATGCACCGCTCCTGGACCTGGCCGAGCGCGGACAGCTCACGCAGCCCGCGACGCTCGAGGCACAGGTGCGGCGGATGCTCGCGGATCCGCGTGCACGCCGCGGCCTCGTCGACGATTTCGCCGCGCAGTGGCTCAGCCTGAGGCGCGTCGGCGAGGTCGTCGTGCATCCCGATTTCTATCCGAACTTCGACGAGAGCCTGCTGGAGGCGTTCAAGACCGAGACGGAACTGTTCGTCGCCAGCACGTTGCAGGAAGACCGGAGCGTGCGCGACCTGCTGGCCGCCGACTACACGTTCGTGAACGAGCGGCTGGCGCGCCACTACGGCATCGCCGGAATCACCGGCAGCCGCTTCAGGCGCGTCTCGCTACCCGATCCCTCCCGCCGTGGCGGACTCCTGGCACACGGATCGATTCTGTCGGCGACCTCGTATCCGGATCGCACCTCGCCGGTCCTCCGCGGCAAGTGGCTGCTCGACAACATCTTCGGTACGCCGCCGCCACCGCCGCCGCCGGGCGTGGACACGAACCTGCCCGAAGCAAAACCCGGGACGGTGCCGCTGACGATCCGCGAGCGGCTGGCCACCCACCGGCAGAACGCGGTGTGCAGCAGCTGCCACGCGGCCATCGATCCACCCGGGTTTGCGCTCGAGAACTTCGACGCCATCGGCGGCTGGCGCAGCGTCGACGAGGCCGGCCGCCCCGTGGATGCAGCGGGCGCGCTCGCAAACGGAAGAACCGTCGCAGGGCTGGCGGGCCTTCGGGCGCTGCTGCTCGAAGATCCCGATGGTTTTCCACGCACCGTGACCGAAAAGCTGCTCGCGTACAGTCTGGGCCGCCGGCTCGAGTACTCTGATCGGCCGGCCGTGCGGACGATCGTGCGAGACGCCGCGGCGAAGAATTACCGTTGGTCGTCGATCATTCTGGGTATCGTCCACAGCCCAGCGTTCTTGATGGCGGGGAGAAGCTCCGGCTAAAGCCGGAGCCCACGTAGTACGCTCGGTAAGCTGAGGGAGAACTGACATGGCGTTCGTGACGACGAAGTCGCTGCCGCGGCGGACAATCTTGAGAGGCATCGGCGCATCGCTGGCGCTGCCGTTTCTCGACGCGATGGTGCCGGCGCTGTCGCTCCGCGCCCGCGCGGCGGCGAAGCCCGCGCACCGTTTCCAGTCCTTCTACGTGCCGAACGGCATGGCGATGGAGTTCTGGACGCCGAAGGGCGAAGGACGCGCGTTCGAACTGTCGCCGATTCTCGAGCCGCTGGCGCCGTTCCGCGACCGGATGCTCGTGCTGAGCGGCATCAAGTCGAGCTGGAACTACATCCACGCTGGGGCGTCGGGCTCGTTTCTGACCGGCACCATTCGCGGCGGCCGCAACGAAGTCGAGATCATCGCCGACGTGTCGATGGACCAGTTGCTCGCGCGGCATTTCGCGAGCGAGACGCAGGTCGCGTCGCTCGAGATCTCGATGGACGCGCCCGCCAACGCCGGAGCCTGCACGGGCAACCTGAGCTGCGCCTACACGCACACGCTCTCCTGGCGCAGCGCGACGCAGCCGTTGCCGATGGAATACAACCCGCGCGCGGTCTTCGAGAAGCTGTTTGGCGACACCGGAACGACCGATCGCGCGGCCCGCGCGGCACGGCTGGCGCAGCACAAGAGCATCCTGGATTCGGTCAGCGACAAGCTCGATCGGCTCAGACAGGACCTGGGCGCGGGCGACAAGGGCAAGATCGAGGAGTACACGGAGTCGGTGCGTGACGTCGAACGGCGGATTCAGCGCGCCGAGGAACAGAAGGACATCGAGCTGCCGTCGCTCGATCAGCCGCAGGGCGTGCCGCCCGCGTTCGAGGATCATCTGGCGCTGATGCTCGACCTGCAGCTCCTTGCGCTGCAGTCGGACCTGACGCGCGTCATCTCGTTCATGATCAGCAAGGAACAGAGCGCGCGCCCCTATCCGCAGATTGGCGTCCCGGAAGCGCATCACCCGCTGTCGCACCACGGCGACGTTCCCGAGCTCGTGGCGCACATGTCGAAGATCAACCGCTATCACGCCGAGCTCTTCGCGAAGTACGTCGGCAAGCTGGCCGCCACGCGCGACGGCGACGGAACGCTGCTCGACCACATGACGATCCTCTACGGGTCCGGCATCTCGAACAGCAACCGGCACTCGGGCGACAATCTGCCGCTGCTCCTCATGGGCGGTGGTGCGGGTCGGCTGCAGGGTGGACGACACATCCGCTACGACAACAAGCCGTCGATGGCGAACCTGCTGCTGACACTGATGGACAAACTCGACGTGCCGGTCGACCACGTCGGCGGCAGCACGGCCAAGCTGTCGATCGACGCGCTGCCCGGACTCTGATCCATGCGACTCCGCACGACGCTCTTCGTCTTGCTGACGGTCAGCGCGGCGCCTCTGGCGTCGCGTGTGGCCGATGCCGCTCCGGCTGGCGAGTTGCCGCTCGTCGAAGCCGCGAAGAAGGCCGATGCCGCGACCTTGAAAGCGCTGATCGCGCAAAGAGTGGCCGTCGACACCCCCGAGGGGGACGGCGCCACGGCGCTGCACTGGGCTGTGTACCGCGATAGCGCCGACAGCGTGGATCTGCTGATCGGTGCTGGGGCGAACGTCAACGCTGCCAACGATCTGGGCGCGACGCCGCTCTGGCTGGCGAGCCAGAACGCCAGTGTCGCCATCGTCCGGCGTCTGCTTCAAGCCGGCGCGAGCCCGAACCTGGCGCTCGCCTCTGGCGAGACGCCGCTGATGGTCGCGTCACGCGCGGGTAGCGCCGAGATCGCGGAACTGCTGCTCGGCAAGGGCGCTCGCCTCAACGTGCGCGGTGTGCGTGGTCAGACCGCACTCATGTGGGCCGTCGCCCAGCGTCACCCGGCTGTCGTCCGCGTGCTGCTCGCGCACGGTGCCGACATCCACGCCAAGTCTGACGTCTGGTCGCAGGTAATGGCGGTCCCGCCGCACGGAGAGCTCGCATACAACAAGTCGATTCCGCATGGCGGCGAGACCGCGCTGATGTTTGCCGCACGAGTCGGCGACCTCGAGTCGGCGAAGCTTCTGGTCGCGGCCGGCGCGAACGTGAACGACGCCGACGCCTGGGGCGTCAGCGCGACGACGCTCGCGGCGCACTCCGGGTTTACGCCGCTCGTCCAGTTCCTGCTCGAGAAGGGCGCGAATCCGAACGCCGCGCCGCAAGGTTTCACGGCGCTCCACATCGCCGTTATGCGCCGCGACGAGGCGCTGGCGGGAACGCTCCTGGCACATGGCGCAGATCCCAACGCCCGTCTTCAGACGTGGACACCGACACGCCGATCGTCACGCGACTGGAACTTCGACACGCCGCTCGTCGGCACCACGGCGCTCTGGCTGGCGGCGCGCTTCAGCGAACCAGGACTCGTACGGCTCTTGCTGAAGCATGGCGCCGATCCGCGGTTCGTCCACGACGCGGCCTATCACAACCCCGATCCGCCGGTCGTGCCGCGCACGCAGTCCACGACGGCGATCATGGCCGCCACCGGCATGGGCGGCGGCATCGCGTGGGTCCGTCCCGCGCGCGCCGAATCCGAAGCGCGCATGCTCGAGACCGTGAAGCTGCTCATCGATCTCGGGATCGACGTGAACAAGGCCAACACCGACGGCAAGACCGCGCTCGACGCGGCCAAGGCGCTGAAGTACGAGTCAGTGGTCGCGCTGCTCGTCGAGCACGGCGCTCGCCCAGGCACGACAACCGCTCGCTAGCGTCTGAACAGAGCATTCACAGCGAAACCGCAGAACTCGCTGAGCTTCTTCTAGAGGACTCTCGCTGTGGGTCGTAGCGGTCCGGCTGAAGCCGGACCCCACCGAATTGATCCTTACTGCCTGGGAAGCGCGTAGGCGATGAGCTCGCCCGGCAACACCGCGCCGCTGACGCCGACGACGATGTATTGGCGGCCGTTCAGCATGTAGGTCATCGGCGAGCCCGTCTGTGCGCCGGGCATGTAGACCTCGCCGACTTCCTTCCCCGTCGCCTTGTCGTAGGCGCGCAGCATGGCGCCACGCTGGCCGGTCGGCGTCGTGAACGAACCGCCCTCGCCCGAGACAATCAGCGTCTTCGTCGTGAGAATGCCGATGCCGCCGGAACTGCCGCCGGCGCCGCCGGGACGTCCGGTCCGCGGGATGTTCAGCCCCTTCAGCAAAGGGTGATTGCGAACGACATCTGGCGTCTCGCCGTGCGCGATCTGCCAGGCAATCTCACCCTTGTTCAGATCAATCGCCGAGATCCGGCCATACGGCGGCTTGAGGAGCGGCAGACCCTGGACGCTCAAGCCCGGCGTATCGTCGCCGCCGCCGACGCTGACGTAGTTCATGTCCGAGCGCTGCGGATCGTTGATCATCGACAGCACGCGAATCAGCGAGTGCGAGTACACGTAGAGCATGCCGGTGTCGGGATCGAGCGACCCGCCGGGCCAGTTGGCACCGTTCGGAATGTAGAGCGTCCCGATCTTGCCGCCTTCACCGCGCGCGATCGGCGGCGTGAAGAGCGGTCCGATCTTGTATTGCGAGACCAGCTTCAGCGCTTCCGCCTTCAGCTCCGGCGTGAAGTCGATGACGTAGTCCTCGAGGAATCCCTGACGCTCGAAGGGCGGCGGTTTGGTCGGGAACGGCTGCGTCGGCGAATAGGTCTCTGACGGCAGCGTCCCTCTCTCGACCGGCCGCTCTTCGATCGGCCACACCGGCTGGCCGGTGACGCGGTCGAACACGTAGAGGAATCCCTGCTTGGTCGGCTGCGCGACGGCCTTGATCCGGCGCCCGTTGACGGTGATGTCGGCGAGGATCGGCGCGCACGGCACGTCGTAATCCCAGATCGGATGGTGGACGAACTGGAAATGCCACAGCCGCTGGCCGGTCTCGAGGTTGAGCGCGACCAGGCTCTCGCCGAACAGGTTGTTGCCGGGACGGTGGCCGCCGAAATAATCGCCGGTCGGAATCTCAATCGGCAGATACGCGATGCCGAGTTCCTCGTCGATCGTCATCTGCGACCACACGCCGGTGTGCCCCGTGTACGCCCACGAGTCGTTCTGCCAGGTGTCGTTCCCGAACTCACCGGGCCGCGGAATGGTGTGGAAGACCCACAGCCGCTTCCCCGTGCGGACGTCGTAGCCGCGGATGTAGCCCTTGGGATTTTCCTTGCTGCGCGGCGCCGCTCCGGCGCGGTGCGCAGCGCCGACGATGACGACGTTCCTGCCGACGACGGGCGCGCCGTTCCAGGAGATGTCGGCGGTCTCGAGATCGAGCGTCTGGTCGGCGTCCTGCCGCAGGTCGATGACGCCGTTGGTGCCAAAGCCGCTGAGCGGCCGCCCGGTCTTCGCGTCGAGGCCCACGAGTTGATACCCGCTCGTGACGTAGAAGACGCGTTCGTCGCCGCGGCCGTCGGTCCAGTAGCCGACCCCGCGCCCCGACATGCGACGCGCCGAGAGTTCCGCGCGCCGGCCCTCTTCGAGGCGATGCATCCACAACATCTCGCCGTTGGCGGCGTTGACCGCGACGGCATTACGGTGCGCGCCGGCGGTGAAGTACAGCACGCCGTTCACCATCAGCGGCGTCGTCTGCAGGTTGAAGTCCGGGCGCGGACCAAGATTGTCGGTCTTGAAGCGCCACGCGACTTCGAGCTTGCTGAAATTCGACGCGTTGATCTGATCGAGCGGCGCGTAGCGTGTCGACCCGGTGTCGCCGGCCCACGCGCGCCACTCGCCGTTCTTGGCGCCCTGCTGCGCGGAAACCGCGACCCCGGCGATGGTCAGCCCGAGGGTAAGGACAACAATGAATTGACGCATAGAGGTGGAGGGATTGTGGAATCCGGCTTTAGCCGGATTCGTTCTGCCGGATTCGTACGAAGCTCCGGCTAAAGCCGGAGCCCACGTACTGTTGCGCTACTGCTGATTTTGCTGATGCGTCGCGGCCGGACGCGAACGCTTCGCGAGTTCCTTCTCGTATTGCTCGTCGGTCAGGAACGCGATGTCCGTCCACCCGTGGCCCATCTCGTCCATCGTCCGGCTGCCCCAGCCGCGCCAGGAGGTCGGATCGGGATTGTTCTTGTTCGCGGCGGTGTTGTCGTGCCACGAGATGGTGTGGAGGATCGTGCCCTTCGGGAAGAGATGCGGCGTCTTGTAGGTGTAGGTGATCTGCCAGTTCTGTTCGTAGTGCGGCACGTCGGTCAGGACCTCGCGCCGGCCATCGGGATGAATCGCCTCGAGCAGCATGCGCGTGCCGAGGAAGTGCATGTGCGGCTGGAAGCTGATGATCAGCGCCGCCTGCGGCAGCGGCCAGAAGCGTTCGTGCTGCGCCACGGTATTCGGCGGAATGCTCAGCATCGTCGCCGCGTGCAGCGGGTTCTCCTCGACCAGCGCGCCGGTGGGCATCCGGGTCTCGTTGATGTCGATCTTGTGGCCCGCGCGCAGGATGACGTCTTCCACCTTCTCGCGGTTGAGCGCCCACTGGTTGCCGACGTCGGTCCGGATGCGGTGTGAGGTGACGACGTATTCCGGTTTGTAATCCTTCGGGTAGAACTTGATCCCGACCTTCTGCTTGTCGAACGCTTCCTCGCCGTACGGGTGATAGTGCGGGGCAAAGCGGAACTTCGAGCCGGCCTTGATCAACTTCGCGGTGCCTTCGGCGTAGATGTCGGCATCGTTGCCCGCCGCGTACTCGATGAGGTCGACCTCATTGTCGGTATTGGATCCCATGTTCAGGCCGAGGCCCGAGAGGTCGCTGCCTTCCGGCGCTTCGGCGTAGACGTGCGAGTGGTGCACGCAGCAGTTCGCGGTCGGAATGATCTGAATCCACTTCACGTAGCGGTCTTCGGTGATCTTCGGATCGACCTCTTCACTCGGCAGGAAGTCAGGACCGGTCGCCGGGATCTTGAAGCCCTTTTCCATCGTGACGATGAGATCGGGCTCGCCGTAAACCCATTCGTCGGCAGGTTTGAACTCCAGCGGCTTCGGGGCATCCGCGATGTTGCCTTGCGGCGCGCCGCCGTCCGCCCACGCCACGATCGTGGCGATCTCCTTGTCGCTCAGCGACGGGTCGTCGGCGTACTCGCCGATGCTGCGATCGAGATGCCACGGCGGCATCTGCCGCGCGGCGACGCGCGTCTTGATCGCGCGGCTCCACGGCCGGACCTCCTGATAGGTCACCAGCGACATCGGCGCGGACGTGTTCGGGTGATGGCATTTCTGGCAGGAGCGCTGCAGGATCGGCAGCACGTCCTTGGAGAACGTCGGTGCCGCCGCGTTGGCGGCCGGACGCTGCGCGAGCGCCGCGGACGGCCAGAGCAGGCCGGCGGCGGCAAGCAAAAGGAACCCGTTCACGCGCTTCGCAAGGCTCTGTGACATGGTCGCGTCTCCAGACAAGCCGTCTGTTACCAATCCGTTCTGGGGGAGTGTAGCACCCTGCGCCCGGCTCCGGGCGAGTTGTGCAAGAATGCGCGGCGTGGACGGACACTCTCATGCGTAAGCCTCATGTGCTGAAGGGACTGACACTTGCGTTCGTCGCGTGCCTCCTGCCGGCGGCGGCCGCGGCCCAGCAGAACCAGCCGATTTACCCGGCGTACGACGGTTTTCTGAAGAACCCGGACGGCAGCTACACGATCGCCTTCGCCTACTTCAGCCACAACGCGTCGCCCGTCACGATCGCGCCGGGGGACGGCAATTTCTTCGGGCCGGGCGCCCGCGATCGCCAGCAGCCGACGACGTTCCTGCCCGGTCACTGGCGCTTTCAGTGCGTCATGGTCCTGGGCCCTGAGTTCGACGGCAAGCTGACGTGGACCCTCGCGTACGCAGGCACGACCACGGGCACCAGCCAGAGGATGCTGCAGTCGAACTGGAACCTCGTGGAAGGCGCCCAGGAGCTCTCGAGAATCGACTACGCCAAAGCGCCACGCGGCGTCTGCTTGAATCGCGCGCCGGTCGCGCGTGTGCTCGGGACGAGCCGCGGGGAAGGACCGGCGCTCGCGACCACGGTCGGCGTGCCGCTCAGCCTCTTCGGCAGCGTTCACGACGAAGGGCTCCCGCGCGGCAAGGCGCTGACGACCATGTGGAAGCAACTCTCCGGCCCCGGCACCACGACGTTCGAAAACACGTCGGCCGCGCGCACGCATGCCACCTTCAGCGCGCCCGGCACCTACGAACTCGAGCTGTCGGCGAGCGACACCGAGCTGTCGTCGGCGGCGCGAATCAAAGTCTCGGTCACTCGGTAGCGCTCAGACCGTCGTCGCATCGCGCCCATGAACAAACCGTCACTGACCGCGGTCGCCGCGCTGGTGCCCATGCTCTGTTGCGCAGCGCTCAGCGTGGCCAACCTGTCGCTGAACCTCTTTTCGTTCCCCCCGTACGCCGACTATTCGTGGGTGGCCGAGTTCATCGCAAAGAACGTTCAGGCGCCGAGATGGCTCATCCACCTCAAGGTGCAGACGGCGATTTTTCACACACTGGAGTCGATGAAGTTCGCGCGCGGCGTCCTGCCGGCGTTCGTGCACGATCCGCTGAGTCTGGCGCGAGCCCTCAACGTCCTGCTGCTCGTCCTGGCTGGTGTGCACTGCTACATCGCCTATCCGAGACTCCGGCAGACGACCGCGTGGGTGATCGGTTCAGCCGCGTACTGCTTCATGGCGACCGGGTACGCCAAGGTCTACGGCGCCGCGACCGCTCTGCTGCTGATGTTCTACTGCTTCCTGGAGGAATCGAATTTCGACGAGGACGGCGCGGTCCTGGGTGTCCTCAGCGCGGTGCTCGGTCTCTACTATCTCCCGCTCTTGCCGATCTCCGTTGCGGTGCTCCTGACGCTGCTGATCAAGAAGCCCAAGGCGTTTCTCCCGGCGCTTCTCGCCTTCGTCCTGGCCGGCTATGTCCTCGTCGTGATCTTCTGGGGCCAGGACGTGTCCTCCTACTTCTCGAACTTGTGGGCCGAATCTCATTTCGGCAACCAGTTCACGGCATACGGGCCCTATCGAGGACAAGCGGCTTCCGAGGATTCGATCTTCTTCAGCCGAGAATTCATCTTCACCCTCAAGCATCTCGAGGACAAGCTCTACATGCTCTTCTTCGCCGGATCGCTGCTGGCGTTCGGCGGCGCGTGCTACGAAACTGTCCGCTTCGCGGCCGGCGCCGGAAAATGGCGCGAACGCGTCGCGCGCCTGACGGCGATGGACCTGTTCTGCGGCCTGAGTGCGGTGAGCTACCTGCTCATTCTGATTGGCTACATGAGCAAGATTGGTCCGCGCGAGGACCTGCCGTTCTACTCGCCGTTCGTCGTGCCGTTCACGTTTCTGTGGATGCGGCTCCGACACAATCGCGGTCAGGTGGACGACTCCCCGCGGCTGCTCGCGATCGGGCACTACGCGTACACGGCGATAGTAGTGATCTGGTCTGGTATCGTCGGGCCGCCAATCTTCTGACCCGAGGCAACCTTCTGCCAGGCTCCACCGTCCAATGACCGCGTGATTTTCCGTCTCGCGCTGCGGACGCTGCTCAAGACACCGTTCGTCACGCTCGTGGCGGTGGCGTCGCTGGCGCTTGGGATCGGTGCCAATACGGCGATCTACTCACTTTTCTACGGGCTTCTCGAAGCACCGCTCCCAGTCAGCGAGCCGGATCGCCTCGTCAACCTGGGCGCGCCGGGGCCCAAGCCGGGGAACAACAGCTGCAATCAGGCCGGGAACTGCGACGTGGTCTTCAGCCTGCCGATGCTGCGGGATCTCGAGCGGGTAGAAACGAAGTTTTCGGCGCTGGCTGCCCACTGTTCGTTCGGCGTGAACGTCTCCGCGCGGCGCCAGACCATTTCTGGCGACGCGATCTTCGTGTCCGGCGGCTACTTTCCCGCCCTCGGCGTTCAACCGGCACTCGGCCGGCTCCTGGGCCCCGACGACGACCGGGTGCCCAATAGCGGGACCGTCGCCGTCCTCAGCCACAGCTATTGGACGACGCATCTCGGTTCGGATCCGTCGGTCCTCGGTCAGGCGATCATCCTCAACGGCCAGACGCTGACCATCGTCGGCGTCGCCGCCAAAGGATTCGAGGGGACGACGATCGGCGTCCGGCCGCTGGCGTTCGTGCCGATCTCGCTGCGGGATGTCTTGCTCCCCGGCGTGCGGATCAGCAGCTTCGAGAACCGCCGGAGCTACTGGGTCTACGTGTTCGCGCGCCTTAAGCCGGGCGCCACGCTCGAGGAAGCGCGAGCCGCCGTCAACCTTCCGTACGCCGGCATCCTGCGCGACGTCGAAGCCCCGCTGCAGGTGGGAATGAGTGCGCAGACGCTGGAGCAGTTCAAGAAGAAGCAGATCACCGTCGAACCCGGCGCGCATGGCCAGACCAGCATTGTCGCGGCGACGAAAGGCGCGCTAGCGATGCTGCTCGGCGTCACCTTCTTCGTGCTGCTGATCGCATGCGCCAACGTCGCCAATCTGCTGCTGGCACGATCAGCGGCGCGCAGCGGCGAAATGGGGGTGCGCTTGTCGATTGGCGCCGGCCGATGGCAGCTGATTGCGCAGCTCCTGGCCGAATCCTCGCTGATGGCTCTCGGCGGAGGCGTCCTCGGCATCGTGGTGGCGATCTGGACGCTGAACGCGATCACGGCGGCGCTGCCGGCGAATGTGGTGGACGGGATATCGTTCGGGCTGGACTGGTCGGTTCTACCGATGACCGCCGCGGTGACGCTCGGCACGGGGCTGCTCTTCGGCCTCTATCCGGCCCTCCACAGTACGCGGCCGGATCTCGTCACCAGCCTGAAGGGGCAAGCCGGACAGCCGTCGGGCGCGCGGGCCGCCAGGCGATTTCGAACCGCGCTGGCGACAGCGCAGATCGCGCTCTCTCTGGCGCTCCTGGTCGCGGCTGGACTCTTCATCCGAAGCCTTGGCCGTGTTTCTCGCGTCCAGCTCGGACTCGACCCCGAGCACATCGTCCAGTTTCGCGTCGCGCCGCTGCTGAGTGGTTACGATCCGGCGCGGTCCCGCAATTTCTTCGAGCGCGTCGAGGAGGGATTGAGCGCGCTGCCCGGCGTCTCGTCGGTCACGGGGTCGAGCGTGCCGCTCCTCAGCGGATCACAGAACACCAGCAACCTGAAAGTCGAAGGCTTCGACGCCGGACCGGACACGAACGTCAGCGCCCGTACCAACCGGATCGGCGTCGGCTACTTCAGCACGCTGAAGATTCCGATCCTGGCGGGGCGCGACTTCACACGCGCCGATAGCATCGATGCCGCGAAGGTGGCGATCGTCAACGAATCATTCCTCCGGAAATTCAATCTGACCCACGACGCCGTCGGCCGCCACGTCGCGTTCGGGACTGAGCCGGGAACGCCGATGGACGTCACGATCGTCGGCGTCGCCAGCGATTCGAAATACAGCGACGTCAAGGCGCCGATGTCAGCCGGGATCTTCACGCCCTATCGTCAGGGGCCGGGTGGCGTGTTGAACTTCTATGTCCGGACCGCGACGCCGCCGGAGACGTTCATGGCGCAGATCCGTCAGGTCGTCGCGTCACTCGATCAGAATCTTCCCGTGGACGACCTGCGGACGTTGCCGCAGCAGATTCACGAGAGCTTCTTCCAGGATCGCGTGGTCACGATGCTCTCCGCCTCGTTCGCCGCCCTGGCTACCCTGCTCGCGGCCATCGGCCTCTACGGCGTGCTGGCCTATACGGTCGCGCTGCGCACGAAAGAGATCGGCCTGCGCATGGCGATCGGCGCGTCCCCGGGCGGCGTGCAGCGGATGATTCTCGGGCAGGTCGGCCGGATGACGCTCGTCGGCGGCGCGATCGGAATGGTGCTGGCGGTATGGCTCGGGCGTCTGGCGGAATCGCAGCTCTACGAGCTGAAGGGATGGGATCCGCTCGTGCTGACGCTCGCGGCGCTGGGCCTGACTCTCGTCGCCCTGGCCGCCGGACTGCTGCCGGCGCGCAGGGCCGCGCGGATCGATCCGATGCGTGCGCTGCGCTACGAATGATCACCCAAAGGGGGAATGGCTAAGCGCAAATTGCAAAATGCAAATTTATCGCGGAGGACAAATTTGCAATCTGCACTTTGGAATTTGCAGTGTTCGAGCTTCTCTCTCAGACCGGCACCCGCGTCGCGAGGAGCAGATACTTCGCCAGCACCTCGCCGACGACGACCATGAAGAAGTCGACGTAGAGGATGCCGGTCGCGGACTGCGTCGCCTGGATCTTGGCGGTTTCCCAGGTGAGATACGAGAGAAGCGCAGGACCAGCCAGGCCGAAGAGCGCGCGCATCCAGAAGAACACGCCGTCCACCGATCCCAGAATGTAGTGCTGGAAGTTGGGGCCGGCGCCCGGCTGCCAGGTCGCTATCGCGATCACGACTGCGGCGCCGACGACGGCGGCGCGAATCACCATCGTGCCAATGTGGACTTTGACCAGCGACTGCAGGTACGAGACGCGCATCGACGGGATGACCAGATACCAGTGCCCGAGGATCATCGCGGTGCAGGTGCCGCCGAGAAACGCGGCGGAGCTGACGAAGCTCGCCGCCGCCATCGCTTGCCCGGTAAACGCCGCGGTCGCGGTGGCGTCGAGCGCCTGCGCGACCAGCGAGACCAGTCCGCTGATGCACGCCGTGGCCAGAATCAGCGGCCGGACCGACGCCAGCATGCGACCGATGGTCAACCAGTAGACCACCGTCGCGGCCAGCGAGACCTGGAGCGCGATCAGGCCGATGCGCGCAATCTGCGCCTGCTCACCATCGCCGCGAAAGGCGTAGGCCGAGACATAGAGAATCGCGGCGAGGCCGGCGTTGAAGCGAAAGAACTTCACGCCCGCCTCGCGGGAGACCACCAGCAGCGAAAACAAAATGCCGACGGCGAGGTGCGAGAGAAAGAGAAATGGAACCATACAGGGCAGGCTAGGCGGGCGGGGCCGGCGTGGCAGGCAAGCGCTTGCGCGACGGGCGCGCGAGATTTCCGCCTGCCCTGCCCGCCGCGCCTGCCCTGCCTGCCCTGCGACGCGTCTCTATTTACCGAGTCGCTTGTTAATTTCGTTCCAGTTGATCACGTGCCACCAGGCGCCCATGTAGTCGGGGCGGCGGTTGTGGTACTTAAGATAGTATGCGTGCTCCCACACCTCGATAACCAAGACCGCCGTCTTGCCCACCCA
>CAZOAZ010000068.1:0-29936 GCA_964577955.1 uncultured Bifidobacterium sp. | reverse complement strand
CCATGAGCAGCTGTTTGAACTGCTGCGGCGCCTGCGGCAGCGCGTAGAACTTGCCGGGATGAATGCGGCTGGGCACGAGATAGTCCCGGGCGCCTTCGGGCGAGCTCGAGGTGAGAATCGGCGTCTGGAATTCGAGGAAGCCCTGCTCGTTCATCCGCCGGCGGAGCGACGAGATCACCTTCGAGCGCAGGACGATGTTGGCGTGCAGCTTCTCCCGGCGAAGATCCAGAAAGCGATAGGTCAGGCGCTGTTCCTCGGGAATCTCCTGAGTGCCGGCCACCTGGAACGGCAGCGGCTCGGCGGCGGACAGCACTTCGACCGAGTCGACGACGACCTCCACCAGACCGGTCGGGAGCGCCGGATTGATGTTCTCCTCGGTTCGTGCAATCACGCGCCCGTGGACGGTGATGACCGTCTCGAGCTTCAGCGCTTCGGCCGTCTTGAAGGCCGCCGAATCGGGCGTGAACACGCACTGCGTGATGCCGTAGTGGTCGCGCAGGTCGATGAACAGCAGCTGGCCGTGATCCCGCTTCCGGTTCGCCCAGCCGGCGAGCCGGACGTGCTGGCCGACATGCTCGGGCCGGAGGACGGCGCAGGTATGAGTGCGATACGTGTGTGACATTACTGTTTTTCCAACCTGACGCGATTCGCGATCGTGACCGCGGCGGTCGCCCGCGCCACGCTTTCCTGCTGACGCGTCTGAAGATCCCGAACGGCGACTTCCCCGCGGTCGCGCTCGTCCTCGCCGAGGATCGTGAGCACCGGGACGTTTCTCGCCGAGGCGTACTTCAAAGGCTTTTCCAGCTTCCGGCTCGCTTCGGGATAGACCTCGACGCGCAGCTGCTCGGCGCGGAGTTCCGCCGCCAGCTTGATCGCGTCGCCGCGCAGCGCGTCGGACAGGAACGTGACCATCACATCCACCGGACCGCGCGACACTTTGGCCGGAAACATCCCGCGCTCGGTCATGACCACGATGATCCGTTCGAGCCCGAGCGAGAAGCCGCACGCCGGGATGTCGCGGCCGAGAAACATCCCGACCAGATTGTCGTAGCGGCCGCCGCCGCCCAGGCTGCCGGGCAGATCGGCGACGGTAATCTCCATGATCGCGCCAGTGTAGTACGACAAGCCGCGCGCCAGGCTCGGATCGATGCGAATCCGGCCGCGCGCCACCGTGCCCGCGGTCAGTTCGAGAACCGCCGCCAGTTCGTCGACGGCGAGACGGCCGGCTTCGTGATCCGCGACGATGCCCCGCAGGCGGCCCAACGCGTCCGCCGGATCGTCGAACGTTTCCGGCGCGGCAAAGAATCCGAGCGAGGCGCGCGCCGCATCCTCTTCAATGCCCCGGGCGCGCAGTTCCTTCTCGACGCCCTCGACACCGATCTTGTCCAGTTTGTCGAGCGCCACCAGCGCCTCGCCGTGGAGCGTCGCCGGAACGCCGGCACAGTCGAGGAGCGCCGTGAGCGCCCGGCGGTGGTTGAGGCGAATGACGAAGTCTTCGAAGCCCAGCCGGCCGAGGACATTACTGACGGCGGCGAGCAGCTCCGCTTCGACGACCGGCGACGTCGACCCCATGGCATCGATGTCGCACTGGTAGAACTCGCGGAACCGTCCGCGCGCCGGACGGTCGGCGCGCCACACCGGTTGAATCTGATAGCGCTTGAAGAACTTCGGCAGCTCGTTCTGGTACTGCGCGACGACACGCGCGAGCGGAACGGTGAGGTCGTAGCGGAGCGCGAGATCCGCGGTACCGCTGGCTTCATGCTCGCCGCGGCGCAGGATCTTGAAGATCAGCTTGTTGCCTTCCTCGCCGTACTTGCCGAGGAGCGTCTCGATGTTCTCGAACGCCGGCGTCTCGAGCGGCTCGAAGCCGTAGCTCTCGTAGACCTCGCGGACGACACGCATCACGTACTCGCGCCGTCGCACGTCGTCGGGGAGAAAGTCCCGAGTCCCGCTGGGAGGTTTGGTTCCGGCCTGGCTCACCGACGCGGCTCGCTGTGCGGAACGCCGGCGGACATGTAGTCCAGGCGGTAGGCGACGTACCGGTCGGCGTACATCTGGATTTCGGCCTGGCTCTCGTCGCCGAGCGTCCGGCGCACTTTGCCGGGGCTGCCCATGACCAGGGACCGCGGCGGAATCTCGGTGCCCTCCGGCACCAGCGTGCCGGCGGCGATGATCGAGCCGGTGCCGACACGGACGCCGTTCAGGAGGATCGCACCCATGCCGATCAGGCAGCGGTCCTCAATGGTGCAACCGTGGACGACCGCGGCATGGCCGATGGTGACGTCGTCGCCGATGAGGGTCGGATGGGTGTCCTTCATGACGTGCACGATCGTCCCGTCCTGGACGTTGGAGCGGCGGCCAATCCGGATGCGATTGACGTCGCCCCGGATGACGACGCACATCCAGACACTGCTGTCTTCCCCGATTTCCACGTCGCCAATGACCTGAGCGCTGTCGTCGATGAAGACGGACGGATGGACGCGAGGGTATACCCCACGATACGAACGGAGCATTCCTGTTGATTATACCGGGCAGGCAGGGCTGGCTGGGCCGGCAGGGCTGGCGGGCAGATGCTCGGAACCTGGTAGTCCGATGCCTGCCTAGCCTGCCCTGCCGGCCCCGCCCTAGTTGTTCGTCCCGACGGCTCGACCTGCCGGGACTTTCGGCGACGGTCCGCCGCGCAGCGACAGCATGTGCGCGATGACGGCCTTCATCTGCTCGTCAGCGCTGCCGTTGAACTCCGGATACGGCGACTTCGGGTACTCCGGCCAGAACTGCGTCATGCGCGTGCCAGGCAGGAAGGACGCCGGATCCTTGAGCCACGGCATCAGCCAGTCCGGATTGAGCCGCTCCCAGACCATGCGCAGGTCGGGCGCGAGATTCGAGGTCGGCTGGTCCTTCGGAATCGCGCCCAGCACGTGGCACTTCTGACACTGCAGCTTCTCGAAGAGCGCCTTGCCCGCTGCCACGGTCGCCGGTGCTGCCGCGGTGTCGTAGGTCCTGAACGGTTGCAACGTGTTCGAGACCGCCTGGAAGTAGTGGATGACGCCGTTCAGATTCGCGTCGTCGAATCCGAATGTCGGCATCCTGACGTCGAGCCACGGACGGATGGCAATCGGTCCCTTCAGGAACGCATAGAGCCAGTCCGGCTGTACGCGAACGCCTTCCGGCGTCAGGAGCGGCGGCCCCAGCGTCGGTTCGGCCACGAGTTTGACGAAGTCGCCGCCGTCACCTTCGATCACGTGACACCCGACGCAGTTGCGGCGGTGAACCAGCGTCCGCCCCGCGTTCCGGTAGTCGGAGCGCGCGGTCTGCACCGGCATCGCGGCCGGCGGCTGAATTTCACGCTGGAAGCTCATGATGGCGGTCGCGAGCCGCTCCACTTCCACTTCGGTCAAGTCGAAATTGGGCATCCGGAGCTTGTCGAGCGGCGCCAGGACGCGTCCCTTGTCGAAAATTCGCGGATCGTGCAGCTTGGTCCTGAACCAACCGAGCTTCGAACTGTGCGGGATGTCCTCGATGAAGGCAAAGTCGAGGCGTGTGACCAGCTTCGTGCCCTCTTCCGAGAGATCGGTACCGATCGCCTGCGCGTTCTCGAACCCCTTGATGTCGTGACAACTGAAGCAGCCGTAACGGTTGATCGCGCGGCGGCCCAGTTCGAGCTGCTTCTGGTCGGCGCTCATCTTCCCGAGTTCGACCTTGGCATCCTCGAACGGCATGACGTTGCGCAGGTAATCCAGCAGCACGTCGTCGGTGCTGGCCGGCGTCGCGGAGGCCTTCGCCGCATCGCCGCCCGGCGTCTTCAGACTCGACAGATAGGTGGCGACATCAGCCACCTGCTGATCGGTCAACCGCAGGCTCGGCATGTAGGTCGCCGGGCTGTAGTGCTTCGGATTCCTGACCCAGTCGAAGATCCACTCGTAACTGGTCTTGTTGCCGATGTTCTCGAGCGGCTGGCCGAAGGTCCGGTGCGGGCCGACCTCCTCTCGTTTGCCCTCGCCGGCGATGTGGCAGCCCTGGCAGCCGACGCTCTTGACGATCTGTTCGCCGTTCTTCGCATCGCCGCGCGGCGGCGTCTTGACGGCGAATTCGTGCTTCTCCGCGTTGGCGAAGAGATACGCCGTAATCGCGTTGATCTCCGTCTCGTTGCGGA
Organism: uncultured Bifidobacterium sp.; assembly: GCA_964577955.1. Taxonomy (GTDB): domain Bacteria; phylum Acidobacteriota; class Vicinamibacteria; order Vicinamibacterales; family CAVVIG01; genus CADEEX01. The sequence continues at coordinate 25,783 of CAZOAZ010000068.1, read as the reverse complement.
GCGCGTCGGGCGCCTCGCTGTTGTTCGAGTTGTAGAAGAAGCGCGGCATCCAGGTCGCCGGCTTCACCGCGCGGGGATTTCTGATCCAGGTCTTCACCCAGTCCTGCGACAGCTTCGCGTCGATCTTGGTCAGGATCGGCCCGGGCTTCCGCATGTTGGTGTCGAAGCCCTTGGTCTTGTGACAGGCATAGCAGCCGGCGCGCTCGTAGGTCGCGTAGGCCACGTTCAGCTTTTCCGCGCCGGGGACGAACACCTGCTGTTTGTGGCACTTCGCACAGGACGCCTCGGTCATCGGCGTCGGCAGCATCGGATAGTCCCACTCGTGCGGTTCCTCCCAGTGGTGCTTCTCTTCCCACTCGGCCTTCTGCTTCTCGTCCTTCGGCATGTGGGACGCTTCGATGAAGTCGATCGACTGGCCTGACCCTTCATGGCAAACCGTGCAACCGACGCGATCGATCGGATGCGGCGATCCACCGCCGAGATACTGCTCGAGTTTCGGGTGGGTCGTGAACGGCTGCGGATACTTTTCGTAACCCTTGCGATCGATCGCCAGGTGGCACGTCTGGCAGCGATCCATCTTCGGCACGCGGATGAAGTTCACGTCGTCGACGACGTTCGGCAGAATGATCTGCTGAACCTTGATCGTTGGCGCCATGAAGTCGAGCAGCGGCGCGTTCCGGAAGTAGTCCTTGATGGCGCTCGGCGCGATGACGTCGACGCGCTTGGCAAGACGGGTGCGCTCGGCCCGCAGGTCGTCGAGTTGTTTGCGGACGTCGCCCAAGGCGCCGGTGAGGGCCGTGAGTTCCTTTTGCGCAGCGGCCCTGTCGGCCGTGGCTTTTTCCATCGCCAGGTTGCGCTGCAGGAGCTGATCGGCTTGTTCCTTGATCTTCGCCTCGACCGCCTTTTGGCCCTCGGGATCGGCGACTCGTGCCGCCTCGAAGGCATAGCGATCCTGGTCGTAGACCGCTTTGGCGTAGTTGTAGTCGAGCGTCGCGGTGAGAAGCACCTTGTCGGCGTCCGCGACCTTGGCTTCGGCCGCCTGAACCTTCGCCTGGTTGCTCCGGATGCTCGCCTGCGCCGCCCGGCCCTGGTTGTTCAGGTCGGTCAGTTTGGTACGGTCGATCCCGCGCGCCGCTTGTTGCAGCTGCGTACGAGTGACCTCGTACTCGAGCTGCGCAAACCGCCGCTGATGGGCCTTCCAATCCCGGTCGAAGTCATCCCAGACCATCCAGATGACCGAGAGGAAGAGAAACAAACTGGACGCCGCAAAAACGACGTTCAGGAAGTCGACGTTATAGGCGTGTCCGACGCCCTTCTTTTCAGCCATGGCTTAGATGTTGAAGAAGATTTCCGGCATGCCCACGATGTACTTCAGGTTGAAGATCCACCGGGCCAGCATCTTGATCGGCAACGACATCATCATCAGAAACAGAAACACGCTGACGTAGTAGCGCGGCGCGCCGAGCTTCTCGAAGTAGATCTTGAAGACTGTCTTCGCCAGCAGTACCGGCAAAACGAACACGTAGAACAACACCACGAGGATCCCGACAATTTCGCGCACCAGGAAGTTCGCCGGGTACGCCGTCTTCAGCCCGCGAATCCAGACGTACTCGGACAGATTGACGTTGGTGAGCGCTTCGAGTTTGTGGATATCCCAGAATTCGAACGGTCCGAAGAAGTTCCAGTTCGGCCCGCGCAGGAACGTGCCGAGCACGATCAGCGACGACCAGAGCACGGCGAAGCCGAAGAGGAAGATCGTGATCTCGGCCTTGCGCTCCGTGAAGGTGTAGTAGCCGTTCCCCTTCGGGTTCTTGTCGACGTAGGGAATCGCGATCAGGCCCGCGATGATCAGACCGGGGAGGACGACGCCGGCGAGCCACGGGTCGAAGTACACCAGCATTTCCTGGAGCCCCAGGAAGTACCACGGCGCTTTCGACGGGTTCGGCGTGTTCGCCGGGTTGGCCGGCTGCTCGAGCGGCGCCTTCAGAAGAATGGACCAGATGATCAGGACGACCGAGCAGAGAATCAGCGAAATCAGCTCGGTGTAGACCAGGTCGGGCCAGACCCAGACCCGATCCGATTCTTCCTTTTCAATCGGTCCAAGTCCCGCCGCGATTCGCCGATCGTTCAGCACCGCCTCGCGGATCGAGTACCAGATGAAGAACACGAGCAGGAAGATGAGGCCGACGATTGGCACGTTATCCGGCTTGGTAACAATGAGCCGGAAGTTCGGATCAAAGACGCCGAACACGAAGAACGCCGCCGCGAGCCCCAGCACGCCGTAGCCGACGGTGTTGGACGCGAGTTTCTCGCGCTGCCACACGCCGACGGCGAGACCGACGCACGCGAGCATGAAGAACAGCCGCGGGTCGGCGACGGTGTTGAAGATCCCTTTGATGAAATCCATCTAAGTAATCCTTGACATCAACAATTCAGAATTCTGAATTCTCAATTAAAGCGGCCCGCTGATGCCGCCGTCCTTGCGGACGCGCCAGAAGTGGACCGCCATCAACACCGCGATGCCGAGCGGCAGACCGACACAGTGCAACACGTAGAAGCGAAGCAGCGCGCCTTCGCCGACGAACGTGCCGCCGAGCAACCCGAATCGCGCATCGTCAGCCGCATGAATCAGCTTGACACCGCCGGGCAGCACGAGGAGCTGGGCGCCCGGGCCTTCGTAGCCGAGGAACGGCGTGGCGCGGGCCATGTTCGAACCGACCGTGATGGCCCAGATCGCCAGCTGATCCCACGGCAGGAGATAGCCGGTGAACGAGAGCAGCAGCGTGAGGACGAGCATGATCACGCCCACGGACCAGTTGAACTCGCGCGGCGGCTTGTAGGAGCCGGTCATGAAGACGCGGAACATGTGCAGCCACACCGTGATGACCATCGCGTGGGCACCCCACCGGTGCATCTCGCGCATGATCCCGAGCGGCACGTGCTCGCGCAGACCGATGATGTCGCTGTAGGCGTACTCGAGCGTCGGCCGGTAGTAGAACATCAGCAGCAGGCCGGTGAACGTGAGCACGAGGAAGAGGAAGAAGCTCAACCCGCCCATGCACCACGTGTAGCGCAGCTTGACGCCCGACTTGCGGATCCGGACCGGATGCAGGTGCAGGAAGATGTTCGACAACATCACCAGCACGCGGTTGCGATCGGTGTTCGGCCGCTCGTGGCGGAACACCGACTTCCAGACCTGCGTTTCGGTCAGCCAGTTCCAGAACTGGGTGCCCGGGCCGTCCTTCGGCGCGACCGTGACGATGGGCGCGCCGGCCCCGGCTCCAGCCATTGCCGGCACCATGCCCGCGGCGTGCGACCGGCCTTTGAAGGCCGAACCCAGATGCCGCAGCGCGGACAGCAGGATGCCGAGAATGGCAATGGCGACGACGATGCCTGGCAGCAAGACGGCCAGACCAAAGATTTGTCCCGCGAGCTCCTTACTCACGCACGCCCTCCACTTGACTCGTAAGAATCATCCGTCCCGTTTCGCTCACCCCGCGCCTCAGGCCTTGAGGAAGGCTTCGGGATCGGCCCACTGTCCGAGCTCACGCTGGAAGTGGCGGCTCTTGTCGATGAGAATCTGTCCGTCTTCGGCCAGGACCACTCGCACCCGCTCGAGCGGACGCGGCGCCGGCCCTTCGAAGTTCACGCCGGTCGTGCGGAAACCGCTGCCGTGGCAGGGGCACTTGAACTTGCTCTCGGCCGACAGGTAGTTCGGCGTGCAGCCCAGGTGGGTGCAGGTCACGCTGAGCGCGTAGAAGCCGCTGGCGTGCTGCTCGATGTCCTCGGCCGTCCGCACCAGCCACACGCCGTACTTTTCCTTCCAGCGTTCGTCGACGCCCATGCCGTATTCGCTGGGCAGCCCGGCCTTGAACTGCTGCGGCGGCTCGTTGAGCACGTTGGGGAACATGAAGCGGCCGGTGGCGGCCAGCGCCGCGGCGGACGCCGCGGAAAACGCGCCCCACGCGAGGCCCAGCCAGGCGCGCCGCGTGAACAGCGGTGAGCTGTCGTCGGCGTCGCGGCCTGCCGTCGCGGCGGCGGGTTTGGCCGCGGCTTTCGCGGCCGCGCCACCCGCGGATGCCGCGGAGGTGGTCTTCCCTGCCAGATCGGGCAGCGGCGCCGCCGGCGGCCGCGGTGCCGGCGCCGGCTTGTGCGCCGGAGCCGCGTGACTTGCCGCAGCGGGCGCTACCTTTGCCGGTGCCGCTTCTGCCGAACCTTCGTCCTTCGTCTCGTCAGCCATGGCTCCTCTGGACAACAGGCCCTTGCGAGGCCCTTACCCCAACACCTTCAAGGCTTCGAGCGCCGCCTGGCGAACCTTGAGGCTCGCATCGGACTGGCTCAAGCCTTCGACCGCCCCGCGCGCCGAGGCGTCTTTCAGCGCCGCGATCGCCTGCAGGCCACTGATCATCACGTCGGCCACCGGGTCCTGCTCGTCTTCCGGGCGCCCCGTCCGCGTGACGGTCTTGGACACGTACGCGCGGTCAATCATCTGCCGCAGCACCGGGACACCGTCGCGGCTGCCGTGGCGGGCCAGCGCCATGGCGGCATTCCAACGCACATCGGCCACTTCGTCCTGAAGCAGCCCGCGCACCGTGTCCAGCTGCGTATCGCCGGGCAGCGCGCCGAGCGCATACACCGTCATCTTCCGAATGCCCGCATCGCTCGACTGCGCGAGCGGCGTCAGCTTCGGGATCACCGACGCATCGCCGGACGACCCGAGCGCCCAGATCGCCGAAATCCGCGATTCGCTGTCCGCGTCCTCGAGCGCCAGCGTCAAATCAGCGACCGCCTCGGGCGGGAGCGGCGGGTCGAGCCGGCCGAGCGCCAGCGCCAGATAGCGGCGGACGCGCGGGTCGTCGTCCTTGGCGTTGTTGAAGGCCTTCACCAGCGCCGGGGCGAGCGACTTGTCGGCGCGCACCTTCGGGTCGCTCATGAGCCGCGACAGCTCGTACGCGGCCGGCCAGCGCCGCGTCGTGCCGCCGTGCTGCACCTCGGCCAGGTACTCCGCCGGCGACCGATCGTCGGCCAGCAGCGAGCGGAACCCGGAATAGATCAGCACCGTCACGCCAACGACCGCCAGCGGGATCAAGAAAAATTGAACAGCGAGGGCGGGCGCGGCGACTAGAGGACTGCGAGTCGCGACATCGCGCTCGACGAGTTTATCCATGAACCGGGTAACCGGGATTCGTAGCCACAGTGCTTTTTCGAGAGCCTAAAAGCCGCGCAAGTTTTACTACGTCAGCGGCTTAAGGGTCAAGCGACGAGCTAGATTTTCGGCAGCGTCACGCCGCGCTGCGCCTGGTACTTGCCCTTCTTGTCGCGGTACGACACCTCGCACGGCTCATCGCTCTGAAAGAACAGCACCTGCGCTATCCCTTCGTTGGCGTAAATCTTCGCCGGAAGCGGCGTCGTATTCGAGATCTCGATCGTCACGTGCCCTTCCCACTCGGGCTCGAACGGGGTGACGTTGACGATGATGCCGCACCGCGCGTAGGTGGACTTCCCCAGGCACACCGTCAGCACGTCGCGCGGAATCCGGAAGTACTCGATCGTGCTGGCCAGCGCGAACGAGTTCGGCGGAATGATGCAGATATCCGCCTTGATGTCGACGAACGACTTGGGATCGAACGCCTTCGGATCCACCACGGTGTTGAACACGTTGGTGAACACCTTGAATTCGTCACCCACCCGGACGTCGTAGCCGTACGACGAGACGCCGTACGACACGACGCCGGCGCGCGTCTGCGTGTCCACGAACGGTTCGATCATGCGGTGCTCGCGCGCCATCCGCTTGATCCACTTGTCAGACTTGATGGCCATCAGGTCAGCGCCGGAAGAGGGAAAAGAGAAGCGTGAGGACGACGCTGACGACGATCGACGTCGTCAGCGGAAAGTAGAAGGAGACGCTGCCCCGCCGGACCGAAATGTCCCCGGGCAGCCGCCCGAGCGGCAACCCGAGCGTCATCAGCAGGCCGCAGCCGGCGATGAGCAGCCCGACGAGAATGAGCGTCCGCCCCATGGCTGGCTCATCATCGCGCGCGGTTGCCGTTTCCTGCAACCGGAAACGGCGCGGTCCGGCTGACTTGTCCGCCGTAGCCTTGGCGAAGGCGGAAGCCGGACGCCACCGGAGACACACGCCACCAGAGATTTCCTAGACCAGGTCGACGCCGGCGAAGAAGTAGCCGATTTCGTAGCTGGCGGTTTCGGGCGCGTCGGAGCCGTGCGTCGCGTTACGCTCGATCGACTCGGCGAACTCCTTCCGCAGCGTCCCGTGATCCGCTTTCGCCGGATCGGTCGCGCCCATCAGCGTCCGCCATTTCTTGATCGCGTCCTCGGCTTCGAGGACGAGCACGACCGCCGGACCGGACGCCATGAACTCGGTCAGGCTCGCGAAAAACGGGCGCTCACGATGCACGGCATAGAACCCCTCGGCTTCTCGACGCCCGAGATGAACCGTCTTCATGGCGCGGACGCGAAATCCTTCGTGCTCGATGCGCGCGAGAATCTTTCCCGTCAGCCCGCGCTGCACGGCGTCGGGCTTAATGATGGCTAATGTTCGCTGAGACATCGGGACAGTATACCGGAAGGAAAAAGGGCAAATTGCAAAGGGCGGATCACGGGCCAAGGTGAAAGGGCAAAGTGAAAGGGCAAAGGTGAAAGGGCAAAAGGCAGATTTTCAACACAAGAGAGGCCGGGGCTCGGCAGAAATGATCAAGGCAGAAACCTGAAGGTGCGAAATCACTGAGAGATCGCGGAGGAACCCCGCTGGCATGTCGCGTCCGATTGCTCAGGACATGAGTGAACGAGGAGATCGACTCAAGGAACGAACACTGCGATTCGCGTTGGACGTGATGCCCTTCTGCCGCAGCATCCGGAAGACCTGGGAGGGCCGCTATCTTGGCCAGCAGCTGTTTCGAAGCGCAACCAGCGTCGCTTCGAACTACTCCGCGGCCCAGCGGGCTCGGTCAAGAAAGGAGTTCGCGTCGAAACCTGGACTGGTGCTCGAAGAAGCCGACGAATGTCTGTTCTGGTTGGTCTTCGCGAGATTGTCCGGAATTGCGGATGCTAGGCAGACTGCGGCGCTGGAGAGAGAAGCGATGGAACTCGTGGCGATCTTTGTCGCCTCGGTCAAGACCCTGAACGATCAGCGAAAGACACGCAAGGGGCGATAGACCGTCGAGCTGCCCCTTGCGCGCGCCTTTGAAATCTACCCTTTGAAATTTGCCCTTTGAAATTTGCCCTTTGAAATCTACCCTTTGCCCTTACCTGAGCCCTTCCATGATCTCATCGAGGGCTTCTTTGCCCGGTCTCACCCGTTCGAGCGGCAGGTTCCAGAGCGGCTCGTCGACGAGGTTCAGCTGGGTGAGGAAGTCGTCGCGATCGGGTTCGATGTAGATCAGGCCGGTCGCGAACTCGCCGCGGCGCTGCACTTCGTGCAGCCGCTTCAGCGCGCCGATCTTGTCGGTCGCGTCGTAGTCTTCTTCGAGCTTCTTGAGGAACAGCCTCGACCCGTCGTGCATCGTCACTTCCTGCGTCGAACCGGGTTCGTAGTCGACGCTGATGTCCTCGAAGAACGGCACGAAGCTGATCTCTTCGACCGGATCGTCGTGCTCCTTGACGTAGGCGTAGCTCTTCGTCGACCCCTCGTGGTCGTTGAACGTGACGCACGGCGAGATGACGTCGAGCATCACCGTGCCGCGGTGCGAGAGGGCCGCCTTGAGGAGCGCGAGCAGCTGCTTCTTGTCGCCCGAGAACGACCGCGCCACGAAGGTGGCGCCGAGCTCGATCGCCAGCGCGCAGGTGTCGATCGGCGGCAGGTCGTTGACCACGCCGGTCTTCAGCTTCGAGCCGAGATCCGCGGTCGGCGAGAACTGGCCCTTGGTGAGGCCGTAGCAGCCGTTGTCTTCGATGATGTAGATGATCGGCAGGTTGCGCCGCATCAGGTGCACGAACTGGCCGATGCCGATCGCGCCCGTGTCGCCGTCGCCGCTGACGCCGATCGCAATCAGCTTCTTGTTCGCCAGCATCGCGCCGGTGCCGACCGACGGCATGCGGCCGTGCACGGCGTTGAAGCCGTGCGAGCCGCCCAGGAAGTACGCCGGGCTCTTGCTCGAACAGCCGATGCCCGAGAGCTTGACGACCTGCGCCGGATCGATGCCCATCTCGTAGAACGCGTCGATGATGCGCTCGGAAATCGCGTTGTGGCCGCAGCCGGCGCAGAGGGTGGTCTTGCCGCCCTTGTAGACCTGGGGTTCCAGGCCGATTCGATTCACTTTGATTGGTGTCGCCATTGGTGTCCTACGAATTCAGAATGTGCAATTTGCAGTTTGAAATTTGCAATTCCGACTTCAGTCGCCTCCCATCACGGTGGTGCTGACGCGCGCGGTCTTCTTCACCACTTCGTAGCCTTCCTGCGACAGCACGTCGTCGGTAATGCTGCGTGCGTCGATCGGCAGGCCGCTGTAGTGGAGCACGCTCCGCAGCTTGGCAATCTGTTCCGGCGCGAGATCGAGCCGCATCAGCTGAAGCATCTGCGCATCGCGGTTCTGTTCGATGACGTAGACGCGGTCGTGCGCGTCGACGAATTTGCCGAGTTCCGCGTTGAACGGGAAGCCGCGGAGCCGGAAGTACGACGTGTGCACTTCGGTTCCCTCGCGCAGCTGGTCGCGGCTCTCGCCAATCGCCCAGTGCGACGTGCCGTAGCCGACGAAGCCGATTTTCGCGCGGCGGTCGATCTCGACTTCCGGAGCCGGGACGTGGCTGCGCGCGGTGTCGAACTTGCGCGACAGGCGGTCCATGTTCTCCACGTAATCGTCCGGTCGCTCGCTGTACTGCCCCTTGGCGTTGTGGCCCGAGCCGCGCGTGAAGTACGCCGGCATGCCGTCGCCCGGAACCGTACGGTACGGAATCCCGTCGCCGTCGACGTCCTTGTAGCGCCCCCACTCGCCCAGCCGCTTCAGCACGTCCGGCGTCAGCAGCTTGCCGCGATTGATCGGCTTGGTCGGATACTGGAACGGTTCGGACGCCCAGTTGTTCATCCCGAGGTCGAGGTCGAGCATGACGAACACCGGGGTCTGGAACTGCTCCGCCAGGTCGAACGCTTCCATCGCCATCGTGTAGCACTCCTCGACCGAGGAGGGGATGAGCATGAGGTGTTTGGTGTCGCCGTGGGAGAGGAATGCGGTCTTGATGATGTCGCCTTGCGCGGTGCGGGTCGGGAGGCCGGTGGACGGCCCGACGCGCTGCACGTCGAAAATCACCGCCGGCGTCTCCGCGTAGTACGCGAGGCCGGTGAACTCCGACATCAGCGAGATGCCTGGTCCGGCGGTCGCCGTCATCGAGCGCGCACCCGCCCAGCTCGCGCCAATCACCATCCCCAGCGAGGCAATTTCATCTTCGGCCTGGACGATCGCGAAGGTCGCTTTCCCGGTCGCCTTGTCGATGCGGTACTTCTTCATGTACCCGATCAGCGACTCGCATAACGACGACGAGGGCGTAATCGGATACCAGGCGACGATGGTGACGCCGGCCATCATGCAGCCGATCGCTGCGGCGGCGTTGCCCTCGATGAGAATCTTGCCGGCGGTCTCGTTCATCGGCTCGAACACGAACGGATCCTGCTTCGGCAGGTTGGCTTCGGCGTAATCCCAGCCGGCCTTCAGCGCGCCGGCGTTCAGCGCGACCGCCTTGCCCTTCTTGCCCAGCTGCTTGCTGAGCGCCTTCTCCATCAGCGCCAGGTCGACGTTGAGTATCTTGGCGAGGATGCCGTCGTAAATCATGTTGCGGACGAGACGCCGCAATTTCGCGTCCGGACAAACCGGCGCGACCAGCTTGTCGAACGGCACCGGATAGAACACGAGGTCGTCGCGCAGCGTGTTCAACTTCAGCGGCTCGTCGTACACGACCGCCGCGCCAGGTTCGAGCGTGAGGACGTCTTCGCGCGCGGTCTCGGCATTCATCGCAACCAGGAAGTCCACTTCCTTCTTGCGACTGATATAGCCGCGTTGACTCGCGCGAATGGTGTACCACGTGGGCAGTCCGGCGATGTTGGAGGGGAACATGTTCTTCCCCGAGGCCGGAATGCCCATCAGCAGCAGCGACCGGAGCAGGACCAGGTTCGCCGTCTGGCTGCCCGATCCGTTGACTGTCGCTACCTGGATGCTGAAGTCGTTGACAACGCGCTGACGGCGGGTGGTGGCGTGTTGGTGCTGAACCGCGGCATCGGTCGGTGACATTCGTTAAGTCCTAACGAGCTATGGTGTTATGAGAATTACCCGGCTGGGTTTCGCCGTGCAGTACATCCGACCGAGTATAGCATGTGCTTCGTGCACCCATATGTAGTGGTGTGAAGCGCCACGCAGGCGGAGTCGCGCCTCGCCTTCTCGATCACGTCGAAGCTTATCGGCTGTTCGCCAGCCGTTCTTTGAGCGCCTGACCCATATCGGCCGGACTTTTTACGACGGTCACGCCCGCGGCGGTCAGCGCCGCCATCTTCTCGGCCGCGGTCCCCTTGCCGCCGGCGATGATCGCGCCCGCATGCCCCATCCGGCGCCCCGGCGGCGCGGTTTGCCCGGCAATGAACGCCACGACCGGCTTCTTGAAGTGCGCCTTGATCCAGGCCGCGGCTTCTTCTTCGGCGCTGCCGCCGATTTCGCCAATCATGATGACGGCCTCGGTCTCCGAATCCTGCGCGAATAGCTTCAGGGCATCGATGTGGGTGGTGCCGATCAGCGGATCTCCACCGATCCCGATGCAGGTCGTCTGCCCAAGCCCAAGATGGGTCAACTGATGGATCGCTTCGTAGGTCAGCGTGCCGCTCTTTGACACGACGCCGACGCGACCCGGCTTGCAGATATTCCCCGGAATGATGCCAGCCTTCCCCTGCCCGGCGGTGATGATGCCGGGACAATTCGGGCCGACCAGGCGCGTTTTCGGCCGGGTCTTGAGAAACGTCATCGCCCGCATCATGTCGAGGACCGGAATTCCCTCGGTGATGCACACCGCGAGCGCCAATTCCGCATCCGCCGCTTCCATCACCGCGTCGGCCGCAAAGGGCGGCGGCACGAAGATGACCGACGCATTCGCGCCCGTCTTCTTCACGGCATCGTGCACGGTGTCGAAGACCGGCCAGCCCTCGTGGGTCGTGCCGCCCTTGCCGGGCGTCACGCCGCCGACGACGGTCGTGCCGTAGGCGGCGGCCTGCTTGGCGTGAAAGGTGCCTTCGCGTCCGGTGAGTCCCTGGACGATCAGGCGGGTGTGCTTGTCAATCAGTACGGCCATATCTGAGATATCTGTTCATCCAACACGGACAGGCTAAAGCCTGTCCCTACCGAATTACCCGGCGAGCGCGACGACTTTGTCGGCGGCCTCGCCCATCGAGTCGGCGGTGGCGAAATTCATCCCGCTCTCGCGGAGCAGACGCTTCCCTTCGTCGACGTTGGTGCCTTCCATGCGGATCACGATCGGCACCGGCACGCCCAGTTCCTTGACCGCGGCGATCACGCCCTGGGCCAGCACGTCGCAGCGCAGGATGCCGCCGAAGATGTTGATCAACACCGCCTTCACGTTCTTGTCCGACATCAGGATCTTGAAAGCGTTGCGGATCTGCTCGGCGTTCGCGCCACCGCCGACGTCGAGGAAGTTGGCCGGTTCGCCGCCCGCCAGCTTGATGATGTCCATCGTCGCCATGGCCAGGCCGGCGCCGTTGACCATGCAGCCGATGTTGCCGTCGAGGTGAATGTAATTGAGAGAGAACTTCGAGGCTTCGATTTCGAGCGGGTCTTCCTCGCCGAGGTCGCGCAGTTCCTTGATGTCGGGATGACGGTAGAGCGCGTTGTCGTCGAAGTTCATCTTCGCGTCGAGCGCGAGCAGGTCGCCGGCCGCGGTGACGACCAGCGGATTGATTTCGACGAGCGAGGCGTCGGTGGCGACGAACGCTTCGTAGAGCGCGGTCATCAGCTTCACCGCTTTGTTCACCTGCGCGCCGTCGAGTCCGATCGCGAATCCGAGCTGCCTGGCTTCGAACGGCACCAGACCGACGCCGGGCTCGATGTAGACCTTGTGAATCCGCTCCGGCGTCTTTGCCGCCACTTCCTCGATGTCCATGCCGCCGTCGGCGCTGGCCATCATCACCGGTTTGCCCGCGGCGCGATCGAGCACGATGCTCAGATAGAGCTCGCGGGTCATCTTCAGGCCTTCTTCGATCAGCACGCGCGACACGACGCGCCCTTCGGGACCGGTCTGGTGCGTGATGAGCGTCATGCCGAGCATGTGGCGGGCGATCTGCTCGGCCTCGTCGGGCGACTTCGCGAGCTTGACGCCGCCGCCCTTGCCGCGGCCGCCGGCGTGAATCTGCGCCTTTACGACAACCATGTCGCCACCGAGTTTGCGCGCCGCGGCCGCCGCATCGGCCGCCGTGAAGACGATCTCGCTGCGCGGGACCGGCACGCCGTGCCGCGCGAGGATGGCTTTGGCTTGGTATTCGTGGATTTTCATGTGGTCAGGAAACTCCTGATGCTAGTCGCCAACGCGATCGTTCGTCAATCCGCTGCGGTCATGCGCGCGATGCAGCGAACGCATCGACGGGCCGGCGCAATACTTTTGGGTTAGACTCTCGGGTCGATGTCATCACGAACACGGTTTCTCGACTCCTCCGTCGGCAGCAAGCTTCTCATCGGCCTCACCGGACTCCTCCTCGTCATCTACCTGATCATCCACATCGTCGGCAATCTGATGGTGTTCGGCGGCCCCGATTTCTTCAATCACTACGCCGAATATCTCGAGAGCAATCCGCTGCTGCCGCTGATCGAACTCGCGCTGCTGCTGCTGTTCCTGCTCCACATCTACAAGACGATCCGGATGTTCGTCGGCAACCAGGCGGCGCGGCCGGTGAAGTATCAGATGAAGCGTCCGGCCGGCTACACCAGCCGCAAGACCGTCGCGTCGACGACGATGATTCTGTCGGGGCTGTGGCTGGTCGTCTTCCTGTTGATTCACGTGCGCGCGTTCCGGTTCGGACCGGGGCTCGAGTACAAGACCGCGGAAGGGATCGCCGACTTCTACCGGATGGAGATGGAGAACCTGAGTAATCCGCTGATGGTGGCCTTCTACGTCCTGAGCATGGTGGTCGTTGGATCGCACGTCTTCCACGGCGCGTCGAGCGCCTTTCAATCCCTCGGCCTGAGCCATCCGCGCTGGACGCCGCGCCTGCTGCTGATCGGCAAGATCCTGGCGGTGGGCATCGCCGGTGGATTCATCGTGATCGCCCTCTGGGCCTACTTCGTCGGCGGGCAGGCGGTGCGGGTATGAAGCTGGATGCGAAGGTCCCCTCGGGTCACGTCGCCGACAAATGGGAACGACACAAGTTCGAAATGAAGTTGGTCAACCCGGCCAACAAGCGCAAGTACACGATCATCGTTGTCGGCACGGGTCTGGCTGGCGCGTCGGCGGCCGCTTCGCTCGGTGAGCTGGGCTACAACGTCCTGAACTTCTGCATTCAGGACAGCCCCCGTCGCGCGCACAGCATTGCCGCCCAGGGCGGCATCAACGCCGCAAAGAACTACCAGAACGACGGCGACAGCATCTACCGCCTGTTCTACGACACGGTGAAGGGCGGCGACTACCGCTCGCGCGAAGCCAACGTCTACCGGCTGGCGCAGGCGAGCGTCAGCATCATCGACCAGTGCGTGGCGCAGGGCGTGCCGTTCGCGCGCGAGTACGGCGGCCTGCTCGACAACCGTTCCTTCGGCGGCGCGCAGGTCTCGCGGACGTTCTACGCGCGCGGCCAGACCGGCCAGCAGCTGTTGATCGGCGCCTACCAGTCGCTGATGCGGCAGGTGCACGAGAAGAGCGTCACGCTGTTCGCGCGCCGCGAAATGCTCGACGTCGTCGTCATCGACGGCAAGGCCCGCGGCATCATCGTCCGCAACCTGACGACCGGCGCCATCGAACGCTATGCCGGCGACGCAGTCATCCTCGCCACCGGCGGCTACGGCACCGTCTACTACCTGTCCACCAACGCCGTGAACTCGAACGTCACCGCGGCGTGGCGCGCGCACAAGCGCGGCGCGCTGTTCGCGAATCCGTGCTTCACGCAGATCCATCCGACCTGCATCCCGGTCAGCGGCGACCACCAGTCGAAGCTCACGCTGATGAGCGAGAGCTTGCGCAATGACGGCCGCGTCTGGGTACCGAAGCAGAAGGGCGACAAGCGGCCGCCGGAACAGATCCCGGAAGCCGATCGCGACTACTACCTCGAACGGAAATATCCGAGCTTCGGCAACCTCGTGCCGCGCGACGTCGCGTCGCGCAACGCCAAGCAGGCGTGCGACGATGGGCGCGGCGTCGGCGAGAGCGGTCTCGCGGTGTATCTCGACTTCACCGACGCGGTGAAACGGCTCGGCCTCGAGGTCGTGAAGGAGAAGTACGGCAACCTGTTCCAGATGTATTACAAGATCACCGACGAAGATGCGTACAAGGTGCCGATGCGCATCTACCCGGCGATTCACTACACGATGGGCGGGCTCTGGGTCGACTACAACCTGATGAGCACGGTGCCAGGCCTCCACGTGCTCGGCGAAGCGAACTTCTCGGATCACGGCGCCAATCGCCTCGGCGCCAGCGCGCTGATGCAGGGGCTGGCCGACGGCTACTTCGTCATCCCCTACACGATCGGCCACTATCTCGCCAGCGCGCCGCTCGGCAAGGTCACGACCGATCACGACGCGTTCAAGGACGCCGCGGACAGTGTTCAGAAACACATCAATCGTCTGCTGTCCGTGAAAGGCAATCGGGGGATTCGCGAAATCCATCGCGAACTCGGCCGCATCATGTGGGACGACGTCGGGATGGCGCGCACCGACGCCAGCCTGCGGCGGGCGCTCAGCGCGATTCCCAAGCTGCGCGACGAGTTCTGGCACTCGGTGTCGGTGCCGGGCAGCAACGACAATCTCAATCAGAGCCTCGAGTACGCCGGCCGCGTCGCCGACTATCTCGAGTTCGCGGAACTGCTCGCGCTCGACGCGCTCGAACGCACGGAGTCGTGCGGCGGACATTTCCGCGAGGAAAGCCAGACGCCGGACGGTGAAGCGCTGCGCGACGACGCCAATTTCTCCTACGTCGCGGCCTGGGAGTTCAAGGGCGTCGGTCAGCGTCCCGAGGTCCACAAGGAAGCGCTCACCTTCGACGAAGTGCATCCAACGCAGCGGAGCTACAAGTGAGACTCAACCTGAAAATCTGGCGGCAGGCCGGGCCGACCGTGGCCGGCAAGCTGGAAGAGTACGTCGCCGACCACGTGTCGCCCGACATGTCGTTCCTCGAGATGCTGGACGTCGTGAACGAGGGGCTCACCAAGCAGGGCAAGGACGCGATCGCGTTCGACTCGGACTGCCGCGAAGGGATCTGCGGCATGTGCAGCCTCGTCGTCGACGGCGTGCCGCACGGACCCGATCGCGGCACGACGGTCTGCCAGCTGCACATGCGCCGCTTCAAGGACGGCCAGACGGTGACCATCGAGCCGTGGCGGGCCAAGGCCTTCCCGGTCGTCAAGGATCTCGTCGTCGATCGGAGCGCCTTCGATCGGATCATCACCGCCGGCGGCTACGTCTCGATCAACTGCGGCGGCGCGCCCGACGGCAACGCGATTCCGATTCCGAAGGACGTCGCCGACCTGGCGATGGACTCGGCCGCCTGCATCGGCTGCGGCGCCTGCGTCGCCGCCTGCAAGAACGCCTCGGCGCACCTCTTCATGAGCGCGAAGATCTCGCACCTGGCGCTCCTGCCGCAGGGGCAGGTCGAGCGCGGCAAGCGCGTCGTCGCGATGATCGACCAGGCGGACCGCGACGGCTTCGGCAGCTGCTCGAACGAAGGGGAATGCGAAGCCGTCTGCCCGAAGGAAATTCCGATCTCGAACATCGCGCGGATGACGCGCGAGTACGTCAAGGCCTCGCTGTCACGTTAAGGGAAGAGAGGACGTCATGACCCGAAAGATCTGGACCCTCGCCGGCATCGTACTCACGACGGCCGCCGTGGCGGCGCAGGCACCGACACCGTTCAAGCGGACGGTCCTGCAGCAGGCGGACTTGTCGGCACCGGGACGCGAAGTCGTCCAGGCGCTGGCCGAGATTCAGCCGGGCGCGGCCTCCGGACGCCACACGCATCCCGGCGAAGAAGTCGGCTATGTTGCCACCGGTCCGGTCGTCGTCGAAGTCGACGGCAAGCCGGCGAAGACGCTGCAAACCGGCGAGGTGTTCCTTATTCCCGCCGGCACGGTGCACAACGCGATCAACCGGGGCACCGGTGTCGCCAAAGTCGTCGCCACCTACATCATCGAAAAAGGCAAGCCGGTCGCCACCCCCGTCCAGTAGGATCCGGCTTCAGCCGGACCCGGCACCCGGAACCTCAGAGTCGCGCGTCGTGCGGAAACTGCGGAGGGCACCATGGTTAGAGCCGCGATCGGATCGCTCGTCGCCGCCGCCACTGCCGGCGTGATTGCCGCGGCCGCTCAAGGGCCGCTCCCGCCCGATGTGCGCGCGTCAACCGCGCGCGTGCCCGAGTGTTCGGCGCTCGCCGGCCGGCACGTTGCGGGCGATGCGGTGATCACGTCCGCGACGCTCGTCAGCGCGGGCACCCTCGCCGTTTCGAGTACGGTCACGCTGAACGGGCTGCCGGCGTTCTGCCGCGTGCAAGGCGTCAGCAAGCCGACCTCGGACTCGAACATCAATTTCGAAGTGTGGCTTCCTGAGGCGGCGCGGTGGAACGGTAAGTTCCTCTCATCTGGCGAAGGCGGCTTTGCCGGCACGCTCAACTACACGCGAAACGGTCTCGACGGTGGCCTCGACGAAATCGTCCGCCGCGGCTACGCAACGGCGTCGACGGACACTGGACACGTCAGTTCGGACACCTGGTGGGCGATCGACCATCCCGAACGCGCCAACGACTATCTGTTTCGCGCCAAACATGTCGTCACGCTCGCCGCAAAGGACATCATCGCGTCCTTCTACGGTCGCACGGCGAGCCGCTCGTATTTCAATTCGTGTTCGAACGGCGGCCGTCAGGGCTTGATCGAAGCACAGCGCTATCCCGACGACTTCGACGGTCTGGTGATCGGCGCGCCGTGGAACTTCCAGTCGCATTCGAGCGCCGGCTTCGTGTGGAACGCGCAGGCGCTCGCAGCGGCGCCCCTGCCGGCCGACAAGCTCCCGGCGATCAATGCGGCGGCGCTGGCCGCGTGCGACAAGGACGACGGCCTGGCAGACGGCGTCATCGCCAACCCCGCGGCGTGCCGATTCGATCCGGCGGTGCTCACCTGTCGTGGAGCGGAGTCGCCCTCGTGTCTCACGCCAGCCCAGGTGGCGACGCTCGACAAGATTTACCGCGGGCCGAAAAATCCCCGCACCGGCGAACCCATTTTCCCGGGCTTCGCGAAGGGCGGTGAAGCGAACTGGACCAATCTCGTCGACAACCGGCGCGCCGCGGGGCTCCCCAACGGCTACTTCGCGAATCTGATGTACGCGGATCGAGCCTGGGATTTCCGCGGCTTCGATTTCGATCGCGACATGGCCGCGACCGACGAAAAGATCGGCCGCCTCGGCAACGCCATCGGCACCGACTACGCCGCGGCCATCCGTCGCGGCGTCAAGATCATCCAGTATCACGGCTGGAACGATCAGACCCTTCAGCCGCAGTACAGCCCTGAGTATTTTGAGGCGGTCGCGAAGGCCAACGGCGGAATCGAGGCGACTGAACGCTTCTATCGCCTCTTCATGGTGCCGGGGATGACGCACTGCTACGGCGGACCTGGCGCGGGGAATTTCGGCGCGGTCGGCCAGCAGATTCCGCCGGTGCGCGATGCGGCGCACGACATCCAGACCGCCCTCGAAGCCTGGGTCGAACGCGGCACCGCGCCGGCTCAAATGATCGCGACCAAGTTCGCCGACGACCAGCCGGCAACGCGAACGGTGAAACTGACGCGTCCGCTGTGCCGGTATCCGACGGTGCCGTACTACAAAGGCACCGGCGATCCGAACGACGCGGCAAGTTTTTCCTGTCAGCGGTAGTCAGCGGTAGGGACAACCTTTAGGTCGTCCGCCTATTTCAATTCAAACGCGATCGCACGCGGCGAACCGCTCACGACCTCTTCCGTTTCGATCGTCCCTCTCGGCACATAGCGCATCGCTCCGGCGTCGACGATGCGCGTCATCCCATCCGGCGACGTCTTGATCACGCCCGAACCGAGAAACACCACCACGGTATCGCGCGCCGCGGTGTAGGTCCGCCGCCCGGAGGCCGTGAAGTCCCATGCGGTGACGCGTTCGTCATCGAGCACTTGCTTCGCACCGGTCCGCGGAAACAGCCCCGCCACCGTTCCAAGGGCCGGCGGCAGCCCGGACGCAGTGTCCTTCTTCAACTCAATGAATACGGCCTGCAGCGGCGGATCGGTGTTGCCCTCTTCGACGTGCGTCGTGCCCTTGCGCGTCGTGGACAGCGACCCGACTTCGGTCATCGTCTCGCGCTTTGTCCCGTCGGTGTTCGTGATGACGCGGCCGCCGCGCTGGTAGTAGGTGCCGACCTGGTCGTACGGATGCCGATGCAGCGCCGTCGGCTGTCCTTTCGGCCAGACGATGTTCCAGACGACGACGCGGTCGGTTTCGAGGAGCTTGGTGGCGTTCAGACGTGGAAAAGGCGGAGGAAGCTCCTGCGCCGACAGCGAGGCGGTGACGACGAGCGCTGCGGCAGCGAGGAGCTTCTTCATCTCACACCTTGATTACATCGACGAGCTCTTTCACCGCCGCCGCGGACTTCTTGAGCGCGGCTTCCTCGTCGTGGGTCAGCTTGATCTGCATGATCTCTTCGACACCGCGGGAGCCGAGCTTCACCGGCACGCCGACGAACAGATCGTGCACGCCGTATTCGCCTTTGAGGAAGACGGAGCACGGGAGGATCTTCTTCTTGTCCTTGAGGATGCACTCGACCATCTCCGCCGCGGCCGCGCCCGGCGCATACCAGGCGCTCGTACCGACCAGCTTCGTGATCTCGGCGCCGCCATCGGCCGTGCGCTTGCAGATCGCGTCGACCCGCTCCTTCGACATGAGTTCCGTGATCGGGACGCCGGCGACCGTCGAGTAGCGCGGCAGCGGCACCATCGTATCGCCGTGGCCGCCGAGGACGAATGCGTGGATGTTCTCGACCGAGACGTTCAACTCCATCGCGATGAAGGTGCGGAACCGGGCCGAGTCCAACACGCCGGCCATGCCGATGACGCGCTCGCGCGGGAAGCCGCTGAGCCGATAGACCGCCTGGCACATCGCGTCCAGCGGGTTGGCCACCGGCACGATGATGCAGTTCGGCGAGTACTTGACCACCTGTTCGGTGACGGCCTTCATGATCCCGAAATTCACGTTCAACAGGTCGTCGCGGCTCATCCCCGGCTTGCGCGGCACGCCCGACGTGATGACGACGACGTCGGAATTGGCGGTATGGGAATAGTCCGAGCCGCCGATGATGCGGCTGTCGGAGCCGGTAATCGGGCACGACTCGAGCATGTCGAGCGCGATGCCCGCGGCCTTCTGATCCGCAATGTCGACGATGACGACATCGGCCAGTTCTTTATCCGCAATGCACCGGGCCACCGTCGACCCGACGTTTCCCGCGCCACCAACGACTGTTACTTTGCGATTCATTGAGTCTCCTGCTCGCTTCTCGGCTTAATGTGGGGTCCGGCTTCAGCCGGACCCCACAAGGTGTCTTACATGTTGTGAATAATCGCGTCGGCGAACTCCGACGTCTTCAGTTCCGTGGCGCCGGCCATGAGCCGCGCGAAGTCGTAGGTGACGCGCTTCGATCCAATCGCGCCGTCCATCCCCTTCACGACCAGGTCCGCCGCCTCGTTCCACTTCATGTGCCGGAACATCATCTCGCCCGAGAGGATGACCGACCCCGGGTTGACCTTGTCGAGATCGGCGTACTTCGGCGCCGTCCCGTGCGTCGCCTCGAACACGGCGTGGCCGCTGATCGAGTTGATGTTGCCGCCCGGCGCGATGCCGATGCCACCGACCTGCGCGGCCAGCGCGTCCGACAGGTAGTCGCCGTTCAGATTCGGCGTCGCGATGACATCGAAGTCCTCCGGGCGCGTCAGCACCTGTTGCAGCGTGATATCCGCAATCGCGTCCTTGATCACGATGCCGGCGCCCGGCTTCCCTTCCGGAATGCGGCACCACGGCCCGCCGTCGATTTCGACCGCGCCGAAGAACTTCTTGGCGATGTCGTAGCCCCAGTCACGGAAGGCGCCTTCCGTGAACTTCATGATGTTGCCCTTGTGGACGAGGGTGACGGTCTTCCGCCTGTTGGCGATGGCGTAGCTGATGGCGCTGTGGATCAAGCGCTCCGAGCCGAGGTAGCTGATCGGCTTGAAGCCGATGCCGACCTGCACCGGTGACGGCCGCTTGGGCGCGCCGATCGCTTCGAGCTGCGCCTGCCACTCGGCCCCCAGCTGCTCCGTCCCAAAGCGAACCTTTTTGAATTCCTTTGGAAATTCTTTCGCGAGGAAGTCGAGCACCTTCTGCGCTTCGGGGGTTCCGGCGGCGTACTCGATGCCCGCGTAGATGTCTTCCGTGTTCTCCCGGAAGATCACCATGTCGACCTTTTCCGGATGCTTGACCGGCGACGGCACGCCCTTGTACCAGCGCACGGGACGCAGACAGACAAAAAGGTCCAGCAACTGACGCAGCGCGACGTTCAACGATCGGATGCCGCCGCCGACCGGCGTCGTCAGCGGTCCCTTGATGCCGACGAGATAGTGGCGGAACGCTTCGACCGTCTCGTCCGGCAGCCAGTTGTTGAACTGTTTGAAACTTTTTTCGCCGGCGTACACTTCCATCCAGGCGATCTTGCGAGCGCCGCCGTACGCCTTGGCGACCGCCGCATCGAGCACGCGCACGCTCGCGCGCCAGATGTCGGGACCAGTTCCATCACCTTCAATGAAGGGAATGATCGGATTGTTGGGCACAACCAGCTGACCGTTGTGTCGTGTAATGGCCGCTCCCGATCGCGGCGGTGTCGATGCAGGCGTGTGTGACATGTTCGCGTTCTCTTTAGGTCAGTTCCCCGGCCAGCCGGTACGGTTGTCCACAGATCCTGTGGAAAAGTCTGTTGAAAAGGGTGGTGTTTGCAGCGTTGTGACACGCCATTTCGAACGTTTCAGCGAATTGCACCACAGCAGGGCGAGCGCAGACGGTCGAAATGTCGACGACCAAAACTCACGGATTATACTGTAGGGACGGAGGAGATCGATGCGAGTACACCTGACACGGTCGCAGCTGGCTTTCTGTGCTGGTCTTGTCGCACTGGCGACGTGGAACGTCGGCACGGCGGCGCAGAATCACGACGCCGGCGCGCATCAGCACGCCGACGCCGCCGCGATCAAGAATCCGGTCAAGAGCACACCCGAGTCGATTGCCGCGGGCAAGAAGCTGTACGACACCCAGTGCGCCACCTGTCACGGTGAAACCGGCAAGGGCGACGGCAAGATGGCGGCGTCGCTCAATCCGCCCAAGCCGTCCGACTTGACGGACGCCAGCTGGAAGCACGGCGCGACGGACGGCGAAATCTACACATTGATAAAGGACGGCGCCAAAGGCACCGGCATGCGCGGTTACGCATCGAGGATGAAGACTGAAGACATATGGAACGTGGTCAACTACACGAGAACCCTCGCCAAGCCCACCAAGCAACCTTGAAAATCGTCGTTGCCGACGAGCTGCCGGCCTCCGCGCTCGAACTGTTGCGCGCGGAAGGCTGGCAGGTCGACGCCAGAACCGGCCGCCCTCCCGCTGATCTCGCCAAGGATCTCGCCGACGCGGACGCGCTGCTCGTCCGGAGCGCGACCAAGGTCACGAGCGATCTGCTCAAGGCGGCCTCGCGCCTGCGGATCGTCGGCCGCGCCGGCACGGGTGTCGACAACATCGACGTCACCGCGGCCAGCGGCCGCGGCGTTCTTGTCGTCAACGCGCCCGGCGCCAACAGCATCAGCGTCGCCGAACATGCCGTCGCGCTCATGCTCGCGCTGGCCCGCATGGTGCCGGCGGCCGATCAGGCAATGAAGGCCGGTAAGTGGGAAAAAAAGCGGTTCCTCGGCACTGAACTCCGCGGCAAGACGCTTGGCATCGCCGGGCTCGGCCGAATCGGCCAGGAAGTCGCGATCCGGGCGCGCTCGTTCGGCATGAAGATCGTCGCGCACGATCCCTATATCTCACGAGAGATTGCACAGAGCCTCGGCGCCGAGCTGCTCACGCTCGACGAGGTGTGCAGCCGCGCCGATTACCTGACGCTGCATCTGCCGGCGACGGCGGAAACCAAGAATCTCTTCAACGACGAGCGGTTCTCCCGGGTCAAGCCGGGGCTCCGCATCATCAACACCGCGCGCGGCGAACTGATCGACGAAGCCGCGCTCGTCCGCGCAATCGAAAGCGGACAGATCGGCGGCGCCGGACTGGACGTGTTTCAGAAGGAACCGCCGGTCGACTGGTCGCTGGCCCAGCTCGCCAAGGTCGTGGCGACTCCGCACATCGCGGCGTCCACCGAGGAAGCGCAGGAACTGGTCGGCCTCGATACGGCCGCGGCGGTTCGCGACTTCCTGCGCGACGGCGTCGTGCGGAACGCGGTCAACTTCCCGTCCGTCCAGCCCGAAGAGCTCGCGCGTCTCCAGCCGTGGATTCGCTTGGCCGACAGTCTCGCAACCATCGTGTCGCAGATGGGATCGGCGCGGGTCGAGGGGCTCTCGCTCCGCTACTACGGCGCCCTCGCCGAGAGCCGCGCGGCCGAAATTCTCGCGTCGAGCGCCGCGGCGGGCGTGCTGCGGCCGATTCTCGAGGGCGGCGTCTCGATGGTGAACGCCCGATCGGCGGCCCGCGAGCGCGGGATCGAGATCATCGAATCGCGGAGCACGAGGCCGCGTCACTACACGAGCCTGGTGTCGCTCAAACTGCACACGAGCGACGGCGAACGCTGGGCGGAAGGCACGGTGTATGCGCCGAACTCGCCGCGGCTCGTCTCGGTCAGAGGCGTGAACGTCGAAGCACCGCTCGCCGGCACGTTGCTGATCATCGCCAACGACGATCAGCCTGGCGTCATCGGCGAAGTCGGCACCATCCTCGGCCGGCTGGGCGTCAACATCGCCAACTTCGCGCTCGGTCGGAGCGACGACGGCGGCGCGGTCGGCATCGTCAACGTCGACGAAGAAGCGAGCGGCCAGCACGCACTCGACGCCGCGGTCGAGGCGATCCGCAAGATTGGCGCCGTCCGCGACGTCTGGCTGGTCCGCCTACCCAACAACCACGCGTAACACTCCGGGCAGGACGCGCGCCGCGGCGCGCGTTCCGGCGTCGAACGGCTCGCCGTCGATATGGCCGGCCATCGAGTCCTCGGACTCGATGGTCACATCCGTGATCAAGGTCCTCGTCACTCCCGGCACGCGGTCAAGGCCGCCGAGAAACAACCGCGGCAGCGCCAGGACCGTTCTGAGTCGGGAGCGTTCTTCAAAGACGACCAGATCCAGCAGCCCATCGTCAAGGCGCGCGCCCGGCGCGATGCGCGCACCGTTGCCGAACTGGGCCGAGTTCGCGATGGTGACGAGCAGCGCGCGGCCGACGGTCGTGCCGCCGACGCGGTAGCTCCGGCACTGATAGCGAACCATCGCGGATACCGAGTGCGTGACGTAGGTGACGAAGCCGCGCCGCCCCGAACGATCCTGATCGAAGGCCGTCGCGACATGCGCGTCGATTCCGATCCCGGCGATGCTGAAGAACGGCCGGCCGCACAACTCACCGGCGTCGATCACGCGCTGACGGCCGTGGAGGGCGCCAAGAATCGCGGCGGCCGGATCGCGCGGCACGCCGAGTTCGCGGGCCAATCCGTTGCCGGATCCGGCCGGCACGATGCCGAGCGCCACCGGCGACGACATCAGCACGGACGCGATCTCGTTGATCGTGCCGTCGCCGCCCCATCCAATCACCGCCGCGACCCCGCGCGTGACGGCGCTCCGGGCCAGATCGCTGGCATGGCCGCGGCGTTCGGTGACGAAGACCTCGCCGTCCACCCCGCTCGCGGCGAGTAGCGCCGATGCCTGCTCGGCGCGGGCGCGGGCCACGGCCGCACTCGCACCGCCGGACCGCGGATTGATGATGATGGCGACGGACACGACGCGCTCGAAGTCTGCGCGGCGGTATTTACTTGAGGACGAGGCGAAGCGTGGAACGATCGTTCACGTCGACGAGTTCGATCGCGTCGGGCGAAATCCGTACTGCCTGAAAACGTCCGACGACCAAATCGCCTTCGTGGACGAAGACCAGCGCGCCGCCGGCCGACAGAATCGCGGTGCGCGCGGCGTCGCCGGAATCTTCGGCCATGCCGACCAGCTTGAACGGCGGCGGCGCGGCGGCAATTGGGAGCGGTTCAGCCACTGCGAGGGGCGGCGCGATGACGGGGCTCGACGCGCGGCCGGCGGCGTAGCGGAACAGATCGCGCCGTTCGACCGGCACCGCATCAGGGCGCAGACGATCGCGCAGCCGCGCAATTTCGGTCGACAACTCGGCGCCCGACACTTCCACGGTGCGCGGCGTGGCCGGCACGACCGGCGGCGCCGAGCGCGGCATGGTCGTCGCGGCCGATGCGAGCCACACGGCCACCGCACCGCCGAGCACGCCGAGCAGAACCGTTCGTCTCACGTCCATGAACTTATCGGCATCGTAGCACGCGACCATTCGGGGCTGTGCTATTATTCGCCGTGCACCCTGCATCGACTGGCATTGCGGTCGATTCCCTCACTCCTCTCGACATCGTCGCCGTCATTCCCGCTCGATTCGCCTCCACGCGCTTTCCCGGAAAACCGCTGGCCGATATCGCCGGCCGCTCGATGATCGAACACGTCTATCGCCGGGCCGCCGCGTCGCCGCGCGTCGCGCAGGTGATCGTCGCGACCGACGATCTGCGCATCGCGGCCGCCGTCACCGCCTTTGGTGGCAACGTGCGGTTGACGCGCCCCGACCACCCGTCGGGCACCGACCGCCTCGCCGAAGTCGCCGCCACGCTCGATTGCGACATCGTCGTCAACGTCCAGGGCGATGAGCCGCTGCTCGACTCGGGTGCCATCGATCAGGTCGTCGCGCCCTTTGCCGATCCGTCCGTCGTGATGACGACGCTCTACCGCCGGATTCAGGACGCCGCAGATCTGACCAATCCGAACGTCGTCAAAGTCGTTCTGGACCGGGCCGGCTTCGCGCTGTATTTCTCCCGGGCGCCCATTCCGCACGCCCGCGATCCGCGCGGCGGATGGCCGCCGCTCTTCAGACATATCGGCATTTATGCCTATCGCCGGACGGCCCTGATGGTGCTGGCCGCGCTCGAGCCCACGCCCCTCGAACGGACCGAGGCGCTTGAACAGCTCCGCGCCCTCGAGCACGGCATCCGCATCCGGGCGGTGGAAACGACCTACGACTCGATCGGCGTGGATACGCCGGAAGATTTGGAGCAGGTGCGGCGGCTGCTCACTGCCGCGAGCACCAACTGACAGACGACTATGACCTTCTGCGCAGGGACCAACTCATGACGGCAACCAAATACATCTTCGTCACCGGCGGCGTGGTTTCTTCATTGGGCAAGGGACTGGCCGCGGCGTCGATCGGCGCCTTGCTCGAAGGCCACGGCTACCGCGTGACGCTGCAGAAGTTCGACCCCTACATCAACGTCGACCCCGGCACGATGAGCCCGTACCAGCACGGCGAGGTCTACG
>CAZOAZ010000067.1:9507-30206 GCA_964577955.1 uncultured Bifidobacterium sp. | reverse complement strand
CCCCCGAGCGCACACGTCTCCCCGTGCTAATCGGCGCCCCCCGCCCCTGCTTGAGATCCCTCGCACACTTTTGTTGTCAAGGGTTGAAGTTGCGCCCGCGCCAGCCGATTGGAACCAACGGGAGCGTATGCCCTCGGAGCTCGATTCACGGACAGTCCTTTGCGTCGCGCGGCAACCGATCATGGACCGCGCTGGTCGCGTGTACGGCTACGAGCTCCTGTACCGCGAGGGACTGAACTCGAACGCCTGTCCCGCGGGCGAGAGCTTCGCCAGTTCGCGCGTGTTTTCCGACGCGGTCCTCGCGCTCGGCCTGGACAAACTCACCGGCGGCAAACCGGCCTTCGTCAATTTCACCCGCGACCTGCTGCTGACCGACGCCGCGCGCCTGGTGCGACCGACCTCGGTGGTCATCGAAGTGCTCGAAACGGTCAACATCGACGCCGACGTGCTCGCCGTGTGCCGCGCGCTGCGCGGCCAGGGCTACGCGCTCGCGCTCGACGACTTCGTGCCCGGCAGCGACGCCGAACAGCTGATACCGTGCGTGAAGTACGTGAAGATCGACGTCCTGGCGACGACCGCCGGCGAACGCGCCAAGCAGGCCGAACGCTTCCGGGCCCTCGGCATCAGCCTGGTCGCTGAAAAAGTGGAAACCCGGGAAATGGCCGACGCCGTGCTGGCCAACGGCTACCGCTTCGCGCAGGGCTACTACTACTGCCGGCCGACGACGTTCGCGGCGCAGGCGCTGCCGGCGCGGCGGCTCGCGCATCTCTCGCTGTTTGCCGCGCTCAATCGCACCGACCTGACGGTCGACGAAGTCGAGGATCTCGTCAAGCACGACGTCTCGCTCAGCTATCGCATCCTGCGTTCGGTCAACTCCGCGGCCTACAGCCTGCGGCGGGAAATCGAGTCGATCCGCCAGGCCATCGTGCTGCTTGGCGTGGATCAGATCCGCAAATGGGCGGCGGTCTGGGCGCTGGCCGGCCTCAACGAGAGCGGCACGCCGGAAACGGTCACCGTCGCGCTGCTGCGCGCGCGCTGCGCCGAGGTCCTGGCATCGGCCCTCGGCAGCAAGGAACGCGCCGAGGTCTTCTTCCTGCTCGGGCTGTGCTCGCTCCTCGACGTGATCGTCGGCCGCCCGATGAACGAACTGCTCAAGGAGATGCCGCTGCCCGGTTCGACGAAGGACGCACTGCTCGGCAACAAGAACGACGAGCGCTCGCTGCTGAACGCGGTCGTCGCCTACGAAAACGGCCAGTGGGACGACGCCGGCGCCGCGCTGGCGCCGTTCGGGCTGAAGGATTCGGCGCTGCCGAACGCCTACGCCGAAGCGCTCAAATGGGCGCGCGGGCTCACCAATGCGGCCTAACGAATTGCCAATTGATAATTCTCAATTGATAATTCGCTGATTACGCTTCCGGCCCCCACCACCATTCACCGCCGCTCGTCAGCACGTCGATGTTGCCGAAACCGTCGCCGAAATCGATGGTGTCGTCCGCGGTGACGACCGCGTTCGGATAACCGTTCGCCTTCACGTCGTCGCAGATCCGCTGGAGCGCCGCCGATCGCGACGCGCGATCGAAGCCGATGCCGGTCACGTTCTGGGTCGCGCGCGCGAAGACGTACTTCGGCGTGGTGTGCGTCAGATCGTTCAGCTTCTGGTAGTTGAAGCCGAGCATCCCCTGATAGCCGTTCACGGGACGGCTGGAGGCGGTGGTGGTGGAACCCTCGGAACCGCCATCGAGCCCGTTGCGGCCGAGCGATCCCAGCAACCCTTCGAGGAAGGACTGGAATTCGCGCGACGTGAGTTTGCCGTCGCGATCGGCGTCAACGGCCTGGAAGAGCCGGTCCGCAAACTCGACGAGCGGGTTGCCGGAGGAGTTGAGATTCGTGGAATTGATCGACATGCTGCTTCTGCCTCTCCCTTACATCACACAACGACAGTAAACGTTCCGGTCTCGTCACGGCGCGGCGGGCGCCGGAAATCCCGTTCGGGCACCGGCTGCCGGCGCCGCTGCTCGCGGTTCGCAGCCTCCTCGGTGGCGGCTTCTTCGCGCACGATCAGGCGATCGAGCTTCAAGCCCTGATCGGCGAGGCTGAGTCTCAACGTGCTCTCGTGGGCCTCGAGCCAGGCGCGGACTTGCGGGTTCGCCGCATGGACGGTGGCGGTCACCGCGCCCTGCGTCACCTGCAGTTCGATCTGCACTGCACCCAGATAGTCCGGCTGAAGATTGACGACCGCGCGATTGACGCCGTTGGCCCACTGCAGCCTCATCGCCTGAATGATCGGCGACGCAACCGTGGACTCACTCGGAGGCGCGAAGGGCGCTCCGGCGTTCGGCGGCGCGCTGACGGGTGCGGTGGCGGCAGTACGGGTCTCGGCCACAAACGGCGCGAACGCGTCCAGTGGTGCGGCCGTTGCGAATGCCTGGCGCGCGGGAGTCCGCTCTGGCGCCGCGCTTTCGGCTCGCGCGGCCAATCCGGTATACGGTGCCGGGCGCGCCGCGTCCGTCAGTCGGGACACGGGCAGCGGTAGACGAGCTGCGGTCGCCAGTCGACTCGTGCCCAGGAAGTCGGTGGCCGCGCGTTGCGTCGACGCGGTCGCCTGAGCGGCGGCCTGCCCGCGCAGCGCGAAGAACCGGCCCGTCGCGGTCGCCTCGGGGCCGAGCTCGATGGCATTCGCGGCGGCCTGAACCTGGGTCGCGAGGAATCGGTAGATTTCGTTGTTGGCCACGGCCGCCGTGATCGACGCGCGGGTCGGCGGAACGGCGCCCGTGTCGATCGGATCGACCACCGGAGCGGGCAACAGGGACACGTCCTGCTGGAGGTCGATCGCGCTGCCGTGACCGATCGCAACGGCCAGACGGGCCACGTCACTGGCAGAAGCCTGTGCGCTGCTGACCCCGGACGCCGGCGCGGCGGGCCCAAACGACGCCGAGGCCGGCGCGGCGGGAGGAGCAGCTGTCGCCGGATCCGGCGCCACCACCCCATCGACGAGCACAGGCGACGGCGCGGATTCCGCAGCAGCCACCGGAATCGCAAACGACGCGGTTCCGGCCGGCGCCACCGAGGAAGACCTCGAATCGGCGTCGGTGGCGTCAGACGACTCTAAGCGCAGTTGCTCGGATCGATCGCTCGGGCGAACGGCCGGCGGTGCCGGGACGGCAACCGCGGTCGCGAGCGGCGGCGCCGGTGAAATGACGGGCGCTTGCGGTACGTCAACAGACGAGCCGTCCATCACCGGCGGCATGCTGGATGACGCAGCATCCGACGAGGCCTGCGCTGTCTCCGCAGACGCGGCGGCCCGGTTCAACGCGGCCGCGCGGATTCGGTAAGGGTCGGCGACGGATGTTTCCGGATCGGTCGTCGCGCGCGCGGTTTCGTCCGCCGCTGTGATGCCGGTCGCGGACTCGGACGCGGCGTCCGCCAGACGGCCTGCGGGGAGCGGCACCGGGACGGCAACGTGTGGAATAACCCGGTCGCCGCGTGACGAAACCGGCGGCTTCTTCTGCTCGGTCTTGCCGGAGGGCGCGCCATTGGCGCCATCCCCTTTTTCACGGCCAGGCTCTCCCGCCAATTCGCCTTGAACCGCGACCTCGCTCGCGACCGGCAATTGATCGGTGGGTGGCGGCGCCGTCCACGGCAACGACAGACCAATCATCGGAACCGCGCTCGGCGGACCGTTGGTCTCAGCCGACTCGTCGGACGCAGGGGCATCCGGACGATCCGATGCCGCGAGAGGCTCACCCACCGGCGGCTCCACTGGCTCCTGGACGGCTTGTAGCGGAATGGCGGCGGCGAATGCCGCGGCGAGCAGGCTTTCGGTAAGCGCTACGTCGCCGTCGAGGAAGGTGGCGGTGTCGGTGACGATCGCGGACGTCTTCTCTTCCATGACCGCGAGGAAACCGGTCACGTCCTGACCGGCGCCGCGCGCGGCGTTCGGTACAGCGCCAACGGGGCCGGCAGGCGGCCCCGTTGGCAAGAGAGAGAAGAGCTCAGAAGACACGGGTCAGCTCAGCGCGATTACCGCTTCAGCTGCAGGGTGTCGACCAGGAGTTCGTCCGAGACCGTGATGACCTTCGAGTTCGCCTGATAGCCGCGCTGCGCGACGATCATCGACGTGAACTCCTTGGCCATGTCGACGTTCGACTGCTCGAGCGCGCTGCCGACGAGGGTCCCGCGACCGCCCGACCCGGGAACGCCCACGGTGCGGATACCGGCAGCGGAGAAGTCGCCGTAGCGGTTCGATCCGAGCTTCAACAGACCGGCCGGATTGTTGAACGTCGCCAGCGCGAGCTGTGCGATCGCCGTCGTCTGCCCACCGCCCTGCCCGACGATCGTGCCGTCCGGATTGACGATGATGCTGGCGACCGTTCCGGCGCCGGACCCGTTCTGCGTGATCGTCGATGTCGCCGACGAAGAGGAGAAGCCGGTCAGCACCGGGTTGAGGTTCACGTCGAGCAGGCCCCACACGAGCGTGTTGGCGGCCGCGCCGTCGGTCCACGTCGGTGTGGTGATGTTGACGTTGGCCGGCGCGCTGCCGTTGACCGAGGTCAACACACCGGACGAGTCGAAGCCGAGCGATCCGGTCGCCAGCGAGTAGGGAGTTCCTGACGTCCCGCCGGTCACATCGGCGCCGTCGGCGGTCAGGTCGTAGCTCCACGCGCCGGCGCCGGTCTTCGTATAGGTCATCGTCGCGACGTGCGACGCGCCCAGAGTGTCATAGATCTGAATCGACGACGAGAACGTCGCGCCGGCCACAGCGGCGGCGTCGAGGTTCGAAATCATCGAGAACTGGCTGGTGGAGACCGGCGCGCGCAGCAGTCCGGGCGGGACCGTGATCGCCCCCGGGCTGCCGGTGGTCAGGACCTGATGCGTGATCGGGTCGATGGTGGTGTAGCCGAGGACGCGCTGGCCGTCCGGACTGACGAGCGTGCCGTTGCGGTCGAAGGTGAAGTTTCCCGCTCGGGTGTACGACGGGCCCGCCGGGCCGTCGAGCATGAAGAGTCCGTTGCCCTGGATCGCGACGTTGGTCGCGACGCGGCTCGACTCGATCGTGCCCTGCGCGAAGACCGGATTGATCTGCGCGATGCCGACGCCGAGACCGACCTGCGTGGGATTCTGACCCGTGCCGCTGACGTTCTGGTACACCAGGTCTTCAAACGTCACCGTGCTCGCCTTGAAACCGACCGTATTCAAGTTCGCGAGGTTGTTGCCGATGACGCTCAGGGCCTCTGCGTTCGCGCTGAGCCCGGAAAGTCCTGCGGAAAACGATCCAACTGCCATTCAAGCCTGCCCTTTCAGTTTCCGGACATCGTGTCCGAGTTAGTTGCCGGACGTCCTGTCCGTCGAGTTGTCCTGGGCGGTTTCGGGGGGATTGAAGAATCCGTCGATTGCCGTCACGGCCCGATTGATCGACGTCAGCTGTTCGAGCGAGCTGAACGTCGCGAGCTGCGCGATGAACTCCGTGTTGTCCATCGGGGCGGTCGGATCCTGATTCTGGAGCTGCACGATGAGCAGCTTCAGGAATGCTTCCTGACCGAGCGTCTCCTGCGACGCGTTGGTCGTGCTGGTCGGATTCGTCTCGGGCGGCGTGCCGTTGGTGCGTGGAAGAAGTGCCGGATCAATCACGTTCCGCTCCTTGCTGAATCCGCCGTCTCGCAAACTGTGTCGTCGCGAGCTCGTTGAGAACCTTCATTTCGAGCTGCCGTTCGGTCTCGCGATAGCGCCGCTCGGCGCGATCACGAAGCCGCTCCATGACCTTGACGTGCCGGTTCGCGGTCTGGAGGACGGCCGCGGCCTTGTCGACGAGTGCGAGCCGCTGCTGGTGCGTCTGCGTGCACGTCGCAACGTTGACACGCTGACGTCCGATCCAAACCCGGTACCGCTCGAGTGTCGCCACGTCGACCGGCGCGTTCATCACGCCGAGGTACTCGCTCACCGCGCGCGCCACGGCCGCTTCTGCACGGCGCAGCGCCGCCTCGGCTTCCCGCGCTGACTCAGAGGCGCGCAGGAATTCCCCGCGCGCCTGATCCGCCTGCACGCGCCGCCACTCGAGAATCTTGGCGAGGCGGAAGCGGAATCCCTTCATGGCGCTTCACCACGCGTCACGCGCGCGAGCGATTCGAGAGCGTCGGCATAGCGACACGGCCTGTCGGCCGGCTGACAAAGGAATGCCCGGATCGCGTCACGACGTTCGAGCGCCTGATCGAGCCGCGGGTTCGCGCCCTTGACGTAGGCGCCGACGCTGACCAGATCCTCGCTGTCGCGGATGGTCGCCAGCCATTCACGAAGCTGCGCGACCCGCTGGCGATGATCGGCCTCCGTGACATCGGCGATCGTCCGGCTGACGCTCTGCATGATGTCGATCGCCGGATAGTGATTGCGGCCGGCCA
Organism: uncultured Bifidobacterium sp.; assembly: GCA_964577955.1. GTDB lineage: Bacteria > Acidobacteriota > Vicinamibacteria > Vicinamibacterales > CAVVIG01 > CADEEX01. The sequence goes on along the minus strand of CAZOAZ010000067.1, from coordinate 23,814 downwards.
GATCCCGCGACAGCACGATGTGGCCGTCGAGGATCGATCGCACCGCGTCGGCAATCGGCTCATTGTGGTCGTCGCCGTCGACCAGCACGGTATAGAGCGCGGTGATGCTGCCGCGATCGCTGTTGCCGGAGCGCTCGAGCAGCCCGGGCAGCAGCGCGAACACCGACGGCGGATAGCCCTTGGCGGTGGGCGGCTCGCCGGCGGCGAGACCGACTTCACGCTGCGCCATCGCGAATCGCGTCACCGAGTCCATCATCAGCAAAACGTTCAATCCCTGATCGCGAAAGTGCTCGGCGATCGTCGTCGCGGCGTAGGCGGCGCGCATGCGGACCAGCGGCGGGTTGTCGGAGGTCGAGACGACAATGACCGATCGCGCGATCCCCTCGGGACCAATGTCGTGATCGAGGAAGCCGCGGACTTCACGTCCTCGTTCGCCGACGAGTGCCAGGACGACGACGTCGGCGGCCGTGCCGCGCGCCATCATGCCGAGCAGGGTGCTTTTGCCGACGCCGCTGCCGCCGAAGAGGCCGACGCGCTGGCCGCGGCCGCAGGTGAGGATGCCGTCGATGGCGCGGACACCGGTGCCGAGCGGCGTGCTGATCGGCTGGCGCGTCAGCGGATTGGACGGGCTGCGATAGAGCGGCGCGCGCGCCGAGGCGACCAGCGCGCCCTTGCCGTCGATCGGCCGGCCGAATGCATCGAGCACTCGGCCGAGCAGGGCCTTGCCGACCGGAACCGACGCGAACGCGCCGCGCGCCACGAGCCGGGCACCGGGACGGATGCCGGACGTGTCGCCGAGCGGAACGGACAGGAGATGGCCGTCCTGGAATCCGACCACTTCGACCGCGAGCGGTTCGTCGCCCGGTCCGCCAATCACCTCGCACACCTCACCGACGCGCGCGTGCGGGCCGAGCGATTCGATCAGCAGCCCGACCGCCCGGACCACGCGGCCCGAGAGCGGTGTCAGCTCGGTCTGGCGGACGAGATCGAGATAGGGGTCGAGGCTGAAGCCGTTACTTGAGGACAATTCCATGGCTGGCGTCGGCGTCGGTCGCGACAGGATCGGCTTCCGAGAGCAGCGCGCGCGCCAGCTCGCGGAACTGAGCGTCCGGCGACACGTCCATGAAGCCGAAGTCGGATTGGACCAGACAGCCGCCGCGGGTCACGACCGGATCGGCCACGATCCGGACCGGGCCTTCGCTGGTCGTCGCCTTCACGCCGATCGCGGCAAAGTCGTCGGGATGCAGCCGAATCGTCGCGGAGCCGTACTCGCCAAGGCGGTCGAGCGCGGCGCGGGCCATGCCGACGAGCAGCCCGCGGTCGATCGTCAGCTCGCGCTGCACGATGCGCTCGGCGATCGCCATGACGAGCTGCACGGTCTGGCGTTCGGTGCGGCGGATGATTTCGCTGCGGAGCGAGCCCAGTTCCTCGACGGTCTGGCCCAGACGTCGCAGCATGCCCTCGGCGCGCGTCGCCGCGGCTTCGGTCCCGGCGCGCTCGCCCTGGGCGTAGCCCTTGGCAAACGCGTCGCGCTCCATGGCGGCGATGCGCTGCTGGACTTCGGGATCGGGAGCCGACGACTGCGGCTGGCCAAAGACCGGCGCCTGATCGCGGGCCCGGAGCGGCTCCCAGCGGTACTGTTCGACACTCGCCTCGGCCAGGCGGCGCGCCTTAAACGACATAGGCCTCGCCAGCCGCAGCGCCGGTCACGATCAGCCCTTCTTCTTCCAGCTTGCGGGTGACCGCGACGACTTCCTGCTGTGCCTTTTCGACTTCACGGAGACGGACCGCGCCGAGCACTTCGATTTCTTCCTTGAGGAGATCGGCGGCGCGCTTCGACATGTTGGAGAAGAAGCGGTTGCGGATTTCCTCGCTGGCGCCCTTGAGCGCCACGGTGAGCACCTTCTTGTCGGCGCGCTGGATGATCTCGCGCAGCGCCGTGTCTTCGAGCGAGCGGAGGTCGTCGAAGACGAACATCAGGTTGCGAATCGACACCGCCAGGTCCGGCGCGTCGGTTTCGATCGCCTCGAGCACCGACTTGCTCAGATTCGGATCGAGACGGTTGAACAATTCGGCGACGGCGCGGATGCCGCCGTGCTGCTCGCGGCTCGGGCCGCCGAGCGTCTGCAGTCGCTGCTCGATGAGCGCGGAGATCTGCGTGATGACGTCCGGCGAGATTTCGTCGAGATTCGCCATCCGGGTCAACACGTCGGCGCGGATGTTGTTCGGCAGGAGCGACACCAGCTGCGCGGCGTTGCCGGCGTGCAAGTGCGCCAGAATCAGCGCGATCGTCTGCGGGTGCTCGGCGAGGATGAACTTCGACAGCTGCTGCGGGTCGGCCCGCTCGAGCGAGATGAAGCCGGCGGTCGAACGGAATTTGGTCGTCACCCGATCGAGGATGCGCCGGGACGCATCCGGTCCTTTCGCCTTGTCGATCACGCGCTTCGCGTACTCGACGCTGCCCTGGCTGGAAAAGTTGGACTGCGTCGCCATCTGGCTGAACTCGTCGAGCACGCGCTCGCCGGTTTCCGACGGCACGACGCCCATCGCCGCGAGCTCCTTGGCAATCGCTTCGACTTCTTCTTCCTGCAGGTGCTTGCAGACTTCAGACGACGGCCCCTCGCCAAGCGTCAGCAGCAGGATCGCGGCCTTGCGGGCGCCAGAGAGGGTGACCTGAACCGACATATCAACGATCCTCCGCTAACCAGGTGCGCAGCAGGCGGGCCGCGCTCTCCGGTTCCTTCTGCGTCAGCGCCGCCATCTTGCGGGTCAGCACCGGGACGCGGAGGGCGTCGTTCGGGATCAGGTTGGCGTCCATTTCCGCTTCGAGGTCCTGGACCGTCCGCGGCTGGCCGCCGGCGGCAGCGACCGCGGCCTGCACCGCGCGCTTGTTCGCCAGCGGCGCAGCCGACATCGAGGTCTTGAGCAGCGGCCGGATGACGCCGAACAGCGCGAAGACGCCAATCGCGACGATGCCGAGAATCCGCAGCGCCTCGAAGACCTGGGGCCCGATTCGCTGCCACGTGCTCGGCGTCACGAATTCTTCGACCGGGGTTTCCTCGAAGGCGATGTTCTCGACGGTCAACTGATCGCCGCGCTCCGGATCGAGACCGACCGCGGCGGCGACCAGACCGTGGATCTTTTCGATGTCTTCCGCCGACCGCGGCTTGACGACGATTGGCGTCGGCGCCGACTGCGGCGCGCCGGCCGGCGCTGCCGCCGCCTGGAGCGGACGGTCGTCGTCGAGCACGACGGCGACCGAGAGCTTGGTGATCTCGCCGCGCGGCTCGACGCTGTGCCGGACGACCTTGCCGACGGCGTAGTTGGTGTGTTCCTCGGAGGCCTGGTTGCCGCCGACCGCGGCAATCGCGGTTTCTGCGGTCGCGCGGTTCTCCGCCGGGTCATCCGGATTGGGCGGCAGATTGGCTCGCGCGCCGGCCACGCCGGCCGCGGCGAGCGCGTTGCCGCCGGCACGCGCCGACGCAGGGGCCGCCGAACCGCTTCGCTTGTTGATCCGGCTGATCAACACCGCCGCGGGGTCGTACTTCTCTTCGGTGACTTCCTGGATCTCGTTCTTCAGCCTGGCGCTGATGTTCACGCGGACGCGGCCGACGCCGACGATCGGCTCGAGCAGGTCGATGACTCGCGTCGTCAGATCGCGTTCGATCTGCTGCTGCCGCTCCAGCGGGACGCCCTGATTCGCTTCGTCCTTGTTCGCCGGCTTCGCCAGCGACCGGCCATAGTTGTCCATGATCACGACATCTTCGGGGCGCAGCCCCTCGACGCCGGCCGCCACGAGGTTGGTGATCGAGGCGATGGTATCCGACCGCAGCTGATGGTTGGTCCGCAGCGTCAGCACCACCGACGCCTTGGTCGGCTGCGCTTTGTCCACGAACAGCGACTGGCGCGGCATCGCAATGTGCACCCGCGCGCCGCCGACTTCCGCGACCGTCGCGATCGATCGCGCCAGGGTGCCTTCGAGCGCGCGTTGATAGTTGACGTGTTCGACGAAGTCGGTGACGCCGAACGTCGTGCGGTCGAAGATCTCGAAACCGACGTGTCCGCTGCCCGAAATGTCGCCGGCATACGCGAGCCGCAGTTCGTCGACGCGGCCGAGCGGCACCCTGACGGTCTTTCCGCCCTCGTCGAGGACGTAGTCGACCCGCGCCGTCTTCAGCTTCGTCACGATGGACTGCGCGGTTTCGTTGTCCATGTCGGCGAAGAGGACGCCGTAGGTCGGAGTGTTGAGCCAGTAGGACGCGCCGATCGTCAGGCCGACGACGGCGATGAACGCAATCGTCAGGCTGACGATCTGTTTGGCCGTGAGGGCCGCGCCGAGGGCCTTCAGCTTGGTGAAGAACTGTTCGAAGTTCACGTCAGCGTCACGCTAGGGAAAAAGTAGAGAGACCGCGCCGCCTAGACCGGCATGCGCATGATTTCCTGGTATGCAGAGACCAGCTTGTTGCGGACCTGCACGGTGAGATTCAAGGACAGTTCGGCGCGCTGCAACGCGATCATCGCCTCGTGGACTTCGCCGCTGCCTTCGAGCATCGCGCCGACCGCCTGATTGGCGCTGCTCTGGCTGTCGGACACCGACTCCACCATCTTCGCCAGCGCGTCGCCGAAGCCGGACGCTGCCGGCGCAGCCGGCGCCGGCGTGGTGCCCGGCGTGATGGACGGCGTCGAACCAATCGAACCAATCGGTAAAGCCACGGATTACTTCCCCAGTTCCAGAGATTTCTGGACCAATTCGCGAATGAGACCGATCGCGGTGAGATTCGCGGAGTAGGCGCGGCTCGCCGACAGCATGTTGACCATTTCTTCCGGCGTGTCGACGTTCGGCATCGCCACGAAGCCCTGCGCGTCGGCGTCGGGATGCGACGGATCGTAGCGGCGCTTGAACGGCTCCTGATCCTCGATGACCGCGGCGACCTTGACGCCGACGGCACCGGCGTCGCCGAGCGCGTTCTCGAAGCTGTTCGGCGCTTCGCTCGTCAGGACGACGTCGCGGCGGCGATACGGCTTGCCGTCGGGGCCGCGCGTCGAGTCGGCGTTCGCGATGTTCGACACCGCGACCTCGATGCGCGTCCGCTCGGCGGTGAGCGCGCTCGCGCTGGCGTTGATGGCGGAACTGAGCGTGGACATCAATCACCTCGAATCGCGAAGCGAATCAGCCGGAACTTGGCGGCCAGCGCGGTCTGCGCCGCCGCGAACTCCGACGACGCCCGCGTCATCGTCAGCAGCTCGCGATCGAGCTGCACGTTGTTGCCGTCGCGTCTGGATTCCAATCCTTGGACTTCGTGCACGTCGCCGGCGGCGGGGCTGGTGCCCTCGAGATGCCGCGGATCCGTGCGCGTCATGTCCAGACGATCGACCTCGCCGTCGAGCACGTCGCCAAACGTCACTTCGCGCGCGCGATACCCTGGCGTGTCGAGATTGGCCAGGTTGCCGGCCGCGACCGCCTGCTTCTGCACGGACTGCGTCAGCTGGCGGCCCAGTGCCGTCATGATCGCCTTGTCGGTGATCTCGTTCATCGCATCCTCGCTGCCCTGATCGATCGCCTGAGCGAAGCCGAAGGGCCTCGCCCTCACCTGAGCAAGAGAGGTGCCGCATGCGTGTTGGCATGCCAAACAACAAATTCCGGAGAGAAATCAGGGCCGCCCGGGTGTGAGGTGGTCGAGGAACCGACACTCGCCGACGACGAAGCGACGGAAAAGAGAGGTTAGAGGTCGGAGGTCAGAGGTTAGAAGTAAGTGCGAAGTGCGAGGTGCGAGGTGCGAGGTGCGAAGTGCGTCGGAAGTGCGAGGTGCGCGCGATTAGCGTTTGACGTGCGAGGTGAGTTCCGCCAGCTGGCGTTCCATCGCGGTGAGGCGCTCATTAATAGTAGTCAGCGCGGCGGCGAGCGGGGCGTCCGCGAGATTGCGGTTCTCGACTTCGAGCTGATGTCGCGCGACCGCCTGGCGGAGGATGACGTCGACCTGGCCGAGAGAGAACGGCTTGGTCAGGTAATCCTGCGCACCCAGACGCACGGCGCTGATGGCCGTTTCGAGTGTTCCATATCCGGTCATCATCACAACGTAGCTGAGCGGGTTGACGAGGCGGGCAGCCGTAAGGACGGCGAAACCGTCGGCCCCCGGCATGGCGATGTCGGCAAGGACGAGCCGGCATCGGCCGTCGGACCGCTCGAGCGCGTTCACGGCAGCCCGGCCGTCGACGGCGCTGGCCACCTGCAGGCCGCGATCAGAGAGGAAATCCACGAGCAAATCGCGGATTCCCGAGTCATCGTCGGCGACGAGGGCGTCGAAACCGCGGCGGCGTTCAACTGACGGCATGGTGCTCCTGAGACCCTAGTTCCGGGTAATCGGCAACGGGCGAGGAGACTTTAGCGACACGCTAAAGGCCGGTCGTCGTCGTGCCGACACTTGGGTCAACGTGTGAATGTCGGCCCGCCGCCTCCCAGGACGGCATGCCGACGCGAAAAAAGCGAGACGCGTCAGACTCCCCCGGCGACGACGGCTGTAGAATCTGTCCTCGCAAAAGTCAGCGCTCTCAAATGTTCGAGGACTTATGACTGACCGAGCGCGCCCCTCTGTCCTGGTCGTCGAGGACGAGCCGAATCTCCGACAGCTGATCGTGGAAGGTCTCGAAGCAGACGGCTTTGCCGTCGCCCAAGCGCTCGATGGCGCCGACGCGCTCGAACGGCTGCGCGGCTTTGCGTACGACGCGTTGGTCGTCGACTTGCGGCTGCCCGACGCCAACGGCATGGATATCCTCGACGAAGCGCTCACGCTCTTTCCGACGATTCGTGCAGTCGTGATGACCGGCTTTGGCGGGGTCAACGAAGCTGTTACGGCCATCAAACGCGGTGCCATCGACTTCCTGATCAAGCCGTTTCAGTTATCGCAGCTGTCGCGGGTCCTGCGCGTCGGCATCGAACAGCGGCAGCTCCGGCAGGAGAACGCCGAGTTGCGTGCGCAGCTCCACAATCGTTTCCGTTTCGACAACATCGTCGGCTGCAGTCCGGCGATGCGCGCGGTGTTCTCGACGCTCGAACTGGTGTCGCCGATGCACAGCACGATCCTCATCGAGGGCGAGACCGGCACCGGCAAGGAACTGATTGCCCGCACGATTCACCACAACAGCCCGCGTCACGATCAGCACTTCGTCGCGTTCAACGCCGCCGCCATTCCCGACGGTCTTGCCGAAGCCGAGCTCTTCGGCCACGTCAAGGGCGCCTTCACCGGCGCGGTGGCCGCCCGCACCGGACGCTTCGAGCTCGCCCACAAAGGCACGCTCTTCATCGACGAAGTGTCGTCGATGTCGCTCGGCCTTCAGGCCAAGCTGCTCCGCGCGATTCAGGAACGTCAGGTCGAACGGGTCGGCGATTCGCGTTCGATCAAGTTCGACATCCGCATCATCGCGGCCACCAACGTCGACCTGCGCAAGATGGTGAAGGAAGGGACCTTCCGCGAAGACCTCTTCTATCGCCTGAACGTCGTCCCCGTCCGGCTGCCGCCGCTACGCGGCCGCGGCGAAGACCTGCCGCTGCTCGCCCAGTATTTCGTGAAGAAGTCCTGCGAGACGAACAACCTGCCGGTCCGCTCGCTGACCCAGGATGCGCTGCGGATCCTGATGAACTACGCCTGGCCCGGCAACATCCGCCAGCTCGAAAACGCGATGGAGCATGCCGTCGCGATCAGTGGGACTTCGCCGGAGATCACCGCTGCGCTCTTGCCCGCGGACATCCGCGAACCGGCCGAAACGCTGATCTCGCATCCGGTCGCGATTCCGGACGAAGGGATCAACTTCGTCTCGGTCGTCTCCCAGCTCGAACGCGATCTGATCCTGAAGTGCCTGGAGAAGACCGGCGGCAACAAGCGCCAGGCGGCGCGGCTCCTGCAATTGAGCCGGACGACGCTCATCGACAAGCTCCAGCGGCTCAAGGTCAACAACGACTTCGCCGCGTAACTGCTCTGTGGTCTTTGGGTTCGTTAGCTCCGTGCAGGCAGCGTGAGCGTGAACGTCCTGCGGCTGTCCCCGTCTTCCATCGACAACTGGCCGTGCTGCGCTGAGGCCAGATAGGCGGCGGTCCAGAGTTCCGCTCCGGCAGTGAGCGGCGAGCCGGCGCGGCGCGCCTCGCGCTGCCCGGCCTCATCGGCGTCGCCCGACGCGACCACCGTCAGCACGATCGCTTGGTCACGCCGCTCGAGGCGCATCACGACCTTGGCCGATCGGCGGCCAACCGCCCAGTCCTCCGCCGCCAGCAGCAAATCCAGGATCAACTGCACGGTCCGCGTCGTTTCAAAGACCGCGAAGAACGGGCGCTCGTCCGCGCGTTCGAGCGAGACGATCACGCGGCGCCGATTCGCCGACGAGAGGCGCATGCTGATGGCGTGCTCGGCGAACGGCCACAGATCCAGGAGCTGCGACGCCAGCCCGCGCTCGCGGGCGTACTGCAGCAGCCGGTTGATGGTGGTGGAGACCCGGGCCGCTTCGCTCCGGATCACTTCAACGCGTTTGCGCACCGCCGGATCGAGATCCCGCGCCTCGAGCAGTTCGGCGTTGCCGGCGATGACCTGCATCGCGTTGTTGACGTCGTGCGCAGTATTGGAAAACGCGCGAACGACGGTCCAGAGCCGATTGACTTCTTCAATCGCCTGGTCGGGAAGGCTGGCGGCGAGGGCCGGTCGCTCGAAGGCGTCGTCGGAGTGTGCAGCCAAGGCGCTGGCCGGGAGTGTAGTCGGGACGGGATCGACGGTCAACGCACCCGATCGGACGTTTGCTGTAGGACCAGCCTGACAACACCGATAACGGAACGTATCCGCCGGCCAGACGGAACGCCCGACCGCCCGACGACATGTTGAAGGACGAACTGATCGCACTCGGACTGCGCGGACCGCGCACCGCGGCCGCGCCCGCCGTGCCCGCGCCGGAGCGGGCCGCGCCCCCCGTCGATCCCGACGCGGTGATGCGCGCGGCGATCGCCAAGCTGATCACGCTGCTGCTCGATCTCGTCGGCCTGGTCGAACTGACCGACGACAAGACGTTGCGTCAGCGCCTCGAAACCTGCCGCGACGCCGTCGTCCACGCCCCCACCAGCGCCACCGTCAACGCCTCGATCGAGGAATGCACGAACTTCTGCCGCCGCGTCCTCACCGAGATCGGCCGCCAGCGCGCCGAGCAGAAGAAGGAAATGGCTGGCCTCGTCGGCATGGTCCGCGAGGCGCTGGCGATCGTGTCCGGCGACGGCCAGTCCTTCGGCAAACACCTCCACGGGTCGATGCAGCGCATCGAGGCTCTCGTCCAGGTGGACGACGTCCGGGTGCTGAAGAAGAAGCTGGTCGAGGAGATCACCGAACTGCGCGGCATCGCCGAAGCACGCCAGAAGGAATGGGAGAAGACGACGCGCGTCTTCACCAATAAAGTCGACGCGCTCGAGAAGCAGTTGAAGCTGACCAAGCTCGAAGCGTCGCTCGACGCGCTCACCCACGTCGCCAACCGCGGCGCCTTCGACCGCACGCTGCAGGACTGGATCAAGACCGGCAAGCCGTTCGAGTTCGTGCTGGCGATGATCGACATCGACAACTTCAAGACCATCAACGACACCCACGGGCATGGGGCCGGCGATCGGGCACTGGTGGCGGTGGCGCAGGCGCTCCAGGGCGCCGTCCGGCATCAATCGGACATGGTCGGACGAGTCGGCGGCGACGAGTTCGCGGTGCTGATGGCGGAACTGCCGATTCGTCAGGCCGAGAACCGGTTGCGCATGGTCAGCGCGGCGCTCGCCGGGGTCAACCTCGGCCTCGAGGGCGCGCCGCTCACACTCACGCTCAGCATCGGAATCGCCGATCGCAACGCCGGCGACACCTTCGAAAGCATCCGGGAACGGGCCGACACCGCGCTCTACGAGGCCAAACACCTCGGCCGCAACCGGATTGTGGCGAAAACCAAGCCCACGCTGCGCGATCTGCTCCGCAAGTAGCGCGCACCCAGCACCGCGCACCACTACGCACCGCGCGCCGAGCACCCCAGCACCAGCACCGTGCACAGTGCATCGCGCACCCCGCACCGGAGGTACACTCACTCCGTGAGCACTATCGACTGGCCACCCGCCCAACGCCGGCGCGGCGGCGGCCGCATCGCCCTGATCATCGCGCTCGCCGTCATCCTCCTCGGCGGCGGGACGGCGCTGTCGTACTACGTTGATGCCCTATGGTTCGACTCGCTCGGGTTCAGCACCGTCTTCTGGAAGACGCTGAACATCCAGAGCACGGTGTTCATCACGTTCTTTGTGCTGACGTTCCTGCTCCTCTACGGCGCGTTTCTGCTGCTGAAGCCGGCGCGACTCAGTGATCTGCGCAGTCCGATCCTGATCAACGGGCAGCCGCTGCAACTGCCGGTGGAGCCGGTCCTCCGGCTGATCGGCCTCGGCATCGCCGGCTTCGTGGCGTTCATCAGCGGCGTCGGCATGATGGCCGAGTGGTCGACCTTCGCGCTCTACTGGTATGGCAGCGGCGCCGCCGGCGATCCGGATCCGATTCTCGGACGTCCGGTCGGCTTCTATCTCTTCACGCTCCCGGCGTGGCAGCTGGTCGCCGGCTGGTTCACGACACTGGCGGTCATCGTGTGCGCGGTCGCGGCGTTCTTTGCCGTGGTCAGCGGCGGCACACGGCTCCTCTTGAAAAAGGGCGCGGACAGCGCGACGCTGCGCGGCGTCTCGCTCGCCTTCTCCGCCGTCCTGGCGGCGTTCGCCGCACAGGTCTATCTCGGACGATTCGGCCGGCTGCTGACCGACCACACGATTTTCTCCGGCGTCACCTACACCGACGCGCACGTGATGTTGCCCGGCCTGAGCTTCGTCGCCGGCGCACTGGCTCTCGGAGCGATCGGCGCGGCGCTGAACGCGGTGGCCGCGCCCAAACTGCGCTGGCTGGTCGCCTGCGTCGTGCCCGCGGCGGTCATCTACGTCGGACTGAGCCTCGTGTCGTGGTACGTCACGAGCTTCGTCGTGAAGCCGAACGAGCTCGTGCGCGAGCGGCCGTACATCACTCACAACATCGCGATGACGCAGCGCGCGTTCGCGCTCGATCAGATCGCGGAAGTGGCCTTCCCCGCCGACACCGGGATCGAGGCGGTGGACGCCGCCAACAATCAGGAAACGCTGCGCAACATCCGCCTCTGGGACTGGCGCGCGCTGCAGGACACGCTGCGCCAGATTCAGGAGATCCGGACCTACTACGACTTCCCCGATATCGACATCGACCGCTACGAAATCGACGGCACCGTCAAACAGATGATGCTCGCAGTCCGGGAGCTCAACGTCGAGCGTCTTCCGGAGAGCAGCCGAAACTGGATCAACGAGCGGTTGGTTTACACCCACGGCTACGGCGTGACGATGACGCCGGTCAACGGCTTTACGCCCGAGGGGCTGCCAGAGCTGGTTCTCGGGAACATGCCGGTGCAGAGCACGGTGCCGTCGCTGAGCGTCACTCGGCCGGAGGTCTACTTCGGCGAGCTGACCAACAACGACGTCTATGTGCGCACGAAGCAGCAGGAATTCAACTACCCGCAGGGCGACACCAACAGCGTCACGACCTACGAAGGGACGGGCGGGATCGCGATCGGCGGATTCATCCGCCAGCTGCTGATCGCGCTCGATCGCGGCGACCTCACGAAGCTGCCGTTCAGCGACGACGTGACGGCGGAGAGCCGGCTGCTGATGCGGCGCAACATCACCGAGCGGATCGAGGCGCTGGCGCCGTTTCTGACGCTCGATGCGGATCCGTACATCGTGGTGACCGAGGCGGGCCGGCTGCTGTGGATGGTCGACGGGTACACCACGTCGAGTATGTATCCCTACGCGCGGCACTATCGTCTCGGCAACGAGCGCGTCAACTACCTGCGGAACAGCGTGAAGGCGACGATCGACGCCTACGACGGCACGGTCGTCTTCTACGTCTTCGACGACCAGGACCCGGTGATTGCCGGGTACCGTGCGATCTTTCCTGATCTCTTCCGCGACGGCTCGACCATGCCGGTGGATCTCCGGAAACACGTCAGGTATCCCGAACTGCTGCTCGAGATGCAGGCCGCCGTCTACAGCCTGTATCACATGGCGTCGCCCGACGTGTTCTACAACCGCGAAGATCTCTGGACCGTGGCGTCCGAGGCGAACCGCGAACGCCGCGATCAATCCGTGCAGGCGGCGGAACCCAATTTCGTGCTGATGAAGCTGCCCGGCGAGCGCCGCGACGAGTTCGTCGAGATCCTGCCCTTCACGCCGGCCAACCGGAACAATCTGATCGGCTGGATCGCCGGCCGCAGCGACGGCGACAACTACGGCAAGGCCATCGTCTACAACTTTCCGAAGACGAAGCTGGTCGACGGACCGGCGCAGATTGAAGCGCGGATCGATCAGAACGCCCAGCTCTCCGGCCAGCTGTCGCTCTGGAACCAGCAGGGTTCGCAGGTCCGTCGCGGCAGCCTGATCGTGATTCCGATCGGCAGAGCGCTGCTCTATGCCGAGCCGATCTATCTGCAGGCGCAACGCAGCCCGATGCCGGAGCTGCGCATCGTGGTCCTTGCCCTGCAGGATCGCCTCGCCTACGGACCGACGTTCGAAGCCGCGATGTCCAGCCTCTTCAACGGCACGCCGTCGTCGTTGAGTGTGACGCCACCGAGTCCGGGCGTGGCGGCCGATCGCCAGCCAACGCCCAACGCCACCGTCGCGGCGCCGGCTCCGGGCGATCGCAACGCGCTCATCGCCGCCGCGGCGCGCGACCTCGCCGACTACCAGCGGCTCACCGCCGAGGGCAAACTCGGCGAAGCCGGTCAGCGACTCGAAGCACTCAAGCTGAAGCTCGATCAACTACAGCGATAAGACCGCTGTCTAAACGCCCCTCGACTCCGATCGGGGCGGGCAACATCATCGTCAACGTCTACCCGATTCTGTTGCAGCGATTCACGCGTGGGCGCGTCGAGCGGATCGCCTCGGTCCAAGGTGCGGGTGCTTCGCCTTCGAGCCGCGCACCCGGACCTTGAACCTTGAACCTAGCACCTAGAACCACCCCCGAGCGTTCAGCGGCCTTCGACCAGGCTCTGGCCGCCCCGAGCGCAGTCGAGGGGCCGTCTACTCGGGCGGTGCAACACGCTGAGCGAAGGTGATCACGTAACCGTCGGGATCGGCGATCGCGAACTCCATCATCCCGTACCACTGCGTGACGAACGGTGAGACGATCGTCGTCTGAGACTGAAGACGTTCGTGAAGTTCGTGAATGCCTTCGACTTCGATGAAGAGCGTGCCGGTCAATCCAACCGGGCGATCGCGCAGCAGGGGGTACTCCTCGACCGCGGTCTTGATGTCGTTGAAGAAGATTTCGACGCTGCCGCTGACGACCTGGGCGAACACCCACGGCGACTCGTCGGGCACGGTCATGTTGCGCGTGAAGCCGAGCAGGTCCACGTAGAACGCAACACTCCGTTCGACGTTGGCCACGAGCAGATTGGGCGTGAGTTTCTGATACTGAGGCATCGCACACCTTTCGCGTGTGCTCGCTTGATGCCTACATCCGCGGCCAGGCGAGAGCGGGCACGCAGGTAAGGGCAGTGAAAGGGGTCAGACCCCTACCATTGAAACTCGAGTAGGGGTCTGACCCCTTTCACCCCCTGCTAGGGACCCGCGGAGCCTAACACGAAAAATGCGAGAATGCTGGCCATGAAAACATTCGCACTCTTCCTCGCTGCCACCGTTCTCAGTGTGGCAACGGCCGCCGCACAGGCCGGCCGTCCGATCCCCGCGCCGCCCGACGTGGCAGCGCCGCCGGCCAACGCCGCCAAGACCGCGAGCGGACTGGCGTCTCGCGTGATCAAGGCCGGCACCGGCAAAGAACATCCCAAGGCCACCGATCGCGTCACGGTGCACTACACGGGCTGGACGACGGACGGCAAGATGTTCGACAGCTCGGTCGCGCGCGGCGAAACCGCGACCTTCCCGCTGAACGGCGTCATCGCCGGATGGACCGAAGGCGTGCAGCTGATGGTCGTCGGCGAAACGCGCCGCTTCTGGATTCCCGAGGCGCTCGCCTACCGCGGCCGCCGCGATCCGCGAGGGATGCTGGTCTTCGACGTCGAGTTGATGTCGTTCGCCGCTCCGCCCGCGCCCCCCGCCGTGCCGTCCGACGTGAAGGCCGTGCCCGGCGACGCCAAGCGGACCGCCAGTGGTCTGGCCTACCGCGTGCTCAAAGCCGGCACCGGCGCGCGCCGTCCGAACTCGCAGAGCGAAGTCACCGTGCACTACAGCGGCTGGAC
>CAZOAZ010000067.1:0-9497 GCA_964577955.1 uncultured Bifidobacterium sp. | reverse complement strand
GACCGACGGCAAGATGTTCGACAGCTCGGTCACACGCGGCGAACCGGCGACGTTTCCGCTCGGCGCGGTCATCGCCGGCTGGACCGAAGGCGTGCAGCTGATGGTCGAAGGCGAGAAGACGCGCTTCTGGATTCCCGAAGCGCTCGCCTACAAAGGACAGAGCCCGCCCTACGGCATGCTCGTGTTCGACGTTGAATTGATCCGAATCAGATAGTGGGGTCGGACACCGGCCTTCGACGTTGCTCAGGCCGCCCTGAGTTCATCGAAGGGCGGAACGATCACCGACTTTTGCGGAGTTGCGAATGAAACGCGTTTCGGCCTGGGCCATCGTCACCATTCTCGCGACCGCGGCATGCTCCAGCGAGCCACCGGTCGTGCCCGGTAGCGGCGACGCGGCCGTGACCCCGATTCTCAAGTCGTACGCGATCGAACTGCTCCGCCGCAATCCGACGACGAACACGTATCTGGGCGGCGCCGGTCTCGACCCCTCGCTCGGCGATGTCGACGGCACCCTGCGCGACTACTCCGCCGCCGCACTGGAGAAGGAAGCGGCGGAGCTGACGACGACGCAGAAGGCGCTCGAGGCGATCGCGCCTGCCTCGCTATCGCCCACACTGCAGATCGACCGCGACGTCGCGCTGGCGCAGATCCGCTTCATGCTGCGCCAGTATCAGACCCGGCACTACGAACAGCGCGCGCTGGACACCTTCGTCGGGGAGCCGTTCCGCGCGGTGGACTGGCAGATCCAGGGCATGAGCGCCACCGGTCCCGACACCTATGGGACCGATGAGGAGTGGGCGCTGGTGATCAAGCGCGTACGCACCATCCCCTGGTATCTCACCAACGCGCAGGCGCAGCTCGAACTCGGCCTCAAGGCGAATCGAGTGCCGGACCGCCGGATGATCGAACGCGACGGCGTCGCAACCACCGAAGCCAATGCGAAGTACTTCTCCGACACGCTGCCCAAGCTGGCCGCGGCCCGCTTCCGCGGCGCCGAAGGCGCGGCGATGGTTCTTGAAGTCGTCGATGCCGGAAAGAACGCCGCCGAGGCGTACGACAAGCTCCGCGCCTTCGTCAAAACCTCGTACTACGACGGCGATCAAATCAAACCGGCGTATGCCGCCGATCGCTTCGGGATGGGAACGGCCGACTACGACTGGGCGCTGACCAACAACTTCCATCTGAAGACGACCTCGGCGCAGCTCTTCACCGACGCCTGGCCCATCGTCGAAAAGACGCAGGGCCAGATGGTGGAACTCGCCAGGCGGATCGGCGCAGCGCAATCGTGGCCGCTGCCGGCCGAGGGGCCGGCTGCCGTCCGCGCGGTGTTCGATCAGCTCTCGAAGGATTACCCCAAGTCCGATCCGGAAATGATCGACTGGTACCGCAGCGCGGCGTTTCGCCTCGTCGACTTCGCGAGAAAGACCGGCATGTTCGACGTCCCGGCCGACTACCGGCTCGATGTCGTGCAGACGCCGACGCCGCTCCTGGCATCGATCGACGGAGCCGCGTACTATCCCGCGCCGCCGTTCAAAAACAGCGGCGTGGGCCGCTTCTACGTCACGCCGACCAACAACGATCCGGCCGCGCTGCAGGCCAACAACCGCGCCGCGCTCGCCGATCTTGCCGCGCACGAAGGCTTCCCGGGTCACGACTGGTACTACAAGGTGCTGACGGGCTATCGGGCTCAGGTCTCACCGGTCCGCTGGCTGACGCCGGGCGCCGTCGAGGATTCATCGTCGATGTGGGAAGACTCGATGCCCGCTGAAGGATGGGGCCTCTACGCGGAGTCGCTCATGGCCGATCCGCAACCCGGATCGCCAGAAGGGTTCTACACGCCCGAGGAACGGCTCTATCAGCTTCAGGGTCAGCTCTATCGCGATTTGCGCGTTCGCATCGATACCGGGATTCACACCGGCAAGCTCTCCTACGACGATGCGGTGACGCTGTTTTCGGAGGTCGTGGATTTCCTGCCGGGTTCGTGTGCGGCGAGCGCGGCGAAATCCGACGCCAAGCGCGCCAGCTGCGGGTCAGCGGAGCGAGCGATCTTCCGCTACTCGAAGTGGCCGACCCAGGCGATCACCTATCGTCTCGGCAAGGATCAGATCTATGCCCTGCGCGAAGAAGCGTCAAAACTTCTCGGCGAGGCGTACTCGGCGAAGACCTTTCACCTGGAGTTCATCCGGCAGGGCACGATTCCGTCGGGATATTTCCACGACGCGCTGCTCGGCGCGCTGAAAAAAGCGGTCGCGCCCAAGAAACCCAAATAAGCCGGCCTCAGCTGTCCCGACGCTGAACGCGGAGGCCGCCGAGATCGCCGAGTCGCCTCGGATCGCGTCGCATGACACAGACGTCCGGAAGTTCCTCTCTCTCTTTCGTGATCCTGGCCAAGTCGCTGATGCCAGCCGCCGAAGACTTTCGTCTCGCCTGGCAAAGCGTGACGAACGGTGCGGAACCACCAACAGCGAAGACGTGGGATCACAAAGGATCTGAAGTCGCACTCGATGGCGTCGTGTCAATCGTGACTCTGATGCCGGTGCCCGTGCCGCATCAAGAGGCCGAAAGCGCCGTTTCGCACAGCCTGAGTGCAATGCGCGCCGGGGGGTTCTCGTTGGCCTCGCACGACGCTCATCTCGTTGTCGTCAGCGCTTCGCCGACAGCGTCGCCCGTACAGCGGCTGTTGCAACATACACGAGTGGTGGCGGCTCTCGCGAAGGCGTCGCACGCCACCGGCATCTATGAAGGGAACGCCCACGCGACGCACGACCCCGCGTTCTATGTAGACGTCGTCTCTCGCGGAGACCTCCCGCTGATGTTATGGAACGGCGTCAGCGTCGCCAAGACGCCTGACACCATCGAGTTACTCACGCTTGGAATGTCGCAGTTAGGTCTTCCCGATCTACTGCTCGTGGCGCCGTCAGGACACGGAAGCGATGCCCTGCTTTTCGCGTTCGACCTTCTCGGCTACGTCCTTTCCCGAGAGGGGCCGATCCCCGAGGGTGAAACTGTAGGCCGCTCGGCGAGGGAGAAATTGCCGGTGACCTACGTGTCGTCGCCCGTCGATCCCGCGGTTCGCGTGATGAAGGTGGAGTTGCCGCGCACAAAAAAGGGCTGGTGGCCGTTCGGCAGCAAGTGAGCCACGCCGACACCGAGGCTCGGCGAACTCGGCGTCCTCGGCGTTCCGCGTTCGACGCCTAGCGATTGGGCCGGTTCGGCGGCCCTGGCCGGTTCGGTGGCGTCGAGCCGCCGGGACGGCCGGCTTGACCGGCGCGATCGTTGATCTTGCGGATCGCGCGCTGCAGCCGATCGCCCAGGGCGCGACGGTCGGCGTCGCTGACCTGTCCGATGCGGCTGAAGGCCTGCTGCGCCTGACGCGCCTCCTCGGCGGCGGCGCGGACGCGGCTCTCTTCCTCGACGCGGCCGCCGATGGTGTTGGCGGCGAGCGCTTCCTTGAGCATCGCCGCGAGACGGGTGGTCGGCGACAGATTCTGATCGGCGAGATGCGCCGGACCGGCGATCGACGCCGCCAGATCTTCCGTCTTCTTGACCAGCGCTTCCATCCGTTTGCGATTGGATTCCGCGTCGAATTCGGTGTTGTTGAACGAGCCGGGCCACTTGGCGACGAGCGCCGCGGCGGCGGCGGCGAACCGCTGGTCGAGCGCACGCGCGCGATCGGGATCGACGCCGCGTGCCGCGACTTCCTGCTGCCAGCGGCCGCGGGCGCCCCGGTACAGCGCAATCAGATCGGCCGGCGGCTCGTCCGGCGCGGCGAGCGCTTCGAGTTCGGCGCAGATCGCTTCACGCGCCTGGACCCGCTCGGCCCGGGCCGTGTCGTGGCGCTGGGCGTAGCGCTGGAAGAACTTGTCGCAGGCGGCACGGAACCGTGTCCAGATGGCGTCCGACTTGGTCTTCTTGACCGCACCGATCGTCTTCCACTCGCCCTGCAATTTCTTCAGCTCCGCCGCCGCCTGATCCCAGTCGCTCGATTCGGCGAGCGCCTCGGCGCGGACACAGAGCGCGTCCTTCTTGGCGAGGTTGTCGGCCCACGAGGCCTTCCGGTCGGCCAGATCGTCGTGGCGGCGCGTGAAGAACTTGTCGCAGGCGCCGCGGAACCGATCCCAAATCGCTTTCTCGCGGCCCCGTGACACCGGCCCGATCGTCTTCCACTCGGCCTGGAGGGCCTTGATCGCGTCGGCGGTCTGAATCCAGTTCGTCGAGTCGGCCAGCTGTTCGGCCTTCTCGCAGAGCGTCACCTTTTTCGCGAGGTTGTCGTTGCGGACCTGCGCCTGCGCGGCGAAGTGCTGTTCGCACCGCGTCCAGACTTCGTCGTGCGCGGCCTTGAAGCGCTTCCACAGCGCATCGGCCTGGGCGCGCGGCACGTCCGCGGCGGCCTTCCACTGCTGCTGCAGGTCGCGCACCTGCTGCGCCGCGGCCTCGAGATCCTCGGCGGTCTTGAGCGCCTCCATCTTGGCGCAGAGCTGTTCCTGAATCGTGACGTTGCCGAATCGCTTCCAGTCGTCGGCGTCGCGCAGTTCCTGGAGCTTGGTCATCAGTGCCGACTGCACGGCCTTCAGCCGCCGCGTCACCTCGTCGAAATCCTGCTTCGTGGGCAGCTGCGGAATGGCGGCCGCCGCGGCACGCACGTCCTTGAGCGCGCGATCGACCGCCTTGATCGACAGATCGGCTTTTTCGACGAGCGGCTCGACCCGCGCCAGGAAATGATTGAGCCGCGCCAGCGCTTCGCCGCGAACCTTGGCGTCGGCTTCGCGCGATTCGTTTTCGCGCGCCGTCAGCTGCGTGTCGAGCTCGGTGAAACGCGCCTGGATGGCCGGTTCGACCTCGACGCCGCTGGCGAGCGTCTTCCACTCGCGGCGGATGCCGGCAAAGCGCTTGCGGGCCACGGCAAAGTCGGCCTCGGCAGCGGCCAGGGCGGCCTCGTCGGCGAGCTCGCCGAGGCGCGCCTGACGACGGCGCGTTTCGCGCGCGGCGGTTTCGAGCGCTTCGGCCTGGGCGGCGAGGCGCACACGATGCTCGTCTTCGCGCGTCGGATGCGCGTCGGCTTCGGCAGCCGCCGTGTCCGATTCGGCGTTGGCCGGCTGCCCTTCGACGGTTCGACTCCGCTCACCGTCGCCTTGGCCATGTTGAGGGGCGACTCCGCTGAGGGCGTCGCCGTGCGGCGGCGTGGCCGTTTCCGATTTGGGTTCGAGGATCAGCGGATCGGCGGCCAGCGCGTCGAGCATCTGCTGGTCGGCCGCTTCGCGCGCCGCCTTCTCTTCCGCTTCACGGATGATCGTCCGGGCCCGCTTGATCGCGCCCTTGTTCTTGCCGCGGGCGATGATGAGCTCGAGTTCGCCGCGATTGCTGATCGTGTCGACGGCCGCGACCGCCGTGTCCTTGAAGTCGCTGTTGAGCGCGACCGCGAGCAGTTCGACGCCCTGGTGGGCGGCGCGCAGCGAGTCGAAGGCGCGGAGCCGCACGGCTTCGACGACCGCATGGCGCGCGACCGATCCCAGCAAACGCGGATCGCTGATCCGGGCAAGCGCGCGCTCGCCGACGCTGTCCCGCGTCGATGTTTTCGCCACCTGCGCAAGCGTGCGCGGATCGCCGATCGCGTCAACCGCTGCCAGACTCGCCGCTTCGCTGACGTCTTCGAAGACTTCGAGCGCCATGTCCCGCAGCATCGCCGCTGCCTGACTGCGCACACCATCGTCGGTATCGTCCTTGGCGATGGCGGCGAGAGCGGCCGGATCCATCAGTTTGGCGACCGCCGCCTTGCGGACCCGCGGATCCTCGTCCTCGCGCGCGACCGCGGCAATCGTGACGTGGTCGTCGAGCGGAATCGTCTCGACAAACGCGAGACGGACGGCGGGATCGGCGTGTTTGTCGCGGGATTGACTGCGGAAGCGATCGAGCAGAGTCATCGGCTACTCCAGCCTGGCCGTGGCGGCCAGCTTGTGAGGGCCCGCAAGCGTTCATGCTCGCTCAGGCCTGTTGGCGTTTCTGTAACTTTTCCAGTCGTTCTTCGATATCCGTTCCGTGACTACCGACCCGAACCTCGTCGTCCACCGCCAGGATCCGCCCGTCGAGCCCGATATAGAAGGTCCGCCGCGATGGAAATCCGCTCCTGCCGAGGACGCCGTAAGCACGCGCGACCGAGCGCCCGGGGTCGCTCAGAATCGGAAATCCGGCATCGATAGCGTCGGCAAACCGACGATTCGTCTCGGCGGTGTCGACGCTGGCGCCGAAGAACTTCGCGCCCTGACCGGCCAACCGATCGCGATTGGCCGCCAGCGACTTGCATTCAATCGTGCAGCCCCCGGTGAACGCTTTCGGAAACCAGGCGATCACGACGACCTGCCGGCCGCGGTAGTCCGCGAGCCGATAGGTCCGTCCATCAGACGCCGCTAACTCGAAGTCCGGTGCGAGATTACCGACGGCCAGCGAGCCGGCGCTGGGAACGACGCGCCCGCTGACCGCATTCACCAGACCGATTAGGGTCGTGACCGCCGAAGTCGCCGCTACCCGCAACCACTCGAAATTTTTCACCGCGGGCCGCGTTCCCATGTCATTCTAGCGAAAGCGCGCGGCGTCTTCCGGTCTCCTGATTGCAACTTAATTGAACGGTGTTCTTTCGCACTCCAAAAATGCGGATCGCCGCGGGTGTGTGTGCCTGGTGTGTCGCTCTGACGCTGACCGCCGGCTGCGACACGCTGCAGTTCGGCGATAACGTCCCCACCGGCCCCAGTAACCCGCTGGCCCCCGGCACGACCAACGTGTATGCGGTCGTCGGCGCCAGCGATGTCATCGGCTACGGCTCGAGCCGGCCCTGTTTCGTCTACGACGACTGCAACGGGACCGGCTACGCGTGGGTGGCGGCGCGGCAGCTCCGCGCCCGGTCGATTTCCGTCAACGTGTCCTCGATCGGCATTCCCGGCGCGGTCATCAGCCGTCACTTCCAGGATCTGGCGATCTCGTTCGGCCGATCCGACATTTTTGGCAATTTCATCGACCAAATCGCACCCTACGTCCGCCACGAGTCGACACTCGTCACCATTTTCGCCGGGGCCAACGACGTGAACGTCATCACCCAGGCGCTCGAGCATGGCCGCGGTGGCAGTAATCCGAACGGCTACATCGATGCGGAAGTGGCGACGTTCCGGACCGACTACCAGCGGCTGCTGACGGTCATCCGCGGCCAGGCGCGCGACGCGCGGATCGTCATCTTGAACCTGCCCAACATGGGCGCGATGCCGTACCACCGGGAGTCGACGCTCGAGATGAAACGCTGGGCGCAACGCGCATCAGTCAGCATGACGACCACCGTCATCAACCCGCTCAGCGACGTCCGCATCGTCGATCTGATGTGCGACCCGCGCTTCTACGATCCGGCGAACTTCTCAGAGGACGGCTTCCATCCAAACGACGCGCTTTACGCGATCATGGGGAACGCGATCGCTGATGCCGTCACGCAAACGTCCTTCCCGGCGCCGCGCAGCAGCTGCAGTTACAACGCGGTTTATTAGTCGGACAGGATAAAGCCTGTCCCTACCGCAGAAACGCCGACGCTGATCCCGCTAGGGACAGGCTTTAGCCTGTCCGCGAACACACGCCGCGCTGCTATTCTCAGCAGGTGTTGTTCGAAAACGCCGTCTCGCTGCTGAGAGCAGCGATGAAGCGGCCCCTCCCCGGCGCTGACGCGCAGCGGCACATGGCACCCGTGCAGGCGCGCAGCTGGCCGGCGGGTTTCGACCCGCTGAACGCGCGGCCCGCGGCGGCGCTGCTGCTGGTCGTGCCACGGGACGAGCGCGCGCATGTCGTGTTGACGCTTCGCGCCGACAGCGTCGGCCGCCATCGCGGTCAAATCTCGCTCCCTGGCGGCGTCGTCGACGCCGGTGAAACCTACGAACAGGCCGCGCTCCGCGAAGCGCACGAAGAAATTGGCGTCGACACGGGCGCGATCGAAACGCTCGGCGCGCTGACGCCGCTCGATATCCCGGTCAGCGGGTTCCGTCTCCATCCGATTCTCGGGATCGCGTCGCGTCGTCCCGACTACCTGCCGGCACCGCACGAAGTCGCCCGGGTGCTCGAGGCGCCGATCGCACGGCTCCTGTCAGCCGATGAAATTGTCTGGCGGACCGCCGAGCGGGACGGGCGCACGCTCGACTATCCGGCGTTCCCCACCGACGATGTCGATGTGTGGGGCGCGACGGCCATGATTCTTGCTGAATTCCTAACGCTTCTCGGCTGGGCCGGTCCGGCGACGCGCCTGTAATCAAGCGACGAAATTGTCGCGATCCGGAATTGCTGTACGGATGTCACACGCGCTATGATGCGCGCTTCGATTCCGCAGTCCGGTGCGCGTGCTGGTGCAAGCCACACACCTTCCAGACTCGATCCCAGAATTTTCGACACGGACAGGCTGTGCCTGTCTCCACGGAGGGGGACGCGATGAGTTCCACAGCGATGGGCCAGGCAGTCGGCGCGATCCGCGACTGGTCGATGACCAAAGGCAGAAAACTCGGCGAGGCGCGCGGCGCCGGCGACAGCTTCGGCAGCCTGGTGTTCGGCGAAACCGAGCAGCAGAAGCGATTGCCGAAGAACCTGTTTCAGGCCCTGCGGCGCACCATTACCCACGGCGAGGCACTGGACATCAATGTCGCCGACGCGGTCGCCAAGGCAGTCAAGGAGTGGGCGGTCGAACACGGCGCGACGCACTACACGCATTGGTTCCAGCCGCTGACCGGCATCACGGCCGAAAAGCATGATTCGTTTCTCAACCCGACGGCGGACGGCAAGGCCGTCGCCGAGTTCTCGGGGAAGGAACTGGTCCGGGGCGAGCCCGATGCCTCGAGCTTTCCGTCAGGCGGCCTCCGCTCCACCTTCGAAGCGCGCGGCTACACGGCGTGGGATCCGACCAGCCCGCCCTGGCTGCTGAAGAGCGGCGGCATGATGACGCTGGTCATCCCGACCGCGTTCGTCAGCTGGACCGGCGAGGCGCTCGACAAGAAGACCCCGCTTCTCCGCTCGATGGAAGCACTGTCGAAACAGGCGGTCCGCGTCCTGAAGCTGTTCGGATCGAAGGCCGAGCGCGTCACCGCGACCTGCGGTCCCGAGCAGGAATACTTCCTGATCGACAAGAACTTCTACCTGTCGCGGCCCGACCTGATTAACGCCGGCCGGACGCTCTTCGGCGCCGCCCCGCCGAAGGGCCAGGAACTCGAGGATCAGTACTTCGGTGCGATCCCCGAGCGCGTGATGGCGTTCATGTCCGAGGCGGAAGCCGAACTCTACAAGGTCGGCGTGCCGGTCAAGACGCGCCACAACGAAGTCGCGCCGAGCCAGTACGAAATTGCACCGGTGTTCGAGAACGCCAACGTCGCCACCGATCACCAGATGATCATCATGGAGACGTTGAAGCGGACGGCGCCGAAGTTCGGTCTCGCCTGCCTGCTGCACGAGAAGCCGTTCGCCGGCGTCAACGGCTCGGGCAAGCACTT
>CAZOAZ010000066.1:0-30351 GCA_964577955.1 uncultured Bifidobacterium sp. | reverse complement strand
CTGCTCGTTGAAGCGGATCTTGATGCGGCCGTCCTGCGGCAGCCGCTTCTCCGCGATATCGAGCTTGGACATGATCTTGATGCGCGACGAGATCGCGTCGCGGAACTTCATCGGCGGCGACATGATGTTGTAGAGAATGCCGTCGATGCGGTACCTGACCCGGAGCTCCTTTTCGTAAGGCTCGATGTGGATGTCGCTGGCGCCCTTCTGAATCGCCGACATCAGCACCACGTTCACGAGCCGGACGACCGGCGCGTCCTCGCCCTGTTTGGCGAGCGCTTCGGCGCTGATCTCCTGGAGTTCCTCGAGAACCTCAACGTCGCCGCCGCCGTCGAGCGACGCCTGGAGCTCCTCGAGCCCCTTGCTGGCCATCTCCAGCGCGCTCGCGCCGGTCGGTCCGGCGGCCCCCGGCCCCTGGATCTTTTCCTTGGGCGTGGCGGAGACCGGGTAGTACTTCTGGATCGCCTCCATCACCGCGGACTCGGAGGCGACGACGGGCTCGACGTTGTAGCCCGTCATGAATTTGATGTCGTCCATCGCGAAGACGTTGGTGGGATCCGTCATCGCGATCGTCAGGGTGGCCCCCGATCGACTGAGCGGGATGATCTGGTACTTCTGCGCGGTGTCCGCCGGAATCAGCTTGATGACGGCCGCGTCGATCTCGAATTGGGCGAGCGAAATCGACGGCACGCCGTACTGGCGGCTGAGGAGCGAGGTAATCTCCTCGTCCTTCACCAGTCCGAGCTTCACCAGATTGGCGCCGAGCTTGCCGCCATTGGCCTTCTGATAGGCCAGGGCCTGCTGCAGCTGCTCCGGGGTGATGCGCTTCTCTTTGAGGAGAAGCTCTCCGATACGAACCGCCATGAATCAGGGCACGCGCACGCGCGTGGGCAAAAGTGTGTCTTTCATCAGAACGTGAGCCGCACCGTGCTGCTCCACCCTCGAAGCGAATCGTCTGCGCCAACCGTCCGCGAACCCTCGATGTAGAACCCCCGGGTCAGCGCAAAACTGAACCCGGTGCTCGTCGCGGTCCGCGCGGTTCCGACCGTATTCCGCGACACTCCGCCCCGCACTGCCAGGCGCCGTTGCAGCAGCGTGATCTCGGCGCCGGTGGCCAGATGGCGCACCTCGCCGAAGATCGTGGACGCAGTCGTCAAATCGAAATCGGCCGCAAGCACCAGTGTCTCCAGTAATCCGTGCGGACCGCTCAAAATGGCGAGGCCGGCGCGGCTCTGGCGCTCGAGGGTGAAGCGCCGATCGCCCTCGCCGAACTCCGGCGTGGTCAGGTTGCGCACGCTGACACCGAGCCGCAGATGTGTGAACGACAGCATCGCGCCGGCATCCAGATCGAACACGGTCTCGGTGTCGACATCCAGATCGTCGGCAACGTCGAGACCGTCCTTCGAGCCGTCGGCGATCGCCGTCTGCACGCCGCCGCGCACGAACTTCAGGGTCGAACCGATTACCAGGTTCGCCCCGATCGACTGGCCCACGGTGACCCCAACCTGGCTCGCCGTCAGCGTTCGGACACGACGCCCTTGATCCTGTTGTCGGGCGGGATCTCCAGCCCCAGTAGCTGGCGGATCCACCTGGCTGACGCGAAAGCGGTAGTTGTTGATGCCGAGCGCCGGGAAAGCCATGGCAAATCCGGTCGTCCCGGTGGTCAGAGCAGGATCCAGGCCGGACGGATCCGCGGGCTCGGTCACCCGCCCCTTCTCGATGACCAGGTTGAAGTAGGCGCCGGTTGCCAGGCCGGCAGGATTCCACCAGCCGGCCGTCGCGTCGTCGGCGACGGCGGTAAAGGCTCCGCCCATGCCCTGGGCGCGAGTACCTACGTTTTCATAGAGTTGCGCGCGAGCGGCGGACGGGAGCGCGGCCAGAGACACAGCAAGCAGGACCGTGCGAAACGGCTGGGGGATCGACATACACCTGTTGTATCGGAATCGGCCACGCCGACGCGGACTATTTCTCGAACGAGACAGGAGGGAGAGGCGTCAGCCTGTCCGCAATCCGGGCATCAGCTGCCCGGCCGGGAACTCCGGACCCGTTCTGGACGTTCCCTGACTTAGCCCTCATAATAGTTAGGCTGGCTAAGTTCAAAGGACTCATGACCCGAACCCATGCGCGCGACACCGCGCGCGAGATTCTCAAGATCGTCCCGCTCGTGATGCGGACGGTGGCCTCCGAGCTCCGCGCCGCGGGCGAGCTGCCGGCGCCGGCCCATTTCGGTCTTCTGACCATGTTGAGTGCACAGCCACGCACGCTGTCCGAACTCGCCGTCTTGCAGGGTGTCAGCCTGCCGACGATGTCGAACTCGATCAGCGCGATGGTGGAACGCGGCTGGGTGCGGCGATCGTCGCCGGCCAGGGACCGGCGGGTCGTGATCATCGACGTCACGCCGGCCGGCAAGGCCGCGCTAGAGCGCGTGGGCAAGGCCGCCGAAGCACATCTGGCTGAAATGCTCGGCCCGCTCGATTCAGCGGCTGGGAAGCGCCTGCAGGCCGGCCTCCGGGTCCTCCGCGCGGCGTTCGACGGTGCCCCACCGGCCGCCCGGCGGGCCCGCGAGTCGGCCGCGGCCGCGGCGCGAACTTCACCGTAGAGTTGGCCGTATATACGTCGGGATTCTGGACTTACCAGCCGATCGACCGGACGCTCCCATGACCACACCTGCGCTCGAAACGGTTCCGGAAAAAGGACTGCTCGCACGGGCCATGGGTGTCATTTTCTCGCCCCGCGAGACCTACGCCGCCATCGTCGCGCACCCCAAGGTCCTTGGTGCGATGGTCGCCGTCATCGTCCTCATCGCCGGCATCAACTTCGCGTTCCTGTCGACCGAGGTCGGGCAGCGGGCGACGCTGGACCAGCAGATCACGATGATGGAATCGTTCGGCGTGCAGTTGAACGACCAGGCGCTGGATCGCATGGAGGCTGGGCTCGGCAACGCGCGCTACTTCGCGGCCGTCAGCATCGCCGTCTTCGTCCCCCTTGTTGTCGTCTTGATTTCCGCGGTCATGCTGGTTGTCTTCAACGCGGTGCTGGGCGGCGAGGCGACCTTCAAGCAGGTCGTCGCGATTCAGGCGCACTCGGGATTCATCGGTGTCCTGCAAATGCTGTTCGTGACTCCGCTGAACTACATGCGCGAGACGATGGCAAGCGCCACCAGCCTGGCGGTATTCCTGCCGGGCGTGGACAGCTCGTCCTTTCTCGGCATGCTGCTCGGCGGGATTGACCTCTTCCGGATCTGGGGCCTGGTCAGCGCCGCCATCGGACTTGCCGTTCTCTACAAGCGCCGGACGTCGCCGATCGCCTGGAGCCTTATTACCGTCTACTTCGTCATCATTCTGTTGTTCGCCGGGGTCCGAGCCCTGTTCGCTGGAGCCTAAATGAAGGGAAAGAACATCCTGATCGCTGCGGCGGTCATTGTTGCGCTTGGCGCGATTGTCGCCGCCAATCTCTACTACAAGAAGGACACGGGTCCGTCGGTCACGGTCGAGTCCATCAAGAAGAGGGACCTCGAGGCCATCGTCTCGGCATCCGGCAAGATCCAGCCGAAGCGGCTGGTGAACATCAGCGCCGACACGTCCGGACGCGTGGTCGATCTCGCGGTCAACGAAGGGGATCGGATCAAGAAGGGCCAGTTCCTTCTACAGATCGATCCGAAATCGCTGCGGACGCGCGTCGACAGCGGCACGGCGTCGCTCGAAGCGGCCGAAGGGTCACTGGCCCAGATGCGGCAGAGCGTGGAGACCTCAAAGGTTCAACTCGAGCAGATTCGCAAGAACCTGGCGCGCCAGCGCGACCTGTTCAACCAGCAGTTGACGACACGCGACGCCCTCGAGCGCGCCGAGAACGAAGTCAAGACCGCCGAGTCGCAGATCCAGGAACGCGAGAAGCAGGTCATCTCGCAAGCCTCGCGGATCGCGCAGGAGCGCGCCACTCTCGAAAGCGCGCGCTACGACTTGAGCAAGGTCCGCATCGAGTCGCCGATTGACGGCATCGTGACACGGCGCAACATCCAGGAAGGCGAAACCGCCGTCATCGGCACGATGAACAATGCCGGCACGGTGCTCCTGACGCTCGCGGACATGTCGGTCATCCAGGCCGAAGTCGAAGTCGACGAGACCAACATTCCCAACGTGACGCTGGGCCAGATCGCCAAGATCACCATCGACGCGCTCCCGGATCGATCGTTCAAGGGGCACGTGTCCGAAATCGGCAACAGCCCGATTCAGGCGACCGGCGCGGCGGCCGGCTCGCGCCAGGCGACCAACTTCAAGGTCGTCGTGATGCTCGACGAGCCGATTCCGGATGTGCGGCCGGGGTTCACCTGCACGGCCGACATCACGACTGCGACACGCTCGGCCGTCACGGCGGTGCCGATTCCAGCGGTGGCCGTGCGCGAACTCATTTACGACTCTGAAGGCCAGATCGTGAAGCCGCCGAAGGAACGCCGCCGGCGTACCGCTGAGACCTCGACCGCCCTGGTGGAACTCGCGCCCGGACAGACCCGCAAGGAAACCGAAGGCGTGTTCCTCGTCGCCAACGGCGTCGCCGAGTTCGTGCCGATCAAGCTGGGCATCTCCGGCGACAAATACTTCGAAATCCTGAACGGCCTGAAAGAAGGGGATCAGGTCATCACCGGCCCCTACAACTCCGTGCGCACGCTTGGCGACGGCGATCAGGTGAAGATCGAAGCGCCGAAGACACGCTAGGCAGGCGGGGCTGGCAGGGCTGGCGGTGTAGTGACAGGTGGCGTCCGGCTTTAGCCGGATTGCAATCAGCATGAACAAACTCTTCGAATCAGCAGGCATCGCGATGTCGGCGATCTGGGGCTCCAAGCTCCGGTCGCTGATGACGGTGCTCGGCAACATCGTGGCGGTAACTTCGATCATTGCCGTGGTGTCGCTGATTCAAGGGCTCAACGCTTCGGTCAAGAGCGCCATTCTCAACCAGGCGGGCGCCGACTCCTTCGCCATCCAGCAGTATCCGATGACGCTCAACGACGACGACTTCGACAGCGTGCGGAACAACCCGCGGCTGACGATGGACGACGCGCGCGCAATCCGCCGCTTCAGTCCGCTGGTGTCGGCGGTGATGCTCGACTCCCGCGGCAGCGCGCAGGTCGTCTATCGCGATCGGACGATCGACAGCGTCTCGGTGCAGGGCGTGACCTCGGAGTTCATGAACTTCTCGACCTTCAACGCCGAACGCGGCCGGCTGATGAGCGCGACGGAAGTCGAACGCCAGCGCCCCGCGATCGTCGTCGGCTGGGACGTCGCCGACCGGCTGTTCGGCACCGACGATCCGATCGGCAAGCTGATTCAGGTCGAGGGGGTTCACTTCACCATCGTCGGCGTGAGCGCGAAGCGCGGCTCGTTTCTAGGCCAGTCGCAGGACGCCTTCATCATCATGCCGCTCGGACAGTTCCAGCAGATCTTCGGTTCACGCCGCCAGCTGAATCTGACGGTCAAGCCCAAAGATCTCTCGCTCATCCGCGAGGCGATGGACGACGCGACGGTGGCGCTCAGAATCGCGCGCCGTCTGAAGCCGAAACAGGTGAACAACTTCGGCCTGTTCACGTCGGACACCTTCCTCGACCTCTACAACACCGCCACGCGCGGCATCTTCGCCGTGCTGGTCGGCGTCGTGGCTTTGTCCCTCGTCGTTGGCGGCATCGTCATCATGAACATCATGCTGATGGCGGTTTCGGAGCGGACGCGTGAAATCGGCCTGCGCAAGGCGCTCGGCGCGCGCAAGGTCGACATCATGGCGCAGATGCTCACGGAGTCGGTGGTGCTGTCGATGTTCGGCGGCGTCATTGGCACGATCCTCGGCGCCGGTTTCGCGCTCGTGGTCACGTCGTTCACCCCGGTTCCCGCCCGCATCGAAATGTGGTCGGTCGCGCTGGGCATCGGCATCACCGCGGTCGTGGGTCTCTTCTTCGGCCTCTACCCGGCATCGCGCGCCGCCGCGCTCGATCCGATCGAAGCCCTGAGGCGCGAATGAGGCTCGCACTCTTCAGCGAAGTCATCACGATGGCCTTCGATACGTTGAGGGTCAACAAGATGCGGTCGGCGCTGACCGTGCTCGGCGTGGTCATCGGGATCACGGCGATCGTCGGGATGACGTCGATGATTCGCGGCTTCGACGAGTCGCTGCGCGACATGATCCGCACGATCGGCCCGAACATCATCACGATTCAGCGCGCCGGGCCGATGAGTTTCGCCAACGGCGTCGAGTTCGCGGAAATCATGAAGCGCCCGAATCTCTCGATTTCGGACGCGCGGGCGATCGAGGCCGAAAACACGACGCTGCAGGTCGTGGACGTGCAGCTCGGCGTCCCGGGCATGGCGCCGCCGACCCAGGAGCGCGTGTTCTACCGCGACCTCAGAACGCGGCCGCTGATCATCTTCGGCACGACCGAAAACTTCGCCGTCGGCACGCAGCTGGGCCTGACGTTCGGACGCTTCTTCAACGGCACCGAGGTCCAGTACCGCAAGAACGTCGTGGTCCTCGGCCAGACACCGTATCAGGCGCTGTTTGCCGCCACCGGGACGGACCCGATCGGCAAACTGGTCCGGGTCGGCGCCGAGCGCTACACCGTCATCGGAGTGTTCCAGAACCGGCCTGGCGTCGGCGGCTTCAACGCCGGGCAGGACGACTTCGTCGTCATCCCCTACACGCGGTATCAGCAGCAGTTCGGCCTGAACGGGATTTCGGTCGGCCGCGGCGCGCGGCGCGGCGTCGCGATTCCGATTCAGATTGCCGCGGTGGCCCGCGAAGGCGTCGATCTCAAGGACGCGATCGCCGACGTTGAGCGGATCATGCGAATCCGCCACAACCTCCGCCTGACCGAGCCGAACGACTTCGACGTGGCCACGCAGGACGCCATCCTCGGACTGTGGGACCAGATTTCGGCCGGCACGCTGCTCGCGCTGATCGTGCTGTCGTCGATCGCCCTGCTCGTCGGCGGCATCGGGGTGATGGCGATCATGTCGATCTCGGTCACCGAGCGGACCCGCGAGATCGGCGTCCGCAAGGCCCTCGGGGCGCGGCGCGCGGAGATCCTGTTTCAGTTCCTGATGGAAGCGGCGTTCCTCACGTCACTCGGCGGCGTGCTCGGCATCGCGCTCGGCGCCGGCATCGGCTGGGGCGTGCACCTCATCACCGGCTTCCCGATCTCACTCCCCTGGTGGTCGTTCGCGATCGGCCTCGGTTTTTCCGCGTCGGTGGGGATCTTCTTCGGTATGTGGCCGGCGGTGAAAGCCTCGAGACTCGACCCGATCGAAGCGCTGCGCTACGAGTAGCATCTTCAAAAGGTGCCGACCGCTCCGCGCGCTGCACGTCAGGTGCAGCATCCCATTCTGCAGAGCGGAGTGAGAAACGATCCCGTCAGCGGCGGTTCAGCCTTGGAAACAGGAACGGCACCGCCTGCTTGTAGTCCCTATATGACGTTCCGAGACGGAGTTCAAGCTCGCGCTCTTCGAAGAACTTCAGAAAGAAGAGGTGTGCGGGAATCACACCGAGCAGCACGTACCCGGTCAGGAGAGCGGACCCGCTCAAGAACGCCAAGCTGACGCACGACAAGTAGTAGCCGAGCGACATGGGATTCCTCGTCCGCCTGTAAGCGTCCGCGACGACGACGCGCTCGGTAAGTCGAAACGCGTTCGCGCCGCTGCCGAGGGCCCGCAGCAGCCGGTTCGAGATGCCGAGCAGATAGATGCCGGGAATCGCCAGGATCACGCCCGCGGCCACGAAGAGCGGCCGGGCGGGGAGCGGATCGAGGCCGATGAGCGAATCCAATCGTCCCAGGCCCGGGTGCACGATGGCGACAAGAAACGGGGCACCGAGTCCGGCGAAGAAAAGGAGGTGCATCGTGCGGCTCAACGTCTCTGCAGCACGCCGCGACGGATGGCGGCGAAGGTGAAATCCGAAAGTCACGACTGCCAGCACGAATACGATGAGCCCGACGGCTCCCGCGTAGAGGCTTACCATGTGAGGATCGAGAACACGCCTCCGAGCATGCACTGCCGCGCCGTGAACCGCACCCGTCGGTGAAGGGCAGGGTTCGAACAGACCACCCCTTGAGACACGCTGTCGCGCAAAAAATACCATGGCGCCACCCAGCTATCACAACGCTGAACGCCGAGTTCGCCGAGGACGCCGAGCCAATACCGCTCACGCGTTCGGCTGGCTTCGGAGTCGCGAGCCGACGTACGCGGCGCCGACAAAGGGGGCACTGAGCACCGAGGTCAGAACCACCATCAGGGGCCACAAGCCGAGACTGCCAAGGATGTCGCCGTTCCTGATCATCATGGCCGTGACCTGACTCGGCAGAATCGCAGCCGTCCAGAGCCAGTCGCGCCGTGCAGCGATGAATCCGATCAGGACCGACATCAGGATGGCTACGGGCAAACCCCGCGTCCAGTAGATGCCGCTGTCCCACGCCTCTCTCCGTCCGCTCAGCGTGCCGACGCCCAGTTCGAGCAGCGCGCCGGTTGCGAGCGCGAGAACGATGACGGCCGAACGTCGACTCATGAAAATCGTATCGGCTCGCCCTCGGCGCCCGATACGCGGCACTGGCTCCCCCCGCATCTGGCGCGCACGCACCGGCAGTTTCGCGCAGTCGGGTCAGTCGGACGGCATCATAATGTCCAAGGATCGCAACCGGCGCGAGGGCCGCGCACGTCGGTCGCGCGTCGCACGTCGAACCTCGCACGGCAGCGTCCACCGTCAGCCTCTGCGTCCAGGTTCAATCGCCACTCCCACCGTCTTCGATCACGGCGTCAGCTTCGATCTCCAGCAACCAGTCCCGGTCGATGAATTGCGTCACCTGCACGACGGTGTTGGCCGGACGGATGTCGCGAAAGAACTCTCCGTGGACCGCCGCCACCGCTTCCCAGTCCTCGATCCGCGTCAGAAGCAGGCGCGTTCGGACGACGTCACGAAGCGACGCCCCCGCACCTTGAAGAGCCGTCGCGATAATTTCGAGACACCGCCGTGTCTGCGCGGCCGGGTCTCCTTTCCCCACCGTATGACCATCCGGTCCCAAGGGCGCCGTGCCCGAGACGGTCACGAACTGGCCCACCCGCACGGCGCGCGAAAAACCAACCTTGGGTTCAAACGGACTCCCACTTGAAACAAGTTTGCGCATAAGGGAAAGAGCATACAGCTTGAGCGGAGTGTGAGCAGTCGGGCTTACCGGACCGTCAGCACCTAGCACCTAGAACCCGGCACCCAGCACCCAGCACCCTGCACCCAGAACCCTGCACCCAGAACCCTGCACCCAGCACCCCGCACCGAGCGCTCCGCACCTGCACCTTGCACTTGGCACTGCGCACCCCGCACCGTCTGTCATATGATTCGCGATCTCGGGCCAGGGAGACCGACACCTATGAAGGTCTACGACGCCGCCAGTATCCGGAACGTCGCGCTCGTGGGGCATACCGGTTCGGGCAAGACCCAGCTCACGTCCGCCATCCTCGCGGACGCCGGGATGGTCAACCGATTCGGCAAGGTTGACGAGGGCACGACCGTCACCGACTTCGACGACGAAGAAATCGGCCGCAAGCACACCCTCTCCGCCAGCCTCGCCTACGCCGAATGGAACAAACACAAGATCAACCTGATTGACACGCCCGGCATGGGCAACTTCTTCAGCGACGCCCGCGCGGCGCTGCGTGTCGCCGACGCCGCCATCGTCGTCGTCGACGCCGTGGCCGGGGTGATGGTCCAGACTGAAAAGATCTGGGAGGCTGCCCAGGACCTCGACCTGCCCCGCCTCGTCGTCGTCAACCGCCTCGACCGCGAGCGCGCCAGCCTGGCGCGGTCGCTGCAATCGCTGCGCGACGCCTGCAACCGCACGGTCGTGCCGGTGCAGTGGCCGATCGGCGAAGAAAAGGCGTTCCGCGGCGTCGTCGATCTGGTCACGCGCAAGGCGTACATCTACCAGAACGATCAGAGCGGCAAGTTCAAAGAAGAAGCGGTCCCCGCGGATCTCGCCGCCGACGTCGACGCAGCGCGCGAAGCGCTGATCGAAATGGTTGCCGAAGCCGACGAGAAGCTGATGGAGCGCTTCTTCGACGCCGGCACGCTGACCGACGACGAACTCGTTTCCGGTCTCCATGCCGCGACCGCGGCCGCGAAGATCTTCCCGCTGGTGTGCACCTCCGGACTCCAGAACATCGGCGTCCCGCAGCTCCTCGACACCATCGTCAGCGTGCTGCCGGCGCCGAGCGAGCGCCCCTTCGCCGGAACGGCCAAGGACGGGGTGTCGGTGACGCGCCAGGCCGACGAGAAAGGGCCCGCGGCGGCGTTCGTCTGGAAGACGATCGCCGACCCGTTCGCGGGGCGGATCACGATGTTCCGCGTGATCTCGGGAACCGTGAAGTCCGATTCGACGGTGCACAACAAGACGAAGGACGTCTCCGAGCGGCTCGGCAGCATCCAGCTGTTGCAGGGGAAAACCCCGACGGTGGTTCCGGAGATCAAAGCCGGCGATCTCGGATCGGTCGCCAAACTGAAGGACACGCTGACGAGCGACACCCTCGGCGACAAGGCCGACACGATCGTGTTCCCGCCGCTCGAGTTCCCGGAGCCGGTGCTGGCCTACGCAATCGAACCGAAAACGCGCGGCGACGAAGACAAGATCAGCACGTCGATGCACCGGCTGGAGGAAGAGGATCCGTCGATCCATTACAGCCGGGATCCGCAGACCAAGGAACTGCTGCTCTCAGGGCAGGGACAACTGCACATCGAGGTGACGGTCGCCAAACTGAAGCGCCGCTTCGGCGTGGACGTGAACCTCAAGCCGCCGCGCATTCCGTACCGCGAAACCATCAAGTCGTCGACCGAAGCCCACGGCCGGCACAAGAAGCAGACCGGCGGCCACGGCCAGTTTGGCGACTGCAAGATCAGAGTCGAGCCACTGCCGCGCGGCAGCGATTTCGAATTCGTCGACGACATCTTCGGCGGCTCGATCCCGCGGCAGTTCATCCCCGCGGTCGAAAAAGGCATTCAGGAGACGCGGGTGCGCGGCTATCTGGCGGGCTACCCGATGGTCGACTTCCGCGTGACGGTCTTCGACGGTTCGTATCACGACGTCGACTCGAACGAACTCTCGTTCAAGATGGCGGGACGGCTGGCCTTCAAGGACGCGATGACGCGGGCGCGGCCGACGATTCTCGAACCGGTGATGAACGTCGAGGTCTACGCGCCGTCAGACTACGCCGGCGACCTGATGGGCGATCTGAACGGACGCCGCGGCCGCATCGGCGGCATGGACACGCGCGGCTCGACGACCATCATCAAGGCGCAGGTACCGATGTCGGAAATGCTGACCTACGAGCAGCATCTGACGTCAGCCACCGGCGGCCGCGGCTCCTATCACATGGAGTACTCGCACTACGACGAAGTGCCGTCGCAGCAACAGGCCAAGATCATCGCGGCGGCCAAGGCCGAGCGGGCGGGTGTGGCGGTTGAAGAGGAGTGACGCAGATCATCAATTCACGCGTCAGAAACTCCCGTAAGTTCCCGTCGCCCCAAAGGGAATGAGCTCTTCGGCGGAGTCCTTACGCCTGGCCGGAGAGCTGGTTTGCGTCACGGCGACGGGCAGCGGCCGAAACTGAGCGCTGCGTCTATCGACGGATCGCGTGTGCGCGGCAGAGGCGCCGACCACCATCCGCTCGAGGCGCGCCACTTCGGTCATCGTCTTGCCGGCCTGGGCGTTCAGTTCCTCGCTCGCCGCGGCGCTTTCTTCCGCATTGGCGGCGGTGGTCTGGGTGACCTTTTCCATCTGCGCCACCGACTGCGACACCTGATCGATCCCCTGCGCCTGCTGATGGCTCGCCTCGCTCACCTCGGTGACGAGCCCGCGGACGCGGACCACGCTGTCGGTAATGCCGGCGATCGAGCGCGTCACCTGTTCGACCTTGTGATGGCCTTCCTGTGAGTTGGCGATCGACTCTTCGATGAGCGTCGCCGTGTCTTTGGCCGCCTGGGCCGAGCGCTGCGCGAGATTCCGGACTTCGTCGGCGACCACCGCGAAGCCCATGCCGGCCTCACCGGCCCGCGCCGCTTCGACCGCCGCGTTGAGCGCGAGAATGTTGGTCTGAAACGCAATCTCGTCGATCGTCCTGATGATCTTGGAGACCCGGTCGCTCGATTCGGTGATGGCGCTCATCGAGCGGGTCATGTCCTCGAGGGCCAGATTCGAACCTGCCACCATCCGGTCGACTTCGCTCATCAGCGTCGCGGCCTGCTGCGAGTTCTCGGCGTTCCGGCGCGTCATCGAGGCCATTTCCTCCATCGAGGCCGACGTTTCCTCGAGCGACGCGGCCTGTTCGGTCGCGCCCTGCGACAGCCCCTGAGCCGACGCGGAGACCTGCGACGCGGCGCTGGTCACTTGCTCGCTGCCCTGCTTCAGCGTGACGACGAGTTCGGTCAACGCCCGGACGACGTTGCGGACGACGTAGCCGACGAGGAACAGCGCGACGGCGCCGACAACGGCCATGACGAACAGCGTCCACTCGCCGGCGCGCTGGTCGGCGGCCGCTTCGTCCGCCACGTCCTTGAGATGCTCGCGCATCCGTTCGGCGAGACGATCGCCAAGGAGCTGAATCCGGTCGGCCGCCTGGCCCGCGGACCCGAGCATCTGCGCGGCTTCCGTCGGCTTGAGGGCCGCCGCCAGCCGCGCGATCTCGACGCACTTGCCGTCGAACTCGGTCATCGCGGCCAGGGCTTCGCGGACCATGTCCTTGACATCCGCGCGGTCGCTGCTCAGACGAAGCTGCTCGGCCTTCTCGTTGAACTCGGCGTGGAGTTCGTCCATCGTGCGGCGGTTCTGCTCCACTCCGGCGGCATCGTTGGTGTACGCCAGGACCACGTTGTAACGGTTCGCCGAGCGGTAGGTCTGTGCGATGTACTTCAGTTCTTCGGCGAGCTGAAGGTTCGGCGCGGTCTTCAGCGCCAGCTCCTCGACGTTCTCGTCGATCAGGGTCTCGGTATACGCGCCAGCGACGCCCATCGCGACGATCACACAGGCGAGCAGGCCGATCCCGGAGTAGAGCTTCCGACCGAGCGTCCAGGTCTTCATCGGTACTGGAATCGACACGCGAGCGATTGAGGTAAAAGGACTTTCCGCTGAGACGCGGCGGCGGCGCCCACGCTGTAGGACGACGCTGATGACTGGAACGGACTCTTGCAGACGGAGGAGAGACGAGTGTCAGAACAAGCGGCAGGACTGTCGGATAACGACGTTCGCGGCGCTTCGCCCGGCTGCACCGGGCGGCGCACCACGACGCGAAGAAATCATCAATGATGAACGATGATCGATGAATGATGATTGGGATTGCTGATTGAAGGTCATCGGCAATCAACAATCCGAATCATCAATCATCAATCATCAATCATCAATCATCACTGATCAATCGTTAGGAGCCCCCGGCCTTGCGCGGGGTCGTCGTCTTGCGAGTAACGCCCTTGGACGGCTTGGTCTGCGCCTTCTTACCGCCCTCGGTGTCGTCTTTCTTGCCGCCGCCGCGCAGCCGTTCGGCCGCGGCCTTCAGTCGGCCGCCGACGCCCTTCGGCTTCGGAGCCGCTTCGGCCTGGGCCGCTTCTGCTTCGGCCTTCGCGCGCGGGTTGAATTCGCTGCCGATTAGTTCGACCTGCGCGACTTCCGCCGAATCGCCCTGGCGGAAACCAATCCGCAGCAGGCGGGTGTAGCCGCCAGGCCGCGCCTGGAAGCGCGGCGCGAGCGTGTCGAACAGCTTCGACACGACCTCGCGGTCCTGGATGTCGTGCATCACGAGGCGGCGCGCATTGAGCGTCTTGACCGGCGTGGTCCCCTCGGCCAACCCGCGCTTGGCAATCGTGATGATCCGTTCAACGAACGGCCGAAGTTCCTTGGCCCGCGGCACCGTGGTCGTCAGATGCTCGTGGCGCAGGAGCGCGGTCGCCTGGTTGCGCAGCATCGCGATCCGATGCTCGGTGACGCGTCCCAGTTTTCGGTGTGCAACTCTGTGTCTCATAGCTGATTCTTTTCGGGCTGGGGGCTTGGGCCTGGGGGCTTGGAGTCTTCGAGGTCCTCGATGTGCCGAGATTTCTCGAAGTTCCCTAGCCCCTAGTCCCCAGTCCCTGGACCCTCGTCCTAGTCCCCACCGCCCCCGTCGACCCGCATGCCGAGGCTCAGGCCCATGGTGTGGAGGATTTCCTTGATTTCGTTCAGGCTCTTGCGCCCGAAGTTCTTGGTCTTGAGCATTTCGGCTTCGGTCTTCTGCACGAGTTCGCGAATGGTACGGATATTCGCGTTCTTCAGGCAGTTGTACGACCGCACCGACAGTTCCAGTTCCTCGACCGACTTGTCGAGGTTCTCGTTGCCGATGCCGCTGCGCGGCTGATCGCCCGAGGCCTCGCTCATCGCCTCGGCGCCTTCCTCGAGGTTGATGAAGATGTTCAGGTGATCGCGAATCAGCTTGGCCGAGAGCGACACCGCGTCGCGGGCGCTGATCGAGCCGTTGGTCCACACGTCGACGGTCAGCTTGTCGTAGTCGGTGGTCTGGCCGAGCCGCGCCGCTTCGACGAGATAGTTGACCTTCTTGATCGGCGAGTGGACGGAATCGATCGGGATCCAGCCGATGCCGAGATCCTCGTCGAAGTTCTTGTCCGCCGCGACGTAGCCGCGGCCGCGCTTCATGCGCATTTCCATGTGCAACTTGCCGTTGTCGGCCACCGTGGCGATGTGCGCATCCGGCTCGAGAATCTCGACGTCGCCGTCGGCCTGGATGTCCCGCGCGCGGACTTCGCCGGGCTTGTCGACGCGGATGGTCAGCGTCTTGGTGTGATCCGAGTGCAGCTTGAGCGGAATCTGCTTCAGGTTGAGGATGATGTCGGTCGCGTCCTCGACCACGCCCGGAATCGGCGAGAACTCGTGCAGCACGCCGTCGATCTTCACCGCGGTGATCGCCGCGCCTTCAATGGAGGAGAGCAGCACGCGGCGGAGCGCGTTGCCGATCGTCGTGCCGAATCCGCGCTCGAACGGTTGCGCATAGAAACGGCCGAACCGGTCGGTGAGCGTCTCGCGCTCGAATTCCAGCCGCTTGGGACGCTGAAAGCCTTTCCAGAGCATCTATCGTGTCCTTTCGCTACGGGCCCGCAGACGGGCCTCCAGACCTGCTAGTGACCGCCGGCCTCCCGCCGCAGGTCTGTCAAGGCTGCGGGCCGGCGGATGCGAATTCTCAATTGGGAATTTTCAATGATCCATTCGTACGAATTGATCATTGACCATTGAGAATTGACAATTACCTATTTCGAGTACAACTCCACAATCAGCTGCTCCTGCACCGGCAGGTTGATCTGCTCGCGGGTCGGCATCGACACGATGCGGCCCGAGATCGATCCGGAGTCAAACGACAGCCACGCCGGAATGCCGCGGCCCTTCACTTCCTCGATCGCGTGCT
The DNA here is from genome assembly GCA_964577955.1 of uncultured Bifidobacterium sp. Classification (GTDB taxonomy): domain Bacteria; phylum Acidobacteriota; class Vicinamibacteria; order Vicinamibacterales; family CAVVIG01; genus CADEEX01. Next base: position 14,896 of record CAZOAZ010000066.1, on the reverse strand, counting down.
CGATGGTCACGTTCTTCTGGCTGCGGCCGAGCACGGTGACCACGTCGCCCTGCTTCACCGAGTACGACGGGATGTCGACCTTCTTGCCGTTGACCAGGAAGTGGCCGTGCCGCACCAGCTGCCGCGCCTGCGGACGCGAGGTCGACAGCCCGAGCCGGTAGACCACGTTGTCCAGCCGCCGCTCGAGCAGCTGCAGCAGCGTCTCGCCGGTGATGCCGCGGGTCCGCTCGGCCGCCTCGAAGTAGCGGCGGAACTGATCCTCGAGCACGCCGTAGATGCGCTTGACCTTCTGCTTTTCGCGCAACTGCAGGCCGTAGCCCGCGAGCTTCGCCTTGCGGGTCTTGCCGTGCTGTCCCGGCGGGAAGTTGCGCTTCTCGATCGCGCACTTCTCGGTGTAGCAACGCTCGCCCTTGAGAAAGAGCTTCATCGCCTCACGGCGGCAGAGACGGCAGACAGGTCCAATGTAACGCGCCATTCAATCCTCTTCGAAATCCTAAGTTCCTGAGTTCCTGAAATCCTAAGTTGCAGCCTACACGCGCCGGCGCTTCGGAGGACGGCACCCATTGTGAGGAATGGGCGTGACGTCGCGGATCGACTTGACTTCGAGTCCGACCGTCTGCAGCGCGCGGATCGCCGACTCGCGGCCCGACCCGGGGCCCTTGACGCGAACGTCCAGCGAGCGCATGCCGACGGTCTTCGCGGCGTTGCCGGCGTTGAGCGCCGCCTGAGTCGCCGCGAACGGCGTGCCCTTGCGCGAGCCCTTGAAGCCGATGCCACCGGCGCTCGACCAGGCCACGACGTTCCCTTCGGTGTCGGTGATCGTCACCGTGGTGTTGTTGAAGGAGGCGTGGATGTGGGCGAGACCGTGATGAACGATCTTCTTCTCGCCACGCTTCTTGAACGTCTTCTTGCGTTTGCCGGGCGCGCCGTCTTTCTTGTCGGGGGTTGCGCCTTCGGGTGCCGCCGCTTCAGTCTTTGCCATAAATTACACCGTCTTCTTCTTCGCGATCGCGCCCTTGCGCGGCCCCTTGCGGGTGCGGGCGTTGGTGCGGGTCCGCTGGCCGTGCACCGGCAGGTTGCGCCGGTGCCGGATGCCGCGGTAGCAGCCGATGTCCATCAGCCGCTTGATGTTCATCGAGACTTCCTTGCGCAGGTCGCCCTCGACGCCGCCCTGCTCCTCGATCACCCGGCTGATCTTGCGCACGTCGTCTTCGGACAGATCCTTGATGCGGATGTCCGGACTGACGCCGGCCTCCTTGAGGATCCCGTTCGAGCGGACCCGCCCGATGCCGTAGATGTAGGTGAGCCCGATTTCGATCCGCTTGGTCCGCGGAAGATCGATCCCTGCGATGCGCGCCATAACTCTATCCTTGCCTCTGTTTGTGCTTCTGATTCGGGCAGATCACCCGCACCACGCCGCGGCGCCGGACGATCTTGCACTTGTCGCAAATCCGCTTGACTGACGCTCGAACCTTCATGGGACCCCCGAATTTCAGGATTTCAGGATTTCAGGATTTCGGGATTACGGGATTTCGGGATTTCAATCCTGAATTCCCGAAATCCTGAATTCCCCAAAATCTCAGTTCTCTCTTGCCACTATCCGTCCCCGACTTCGATCCACCGGAGACAGTTCAATCCTCACTCGATCGCCGACCAGCACGCGGATGAAGTTGCGGTCGACGCGGTCGGCGATATGCGCCGTCACCCGCGCGCCGTCTTCCAGCCGCACCGCATACAGGCGGCTCGGCAACTGTTCGACGACGACCCCCGCTACCGACGGGCGGCCACTGGCACCGCTCTCGCCGTCAGAATCCATGGTCCGTCCGCCGTGACCGCGACCGTGTGCTCGAAGTGCGCCGACAGGCTGCGATCCTTCGTCACCGCGGTCCATCCATCCGCCAACACTTTCACCGCCGGCTTGCCGGCATTCACCATCGGCTCGATCGCCAGCACCATCCCCTCGGCCAGCCGCGGCCCGCGGCCCGGCTCGCCGTAGTTCGGCACCTGCGGATCCTCGTGCATCCGCTGGCCGATGCCGTGGCCGACGAACTCGCGCACGACCGAAAACCCGTAACCCTCGACGTGCTTCTGGACCGCGTGGCCGATATCCGACACGCGCCCGCCCGGCTTCACCGCTTCGATCGCCTTGTACAGCGATTCCTCGGTCACCCGCAGCAGCGTCTTCGCATCATCCGCGACGCGGCCCACCGGCACGGTGACCGCGCTGTCGCCGTAGTACCCACCGAGCGACGCGCCGACATCGAGCGAAATCACGTCGCCTTCCTGCAGCACGCGCACCGGCGAGGGGATGCCGTGAATCACTTCCTCGTTCACCGACGCGCAAATCGTCGCCGGATACCCGTTGTAGCCCTTGAACGCGGCCGTCGCGCCGGCGTCGGCAATCAGCCGCTCGGCGATCCGATCGAGATCCGCGGTCGACACGCCGGGAGCGACCGCCGCGGTGAGCGCGGTCAGCACTTCGCCGACCAGCTGCCCCGCCGCGCGCATGCGCTCGAGTTCGGCCTGGGACCGGCAGACGATCATCGGTGCCCTCCCATGCCGCCGTTGTGCCGCGCCGCTTCCACCGCCGCGCTCAGGTCCTGCGCGACCTGGTCGGGATGCTGCGCGCCGTCCACCGCGCGGAACGTCGGCCGCGGCTGGTAGTACTCCACCAGCGGTTCGGTGTCGCGCCGGTAGACCTTCAGCCGCTCGAGCACGACCTGCTGGTTGTCGTCCGACCGCTGCTTCAGGTGACCGCCGCACTTCGCGCACCGGACCTTGGCCGCCATCGACAGGTCCACGCCTTCGGCATTCGTGCCGCAGTCGGCGCAGACGAGTCGCGACCCGAGCCGCCGCACGAGTTCCTCTTCCGGGACGACGATGTCGATGACGATCAACGCCGGCCGGCCGTCCATCAACTCGTCGAGCGCGCGGGCCTGAGCCACGGTGCGCGGAAAGCCGTCGAGGATGAACCCGCCCTGCGCGTCGGCCTTGTCGAGCCGCTCGCGGACCACGCCGATGATCACCTCGTCGCTCACCAGCTCGCCGCGATCCATGATCGCCTTGGCGCGGCGGCCGATCTCCGTACCTGCCTTGACCGCCTCGCGCAGCATGTCGCCGGTCGAGATCTTCGGAATCCCCTTCGCCCGCGCGAACCGCTCCGCCTGCGTGCCTTTGCCCGCTCCAGGGGGCCCGAGCATGATCAGATTGAGGGCCATGGCTAGGAGCGGCGGCCGCGAATCCGCGTCTTCTTCATGAAGCCGTCGTAGTGGCGCATGATCAGCTGGCTCTCGACCTGCTGCACGGTGTCCATCGCGACACCGACGACGATCAGCAGCGACGTGCCGCCGAAGTAGAACAGCACGCCCATGCCCTGCGTGATGAAGCGCGGCAGGACGGCGTCGAGCCAGTCGCCGATGAACGGAATCGGCTGCACCCTGAAGCCGCTCAGCAGGAACTGCGGGATGATCGCGATCACCGCGAGGTAGAGCGCACCCGCCAGGGTGATCCGCGTCAGGATCGTGTCGATGTACTCCGCGGTCCGCTTGCCCGGCCGGATGCCCGGCACGAACCCGCCGTACTTCCGCATGTTCTCCGCGACATCATCGGGATTGAAGATGATCGCCGTGTAGAAGTAGGCGAAGAAGATGATGCCGGCCAGGAAGAGCAGGTTGTAGAGCGGCATGCCGAGGCCGAGCTGCGTGCTGATGGCTTCGGCGACCCGGTTCCCCTGCCACAAGCTGGCGATCGTGGCCGGGAAGGCCAGAATCGACGAGGCGAAGATCACCGGGATGACGCCGCCGGTGTTCACCTTCAGCGGAATGTGCGTGCTCGAGCCGCCGTACATCCGCCGGCCGACCACGCGCTTGGCGTACTGCACGGTGACGCGGCGATGACCGCGCTCGACGAAGATGATTGCCGCAATCACCAGCGCCATGACGACGACCAGCAGCACCATCGGAATCAGCCCGAGCTGACCGGTGCGGATCTGATCGATCGTCTGGATCACCGCGCGCGGAAAGCCGACGACGATGCCCGAGTAGATGATCAGCGACATCCCGTTGCCGATGCCGCGTTCGGTGATCTGTTCGCCGAGCCACATGATGAAGCAGGTGCCGGTCGTCAGCGTCAGCACCGTCATCAGCTTGAACGCGAGGCCGGGGTGATAGACGAGCGGCAGGCCGCCGGTGACGTTGGTCTGGCGCTCGAGGAAGACCGCGATCCCGAACGCCTGGACGACGCTCAGGAAGATCGTGCTGTAGCGGGTGTACTGGGTGATCTTGCGGCGGCCCAGCTCGCCTTCTTTCGACAGCTTCTCGAGATACGGCCAGACGACGGTCAGCAGCTGCAGGATGATCGACGCGCTGATATACGGCATGATGCCGAGCGCAAAAATCGTCACCTTGGACAGGTTCCCGCCCGAGAACATGTCGTAGAGACCGAACATCTGGTTCTGCGTCTGCGCGGCGAGCTCGCTGAGCGCCGCGATGTTCACGCCCGGCACCGTGATGTGGTGGCCGACGCGATACACCCCGAGCATGCCCAGCGTGAACAGCACGCGGTTCCGCAGATCCGAAATCGCGAAGATGTTTTTCAGGCTGTTTTCCATAACCTACATCCTCGGGTGCCTGCCCTCTGCCTGCGTCGAACGCATCTCACGCGATCACTTCCGACTGACCGCCCGCCGCGGCAATCTTTTCCGCCGCGCTGCCGCTGAACTTGTGGGCCCGAACGGTCAGCGTCTTCGCGAGCTCGCCGCGCCCGAGCACCTTGATCAGGCGGCGGGGGCCGCTAGGCACCAGCCCGCGCTCGCGGAGCAGCTCGGGCGTGACGACCGCGCCGGCCTCGAAGATCTCGCCGAGCGTGTCGAGATTGACCACGTCGTATTCGACGCGGAAATGGTTGTGGAAGCCCCGCTTCGGCACGCGGCGGTGCAGCGGCATCTGGCCGCCTTCGAAGCCGCGCTTGAACTTGAAGCCCGACCGCGACTTGGCGCCCTTGTGACCGCGTCCGGCGGTCTTGCCGTTGCCGGAGCCCTGGCCGCGGCCAATCCGCTTCTTCGCATGCTTGGCGCCCTTGGGCGGCCGCAGGTTGTTCAGACTCATGGCTATTCGACCTCGACGAGGTGGCGGACCTTGTGAATCAGTCCGCGCGTCGACGGGGAGTCTTTCAACTCCACCGTATGACGGATGCGCAGCAGGCCCATGCTCCGGACCACGTCGCGCTGGTTGCGCTTGAACCCGATCGGGCTCTTGACGAGCGTCACCTTGACGGTGCCGCCTTTCGAATCGGTTCTCTGGTTTGCCATGACGGGCCTACTTCGCCGTGCCGACGAGTTCGTCGAGATCCTTGCCGCGCATGCGTGCGACGGTCAGCGGATCCTTCAGAGAGTCGAGCCCGGCGATCGTCGCCCGCACGACATTGTGCGGATTGGCGGAGCCGAGCGACTTGGTCAGGATGTTGGTGATGCCGGCCGCTTCGACGACCGCGCGAACCGCGCCGCCGGCGATGATCCCCGTCCCGTCCGGCGCCGGCTTGAGCAGCACGCTCCCCGCCCCGAAGTTGCCGAGCACCGGATGCGGAATCGTCGTGCCCTTCAGCGGCACCCGGACCAGGTTCTTCTTCGCCGATTCGATGCCCTTCTTGATCGCCGACGGCACTTCCTTGGCCTTGCCGATCCCGAAGCCGACCACACCGTGGCCGTCACCAACGACCACCAGCGCGCTGAAGCTCAGGTTCTTGCCGCCCTTGACGACCTTCGTGACTCGATTGATCGAGACGACGTTGTCCTTGATGTCGAGCTGCGCCGGATCGATTCGCTCTCTTGTTTTCATGATCAGAAATCCAGACCGGCTTCGCGGGCCGCGTCAGCCACTGCTTTGATCCGCCCGTGATAGAGGAAGCCGGCGCGATCGAACACCACTTGCTTGATGCCCTTCTCGAGCGACCGCTCCGCGATCGTCTTGCCGATCGCCTGCGCGCCCTTGATGTTGCCGCCCTTCACGTCTTTGGCGAACGCCTTCTTCACCGCCGGTTCGATGCTCGACGCGGCGACCAGCGTCTGGCCGCTCATGTCGTCGATGACCTGGGCGTAGATATGCGTGACGCTGCGGAAGACGCACAACCGCGGCCGCGCCGGCGTGCCGGCGATCCGCTTGCGCTGGCGCAGCTGAATGCGCCGTCGCCGATCGTCCTTGGTTTTGATTTTCATGGCTCTACTTCGCGCCGGTCTTGCCGGCCTTCTTCTTCAGCACTTCGCCGGTGTAGCGGACACCCTTCTGCTTGTAGGGGTCCGGCTTGCGCAGGCGCCGGATGTTCGCCGCCACCTGGCCCACCAGCTGGCGATCCACGCCGGTCACCGTGATGTGCGTCTGTTTGTCGATGACCACGTCGATCCCCGCCGGGATGTCGAACACCACCGCGTGCGAGTAGCCGAGGGCGAAGATGACCTGCTTGCCCTTCACTTCGGCGCGGTAGCCGACGCCGACGATGTCGAGCTCTTTCTTGAAGCCGTCGGTCACCCCCGCCACCGCGTTGGCGATGAGGCTGCGCGCCAGCCCGTGGAACTTGCCGAGCTCCGGATTGTCGCCGCGCGTCGCGGTCAACTGGCCGTCCTGCATGCTGAACGTGATGCCGGCCGGATGCACCTGCTTGAGTTTCCCTTTCGGCCCCTGCACCTCGACCGCGCCGTCGAGCACCTTGACGGTCACGCCCTTGGGCAGCACGATTGGTTTCTTTCCGATTCGAGACATTTTTCAGGCCCTTACCAGATATTGCAGAGCACTTCGCCGCCGACGCCGGCCTTGACCGCCTCGCGGCCGGTCATCACGCCGCGCGACGTGGTCAGGATGCTGGTGCCCAGTCCAGCCAGCACCTCCGGCACGTCGTCGCGCCCGAAGTAGACGCGGCGGCCGGGGCGGCTGATCCGCTGGACGCCGGTGATCAGGCGCTCGCCGTGCGGGCCGTACTTGAGGAACAGGCGCAGCGTCTTGGCCGCCGCGGTCGTCCGCCCGGACGTGTCGTCGATTACCTTGAACCCCTGGATGTAGCCCTCGTCCTGCAGGATGCGGGCGATGTCGCTCTTGATCCGCGACGCGGGCATGTCCACGCGGGTGTGCTTGGCGCTCACCGCGTTGCGGATCCGGGCGAGCATGTCGGCAATTGGATCGGTCATTCTCGTAATCCTGTCGTTCGGGATTTGGTTACCAGCTGCTCTTGGTCACGCCCGTGATGTCGCCCTCGAGGGCGAGCTTCCGGAAGCACAGGCGGCACAAGGCGAACTTCCGCATGTAGGCGCGCGGCCGGCCGCACAAGTGGCAGCGGTTGCGCAGGCGAATCTTGTACTTCGGCTTCTTCTGCTCTTTGGCGATCTTGGCGGTTGTGGCCATCTCTAGTCCTTCGTCCTTCGTGCTTGGTCCTTGGTCCGCTTACTGCCGGAAGGGCATGCCGACAAACTGCAGCAGCTTGCGGGCTTCCTGATCGGTCTTGGCCGTGGTCACGACCGACACGTTCATGCCGCGCGCCTTGTCGACCTTCATGTAATCGATCTCGGGAAACAGCAGCTGGTCGCGGAGACCGAGCGTGTAGTTGCCGCGGCCGTCGAAGCCCTTCGGCGACACGCCCTTGAAGTCGCGGACGCGCGGCAGCGCGATCGACACCAGGCGGTCGAGGAATTCCCACATCCGTTCGCCGCGCAGCGTCACCGACGCGCCGACCGGCTGTCCTTTTCTGACCTTGAACTGCGCGATCGACTTCTTCGAGCGGCGCGTGACCGGCTTCTGGCCGGTGATGCGCGCGAGCTCGTCGGCGCCGGTGTCGATCAGCTTGACGTTGGCGGTCGCCTCGCCGAGGCCCATGTTGACGACGACCTTCTGAATCTTGGGGACGGCCATGATGTTGCTGTAGCCGAACTCCTTCTTCAGCGCCGGGACGACGTCCTTCTCGTACTTTTCTCTCAGGCGATTCATTTGTCGACGACTCCCTCGCACTTGCGGCAGATCCGGACCTTGCGGCCGTCGCCGAGAATCTTGCGGCCGACGCGCGTCTGGGCGCCGCACTCGGGGCAGACCAGCTGCACGTTGCTCGCGTGCACCGACGCCTCGCGCTCGACAATGCCGCCCTTGATGTTCTTGCCCGGGTTCGGCTTGGTGTGGCGCTTGATCATGTTCACGCCCTCGACCACCAGCCGGTTCTTGTCCGGATGCACCTTCAGCACGCGGCCGCGCTTGCCGCGGTCCTTCCCGGTGATGACGAGGACGTTATCGTTCTTGCGAATCGGAGTAGCTAAGCGACTCATACCTTGCACCTTTGGGCGGGAGCGGCAGGAGGGGCGTGGCCTCTCCGGCCCTTCCGGCCCCTAGAGGACCTCCGGCGCGAGCGAAATGATCTTCATGAAGCGGCGCTCGCGCAGCTCGCGGGCGACCGGCCCGAACACGCGCGTGCCGATCGGCTCGCCCTGGTCGTTGATGAGCACGGCGGCGTTGCGGTCGAAGCGGATGTAGCTGCCATCGCGGCGGCGCTGCTCCTTGACCGTGCGCACGATCACGGCTTTCACGACCTGTCCCTTCTTGACGTTCGATTCCGGCGTCGCTTCCTTCACCGACGCGGTCACGATGTCGCCGAGACGGGCGTAGCGGCCGGTCGAGCCGCCAATCGGGTTGATGATGGCGATCTTGCGCGCGCCGGAATTGTCGGCAACGTCCAGGATCGATCGCATCTGAATCATGGTTTTTCTCCGAGGGCTGGCAGGGCTGGCTCGGCCGGCGTGGCTGGCAAGTGCGTTCCCTGCCTGCCCCGCCCGCCCGGCCTGCCTGGCCGGCCCAACTTAGACTTCCGCCGCCTGACGGACGATCTGCTTCAGCGCCCACCGCTTGCGGCGGCTCAACGGACGCGTTTCAACGATGCTGACGATGTCGCCGATCTTGGCCTCGCCTTTTTCGTCGTGGACCATGAACTTCGACGTCCGGCGCTCGGTCTTGCCGTAGAGGCCGTGGCGCACCTGCCACTCGACCGCGACGACGATGCTCTTCTGCATCTTGTTGCTGACGACGACGCCGACTTTTTCTGCCTTCTCGCTCATAAGCTGATTCCCGGTTACCGGCTCTGTTTTTGCCGCAGCACGGTCTTGACGCGGGCGAGATCGCGGCGCACCGCCTTGATCTTTTCCGGCGCCTCGAGCTGGCCCATCGACTTCTGAATGCGCATCCGGAACAGCTGATCGGCGAGATCGCGTTCCTTGGCGCCGAGTTCGTCCACGCCTTGATCGCGGAGTTCCGCGGCCTTCATAGCATCTTCTCCTGCGCGAACCGGGTCGCGAACTTGGTCAGGATCGGCAGCTTGGCCGACGCCAGCCGCATCGCCTTGCGCGCTTCGAGCTCCGTGACGCCTTCCATCTCGAACAGCACGCGTCCGGGCTTGATCACCGCGACCCACTGCTCCGGCGCGCCCTTGCCCTTGCCCATTCGGGTTTCCTGCGGCTTCTTGGTGATCGGCTTGTCCGGGAACACGCGAACCCAGATCTTGCCGCCGCGCTTGATGAACCGCGTCATCGCGACGCGCGCCGCTTCAATCTGCCGGTCGGTCAGCCAGCACGGCTCGAGCGCCTTCAGTCCGTAGTCCCCGAACGACACATCGCCGCCGCGCCACGCCTTGCCGCGCATGCGCCCGCGCTGCTGTTTCCGGTACTTGACCTTCTTCGGCATCAACATAGCGAAATCCTTGAAGGGCTAATCGCAAATCGCAAAGGGCAGATTTGAAGAGCGTGTCGTCACTTTGCCCTTTGCCCTTTGCTCTTTGCCCTCTGCCCTGTACTTAGCTCTCTATCCCTAGCGTCTGTCGTCGCGGCCGCCGCGCGGTTCCGGCCGGCGCGGCGCGCGTTCCCGATATTCCTCTTCGCGGCCGCGCTGCGGCAGCAGGCGCTCGCCCTTGTAGAGCCACACCTTGATGCCGATCTGGCCGTAGGTCGTGTTGGCTTCGGCGAAGCCGTAGTCGATGTCGGCGCGCAGCGTCTGGAGCGGCAGCTGCCCGTGGAGGTACCACTCCGAGCGGGCGATTTCCGCGCCGTTCAGGCGGCCCGAGACGCGCACCTTGATCCCGCGCGCGCCGAAGCGCAACGCCGACTCGACCGCCTTGCGCATCGCGCGGCGGAACGCGACGCGCTTCTCGAGCTGCATCGCCACCGACTCCGCGATCAGCTGCGAATCGAGTTCCGGCTTCTGGATCTCCTGGATGTTGATGAAGACCTCGCGGCCGGTGCGCTTCTGGATTTCCTGCTTCAGCTTGTCGACTTCGGTGCCCTTGCGGCCGATGATGATGCCGGGGCGCGAGGTGTAGACGTCGATCTTGAGGCGGTTCACGGCGCGCTCGGTCTCGATCTTCGAGACGCCGGCGTGCGCGAAGCGCTTCTTGAGCGACTGCCGCAGCTTCAGGTCCTCGTGCAGCAGCTTGGCGTAGTCCTTGTCGGCGTACCAGCGCGACCGCCACGTCTTGTTGAATCCGAGCCGGAACCCGATCGGGTGAACTTTCTGACCCACGGCTACTCCTTCGCCTTCTTCGTAGTGGTCTTCTTCGCGCCGCGCTTGGCTGCGCCGGCGGTCGGCTCGCCGACGGCCACGACCTTCTCCGGCCGCTCAGCGACTTCGACCGTCAGATGCGCGGTCCGCTTCAGGACGCGGAAGGCGCGTCCCATCGGCGCGGGACGCACCCGCTTCTGCGAGGGCCCCTGGTTGGCGTAGCAGGCCGCGACGTAGAGCCGATCGACGTCGCCGCTGAACCCTTCCTTCTGCTGCGCATTCGCAATCGCCGATCGCAGCACCTTGGCGACATCCGACGCGATCGCCTTGCGCGTGTACTTCAACGTCGCCAGGGCGCGGTTGACGTCCTTGCCGCGTATCAGCGCCAGCACCAGGCCGGCCTTCTGCGCCGAAGTCCGCACGTAGCGTGCGGTTGCCTTCGCCTCAATCATGACTAGCTCCCCTGCTTGCCGCCGGCCGCCGGCGCGCCCGCGCCCGGTGCGCCGCCGACTGCGGCCGCCTTCTCGGCGACCTTGGTCGTGTGGCCCTTGAACTGGCGCGTCGGCGCGAATTCGCCCAGCTTGTGGCCGACCATGTTCTCGGTCACGTACACCGGAATGAACTTCTTGCCGTTGTGCACCGCCAGCGTGTGACCCACGAATTCTGGAATCACCGTCGAGCGGCGCGACCAGGTCTTGATGACTTTCTTTTCGGTGCCGCGGTTCATCACCTCGATCTTCTCGAGCAGCGAGGTGTCGACGAACGGGCCCTTCTTGAGTGATCTGCTCATAACTTTTTTCGCCGCGGTTACTTCTGGCGCCGCTGCACGATGAACTGGTCGGTCCGCTTGCGGTTGCGCGTCTTGTAGCCCTTGGTCGGCAACCCCCACGGCGTCACCGGATGACGGCCGCCCGAGGTCTTGCCTTCACCGCCGCCGAGCGGATGGTCGACCGGATTCATCGCCACGCCGCGCACGTGCGGCCGCAGACCCATCCAGCGGCTGCGTCCGGCCTTGCCAAGCGACACGTTCTCGTGGTCGAGATTGCCGACCTGGCCGATCGTCGCGTAGCACTCGATGTAGATCTTGCGAATCTCGCCCGACGGCATCTTGACCGAGGCGTACTCGCCTTCCTTGGCGACCAGCTGCACGCTCGATCCGGCGCTGCGCGCCACCTGCCCGCCCTTGCCCGGCTTCAACTCGACGTTGTGGATCTGCGTGCCGAGCGGAATGTTCTTCAGCGGCAACGCGTTGCCCGGCAGGATGTCGACGTTCGGGCCGGCGACGATCGTATCGCCGACCTTCAGCCCGAGCGGCTGCAGGATGTAGCGCTTCTCGCCGTCGGCATAGGTCAACAGCGCGATCCGGGACGACCGGTTCGGGTCGTACTCGATCGTCGACACCGTCGCCGGAATGTCGATCTTGTCCCGCTTGAAGTCGATGATGCGGTACATCCGCTTGTGGCCGCCGCCGCGCCACCACGAGGTCAGTTCGCCGACGTTGTTGCGGCCGCCGGTGCTCTTCAGCGGTTCGACGAGCGGCTTGTGCGGCCGGTTGGTCGTCACATCGTCAAAGGTCTGGACGGTGTGATACCGCGAGGCCGGCGTCACCGGGTTGCGTTTGCGAATAGGCATGGCTCACTTACGCTCGAAATTTACAATTCGCAATTGTCAATGCCGAATGCGTGACACGCATTGCCCATTGACTATTGAAAATTGAGAATTCCTATGCGCCCTCCAGGAATTCCGGCATCTTCTGGCCGTCTTTCAGCGTCACGTAGGCTTTCTTCCAGTCCGACCGCTGGCCGGCGAAGCGCCCCTGGCGCTTGATTTTGCCGTGCGCGATGCTGGTGCGGATGCTGGCGACCTTCGCGCCGAGCAGCTGCTCGATGGCGCGCTTGATCTCCACCTTGTTGGCCTCGACGGCGACGTGAAACACGATCGTCTTCCCATCCTCGCGGAGGATGGAGGTCTTCTCCGTGATCAGCGGCCGGCGAATGATTTCCGTCTGCTTCATGCGAGCGCCTCCTGCAATTTCTCGAACGCGCCACGCGTCGCGACGACGCGGTCGGCCGCGGCGATATCGCGCGCCGTCACCTTCGACGACGCCTTGAGCGCCACGCCCGGCAGATTGCGCACCGACAGCGCCAGGTTCGGGTCCGGCGTCACGTCGATCAGCACCGCCTTGCCGGTGACGCCGAGCTTGGCCAGCAGCGCGAGGGCCGCTTTGGTCTTCACCTCACCCGCGGCGAGCGCGTCGACCACCACCAACTGGTTGTCGCGCAGCTTTTCGCTGAGCGCCGCGCGCAGCGCGCCGATCTCGACCTTCTTCGGCACGCTGAAGGCGTAGCTGCGCGGCATCGGGCCAAACACCGTGCCGCCCTTGCGCCACAGCGGGTTGCGGATTTCGCCAACGCGGGCCCGGCCGGTGCCCTTCTGCCGCCACGGCTTCTTGCCGCTGCCGCTGACGTTGGCGCGGTTCTTGGTCTTGTGCGTGCCGCGCCGCTCGCCGGCATTCGCGCGTACCACCGACTCCCAAATCAAGCCAGCGTTGACGCCGCCGCCGAACACGTCGTCGCGCGCTTCGACCGCGCCGATCTTTTCGTTGCTGCTGTTCACTACGTCCAGTTGCATATCGCCTACTTCTTCGTCGCCTTCTTGGGCTTCTCGACCTGAGCGATCTTGATCTTCTTGGCCGTCGTGGCCTTGCGAATCAGCACGTAGCCGGTCGGCGCACCCGGAACACCGCCCTCGACGATCAGCAGATGATTGTCGATGTCGACGCGCAGCACCTTGAGGTTGTGAATCGTCGTCCGCGCCCCGCCCATCCGTCCCGCGGCACGCATGCCCTTGACGACGCGCGAGGGGAACGAGGACGCGCCAATCGATCCGGGCGCGCGGTGGAACATCGAGCCGTGCGTCGCCGCGCCGCCGCCGAAATGGTGGCGTTTGACCACGCCCTGGAAACCCTTGCCTCGGCCGGTGCCGATCACGTCGACGCGCTCGCCGCTCGCGAAAATCGACGCCAGCACCTGCTCGCCGACTTTCGGCGATTCACCGCCCGCCGCGATCTTCACTTCGCGGCGGACCCGCGTCGGCGGCACGCCGGCCTTCTTGTAGAGCCCGGCGATGGCCTTGCCAACCTTGGCCGGGGTCTCCTCGACGAACGCCAACTGCACCGCCTGGTACCCGTCGGTCTGCGCCGTCTTGGCCTGCACCACGACGCAGGGACCGGCCTTGATCACCGTCGCCGGATGGACCGTGCCATCCGCGTCGAAGACCTGGGTCATGCCGACTTTGCGGCCAATGATTCCTGTGACCATGACTACTTATGGTCCTTTCCAAACGCCTTGATTTCGACGTCGACGCCGGCCGGGAGATCGAGCTTCATGAGCGCGTCGACCGTCTGCGGCGTCGGTTCGAAGATGTCAATCAGCCGCTTGTGGGTCCGGATCTCGAACTGCTCGCGCGACTTCTTGTCGACGTGCGGCGACCGCAGCACGGTCCACTTGTTCTTCGACGTCGGCAGCGGGATCGGTCCCGCCAGCCGCGCCCCGGTCCGCTTCGCGGTGTCGACGATCTCGGTCGTCGACTGATCGAGGACGCGGTAGTCGTACGCCTTGAGGCGGATCCGGATCTTGTCGCTAAACGATGCTGTGGCCATTTACTTCCCCTGATTCCTCTTCACGACTTCGTCGCTGACGTTCGGCGGCGCCTGCTCGTAGCGGTCGAAGTGCATCGAATACGTCGCACGCCCCTGGGTCCGCGACCGGAGGTCCGTGGCGTAGCCAAACATTTCCGACAGCGGAACGCGCGCGTTGATGATCTGCGTGCCGCCGCGATCTTCCTGCGACTGAATCTGGCCGCGCCGGCTCGAGAGATTGCCCATCACGTCGCCCATGTGTTCCTTGGGGACGACGACTTCGACGCGCATCACCGGCTCGAGCAACACCGGACGCGCCTTCTTGGCCGCATCCTGGAACGCCATCGAGCCCGCGATCTTGAACGCCATTTCCGACGAGTCGACATCGTGGTACGAGCCGTCGTAGAGCACGATCTTCACGTCGTCGACCGGGTAGCCGGCGAGCACGCCGCGGGTGAGCGCTTCCTTGATCCCTTCGTCGATCGGCTTGATGAATTCCTTGGGGATCGACCCGCCGACCGTCTCGTTCTCGAAGATGTACCCGCTGCCGGGTTCGCCGGGGTAGAGATGAATCTTCGCGTGCCCGTACTGGCCGCGGCCGCCGGTCTGCTTGGCGTACTTCATCTCGCCGTCGGCGGGACGCGTCAGGGTTTCCTTGTAGGCGACCTGCGGCTTGCCGACGCTCGCCTCGACGCGGAACTCGCGCTTCAACCGGTCGACGATGATCTCGAGGTGCAGTTCGCCC
>CAZOAZ010000065.1:0-30702 GCA_964577955.1 uncultured Bifidobacterium sp. | reverse complement strand
ATGAAGGACGGCGTCATCGACGAATTCGAGTACACCGAGAAGATGCTCACGTACTTCATCAAGATGGCGCACAACCGCAACACGCTGGTGCGCCCGCGCAGCGTCATCGGCGTGCCGTCGGAAATCACCCAGGTTGAAAAGCGCGCGGTGAAAGACAGCGCCTACCGCGCCAAGGCGAGCGAAGTCCATCTGGTCGAGGAAGCGATGGCGGCGGCGATCGGCGCCGGCATGCCGGTCACCGAGCCGTCCGGCAACATGATCGTCGACATCGGCGGCGGCACCACCGACATCGCGGTGATCTCGCTCGCCGGCATCGTCTACAGCAAGGCGGTGCGCGTCGCCGGCAATGAAATGGACGAAGCGATCATCCAGTACATCAAGAAGGTCTACAACCTGCTGATCGGCGAACGCACGGCCGAGCAGATCAAAATGGAGATCGGTTCGGCGTTCCCGCTCGAAGAAAAGATCACGATGGAGATCAAGGGCCGGCACCTGATTGAAGGCGTGCCGCGCACCATCACCGTGTCCGATGAGGAGATCCGCGCCGCGCTGACCGAAACCGTCGACGTCATTGTCGATGCCGTCCGGGTCGCGCTCGAGCGGACGCCGCCGGAACTCTCGGCGGACATCGTCGATCGCGGCATCGTGCTCACCGGCGGCGGCTCGATGCTGAAGAACCTCGACAAGCGCCTGCGCGAGGAAACCGGGTTGCCGGTGGCGATGGCCGAGGATCCGTTGTCGTCGGTGGTGCTCGGGGCCGGCAAGATGCTCTCCGACTTCAATCTGCTGCGGAAAATCTCTATCGACTAGATCACGAGACTGTGGCTCTCCTCGGTACTCGACCGCGCGCGGGCTGGCTGTTCCTGGCTGTCACGGTTGGCCACATCATTCTGATTTCCGCCCAGGTCAACACCAAGAGCGGCGTGCCGATCCTCGAGTCGGTGACCTTCGGCGTGTTCTCCGAGCTGCAGCGGAGCGTCTCCGCCCTGGTCACCGGCATCCGCGACGGCTGGAGCGGCTACGTCGGCCTGCGCGGCGTCCACGCCGAGAACGAAACCCTCAAGCGGCAGCTGGCGGAAGCCCAGGTCCAGCTCCAGGAAGAGCGCGCGCTGGCGGATCGCACGCGCGGGCTGCAGCGCCTCCTCGAGCTCCGCGAGAGCGCGTCGCTCCAGACGGCGGCGGCCGAAATCATCGCCTCCGGCGCCACGCCGGACTTTCAGACCGTCACCATCGACAAAGGTACGCTCCAGGGGCTGCGGCAAGACATGGCCGTCGTGGCCCCGGCCGGAGCGGTCGGGCGGGTCGTGGTCCCGAGCCCGCGGGCGTCGAAGGTGCAACTCCTGATCGATCGGAACGCCGCCGCCGGCGCGCTCATCGAACGGTCGCGCGCCCAGGGCGTCGTGGTTGGCGCCGGCGACGACCGGCTGCGGCTGGAGTACGTCTCGGAAGTGGCCGACGTCATCGTCGGCGATACCGTCGTGACCTCGGGCATTGACGGCATCTACCCGAAGGGGTTCGTGATTGGGCGGGTCGAGACCGTCGAGAAGTCCGGGACCGCGTACCGCCGGATCGTCGTGCGCGCGGCGGTCGACTTCTCGACGCTCGAGGAAGTCCTGGTCGTGCTGACCCCGACGCCGGCCCAACAAGCCGAGGCCGCCAAGTGAAGCTGGCCTGGGTCCTGGTGGCCACGACGATGGCGCTCGCGCTCCAGACGACGGTGGCGCGGGTCTCGATCGGGTCGCGATTCTCGGTGGATCTCGTCCTGGTGGCGGTGGTCTATGCGGCCTTGTCGGCCGGGCCGTCCACCGGGCTTCTGGTCGGAACGGTGGCCGGGCTCATCCAGGACGCCTTGTCCACCGGCGCCGGCGTCGGCGTCATCGGGATTGGCGGGTTTTCGAAGAGTCTGGCCGGCTTTCTCGCCGGGGTGGTGGGCACCCAGTTCATCGTGACCGAGCCGTTCGCTCGGTTCGTCGTGTTCGCGCTCGGCAGCGTCGTCCAGCGCGCCGCGTTCATCGGCGTCTATGCGCTGCTGGGGCTCCGCGACTTTGGTTCCCCGTACGGCGAGATCCTGCAGCAGGCGCTGGCCAATGCGGTCATCGGTGTCCTGGCGTTCCAGGTGTCCGAGTTCATGCCGGGGGCGGTCGACCGCCGCCGGAACGCCCGGACGAAACCCAGGCTGTGAACGGAATATCAGGATTTCAGGATTTATGGATTTAAGGATTGGCAATCCTGAAATCCTTAAATCCTTAAATCCTTAAATCCTTAAATCCTTAAATCCCTAACTCCTTAAATTGCTATGATTTCCCCATGGCAGTCCAAGAGGATCGGCGGCGCACCGGCGTTCGCCTGACCGTCCTCCAGTACTTGACCGTCGTCGTCTTCACCGCGCTCGCGGTGAGCTTCTGGGTGCTGCAGGTGGCGCAGCACGCGAAGTATGAAGAGATGGCGGAGAACAACCACCAGCGCACGCTCGCCCTGCCGGCGCCGCGTGGCATCGTGCTCGATCGTGATCGTCGCGTGCTCGTCGAGAATCGTCATTCGTACAGCATCTCGATCGTGCGCGAGCACACCAAGGATCTCAACCGCACGATTCGCGTGCTCGCCACTGTGCTCAACGTGCCGGAAGCGCGCGTGCGTGAAGTCGTCGATCGGCATCGGCGCGAGCCGACCTACCGGCCGATCACGATCGTGCAGGACGCCACGCTGGCTCAGGTGGCCGCCGTCACCGCGCGGCGTCTCGACACGGAACTGCCCGACGTTCTCGTGCAGGTCGTGCCGACGCGGCGCTATCCTGATTTGCTCGCGGCCCATCTCTTCGGTTACGTCGGCGAAGTCAGCGACGCGCAGGTCGCGGCGCAACGTGCGACTGAGGAGGGAACGCTCAAGAGCGGTGACATCGTCGGACAGTCGGGCATCGAGAAGATCTACAACGCGCTTCTGATGGGTGAAGACGGCGCCAAGCGCGTGGTGGTCAACTCGGTCGGCCGGGAAATTCGCACGCTCGAGGAAGTGCCGCCGACCGAGGGGCGGCGTTTGCAACTGACGATCGATTACGACCTGCAGAAGGCGCTCGAAGACGGTTTCAAGGCGTCCGGCGGCTACAACGGCGCGGCGGCGGTCATGGATCCGCGCACCGGCGAAGTGCTGGCCTTGACCAGCATTCCCGCGTACGACCCGAACGCCTTCGCCGGCGGCATCGATCGGACGACGTGGAACGCGCTCAATACCGACGAGAGCCGGCCGCTGCAGGATCGCGTCATCCAGGGCCGCTATCCGCCCGGCTCGACATTCAAGATGGCGGTCGCCACGGCGGCGCTCGAAGAAGGCGTGGTCACGGCCGATTTCAAGGTCTTCTGTCCCGGGCACGCCAATTTTTTCGGCCGTTCGTTCCAATGCTCACTGCCGAACGGCCGCGGCCACGGCACGATCGACATGCGGCAGGCGATCGAACGCTCGTGCAACGTCTACTTCTACACGATCGGCAACATGGTCGGGATCGACAAGATCCACAAGTGGGCGACGCTGCTCGGCCTCGGTGAGAAGACCGGCATCGACCTGCCGAATGAGGCGCAGGGACTCGTCCCGTCGCCGGAGTGGAAGCGCGAGCGGTTCAAGGAAAAGTGGTACGCCGGCGAGACCATCTCTGTCTCAATCGGCCAGGGGGCGGTCACGCTCACGCCGATCTCCGAGGCGGTCTACATTTCGACGATTGCCAACGGCGGCACGCGGGTGACGCCCCATCTGCTCAAAGCCATTGACGATGGGACCGGGTGGAAGCCGGCGCCGCCGCCGCCGCCGCATTCCGTCGTGCAGCTCAAGCCGGAGACGCTCGAAGCGTTGCATCAGGGACTGTGGATGGTGGTGAACGCCTCCGGTACCGGCAACAACGCGAGACTCCAGGGCTACGATGTCTCGGGCAAGACCGGCACCGCGCAGGTGATTTCGCTCGAAGGGGGCAAGGCCGCGAAAGGCAAGACCGACCGGGATCTGCGCGACAACGGCTGGTTCGTGTTCTTCGCGCCGCGCGACAACCCGCAGATTTCCGGCGTGGTGTTCGTCGAGCACGGCGGTCACGGCGGTACGACCGCGGCGCCGATTGCCAAACATGTGCTCGAGACGTTCTTCGCGAAGCGGGAGGGGCGGCCGCTCCCGGCGATCAAGGGGTTGCCCGCGCCCGATTCCCCGGGCGACGAACCGATCGGTCCGCCGACTGGTCTCGAGCTGAATCTCGAAGCGGCCGCTGTGCCGCTCGCGCGCTGACATGTTCGAACGCCGTCTGTATCACCACATCGACTGGGCGCTGGTCATCGCGATCCTCGCGCTGTGCGCGCTCGGCGTGCTGATGATCTACAGCACGACCGCCGACCCGACGCGCGGGAACTCGCGCCTGTTCATGACGCAGCTCTACGCGATCGGCCTCGGACTCGGTGCGCTGGTGTTCACGCTCTCGCTGGACTACCGGACCTTCACCGACAAGGCCCATCTCATCTACATCGGATTGCTCGGCGCGCTGGTGTACGTGATCTTTCTCGGCACGGTGCAGATGGGCGCGCGGCGCTGGATCGCGATCGGCAGCTTCAACCTGCAGCCCTCCGAATTTGCCAAGGCCGGCGTCGCGCTCGTGCTCGCGAAGTGGTTCGGCGAGAGCCGCTCGAGCACCGGCTGGATTGACCTCGTCATCGGCGGCGCGCTGACCTGCCTGCCGCTCGCCCTGATTTACGCCGAGCCCGATCTCGGAACCGCGGTCACGCTGATTCCGGTGTTTCTCGCGGTGGCCTATCTCGCCGGAATGCGGATGCGCATTTTCGGCATGCTGGCGCTGGCGTGCGCGCTGCTCGCGCCGGTCGCCTGGAAGTTCGTCCTCAAGGACTATCAGAAGAGTCGCATTTCCACGTTTCTCGATCCGTCGCAGGATGCGAAGGGCGCTGGCTACCAGCAGATCCAGGCGCGCATCACGGTCGGATCGGGCGGCGTCACCGGTAAGGGATTCAAGCAGGGGACCCAGGGGCAGCTGCGCTTTCTGCCCGTCGCCCACAACGATTTCATTTTCTCGGTGCTGGCCGAGGAACAGGGGTTTGCCGGCGTCGTCGCGGCGCTCGGCCTGTATTTGTTTGTGATTCTGCGTTCGCTCGAGGCGGCGCGGCTCGCCAAGGATCGCCTCGGCTCCTATCTCGTGCTCGGAGTGATGGCCAGTTTTACCTTTCAGGTGATTTACAACATCACCATGTCGGCAGGACTGGCGCCGGTCAAGGGACTCACGCTCCCGCTCATGAGTTACGGAGGCTCGTCGATGATCGCCACGCTCGCCGGGTTCGGGCTGGTGCTCAACGTCCGCATGCGCAGATTCACGAACTGATTCGGGGCTGGCGGGGCGCGCAGGGCCGGCAGGGCAGGCGGGAGACAACCGCCAGCCTTGCCCGCCGTGCCTGCCTCGCCCGCCCGGGGAGTTTGTGAATGAACAAGGAGATGATCATCTCCTCCACGAGCTACGAGACCGTCGTAGCCATCCTGGAGGACGACCAGGTCGCGGAAGTGTTCGTCGAGCGCGAGCGGCAGCGCGGCGTCGTCGGCAACGTTTACAAAGGCCGGGTCTCGAAGGTGCTGCCCGGTATGCAGTCCTCCTTCATCGATCTCGGGCTCGAGCGCGACGGCTTTCTCTACGTCGCAGAAGTCATCGACACGGTCGAGGAGTTCGAGAAGCTCGAAGCGGGCGACGAAGACGAGAAGCCCAACGACGGTGCGGCCAAAGCCGAGGGCGGCCGGAGCGGACCACGGGAAGAGCGGCCGCAGCCGAAAATCGAGGACCTGCTCAAGGAAGGGCAGGAGATTCTCGTGCAGGTGGTGAAGGAACCGCTCGGCACCAAGGGCGCCCGGCTGACCTCGCACGTCACGATGCCCGGCCGCTTCCTCGTCTTCATGCCGACCGTGGACCACGTCGGCGTGTCGCGCAAGATTGAGTCACGCGAGGAGCGCTCGCGGCTCCGCGGCATCGTTCGCGAGTTCCGCGAAGCGCACGGTTTCACCGGCGGCGTCATCATCCGGACGGCCGCGGCAGGCCGTCCGAAGGAAGACATCGTCAGCGACCTCGATGCCTTTCACGCGATCTGGACCGACATCCGTCACAAAATGGAAAGCTCGCGGGCGCCGGCCGTCGTCTACCGCGAGCCGAGCCTGGTCGGCAAGCTGCTGCGCGACCTCCTGACCGACGACTTCCAGGCGATCAGGATCGACAACGCGGTCGAGTACCAGCGCATTCTCGACCTGGTCCAGCGCATCCTCCCGACGCTGGCGCCGCGCGTCAAGCTGTTCAACAAGCCGTTCCCCATCTTCGAGGAGTACGGCGTCCAGGCGGAAATCGACAAGGCGCTGAAAAGCAAGGTGTGGTTGAAGTCGGGCGGCTCGATCGTCATCAACCAGACCGAAGCGCTGGTGGCCATCGACGTGAACACCGGCCGCTACGTCGGCAAGAAATCGGCCGGCCGGCTCGAAGACACCATCGTCAAGACCAACCTCGAAGCGGTGAAGGAAATCGTGCGGCAGATCCGGCTGCGCGATCTGGGCGGCATCATCGTCCTCGACTTCATCGACATGGAGGAGAAGAAGAACCGGCAGAAGGTGCTGCAGGCGGTGGAGCAGGAGCTGAAGAAGGACCGGTCGCCGTCCAAGGCGCTGCAGGTCGCGGATTTCGGCCTCGTCATCATCACCCGGAAGCGGGTCAAGCAGAGTCTCGAGCGCGTGATGACCGAGCCGTGTCCGTACTGTTCGGGTACCGGCACGATCAAGTCGACCTCGACCATCTGCTACGAGATTCTCGCGGAAGTGCGGAAGATCGGTTCGGATCTGAACGGTCAGCGCCTCTTGTTGCGCGTCAATCCCGACATCGCGCGGGCGCTGAAGGAAGAAGAGGGCGCGGTGCTGAAGGATTTGCGCACGGCGCTCGGGAAGGACGTGACTGTCAAGCCCGACTTGCAGCTCCATCACGAGCAGTTCGATGTGATGGCGGTCTGACCGGCCGGCCAGGCAAGGCGGGCGGGCCGGGCCGGGCACGCGAATCGAAACGCGGTGTGCACGGTCGTATAATTGAGCGCGGCAATGATTCGACGAACGATTCGAGGAGGCGCTGTGAAGAATCTGCTGATCGCTGGACTGCTTGCGCTCGCTGCCCTGATGCCGGAAGCCGTTCACGCCCAGACCCCAGCCAACCCGTCGCTCGGTTCGGTCACGCTGACCCGGAAAGTGATGGCCGACGGACAGCCGCTCGCGGCGGGAACCTATCAGGTCCGCTTGAGTGCCGAGGCGGTGAAACCGGTCGTCGGCCAGTCGCCCGACGGCGCGAAGTTCGTCGAGTTCGTCCAGGGTGGCAAGGTGGTCGGACGAGAAATCGCCACGGTGATTTCGAACGCCGACATGGCCGCGGTCATGAAGGGCGAGAAGCCGAACACCGGCGGCGCCAAGGTCGAGATGCTGAAGGGCAACGACTACGTGCGCGTCTGGATCAACCGCGGCGGGCAGAACTACATCCTGCATTTGCCCCCGGCCTAGCTCGGCACCCTTTCGGACTGCAATCCGGCTAAAGCCGGACGCCACCGGGATGCCCAACACTTCGGTAGGGACAGGCTTTAGCCTGTCCGTGTCTTCTTCCATCCAAACAGCTTCAGCGGCACTCGTGTGCCACGTATTTCCACGCCCTCTCGCATCAGCAGACTCCGCTTGATGTGTTCGTTGCCGCCGTAGCCGCCCAGCTTTCCGCCGGCGGCGACCACGCGGTGGCAGGGGACGTCGGGCCGATCACAGTCGCGCATGATGTTGCCGACGGCACGCGCCGCGCCGGGCCGGCCAGCGACGGCCGCAACCTGACCGTAGGTGGCGACGCGGCCGCGAGGAATCCGGCGCACCACCGAGAGCACGCGTAGCGTGAAATCGGTCCGCGGCATCTACCGCGCTGAATTGGGAGTCGCGGCGGGTACGGCGAGCTCGGGAATGGCGGCGCGAAGCGGCCGCCCTTCGGCGAGCGGCAGCGAGATCCCGGCGAGCGCGGCCAGCGTCGGCGCCACGTCGGCGGGCGATGCCTCGTCCTCGTACTGTCCGGCCTTCACGCCTTTGCCGAAAAGCAGGATCGGCACGCGCTGGTCGTCGGCGCTCGCGCTGCCGTGCGTGGTGCCGGACGCGGCGAACATCCAGCCGTCCTTCGGCACCAGAATCAGATCGCCGCCACGGCCGGGAAAGTAGCTGAGCGCGGCGGCGCGAACCAGGCGATCGCTGGCGGAAGCGGACGCGTAGCTCAGTCGGTCCCCGCGAATCACGCGATTGATGCCCGGCTGCACCGAGACGGCCGCGGAAACGGCTTCGAGCGCGGCCGGCGCGGCGGCGAGCTTCGCGAACATCCCTGGTTCAAAGTAGATGTCGTTGCCCGTGATGCGGGCGATGTACTTGCCTGGGCCGGCGGCGACCTGCGCGGTCTGCTCGATCGTGTTCACCAGCGCGCCGGCGTTGATACGGCCGCCGTCGCGCCCCGTGGCGGTGAGCTGCTCGGGAATCACCGTGACACCGTGGTCGGCGGTCAAGGCGACGACGTAGTTGTCGCGGCCGACGGTGCGATCGAGGGTGTCGAGGAGTCCGCCAATCGTTCGATCGAGCTGCGCGTACATGTCGCGGATTTCCTGGCTGTTCGGTCCGAACACATGGCCGACGAGATCGGGGCTCGAAAAACTGACCGCCAGGAGATCCGGGCGATCGGTCTTGCCGAGTCCGAAGGCTTCCGCCAGCGCCGCGGCCATGCGGGCCACATACGCGTCGGCGTAGGGGCTGCGCTGCCATTGATCGTAAAAGGCGTTGTCGGGCGTCGTCGTGCCCGCGTTGCCCTTCAAGACGTGAGGGAACAGGGGCGTCCATCCAAGCGGGGGCGCCTCCTGCAGGCCGGCGTCGGATTCTGGATACTTGGCCGGCGGCAGCAGCCGATTCCACGTCTGGCCGAAGTCGGCGTCCATCGGGTGCGCCGCGACGTAGTCGCGCACTTCCGGGACCGCTTCCGGCGTGTAAGCGGTTGACGTCTCCCACGAGTCGAGCGATTCGGTGACCCAGGTGACGACGCCGCCATGGCCACCCATCATGATCGCGCTCCGCGCTTTGAGCGCGAGACTGACGACGCGCGATCCGCGCTGCAGGCGCAGTTCGTCGGCGAAATTCGGAATGCCGAGGGCGTAGGCGCTCTCGCCCCCGGTGGCAGGCTTGCCGTAGCTGATGGCGTTCACGTTGGCGTCCTGCGTGCACGTCGTCAGGGCGCGGCGGCCGCGGTCGTACCACAGATTCTGAAAGATGCCGTGCACGTGCGGAAACGCGCCGCTGCCGATCGTCGCGTGGCCGGCACAGGTCAATGTCGACAGGTAGGGATACGCGGCCCTGGTGAACCAGGCGCCGTCCGTGACCAGGCGTTTCAGGCCGGCTGACCAGTCGTCCTTGAACCGCTCCACGTAGTCCGCGCGCATCTGGTCGACGACCAGCAGGACGACCAGCCGCGGCGGCGCCGGCGCGGCTGACAAAACGGTCGTAAACGCCAGAGCCGCAGTGGCCAGGACGATGCGCAGCTTCATGCGCACAGTTTACCCTGCCATCCCAGAGCGCGTTCGGGTACTTCCGCTATACTCCGGCCCATGCGTGCGGTAGACGTGATCATGAAGAAGCGGGACGGCGGCGCGCTGGACCGCGAGGAGATCCGTTTCTTCGTCAGCGGGGTCACCGCCGGCACCCTTCCCGACTATCAGGCGTCGGCGCTCTTGATGGCGATCCTCCTGAAAGGGATGACGCCGCAGGAGACGGCGTGGCTGACCGACGCGATGGTGCACTCCGGCATTCGCGTCGATCTCGGCGACATTCCCGGCGTGAAAGTCGACAAGCACAGCACCGGCGGCGTCGGCGACAAGACGTCGCTGATTCTGGCGCCGCTCGCCGCGGCCTGCGGCGTGCCGGTGCCGATGATGTCGGGGCGCGGCCTGGGGCACACCGGCGGCACGCTCGACAAACTCGAGTCGATTCCGGGATTTCGGGTCAATCTGTCGCTCGAGGAGATGCGCGCCGCGCTGGCGCGAACCGGTTGCGCGATGATCGGTCAGACGGCGCAGATTGCGCCGGCCGACAAGAAGCTGTACGCGCTGCGCGACGTGACCGGCACGGTCGAAAGCATTCCGCTCATCAGCGCGTCGATCATGAGCAAGAAGATCGCTGAAGGGATTGACGCGCTCGTGCTCGACGTCAAGACCGGCAGCGGCGCGTTCATGAAAACCGAAGCGCATTCGCGGCAGCTCGCGGAGTCGCTGGTGGCGATTGGCAATGCCTCGGGCGTCAAGACCGAAGCAATCATCACCGCGATGGACGCGCCGCTCGGCCGCGCCGTCGGCAACGCGCTCGAAGTCATCGAATGCGTGGATGTGCTCAAGGGCGGCGGACCGGCCGATCTGATCGAGGTCTCCGTCGAGCTGACGGTGCGCATGCTGCTGCTCGGGCGCGTTGCCGCGAATCGCGCCGACGCGACGCGGCGGGTGCACGACGCCATTACGTCAGGCGCCGGTCTCGAGCGCTTCCGGCAGATCGTCGAGCAGCAGGGTGGCGATCCGCGGATCGTCGACGACTACAAACGCCTGCCGCATGTGTCAGGCCGGGAGATCGTCACCGCCGGCCGCGCCGGCTACCTCGAGCGGCTCGATGCCGAACTGGTCGGCCGGGCCTCGGTGGTGCTCGGCGCCGGCCGCGACCGGGTCGAGGATCCCGTGGATTTCGCGGTCGGGATCATGGTGCTGGCCAAGCCGGGTGACCATCTGAACGCGCACGACCCGGTGCTCGAACTGCACTATCGCGATCAGGGCAAGCGCGACGCGGCGCTGGCGCTGGCGCGGCGCGCGGTGGTGATGGGCGATGGACGCCCGGCGGTTCGCTCCGTTCTGGTCGGCGAGGTGCATTGATGCTGGGTGTGCTCCAACCTCTCTTCGGCGCGCTGGTCATCCTCGGGATTGGCTACGCCTTCTCGACCAATCGCCGCGCGATCAACTGGACCACCGTCGCCTGGGGGCTGGGGCTGCAGATCGTCTTTGCGTTCATCGTGTTGAAGACCACGATCGGCGAAACGGTCTTCAATACGCTCGGCTACTACATCACCAAGCTGCTCGGGTTTTCAGAGGTCGGCGCGGCCTTCGTGTTCGGCCCGCTTGGTAACGCCAGCGTGTGGGGGCGGGCGATGACCGGCGCGCTCGGCGCGGAAGGCGCGCAGTATGCGGTGATCTTCGCGTTTCAGATCCTGCCGACCATCATCTTCATCGCGGCGCTTTTCGCGATCCTCTACTACTTCGGCGTCATGCAGCTCGTCGTGCGGGTGTTCGCGGTCGTGATGCACCGCGTCATGGGCGCCAGCGGCGCCGAGTCGCTCAACGTGGCCGCCAGTATTTTCATGGGGCAGACCGAAGCGCCGCTGACGATCCGGCCGTTTCTGCCGAAGATGACCCAGTCGGAGCTGATGACCGTCATGACCTCGGGCATGGCGCACATCTCCGGCGGCATCATGGCCGCCTACATCGCGTTCGGCATCGAGGCGCGGCATCTGCTCACCGCCGTGATCATGACCGCGCCCGGCACGATCATGATGGCCAAGCTGCTCGTGCCGGAAACCGAGAAGCCGGAGACGATGGGCAGCGTGAAGTTGAACGTGGAGCGCACCGACGTCAACGTGATTGACGCGGCCGGCCGCGGCACCGCCGAGGGGCTGCATCTCGCGTTGAACGTCGGCGCGATGCTGATTTCGTTCCTGGCCTTGATCTCCCTGGTCAACGCCATCCTCAATCACATTCCCTTCGGCGTCGGCTATCTGAGCCTCGAACGCATCTTCGGCTGGGTGTTTGCGCCGGTGGCCTGGGCGATGGGCGTGCCGTGGCGCGATGCGCCGACGATCGGCAACCTGCTCGGGACGCGGATGGCGCTCAACGAGTTCGTGGCCTACTCGCAGCTCGGACCGCTCAAGGCCTCGCTCGATCCGAAGTCGTTCACCATCGCCACGTTCGCGCTCTGCGGCTTCGCCAATTTCAGCTCGATCGGCATGCAGATCGGCGGCATCGGCGGGCTGGCCCCGAATCGCCGTCACGATCTCGCCCGTCTCGGTCTGCGGGCGATGTTTGCCGGCACACTTGCCAACTTCATGACCGCGACGATCGCGGGTTTCCTCCTCTGATGGCCTACTACGACGACGTCAAAGCGGCGGCGGATCTCGTGCGCAGCCGGATTTCCCATGTACCGGAGCTGGCGATCGTGCTCGGATCCGGCCTCGGCGATTTTGCCGGCACGCTCGGCCATCCGGTGTCGATGCCGTACGGCGAGATTCCGCACTGGCCGGCCTCAAAAGTGATCGGCCACGAAGGGCGGCTCGTCGTCGGCACGGTGCGCGGCCGGACGATCGCGGCGCTGTCGGGACGCTGCCATACCTACGAAGGCCACGACCTCAAGACGGTCACCTTTGCCGTGCGCGCGCTGGGTCTCCTTGGCGTGAAGACGCTGGTGCTGACGAACGCGGCGGGCGGCATCAATCTGTCGTTCTCGCAGGGCGCGCTGATGGTGATCGACGATCACATCAACCTGATCGGCGGGAATCCCCTTGTCGGCAGCAACGACGATCGCTTCGGGCCGCGCTTTCCGGACATGACCGAAGTCTACTCGTCGCGGCTCCGCCAGATCGCGCACGAGGCGGGGAAGAAACTCAACCTGATGCTGCCGCACGGCGTCTATGCGGGGCTTCTCGGTCCGAGCTACGAAACGCCGGCCGAAATCCGCTACCTGCGGGTGATTGGCGCCGATGCCGTCGGCATGTCCACCGTGCCCGAAGCGATTGCCGCCCGCCACATGGGGCTCGAAGTGCTCGGTATTTCGTGCATCACGAATATGGCCGCCGGCGTCCTGCCGCATCCGCTCGATCACAACGAAGTGATGGAGACCGCCAAACGCGTGCGTGGTCAGTTCATCGCGCTGCTGGAGGAAATCATTGTCGCGTGCTGACATCCTGGTCGCGGCGGCGCGGCAGGCGCGCGAGCACGCCGTCGCCCGCTTCTCGAATTTCAAGGTCGGCGCCGCGCTCGAAACCGCCGACGGCCACGTGATCACCGGCTGCAACGTCGAGAACGCCACGTACGGTCTGACCGTTTGCGCCGAGCGTGTTGCGATGTGGAAGGCGCTCTCGGAGGGCCACCGCGAGTTCCGCCGCATCGCGATCGTCGCCGACACCGACGACCCGACGCCGCCCTGCGGCGCCTGCCGGCAGATCCTCTGGGAATTCGGCGGCGACCTCGAAGTGTTTCTCGCCAACCTCCGCGAACACAAGGGCACGTACCACCTCAAGGACCTCCTGCCGCTCCCATTCGACGCCCGGCTGCTCTAAGGCGCGGAAACAGGACGGTGCGAGGTGCACGGTGCACGGTGCAGTGTGCCGGTGCGTGGTGCGCGGTGCGTGAGTTGACGGGATGTCGGTGCGTGGTGCGCGCGCCGCACCGCTGATCAGAAAGGAATGTGCGTCGCGCGCGCACCGCGCACTCCCGCACCTTCCACAGCGCACCAGCACCGTGCACGGTGCACCCCGCACCCGGCACCACGCTCCCGGAGGGCCCAGCGCTTTCCACTACAATGTCAGTGAAGGATTTCTGAATGCTGCCGACGATTGCCCGTGAAGACGACGTCGTTGTGATGATCGACCAGCGCAAGCTGCCGGCGCAGGAGATCTACGTGCGCTGCAAGACCGCGCCCGAAGTGGCGCGCGCCATCAAGACGATGGTGATTCGCGGCGCGCCGGCGATCGGGGTCGCGGCGGCGATGGGGATTGCGCTCGGGATGCGCAAGAGCACGGCGACCGGCACCCAGAAGTTCGCCGCCGAGTTCTTCAAAACCTGCGAGCTCATGGCCGGCACGCGGCCGACGGCGGTCAATCTCTTCTGGGCCATCGATCGGATGAAGCGCTCGTTGGCCACCGGCGCCCAGGCTGGCGAATCGGTCGAACAGCTGAAGGATCGGCTCGACCGCGAGGCGCAGCTGATTCACGACGAGGACGTCGAAAGCTGCCGGGCGATGGGGGCGTTTGGCGCCGAAGTCGTGCCGGCCGAGGCGCGGATTCTCACGCACTGCAATGCCGGCGCGCTGGCGACCGCTGGCTACGGCACGGCGCTCGGCGTGATCCGCGGGGCGATCGAGGCCGGCAAGCGCGTCGCCGTGTTCGCGGACGAAACGCGTCCGTTCCTCCAGGGCGCTCGATTGACCGCCTGGGAGCTGGTGCGCGACGGCATCGACACGACGGTCATCACCGACAACATGTCCGGCTCGTTGATGCGGCAGGGCAAAGTGAACTTCGTGGTCGTCGGCGCCGATCGCATTGCCGCCAACGGCGACACCGCCAACAAGATCGGCACCTATTCAGTGGCCGTGCTGGCCCGCGAGCACCAGATCCCGTTCTACGTGGCCGCTCCGCTGTCGACGATTGACCTGAACACGCCTGACGGTTCCCACATCCCGATCGAGGAGCGTGATCAGCGCGAAGTGACGCATGTCCGCAGCACGCAGCTGGCGGCGACCGGCGCGCGGGTGTGGAATCCAGGCTTCGATGTGACGCCGCATCACCTGATCGCCGGCATCATCACCGAACGCGGGATCTTCCGTCCGCCCTACATCGAGTCGCTCAAGCAAGCGTTCGCATGATCATTCTCGGCATCGAGTCGTCCTGCGACGAGACCTCCGCCGCGGTGGTCGAGGAGACCGGCGACGCGGCGCGGCCCTGGGCGATTCGCTCGAACGCGATCGCCTCGCAGGTGGCGATTCACCGCGAATGGGGCGGTGTCGTCCCGGAGCTGGCGTCACGCCAGCACCTGCGCGACATCTGCGGCGTGACCGAGCACGCGCTGCACGAGGCGGGCGTCGCCTGGCCGGACCTCGGAGCCATTGCGGTCACCCAAGGCCCCGGGCTGGTCGGCTCGCTGCTGGTGGGGTTGTCGTTTGCCAAGGCGGCGGCCGCGGCCTCGGGGCTGCCGCTCGTCGGCGTCCATCATCTTGCCGGACACATCGAGTCGCTGATTCTCCAGAACGGCGAGCTGCCGCTTCCGGCCGTGGTGCTCGTCGTCTCGGGCGGCCACACCAGTCTCTATCTCGTGGAACGGCCTGGATCGTATGCGCTCCTCAGCCGGACGCGTGACGATGCGGCGGGTGAGGCGTACGACAAGGTCGCGAAACTGCTCGGGCTCGGGTACCCGGGCGGACCGATCGTCGATCGGCTCGCCGCGACCGGCAACGATCGCGCGGTGGCTCTGCCGGGGACGCGACTGACGCACCCCGACCGGAATCATCCTGAGTTGAAGGGCGATCTCGACTTCAGCTTCAGCGGGTTGAAAACCGCCGTCCTCCGCTACGTCAAAGCGCATCCCACACCGCTCTCCGACTCGGAGATTGCCGACATCTGCGCCTCGTTCCAGCGTGTCGTCGTCACCTCGCTGATCGAGCGGACGTTTGTGGCCGCACGGCGCTACCAGGCCCGCAGCGTCGGCGTCGCCGGCGGCGTCTCGGCCAATAGCCGTCTGCGGGCGGATTTGAAGGCGTATAGCGACGCGCGCGAGATTCCGACCTTTGTTCCCAGTCTGCGGCTCTCGACCGATAATGCCGCGATGATTGCTGCCGCCGGCCTGCGCAAGCTCCGCGGCGGCGAGACCTCGTTGTTGACGATTAATGCCGACGCGGCGCTGCCGCTGTGAGTACTGACCGGGGCTGATCATGATCGTGTCCACGGACTATCTGTGGTTTCAGACCAGCGAACGGCAGGAGTTCATCCGGATCACCGATCAGATCGCGAACATCGTCAACGCCAGCGGCGTTCGCGAGGGGATGGTGCTGGTCTCGGCGATGCACATCACGGCCGGCGTCTATGTGAACGACTGGGAAAACGGACTGATCGAAGACTTTCAGGTCTGGCTCGAGAAGCTGGCGCCCGCCGGCTTGCCGTACCGTCACCATCAGACGGGGGAAGACAATGCCGACGCGCATTTGAAGCGCACCATCATGGGCCACCAGGTCATCCTGCCGGTCACCGACGGTCGCCTCGATCTCGGTCCGTGGGAGCAGGTGTTCTACGCCGAGTTCGACGGGCAGCGCCGCAAGCGAGTCGTCGTCAAGGTGATGGGCGTCCGGGACGCGGAGAAGAAGTGATGCGCCGCTTTCCCGATCGTCCGGTGGTCGGCGTGGGCGCGGTCGTGCTCGATCGCGATCAGGTCGTCCTGGTACGCCGCGGGCATGAACCGATGAAGGGCGAGTGGAGCCTCCCGGGCGGCGCGGTGGAGCTCGGCGAAACACTGGTCGCGGCGCTCGAGCGCGAACTCCTCGAAGAGACCGGTCTCACCGTCCACGCGGGCCCGGTCGTCGAAGTCGTGGACCGCGTGCATCGCGGCGCCGATGGGCGCATCGAATACCACTTTGTCGTCGTCGACTACTTGTGCCGTGTCGCGGGCGGCGAGTTGCTCTCGGGTTCCGATGCGGCGGAGATTTGCTGGGCGCCGGTCCACGATCTCGGGCCGTTCCGCCTGACCGCGCAAGCGCGTGCGGTGATCCAGAAGGCCGTGACGCTCTCGGCCGCGGCGCCGATTGGGAGCCTTGGATGACCGGCGCGCGCGGCCTGACGTTGGTGGCCTGTCTGGCGCTCGGGACGTGGGTGTCCGCGCAACGCAATCAGCCGATCGCGAGCGTCGATCTCGTCGAGCTCGACATCTCGGTCATCGACAAGCAAGGGCATCCGGTTCGAGGGTTGTCGCAGGGCGACTTCGTCATCAAGGAAGACGGCAAGCCCGTCGAGATTACGACCTTCACGGAAGTGTCGCCGGACCGCAGCGATCCCGACCAGAGCCGCCGCACTGTGGTGATGCTGCTCGACGATATCGCAATTCCGCCGGCGGGCAGCCGGGCGATTCAGGCCGTCGCGACGGCGCTGCTGAACAGCATTCCCTCGCGCGATGAGGTGGCGGTGGTGCGGCTGCACAATACCGGCGACGAACCGTTCGGCGATCGGCGGCTGGCCGAAGCGCGTATCGCGGAATACCGCGCCGGCGCGCGCCCGTACTCGGAAGGTCTCTCGATCGAACAAGCTTTCGAACGCTTCGGCAACATCGCCCGGCAGCTCGAATCGCTCGAGGGGCGTCGCAAGGTGATCGTTTGCATCGGGTCACCGGTCATGTGCAATCCGGCGGAACCGACGCGGATCGCGCCACGCAAGATCTGGCCGAACTGGGTCGAACTGCTCGCGGCCAGCGCAAAAGCCAACGTCTCCGTCTTCACCATCGTGCCGGCGCGGATCAACCTCCGCGGCGGCGGCGTCCCGGACTTTACCGGCGGCGAAGTGTTTTCGACGAACTACGACGTCGGCCCGGCCATCGATCGGATTCTGCAGCACGCCAACAACTACTACATGGCGGGATACTGGCCGGGCGAGGGGAAGCCGCGGGAGCTCCACTCGATCAGAGTCCAGGTGAAAACGCGCGGCGCCAAGGTCATCGCGCGCCGTCAGCGTGGGGCCTGATCCTGTCGAAACTCTCAACCACAGAGTTCACAGAGAACACCGAGTCGCATCGCAGTCGACGCGGCGCCGCATAGCGGCGCTACTCGGTTGTCTCGCCACCGTACGAACGACCATCAGGGCGCTATGAACAGTCGTTCGTACGGCGGCGAGACGACCGAGTGAAGCGCCTGCTTCGCAGGCCCGCCGCGTCGACTCTCTGTGAACTCTGTGTCCTCAGTGGTTGAAGTTTTCTTCCTCTACTTCCGCCACGCGAAATACACCGGGACGCCCAGCAGCACGATGATGAGGCCCGGCCACGTCGTCGACGTCCGGTAGACGAACAGCATCAGCAGAATGCCGGCGGCGCCGACGATGTAGAGAGCGGGGACGAGCGGGTAGCCGAAGGCCCGGTACGGCCGGTTGACTTCGGGGCGCGTGCGGCGCAGGCGGAAAATACCCGCGATCGTCAGGATGTAGAAGATGAGCGCCGCGGAGATGACGTAGTCGAGCAGGTTGCTGTAAAGGTTCCCGTACGCCCGCGTCGCAGGATCGTAGGTCCGCGGCAGCACGAGGAGCGCCGACCAGACGCCCTGCAGCATCAATCCCCACGCTGGGACTTTCGCGCCGTTCAGTTCACCCGCGCCACGAAAGAAGAGTCCATCCTTCGCCATCGCGTAGTAGGCCCGCGCGCCCGCCAGGATCAGGCCGTTGTTGCAGCCGAAGGTCGAGACCATGATGGCGATCGCCATCAGCGTCGTGCCGGCGCCGGGGAAGATCGCGTTGAGCGTGGCGGTGGCGACGCGATCCGACGGCGCGTGCTGAATGCCGGCAAAGGTCAGCGTCACCATGTAGGCCACGTTGGCGAGCAGGTACAGGCCGATGACCGTTGTCGTGCCGAGCGCCAGCGACAGGGGAATGTTGCGGCGCGGTTCCTTCACTTCGCCGGCCGTGAACGTGATGTTGTTCCAGGCGTCGGCGGAGAAGAGCGATCCGGTCTGCGACACGCAGATGGCCACGAGCAACCCGAATCCGGTCAGCGCCGACAGGCCTGGGACGACCGGCACCGGATCGCGGACCGACCACAGGTTGCCGAAGTTGTCGCCGACCGCCGTGGCGTTCCAGCCGACAAAGAGTCCGAGCAGAATCAGGGCGGCGAGCGCACCGCTCTTGGCCGTGGTGAAGACGTTCTGAATGATCCGCCCGTACTCGAGGCCGCGGGTATTGGTCCAGGTCAGGAGCGCGATCAGCGCGATGCCGACGAGCTGCGTGGTCGACAGCGAGAGCGCGTAGCCGGTGCTCAGGTGGAGCGGCGCGATCAGATAGTGGTCGTCGGCGATCCACGGCACCAGCGCGCCGAAGTAGCGCGCGAAGCCGACCGCGACCGCTGCGATCGTGCCGGTCTGGATCACGAGAAACAGCGTCCAGCCATAGAGGAAACCCCAGAGCGGCGAGAACGCCTCGCGCAAGTACACGTACTGGCCCCCGGCCCGCGGCATCATCGCGGCAAGTTCGCCGTAGGACAGCGCGCCGACGATGGTGAGGGCGCCGGCGAGCGCCCAGGCGACGAGGAGCCACCCCGGACTGCCGATGGTGCGCGCCATGTCGGCCGACACCAGAAAAATTCCGGAACCGATCATCGAGCCGACCACGACCATCGTCGAGTCGTAGAGGCCGAGCCCGCGCGTGAATTCGGTGTCGAGCGGCATGTCCGCTGCGGCGGTGCGGGGGTGCTGTACGGGTCCGGCCAACCTGTCCTCCTCGACCTGCACTAAGATGCCGTGAGCGTTCGCCTATGGTCGCACACGACGGACCGCACGTGTCATGACTCTGACGAGAGACGGCGCCTGGGACCTCCTGACGGAGTACACGAAGAGTGAGAGCCTCCTGAAGCACGCCCTCGGCGTCGAAGCGGCGGTTCGCGGTTACGCGCGCCGTTTCGGCGAAGACGAAACCGCCTGGGGCGTCACCGCGCTGCTGCACGACTTCGACTACGAGCGCTGGCCGAGCCAGGAGGATCATCCGTTCCGCGGCAGCGAGATTCTCCGCGAACGCGGCTATCCGGAGTGGCTGATCCGCGCGATTCTGTCGCACGCCGATTACAGCGGCGTGCCGCGCGAGTCGCGGCTCGAGAAGACGCTTTTTGCGTGCGACGAGTTGGCCGGCTTCGTCACCGCGGCCTCGCTGGTCCGTCCGAGCCGCAGCATTCTCGACCTGGAGGCCGCGTCGGTCATGAAGCGGATGAAGGACAAGGCGTTTGCCCGCGGCGTCAGCCGCGACGATTTGCGGGCCGGTGCCGCGCTGCTCGACCTGCCGCTCGACGCGCACATCGGCAACGTGATTCACTTCATGCGCGACGAGGCCGAAGCGCTGGGCCTGCGCGGCACGTTGTAGCGGGTTCGGCGCAGCCCATCCGGACCTTTCTCATTTCTTCCGTCGTATATCTGACCTGACGACATGCCTGAGCCGCAGCCGCCGGTGGTCACTCTCGAAGAGGTAACCGTCATCTACGGGAAGCAGCGGGCGCTGCACAACGTCACGACCCATTTCGCGGCCGGGGCGGTCGGCCTGCTGGGGCCGAACGGCGCCGGCAAGAGCACGATGATCAAATCGCTGCTCGGCTTCGTGACGCCGGGTGAGGGGCGGATGACGGTGCTCGGCCGCGATGTCGCGAAGGCGGCGCTCGAGATTCGCGCCCACGTCGGCTACATGCCGGAGAACGACTCCCATATTCCGGGGATGAACGCCGTGAGCTTCGTCGCCTATTGCGGCGAACTGGCCGGCCTGCCGCGCGCCGATGCGATGCAGCGGGCCCACGAAGTGCTGTTCTACGTCGGGCTTGGCGAGGCGCGCTACCGGAACATCGAGACGTACTCGACCGGCATGAAGCAGCGGATCAAGCTGGCGCAGGCGCTGGTCCACGATCCCGATTTGCTGCTCCTCGACGAGCCGACCAACGGGATGGATCCCAAGGGGCGCGACGAGATGCTCGAACTGGTGCGCGACCTGGCCAGGAACAAGGGCGTGAACGTCATCGTCTCGTCGCACCTCTTGCCCGACATCGAGTTCACCTGCACCGATGTGGTCGTGATGGACAAGGGCCGCGTGGTCGTCGCCGGGCCGATCGAGGCACTGAAGCAGGAGCGCGGTCAGTTCTTCGAGTTCCGCGTCAAGACGCCAAACGGACTGGACGTCTTCGTCGAGCGGTTGCGCGAGGCTGGGCTCGAGGTCCATGAGACGGAAGAAGACGTGATGCGGGTCTTCGTCCCGGGCGGCGGCGGGGCCCGCCTGCTGTTTACTCACGCGGCCGAGGCCGGCGTCCAGGTCCGGCACCTGCGGCCGAGCGTTGCCACCCTCGAAGACGTGTTCGCCCGCGCCGTGGGAGACGCCTGATGCCGATTCACGATCAAGGGTATCGGCGTTACGGCGGCGTCCGCCGGCCCGTGGGCCACGGCTGGTCGGTCATCGCCCAGGCTGGCATCCGCACCATGCTTGGGAAACGCGCCTTCATCGCGCTGCTGTTGATGTCGTGGGTCCCCTTCGTGGTCCGCGTCGTCCAGCTCTATCTCTCCATCAATCTGCCGCAGGCGACGGTGCTCGCGCCGAACGTCCGGATGTACCGGCAGTTTCTGGAGCAGCAGGAAGTCTGGCTGTTCTTCATCACCGTGTACGCCGGGGCGGGGTTGATCGCCAACGACCGGCGGGCGAACGCCCTGCAGATCTATCTGTCGAAGCCGCTCACGCGCCTCGACTATGTCGCCGGCAAGTTCGCGATCCTCGCAGCCTTCCTGTTGTTCGTGACCTGGGTGCCGGGGATTCTGCTGGTGTTCACACAGATCCTGCTGTCAGGCAGCTTCGAATTCTTCACGAACAATCTGGTGCTGGTCCCGGCGATCACGGTGTTTTCGGCCATCCAGGTCGCGTCGGTCGGCCTGATCATGCTGGCACTGTCCTCGCTGTCGCGCAGCAGCCGCTATGTCGGCGTGCTGTATGCGGGGCTGATCTTCTTCTCGCAGGCGATGTACGGCGTGCTGTTCGCGCTCACGCGCGACACGCGCGTCGCGTTTGTGTCGACGGTCGCCGACCTCGCGCAGATTGGCGACTTCCTGTTCCGGCTGCCGCTCCGCTTCCAGATGCCGGTGCCCGTCGCGCTCGGCGTGATCGTCCTGCTGGTGATCGCCTCGCTCTGGATTCTGCGCCGGCGCGTGCAGGGGATCGAGGTGGTGACGTGAGCATCATCGCCGCCGATCACCTGTCGAAATGGTACGGCCAGGTCATCGGGCTGAACGACGTCACGCTGCAGGTCCCGCCGGGAGTGACCGGACTCCTCGGACCGAACGGCGCCGGCAAGTCGACCTTCATGAAACTCATCACCGGTCAGTTGCCGCCGAGCAAAGGCACGATCACCGTGCTCGGCGAACCGATCTGGAGGAATCCCAAGCAGTACTTCCGGCTGGGATTCTGTCCCGAGCAGGACGCGTTCTACGAACGCATGACCGGTCTCGAGTGGGTGTCGGCGCTGGTCGGGCTGAATGGCGTGAGCGAGAGCCAGGCGATCGCGCAGGCGCGCAGTGCGCTGGAGCTGGTCGACTTGTCCGATGCGGCCAACAAGAAGATTGGCGCCTACAGCAAAGGCATGCGGCAGCGGGTCAAGATGGCGCAGGCGCTCGCGCACGATCCGGAGCTCCTGATCCTGGACGAGCCGCTTTCGGGAATGGATCCGCTGGCCCGTCGCAAGACGATCCGGCTCATCAAAGAATGGGGTCGAAACGGACGCAGCGTCGTCGTCTCGAGCCACATCCTGCACGAAATCGAGTCGATGACCGCGAATATCCTGCTCATCAATCAGGGCCGGATTCTCGCCGAGGGCGACGTGCATCAGATCCGGGATCTGATTGACGAGCATCCGCACATGGTGCGGGTGAAAGCACAGCGGCCGCGCGAACTCGCGCGCGAGTTCATCGGCGAAGACCACGTGCTCAACATGAAGTTCGAAGAGGGTGTCGTCGTGCTGCAGACCGCGCGGCCGGACGCGTTCTACGCCCGGCTGACCGAGATCGCCGCCACTGGCGTCTGCGGCGAGATCCACGAGGTCACCTCGCCCGACGACAACCTCCAGGCCGTATTCCAGTACCTGGTGAAATGATGGCCTCGTCTTCCGTCTCGCGTCCGACGCTCCTCGCCTCGTCCCGACGGATCTTCGAGCTGTCGCTCGGGCAGCTGTTGTGGTCGCGCCGCTCCGTGTTCCTGGCGCTTCTCGTCGGCGGTCCCGTGCTGCTCGCGGCCCTGGTTCGTCTCGTCCGGGAAACCAGCAGCCTCTGGCGTCTCTCGATCAACGGCGCCGAAGTGAGCGGGCCGGTCATCTTCGGCATGATGATCTGGCTGCTCTTCATCCGCTTCGTGGTGCCGGTCCTTGGGGCCTTCTATGGCACCGCCCTGATTGCGGACGAAGTCGACGACAAGACGATCACGTACCTCTTCATCAGGCCCATTCCGAGAGCGTCCATCCTCATCGGGAAGTACCTGGCCTACCTCGCCTGCACCGTGCTCCTGGTGCTGCCGGCCGTCATGCTGATCTTCTTTTTGATCATCCCCCTGGGGGGTGGCAGCATCGGGCGCGAGTTTCCGGGGCTGGCGACTGACCTGGGGTTGCTGGCCCTGGGGCTGGCTGCCTACGGCGCCCTGTTCTCGCTGGTCGGCGCCCTGCAGAAACGGCCCCTCGTCGTCGGCCTGGTCTTCGTCTTTGGCTGGGAACCCGGGGTGATGCTGTTTCCGGGCTATCTGAAGCGGGCGACAGTCGCCTACTATCTACAGGGGCTGGTCCCCCACGCCATGCCGGACGACTCGGCGGTCTCGGCGTTGCTGCAGGTTTTCCGCGAGGTGCCCACGGTTGCCAGCAGCCTGACGGCATTGGCGGTGATTACCCTGGGCAGCCTCTGGCTGGCGAGCCGGACGGTCGAGTCGAAAGAGTACGTGCTGGAACAGTGATTGCGGCCCATTCGTATAAGGGCCAGAGGGCGAAAGATATGCATTCGAAGACCCGTTACTTCGCGATCACGTCGCTCCTGGTGCTCACGGTCGGTCTCGGCACCGGTCTTCTCGCCTACTACGTCGGATTCCCGACGAGCGCCTTTGCCGGCGCAAACACTCTCGAAGAATTCCAGCTGGTTCCGTCGGACGCCTCGCTCGTGGCGTATGCCGACGTGCGCGAGATCATGGCCTCGCCGCTCCGCCAGAAGGCCCGGACACTGTTTCCGATGAAGGAAGACGGTCAGCGCGAGTTCGAAAGCCAGACCGGCATCAACATCGAAACCGATATCGATCGCGTCGTTGCCGCGATCTCGCCGACGCTGGCAGGCGGTACTGGCAGCAATCCCGTGCAGGGGTCGGCGCTCCTGCTCGCGCGCGGCCGCTTCAACGAGTCGAAAATCGAAGCCCTCATGCGCGAGCATGGGGCGCAGGTCGAGCAGTACAAGGGCAAACGAGTCATCATTGCCCCGATCGAAAAGAACGCCCCCGGTATTTCCCTCGCATTCCTCCAGCCAGGTTTCGCGTCCATCGGTACAACGAACCTCATCAAGGCAGCCATCGACCGCCAGAGTGGCAGTGGCGCCAACATGACCTCGAATACTGAATTGATGAGCCTTGTCGCAGACCTCGACTCCGCCAATGCCTGGGCCGTGGGGAGGTTCGACACGCTGACCAATCAGGCGCAGCTACCCGCCCAAATCAGCCAGGGGTTGCCGGCGCTGACGTGGGTATCAGCCAGCGTCAAGGTGGGGACCGGCGTTCAGGGTGTTGTGCGCGCCCACGCGAAAGACGAAGCGGCAGCCAACAATCTCCGCGACGTCGTCCGCGGCATCGTCGCGCTCGCCAAGCTTCAGGCGTCTTCGCGTCCGGAAGTACAAACCGCGATTTCCTCGCTGGCCCTTGGTGGCACCGGGCAGACCGTAGCTCTGTCCTTCGATCTGCCGGGCGAGATGTTCGACGCCCTGAGTGGTGCGTTCATCGGCCGGGGTGCCCAGCCCGCACGGTAGAACCGCCGTTCTAATCCCTCAATTCAAGAACCGCCAAGATCCCGGCCGAAATCGGCCGGGATCTTGTGTTTTTGCCCCTTAGACACCGTCGTAAACGGAACGAATCGGGCTGCCGTATCCGGGTACAACAGCGCCGAATCATGACCGACCTGGTCTTCTTCTACGGCACGCTCATGAGCGGGTTCAGGCGTCCCGGACGCGCGCGGCTCGATCACGCGCTGCGCCCGATCGGTCGGGCCTCGATTCAGGCAGCGCTCTTCGATCTCGGCATCTATCCAGCCGCAGTACCGGCCATGGACACCCAGGTCTGGGGTGAAGTGCACCAGATGCTGGATGCTGAGTCGGTGTTGTCGACGCTCGACGAGATCGAGGGCTACAGCGAAGACGAGCCGGACGCCAGCCTCTACACGCGCGCGGAAATTCCGGTGACGCTGAACGACGGACGGGTCGCCAGCGCATGGGTGTACTTCTACAACGCGCCGCTCGGCCGCGCCGAGCGCATCGAGTCAGGCGACTACCTGCAGCACCTGAAGATTCGCTGACGCGTCCGCGTCGGCGTTTACCTGTCAATCAGTTCAGTGCGGGACCGGCGGAAGCCGCACCTAGACACGGCGACGGCGGGCCGCGATCTTCGCGTCAATGAACGCGTCGATGGCGTGCCGTACGTGCGCCGGGACGTCGACGAAGTGCAGGCCGGAACGGTAGCGCAGCAGATCCTGGTTCACGTCGATGATGCCGCAGTGCGCGACGCGTCCGCGCAGGACCACCGGCTGATCAAGGACCAGCCGGAACTCGTGGACCGAGTCGACGTGCAGCGGAAACAGCGTTTCCACCTGGACGCCGTCGGGCGCGACGTCCTTGACCGTCATGTGCTGGAAGACCTGAATTTCCGCGGTGAGCTCGCCGAGGATCGCGAGGCGTTCAGACTCGCGTCTATCGAGCGGCTCTCCAGCCGTTGCGGACGTTGCGGGCGTGTCGTGCGGAAGCAGGAGACGCCCTCAATTCATCAGCTCGGCGTGGCCGCGCTCGAAGATCGGCACGTCCACATCCTCAGCCTCGGTTTCGTCGCCGGTTTCCGGCTCCGGCTCTGCGGCCTGATGTTCTTCCGCGGCGTAGGTGACGACGGGAATGGCGCGCGTCGCTTCGTCCATCTTGAGCATCGAGAGAACGTGGAACCCTTTCATCTCGTGCAGACGGACGCAGAGGATCACCAGGTTCGGCTGGACCTTCTTGATTTGCGAGTAAGCGTGCTCCGCCGACTCGATGAAGACGACGCCGTAGCGGCCGGCCTCGACGGCGTTCTCGATGCTGGCCAGAACCTCCGGCGTGCCGTTGACGATTACCACTGTCTGCGCACCAATCCCCAGCGGCGTGAGGACACCACGGGGCTCTTCTCTGAGCGGCGAAGTGGCGGCGGTGGTCAGCATCGTAGTCCGCCTCCAGCGGACAACCCAAAGACCTTCAGGAATCGTGCCACTCTCATCGGCCTGATTCTGCGGTGTTGCGGCCTCGCGCCGCAGCTCCGAAGCGGAACCGACGAGTCATGTGGACACTCCGTCGGGCCTTTGTGAGATTGGACGTCTCACAGAGCCAATCGGCCCCGCTTCTTGAAGGTTTACGCAAAAAAGGGTTTTGGCCTACTTCAGGCTATCCAGGAGTGCCCGAGCCTTCTCCTTGTAGCCGCGATCCTCAGGCGCCCACTGGGCGCTGAGCGGCGCGTCCAGGACACGCTGCAGTTCGGCCCGCGCTTCGGCCCGCCGGCCGGTATCCAGGAGCAGTTCAGCGAGGAAGAAATGACTCACCGTGCTTAACGGGTCATACGTGAGCGATTTGCGCAGATGCTCTTCCGACTTCTTGTTGCTGCCGCCGAAGAGTCCTGGCACCTTGAAGTACCAGCGCCCTAACACGCGATCCGCCGAGCCGGCCATGAATGACGGATCGAGGCGCAACACCGTTTCGAGTTCTTCCTTCACCGGCCCGCGGTACTTCAGTCCCGCGCGGAGCCCGAACGACTCGGCCAGCGTGCCCATGTTGGCGGCGATCCAGAAATGCCCTTCGGGACGGTTGCTCGCCATCGTGACGGCCTGTCGACCGGCTTCGATGCCGCGCTCGAGGAACGCGCGGCGCTCGGCCTGTGGCCCCTGACTGCCCATCCAGTAGCACACCCGCGCGAGCTTCCACGCCGCGTCGAAGTCGCGCGGATCCCGCTTGAGCGCGTCGCTCCAGAGCTCGGCGGCGCGCCGCGCGCTGGCGATGTCGGTGCGGTTCGCATACAGCGCATCGGCGGTCTGGGCGTGCGCGGTGAGGCCGGAGAGCGAGATATAGAATACGAAGATGCAGCAGTTGATCAGACAGTTGCTGAAGGAGCTGGGCGAGGACGCCGATCGCGAGGGGCTCGTCAAGACGCCCGAGCGCGTCGACAAGGCGTTGCGGTTTCTCACCAGCGGATACGCGGCGAACATCGATGAGGTGCTCAACAACGCGCTGTTCTCCGTGGATTATAGCGAGATGGTGATCGTCAAGGACATCGACTTCTACAGTCTGTGCGAGCACCATCTGCTCCCGTTCTTCGGCAAGTGCCACATCGCGTACATCCCCAGCAATAAGGTGATCGGCCTGAGCAAGATTCCGCGTCTCGTCGAAGTCTTTGCCCGGCGTCTTCAGCTCCAGGAGCGGCTCACGATTCAGATCGCCGAGACCATTCAGGACACCATCAAGCCGCTTGGCGTCGCGGTCGTCGCCGAAGGTACGCATCTCTGCATGTCGATGCGCGGCGTCCAGAAGCAGAACTCGTTCGCCGTCACCAGCGCCATGCTCGGAGCGTTCCGCAACAACGCGAGGACGCGCATGGAATTCCTCGAACTGATCAAGCTGCGCAGCGGGATCTCGGGCTACCGCGATTTGAGCGTCGCGGCCCAGGCGTGCGTCCCCGACGATTAGCCCCCGGCCGTGCTGACCGCCGTCATCTTCGTTGCGACCTACGCGGTGGTCGCGGCCGGCCGGATGCCTGGCGTCCGCATCGACCGGACCGGCGCGGCGATCATCGGCGCCATCCTCATGGTCGTGACCGGTGCGATCGGTCTCGACGACGCGGTGCGGTCGGTCGATGTGCGCACGCTGGTGCTGCTCTTCAGCATGATGGTCATCGTCGCCCACCTCCGGCTCGCCGGCGGTCTCGCGGCGCTGGCGCGCGTGGTCAGCGTCCGCGTCTCGGACCCGTTCATGCTGCTGCTGACGCTGGTGTTCGTTTCCGGATGGCTGTCGGCGCTCTTCGTCAATGACACCATCTGCCTCGTCTTCACGCCGATCGTCATCGACGTGGTCACGGCCAGGCGGCTGCCGCCCTTGCCGTATCTCCTGGCCCTCGCGACCGCGTCGAACATCGGCAGCGCGGCGACCATCACCGGCAATCCGCAGAACATTCTGATCGGCAGTGTGTCGGGGATCTCGTTTCGCCACTTCCTGGCGGTGTTGGGCCCGGTCTCACTGGTCGGAATGCTCGTGACGGTCGCGATGATCTGGTTCTTCTTCCGCCGCACGCTCACGGCGCGTCAGGCGCCGGCGGCAGTCGTGCGGCCGCGTCCGGTGCACCGCGTCCTGCTCTGGAAAACGTCGATCGTCACTGCCGGTGTCGTCGGCGGATTCTTTGCCGGCTGGGACAGTGCGATCGTGGCCGCCGCCGGAGCCGGCGCGCTGATGATCGCCGGGCACATCCGGCCGCGGAAGGTGTATGCGGCGATCGACTGGGAACTGCTGATGCTGTTCGTCGGACTGTTCGTCGTGGTCGGCGCCGGCACGCGCGCCGGGCTCGATGAGCGGATGTTCGCGGTCCTGAGGCCGCTGGGCATTGCCACGGTCGCCGGCCTCAGCGCGACGACGGCGGTGTTGGCGAACGTGATCAGCAATGTCCCCGCGGTGCTGTTGCTGGCGCGTGTCGTACCGCAGTTGCCGGATCCGGAAACCTCGTGGCTGGCGCTGGCGATGTCGAGCACGCTCGCCGGCAATCTGACGATCCTTGGCTCGATTGCGAATCTGATTGTCGTGGAAGGCGCCCGCCGCCGCGGCGTGACCATCAGCTTCTGGGAGTACGCCAAGCTCGGCATTCCGCTCAGTGTGATCACGATTTTGGTCGGCGTGGTCTGGCTCGGTCGGTGAGACAGGGCGTGTCCGTTTAGGCGAGAGGCGTACTATACTGTTCGTATGTCTGTCCGGGTTTTATTGCTGAGCCTCTCACTGATGGTGGCGTCTGCATCGCTCATGGGACAGACGCGGCGTGCTCCCGCGCGTCCCGCGCCGACCCCGCCGCCCACCAAGGAAAACGCTGAAGTCTCGTGTCCGGCGCCGCTCGGCATTGGCGTGACGACGAACCGGACGTTCTGCGACGTGTTGACCGGCCGCGATCCGTCCGCGGGGATTCTGATCACGATTCCGCCGCACAAGGGCACCGTCACACTGACCTTCGATCTCCACAACCGTCACACGTATTCCGAGGAGCAGCTCAAGGACAAGCGCACCGCCTTCTCGCGCTACACCGCTGCGGTCGGCGCGCTGACGATGGACAACACGCTCATCAGCCGCGCCGCCGTGCAGAGCGAATTTCGGACGACCGCGGATCTTCTGGATCGCATCGGCGGCGGCGCCGGGCCGTCCGGGTTGAAGGCCGTCGCGCCCACCGGAATCGAATCGATCACCCTCACGATTCCCGAGGAAGAGAATCAGATCAGCATCCTCGGCGAGAAGCTGCTGGTCGAG
The DNA here is from genome assembly GCA_964577955.1 of uncultured Bifidobacterium sp. Classification (GTDB taxonomy): domain Bacteria; phylum Acidobacteriota; class Vicinamibacteria; order Vicinamibacterales; family CAVVIG01; genus CADEEX01. Next base: position 1,371 of record CAZOAZ010000065.1, on the reverse strand, counting down.
CGCGCCGATGGTCAGGCGACGTACACGTCCGCCGGCCGTCCGATCGCCATCATCAGCAACGTAATGGTGGAATACCGTCCGCCGCCGCCGGCCCGCCGCGCGCCAGCCGCGCGACCGGCAACCCCGGCCCGGCCGCCCGCCCGCGGGACCGCGCCGCCCGCGACGAATCCAGGGCGCTGATCGCCGGCATCTCTTGACTCCTTGGTCCGTGCGCGGTGGCTGGTGCACGGTGCACCGTGCAGGTGCTGGGGTGCGCGGTGAAAAAGTGCGCGGTGCGTGCGAATCGCGCGTGGATGAAGACACGCGCGCGATTTAGCACGCACGGCGCACCACGCACCGGGCACGGTGCACCGGCACCAGGCACGGTGCACTGCGCACTCCGCACCGTTGTCTCAGAACGCCGCGACGGCGAGACTGATCCAGCCCACGAGAAATGCGACGCCGCCGAGCGGTGTGATCGCGCCCAGTGTGGTGATACCGGTCAACGCGAGCGCGTAGAGACTTCCCGAAAAGAGAAAGATGCCGATCGTGAACGCCCAGCCGGCGGTCGCGATCGCGCGACCCTCCAACCGCGACATTAGCACCGCCGTCAGCAGAATCGCCAGCGCGTGATACATGTGGTACCGCACGCCGGTTTCGAACACGGCGAGCATTTCCGGTGACAACCGTCCGCGCAGCCCGTGGGCGCCGAAGGCGCCAAGGCCGACGCCGACGCCACCGAGGAGCGCGCCAGCGAAGATCAGGGTCTTGTCCATGCGCTGATCATACTGGGCTGGCGGGGCAGGCAGGGCCGGTGGGGCGGGCAACAAAGAAAAAGGCCGGCCGCCTTGCGGCGCCGGCCTTTCAGTTTCGTACGAATTAACAATTCTCAATTGAGAATTGTCAATTCTTGCTAGACCTGGGGCTTGTGGAGCACCGGCTGGACGCCCTGCTTCTTCTTGCCGCCGAGCCCCTGGATCTGCAGCGTCGGCTGTTCCTTGAGGACGTGCTGTGCGTAGAGCTTGGCCATTTCCTCGTGGTACTTCGGGTCGTGGTCCTTCTGGCGCGCCTGGAGCTTTTCTTCCCGCGCGTTCTTGGCGATGCCGAGTTCGTCGAGATCGGTCTGCGCGCCGGCGCGGACCGCCTCCTCGTTCAACTTCAGCGAGTGTGCCGTCGAGTTGAGCGGCACGGCCTTGTTGCCGGCGAAGATCTCGTGGCGGCCGTGCTCCTCGTACCACTTGGTGAGCGTCGCCGTCATGTGCATCTTCTCGATGATGTTGCGCCAGCCGATGCCGGTGTTGTAGGCGCAGAAGGAGATTTCACCCTGCTGCGTGGCATACGGGATGATGCACATCTCGGTGCGGCGGAAGTCGTAGTTGAAGAGATCCTGGA
>CAZOAZ010000064.1:0-31152 GCA_964577955.1 uncultured Bifidobacterium sp. | reverse complement strand
CGAAACCAAGAGCACCGTGCTGATCACCGGCGAGACCGGCACCGGCAAGGAGCTCGTCGCCCGCGCGATCCACGACCGCAGCGCGCAGCGCGACATGCCGCTCATCAAGGTCAATTGCGCGGCCATTCCCGAGTCGCTGCTCGAGTCCGAGCTCTTCGGACACGTCCGCGGCGCGTTCACCGGCGCAGCGACGACCAAGAAAGGCAAGTTCGCGCTCGCCGACGGCGGCACGATCTTCCTCGACGAAATCGGGACAATGAGCCTGATGCTGCAGCCCAAGCTGCTGCGCGTGCTCCAGGAGCGCGAGTTCGAGCCGCTCGGTTCAGAACGCAGCGAAAAAGTCGACCTGCGGGTGATCGCCGCCACCAACCGCGACCTCCGGCAACTCGTCACCGACGGCAAGTTCCAGGAAGATCTCTTCTACCGGCTGAATGTGATTCCGGTGCAGTTGCCGCCGCTGCGCGAACGGCGGGAGGACATCCCGCCGCTCGTCGACCACTTCGTCAGGAAGCACGCCCAGCGGACCGGCCGCCGGATCGACCGTGTCGACGATGCGGTGTTGACGGCGCTGCAGCAGTACGACTGGCCCGGCAACGTCCGTGAACTCGAGAACATCGTCGAACGGGCGGTCGTGCTCGCCACCGGACCGGCCATCACCGTGCGCGACATCTCGGTCCTGGGTTCGGCGCCCGCGCCGTCGAGCGGACTGCCGTCGCTCAAACTCCGTCAAAATATCGAGTGGGTCGAGAAGGAAACGATCCGGCGGGCGCTCGAAGCGTCCCGCGGCGTCAAGAAGGACGCCGCCGAACAGATGGGGATCAGCCAGCGGGCGCTGTCGTACTATCTGGCCAAGTACCGGATCGATTGAAGGACAGGCTGAAGCCTGTCCCTACCGGAGCAGCCTGTGACGCCGGACGGCTCGAACGGGTCTAAGACATCATGACGATGCAAATGGGATGGCGGGTAGGGTGTGCGATTGCGGTGCTGACGGCGGCCGCCTGTTCAGGCGATTCGACGCCAGCGCCCACCAACGACCCGCCGGCCGCGGGTACCGTCATCACCGTGACCTCGAGCGGCGCCAGCCCGCGCAACATCATCGTCGCCCGCGGGACGCAGGTCACCTTCGTCAACAACGACGGCATCGTCCACGAAATGTTCTCGGACCCGCATCCCGAGCACAACGAGTGTCCGGAGTTCGATTCCGTGGGCCGGCTGTCGCCTGGCCAGAGCCGTCAGACGACCAACCTCGTCGACATCCGGACCTGCCGTTTCCACGATCATCTCTATCCGGAAAACAACAACCTGAAGGGCACCGTCACGATTCAGATCCAGTAGGGGCGATCACGGATGACGGTGCGAAGTGCGCGGCGCACGGTGCACGGTGCTGGTGCCGCGTGCGAGGTGATCAGTGCGTGGTGCGGCGCGCAGCCGTTCTCCCCTTGATCGGCGGTCGCAGCGCGCCAGCGCGCGGTGGTATGGAAACCAAGACCGCGCGCTGCACCCGGCACTGCGCACCTTGCACCGGGCACTAGCACCGTGCACTGTGCACCGCGCACCCCGCACCGTTTCAACGAGACCGCTTTACGCGGCGGAGCGCATCGCCTCGTCGCGCGTGGCCGCGAGGCCGAACGCCTTGAGGATGCGGAAGTACCAGTAGCCCGGGTCCAGTTCGCCACGGCGCATCGCGAAGCGCGGCGCGTTCTGGATGTGATGGTGGTTGTTGTGCAGCGCCTCGCCGGCGGTCAGCAGCGACCAGTACCGCCCTTTGAGGTTGGTGGACTTGTCCGGGGTGTTGAAGTTGCGGTACCCCCACCAGTGGCCGAGCCCGTTGACGATCCCCGCGGCAAAGAACGGAATCCACGACATTTCGACGAGCCACATCACCAGGCCCGCCATGCCGAACAGCCACAGGTTGGTGACGAGGGTCAGCGTCGGCCCCAGCAGACTGAGCGGGGTGTAGAGCGTGCGCTCGATGAAGTCGTCGGGCGTGCCCTTGCCGTACTGCTCGATCAGCGCCTTGTTGTTCTTGGCCGTGTGATACAAGCCGACGCCGAGCAACACGACGCGCCAGATGCCGTACACGATCGGGCTGTGGGGATCTTCCGGACCGTCGACGTTGGCGTGATGGCAGCGGTGCACGGCCACCCACTCGCGGGTCGGCATGGCCGTTCGCGCCCAGAGCCAGAAGCGCATGAAGTGCTCGACGATCGGGTGAAACACAATCGCCCGATGCGTCTGGTTCCGGTGCAGATACAGCGTCACGCACGTCGTCGTCATGTGCGTGTCGAGCAGCGTAATGAGTGCGTAGCCCCAGACGGGAAGGGACGGGAACAGCGCGTGAGCGTTGATCCATGCGGCAAGACTGCTGTACATACCACCCATCGTTATGCTGTCCTCTGCAGTGTGTCAGCGAGCGCCGCGGCTGCCGAGCTCGCGATCGAGATCGAGCAGCGAGCCCGGATCATCGCCTACCAGCTGAAATTTGGCGACCCACTCGCGCGCGGTTTTTTCTTCTTCGACCTGTTCGGTCAGGAACCACTGAAGCTCGGTCATCTCGGCGAAGGCTTTGGACTTGAAGCACAGCTCGTAGAGCGAATTGATCTGCTCGGTGACGCGCATTTCCTGCTGGAGGGCGCGCTCGAAGACTTCGCCGAACGAATCGAATTCGCGAATCGGCTGATCGATGGTCGCGAGCTCGACGATGCCGTTGCGCTTGAGCACGAAGTTGTACAGCTTCATGCCGTGCTCGTACTCCTCGACGCTCTGCTGCTGCAGCCAGCGGGCCGCGCCGGTAAACTTCTCGCGCTCACAGAAGGCCGCCATCGCCAGGTACTGATACCAGGCGTTGAACTCCGAATTGATTTGTACGTTGATCGCGCGCAGCACGTCCGAGTGCATCAATCAGCGTCTCCCTGGCCCTGTGCGCCGCCCGGCGAGACTCGATCTCAGTTTGGACAGCCCTGAAATCTTAGGGGCGACGGATCCGCCGGTCAAGCGAAATTGGCGCCAAATCCCCGCGATCTTGAGCGCCGCAACCGGTCGCTCGAGATCGGCTTGCTATACTGACCCGTTGTCGGCCAACCCACAGCAGTCGCCTGCCCCGCTGTCGACGCTCTCCGGCTGGGGCCAGCTGTCGGTCCCAGGCCGGGAACTGCGATCCGAAGATCTCGAAGCGCTGACCGAGCATGCGGTGCTGACGCGCGGGCTGGCCCGATCGTACGGCGACTCGTCCCTGCCGCCGCCTGGCGAAACAACCGTCGTCGCCACGCCGCTCGCCGACCGGGTGTTGTCATTCGACGCGCGAAGCGGCGTCCTTCGCGCCGAAGCGGGATTCTCGCTGCAGCAGATGTACGACGTTTTCCTGCCGCGCGGGTGGTTCACGCCGGTCACCCCTGGGACGCAGTACGTGACGCTCGGCGGCATGGTCGCCGCCGATGTGCACGGCAAGAACCATCACGTCGACGGCACGATTGGCCGCCACGTCCGCGCGCTCAAGTTACGCGTCGCGAGCGGCGACATCGTGGAGTGTTCGCGCGAGCGCGAGCCCGACCTGTTCCGGGCCACCATTGGCGGCATGGGCCTCACCGGCCACATCCTCGAGGTCGAGCTGCAGCTCGCCGCCGTGCCCTCGCCGTGGATCTGGGCGGAACAGCAGCGCGTCGCCAACATCGAGGAATACCTCAAAGCGCTCAAGGAATCCGCCGCCGGTTGGCCGCTGACCATGGGCTGGATCGACTGTCTCTCGCAAGGTGCCCGGTTGGGCCGCGGTGCCCTGCTGCGCGGACGATGGGCGACGCCGGCCGAAGCGCCGAAGCGTTTTCCGCACGCACCGGCGCGGTTCCCGCTGCCGATCGTGTTTCCGTCGTGGTTCATGGGCCAGACGATCGGGCGGATCGCCAACGAAGCGATCTTCCGGATCAGCCGTCCGAAGGCGGGGCACATCATGCATCCGCATTCATTCTTTTATCCGCTCGACATGCTGCTGGACTGGCATCGCCTGTACGGCCGCCGCGGCTTCACCCAGCACCAGTCGGTGCTGCCGGAGGCCGCCGGACCGGAGGCGGTCCGCGGCCTGCTCGAACTCCTCAGCCGCGAAGGCGCGGCCTCGTTTCTCTGCGTGATCAAGGATTGCGGCGAGCAAGGTGAAGGCCTGCTGTCGTTTCCGCTGAAGGGCACGTCAATCGCGCTGGATCTGCCCGTCCGCGACAACACACAGCAGGTCGTCGACCGGCTGAACGAGTTCGTCATCAAGGCCGGCGGCCGCATCTACCTGGCCAAGGACGCCTTCACGCGCGCCGATCACTACCGCGCCATGGAGCCGCGACTCGACGAGTGGCAGGCGATCCGCCGCCGGTGGGATCCCGATCGGCGGCTGCGCAGCGCGCAATCGGTCCGCATGCTCGGAGATGCGCCGTGAACGTCGTCATTCTTGGCGCCAGCAAAGGGATCGGACGGGCGCTCGCGCGCCGGCTCGCGGCACGAGGCGACCGGCTGTTCCTGCTCGGTCGCGATCTCGAGGATCTGAAAAAGTGCGCCGCCGATCTCGAACTGCGCGGCGGCGGTGGGGCCGCGGTGACCGTCGGCCTGTGCGATCTTGCCAATGTCTCGACGTTCGCGCCGGCCATGGAGAGCGCGGTCGCGGCGCTGACGCGCGTCGACGCGGTCGTCGTCACGGCTGGAGATTTCGCGACGCAGGACATCCTGGAGGCGGATCTCAAGCGGACCGAACGGCTGCTCGCCGCCAATTTCACCAATACGATCGTCTTTTGCGAGCTGGCCCGCACGACGCTGCTCGCCGAGGGCGGCACGCTGTGTGTGTTCAGCTCGGTCGCCGGCGACCGCGGCAGAAAGCCGGTGATCCTCTACGGCGCCGCCAAGGCCGGCCTCTCGTATTACCTCGAAGGACTCGACCACAAGTTCCGCGCGTCGGGGCTGCGTGTGGTCTGCGTCAAGCCGGGATTCGTGAAGACCGGGATGACGTCGGGCCTGAAGCCGCCGCCGTTTGCCGGCGAGCCGGACGGCGTGGCGGCGGATGTGATGAAGGCGCTCGACCGCGGCACTCCGGTCGTCTACACGCCGCGGATCTGGCAGCTGGTGATGCTGGTGATTCGCTATTTGCCGCGCGCGGTCATGCGGCGGATTGGGTTCTGATTGCGGACAAGCTTCTGAAAGGGCTGATGTGGGATCCGGCTTTCGCCGGATTCGCTCCGGCTGAAGCCGGATCCCACGACTGGCCACATCATCGCGGCAGCGCGTAGGCGATGAGTTCCGCCTGAAGCCCGCCACCAATCGCCAGGACCACGTACTGACGGCCGCCGTAGGAGTACGTCATCGGCGCGCCGGCCGGGCCAACCGGCAGATCGGTCTGCCACACGAGTTCGCCAGTACGTTTGTCGAACGCGCGGAAGCGCGGCGGCTCGGGCGCGAGTTGCGACAGCTCGCGGTTGCCGACCTTCAACACTTCCCCGCGGCCAAGGCCGCCCGACGCCTGGCTCACGAACAGCAGCGAGGCAGTGACGAGCGGCGCTCCACGCGCCCCGTTGCCGAGCGGCCCGAGCTTCAGATCCTTGAGCAGTGGATGATCGCGCGGGCCGTCGCCGAGCGGCACCTGCCAGGCAATGGTGCCGGTGTTGAGGTCGTAGGCGGTCACGCGGCTGTACGGCGGTTTGTAGAGCGGCAGGCTGTCGAGCGTCGGGACGTTCTGCGTCCCGCCGCGCCGGTAGGCGAGATTCCCTCGCGCCGGATCCGGTTTGACGAGTTGATCGACGATCGGGCTCGTCAGCGATGGCACGAACAGCATGCCGGTCGTCGGATCGACACCGGCGCCACCCCAGTCGGCGCCGCCGACGTTGCCGGGCAGCTGGATGGTGCCTTTCTCCGAAGGCGGCGTGAAGAGCGGTCCGCGCTCGAACTGTTTCAGGACCTCGAGCGCCTGCGCCCGCAGTTCCGGCGTGAAGTCGATCACGTCGTCGTCCAGCAGGCCCTGGCGATCGAAGGCCGGTGGCTTCGTCGGAAACGGCTGCGTCTTCGCCGTGCGCTCACCCGGCGCCGTCGACTGCGGAACCGGACGCTCTTCGATCGGCCAGACCGGCGTCCCGGTCTTGCGATCGAAGACGTACACGAATCCCTGTTTGCTGACCTGCGCGACCGCGTTGATCCGGCGGCCGGCCACGGTGATGTCGACGAGAATCGGCGCCGCCGGGAAGTCATAGTCCCACAGTCCGTGGTGCACTGCCTGGAAGTGCCACACGCGGCGGCCGGTCTTCACGTCGAGACACACGAGGCTTTCGGCAAAGAGGTTGTCGCCGAGCCGGTGGCCGCCGTAGTAGTCGTTGGTCGGCGTCCCAAACGGCAGGTAGACGTAGCCGAGCTCCTCGTCGACGGTGAGCATCGACCAGACGTTCGTGCCGCCCGTGTAGTCGGCGGCGCCGTTCTCCCAGGTCTCGCGGCCGAATTCCTGCCCCTGCGGCACCGAATGGAAGGTCCAGAGTTTCTTCCCGGTCCGGACGTCGAAGCCGAAGATGTCGCCGCGCGGCGCCTCTTTCGAGGTCGGGCCGTCGCTGATGTTCGAGCCGGCAATGATGACGTCTTTCACCACTACGGGCGTCGAATTGATCGCGTAGTTCCGCATCCGCTCGGCGTAGGGCAAGCCCTCGATGACGTCGACACGGCCGTTGACGCCGAAGGTTGGATCGGGCTTTCCGGTTTCGGCGTCGATCGACACGAAATGCGCGTCGTGCGTGCCGCTGATAATCCGGCGCTTCGTGCCGTCGCTCCAGTACGCGGCGCCGCGGTGGGTGTAGCCGAGGTTCGGCGGCCGCCCGTTCTTCCAGATCTCAGGGTCGTACTGCCACAAGGTCCGGCCGGTCGTGGGATCGATGGCCGCGTAGATGCCGAGTGAGGTCGTCGTGTAGAGCACGCCGTTCACCATCAGCGGTGTATCTTGAAAAGCGCCCGGCCGCGCCGTCGGGTTGGCCGGCACGATCTGGTTGTCCGGAGACGACCAGCGCCAGGCGACCTGCAGATCGCGGACGTTGTCGCGCGTGATTTGGGCGAGCGGTGAGTACTTCGTGCTCGCGGCGTCGCCGCCGTAGTGCCGCCACTCGCCGGGTGCCGGCGCCTGCTGCGCCGAGAGCGAGACCAGGCACACACCAACCAGCACTGCCGCCGCCCTGACTCGCGACATCGGAACTCCTTCCCGGCGGCCGCGGCCGCCGGCTACTGCGCGGCGTAAATGACGAAGTACTTGTCGGTGAAGAGATTGACGTGCTCGACCGGCTTCAGCCCCGCTGCCGCCATCCAGGCGGTCGTCTGCTCTTCGCTGACGACCAGCGCCGGGTCGGCCTTGTGCGGACTCTGATCCGGCTTGAAGTCGACCACGGCGATCCGTCCGCCTGGATTGAGATAGGCGGCGAGTTGCTTCAAGTATTCGGCGCGCTTCTCGATGTGATGGAGCACGTCGCAGATCAGCGCGAGGTCGACGTTGACCGGCATGTTCGGATCGTCGGCGGTGCCTTCAGCGCCCTGGACGTTGGTAATCCCCTGTTCCGTGGCCTTTTCCGTGACGAAGTGGACGAGTTCCTTGTCGATGTCCACCGCGTACACGGTGCCTCCGGGTTTCACCGCCAACGCCATTGGTAGCGTGAACAATCCGGTTCCCGCGCCGATGTCGCCGACGGTCTGTCCCGGCTTCAATTTCAGCGCCGCAACCGTTTCCTGAATCTTCAGGCTCGCAATGCGCTGCGGCGTGTCGAGCGTCTTGATCCACTCGTCCGCGGATCGTGCGGCCAGCTGCGCGTGCGACAAACGGGCGCCCCCGACGAGTAGCGCGGCGGCAAGAACCAGCGGGGACCAGAGATCACGACGGGACATGCACCAACCTCCAGCGACAGAGTCTATACACTCAGCGTCTGGGCTGCGGCTTCAGCCGGAGCCGGTGTAAATCCGGCTCAAGCCGGATTCCACGATCGCTCGAAAACTACGATCGCTCGAAAACGCGTCAGCTAGGAACCGATTGTCGCCAGGCGAATGACCGACTGGTCCGGGGCACCCGTCGTCCACGCGACCAGCCAGCCGGCAGGCGTCGGCACGACGACCGGGTAGCTGCCGACCTCAGCGAGCGCGGTCCCGCGCGCGAAGGTGACGCGTCCGGCGGCGTCGGCCGTGCCGAGCGCGGTCATCACCCGCCGAGTCCCACTGCGCATCTCGTCCCAGGTTGCCAGCAGTCGGCCACGACCATCAATCGCCAGCTGCGGATGATTCGCCTGTGCGGCCTGAGCAGAGTCGAAGGCCGGAATCCGTTGACGCGGTCCGAACACCTTTCCGTCCGCAGATGACGCGTAAAAGAGCACCTTGACCGGTCCGCCGTTCTCGTTCACGACCGTCGGCCACACGATGTGGATGCGGCCGCGCGCATCGGTGACCATCGCCGGGCCGTCGTCCGGACAGCCTTCGAGGTGCCACTTGTCTTCGCTGACACGCACCGGAGCCGAAAACGTCCGGCCGCCGTCCCGCGACGCCGCGAAGGCGATATCACGCAGGTTCCCGGGGTAAACGTGACGCCAGGCGACGTACAGCGCATCGGCGCCGCCCGAGACGATCGCGGTCTTGCAGCAGTAGCAGACGCCGCCGGTCACCGCCACCGGCGCTGTCGTTCCGTCCAGCGCCGCCACATAGAGCTGCGAGAGCTGCGCCATCGCGACGCCGTCGGTCTTCCCGTCACTCTTTGCGGCGGGCATCGGGCTGCCGGCGTTGTGCTGATGCTGGCCCGCGACACGCGTCTCGTTCTGCGCCAGCCGGCGATGATCGAGCCAGACTGAGAAGAACCGCCCGCGCGGGCCGACGCCAAGTCCCTCCCAGCCGCGATTGCCGGCCGTGTCGGTGTCGGCCACCGTGCGGGACGGGCCAAAGGTCGAGCCGCCGTCGGCCGAAATCGCTTGCAGAAGCTTGGTGCCGGTCGTCCCCTTGGCCGTCCAGACGACGGCGATCTCGGGTGACTGGCCGGTGCGCTCGCGAATCGCGACGCGCGGCGGCTGCTCGCCGTTGACGCGCGCGTCTCCGGGCGTCTGATTGACGCGAACCGGCGCCGCGAAGCTGATGCCGCCGTCCCGGCTGGTCGCACTGAAGATGTCGGCCGGGCCGGCCGCGGTGGCCGCGGACCAGACCGCCACCACGACGCGTCCCGCCGACGCCATCGACACGTTCGCGTTGGCGCGGCCCGCCACCGCGAGCGTGGCCGGCGTCGCCGCGCGATGGTCCGCCGCGGCCAGAAGAGCAAGGACGAGGGTGGCGAAGAGCAGCCGGCGCATCAAAGTGAGGATACGATTTACTTTTGCCCTTTGCAATTTCACTTTGACCTAGTCCAGTGTCATCGATCGCTCTGTCGGAACTGATCGGCGCCGCCGTCCGCGATGCCAGCGGCCGGATCCAGGGACGCGTCCGCGAGATCGCGGTGGCGCCTCAGGACCATCCCACGCGGGTGGCGTACTTCATCGTCCGCACCGGCGACGGCGAGCGGACGGTGCCGATGCACGATGTCAAGTCGTGCTCGACCTCGATCCGCACCGAAAGCGATGCCGCCAATTGGGAACGGTCGGCGCAGTCCGACGGCGTGCTGCTGCTCGAGCGCGACCTGCTCGATCAGCAGATCATCGACGTGCACGGCCGCAAGGTCGTCCGCGTCAACGACGTCGAGATCGACGCGACGCCGACCAACGGCCACGTGGCGCTGGATGTGCGCGCGGTCGATGTCGGGGCCCGCGGCGCCGTGCGGCGTCTCGCCAAGGGCGTCGTCCCGTCCTTCACGCTGCGCGCCCTCCTCGACAAGATTCCGCCGCGGGTCATCCCCTGGCAGTACGTCGACCTCATCGAGGCCGACGCCGCCCGGCGGGTGAAGCTGAAGATTGCCTACGAAGGCCTGTCCAAGATGCACCCGGCCGACATCGCGGACATCGTCGAGGACCTGGCGCCGGCGGAACAGAAAGCCGTCTTCGAGGCGCTCGACGAAGAAGTCGCCGCCGAGGCGCTCGCCGAGATCGACCCGGACGTGCAGGTCGCGATTGTCGAGTCGCTCGACAGCAACCGCGCCGCCGACATCGTCGAGGAGATGGACCCGGGCGCAGCGGCCGACCTCCTCGGCGATCTGACCGAAGCGCGCAGTGGAGAGATTCTGAAAGTGATGGAGCCGGAGGAACGCGAGGAAGTCTCGCACCTCCTGGAGTTCGGCGAGCACACCGCCGCCGGCCGGATGACGACCGAATACATCGCCGTCTCCGACTCGGGCACCGTCGCTGACGCGATCAGCGCCCTCCGCGCCTTCGAAGGCGGACGCGTCGCGGTCGCGACGATCTACCTGACCGGCCGCGATCAGCAGCTCTCGGGCAGCGTGCCGCTCCTGAAGATCGCCATCTCCTCGCCGTCGGCGCCGCTCGCCATCCTGAGCGAACCGTATCAGGCCTGTGCGCCCGACACGCCGGAGAGCCAGGTCGTCGAACTCTTCGACAAGTACAACCTCACCACACTCGCCGTCGCCGACGAACACGGCCGGCTCGCCGGCATCATCACCGCCGACGATGTGATCACGATGATGCGGCACCGGAAATGAACGGCTGGTTGAAGAACTGGCGGACGCGGATCGCCCTGGCGCTGGCGGTGGTCGGCCCGGGGTTCATCACCGCCAACGTCGACAACGACGCCGGCGGCATCTACACCTACTCGCTGGCCGGCGCGCAGTTCGGCTACTCGCTGCTGTGGACGATGATCCCGATCACGATCGCGCTCATCGTGATCCAGGAGATGGCGGCGCGGATGGGCGCGGTCACCGGCAAGGGACTGAGCGATCTGATCCGCGAAGAATTCGGGTTCCGCGTCACGTTCTTTCTGATGCTCGCGCTCGTAGTCACCAACTTCGGCAACGTCGTGGCCAACTTCGCGGGCGTTGCCAGCAGCCTCGAAATCTTCGGCGTGCCGCGCATTCTGGTCGTGCCGCTCGCCGCGGCCGCGGTCTGGGTGCTGGTCGTCAAAGGCACCTACGCGACGGTGGAAAAGATCTTTCTCGCTGCCTCGCTCTTTTACATCGCGTACATCGTCGCCGGGCTGCTCGCCCACCCGGATTGGAAGGCGGCGGTTACCGCGACGGTCAGCCGGCCGACCATCGGCATCCGCGACTACGGGTATCTCTTCACCGTGATCGGGCTCGTCGGCACGACGATCGCGCCATGGATGCAGTTCTATCTGCAGGCGTCGATCGTCGAGAAGGGCGTGACGGCGCGCCAGTATCGCGCGTCGCGCTGGGACGTCATCCTCGGCTGCGTCTTCACCGACATCGTCGCCTGGTTCATCATCGTCGCGTGTGCCGCGACGCTCTATGCGACGGGCCAGACGGCCATCACGAGTGCCGCGGACGCGGCGGAAGCGCTGAAGCCGCTGGCCGGCGAGTACGCGGCACTGCTCTTCGCGGCGGGACTCTTCAACGCCTCGCTCTTTGCCGCTTCGATTCTCCCGATTTCGACCTCGTACGCGGTCTGCGAGGGGCTGGGATTCGAGTCAGGGCTCGACAAACAGTTCCACGAGGCGCCGGTCTTCTACTGGCTTTACACGGTGTTGATTGTGGTGGGCGCCGGGGTGCTGCTGATTCCCCGGTTCCCGATGATTCACGTCGTGCTGCTCTCGCAGGTCGTCAACGGCGTCGTGCTGCCCTTCGTCCTCGTGTTCATGCTGCTCCTGACGAACGACCGCGAGCTGATGGGCGAACACGTCAACTCCCGCGCCTTCAACATCATCGCGTGGGCGACGGTGGCGGCGATGATCATCCTGACCGCCGCCATGCTGATCACGCAGCGGTAGGAAGGCGACAGAGTTGAGAGTTGAAGTACACCGCCGTTCCCACTAGGGTAGAGGTGTGACCTCCGGGCAGACCGACCGTGGCGAGACCAATCAGGCCACCCGTGTCCACATTCTGAAGAGCGCCGCGATTGCCTTCCGCCGCCTGGGCTATCACGGCGCCACCGTCGAACAGATTGCCGCCACGCTCGACATGCAGAAAGGCAATCTCTATTACTACTTCCGCAACAAGGAAGAAATTCTCTACGCCTGCCACCAGTATTCGCTCGATCGGCTGCTGACGATCCTGGCCGAGATCGACGGGATGGCGATCGGGCCGGACGAGAAGCTGCACCGGCTGATCGTCGCGTCGGTGCACACGATTCTCGACGAACTCCACGGCACAGCCCTCTTTCTGGATCTCGAGGCGCTATCGCCAGATCACCGGTCGGCAGTCATCGCGCGGCGGGATGAGTTCGATCGCGGGATTCGCCGCCTCATACAGGAAGGGGTCGATGCAGGCGCCTTCGGGCCAACGGACGCCAAACTGCTGTCGTTTGCGATTCTCGGCGCCGTGAACTGGATTCCACGGTGGTTCAGTCCCGAAGGACCGTCCAGTTCGCAGGCGATCGCCGACCACTTCGCGGACTTCCTGATCGCGGGCCTTCGGCAATCCGGCCGGAACAGCGGCATCGGTCAGGACAGCAACATCGGTAGGGACAGCCTTTAGGCTGTCCGTCTGAACATGGAAAAAATTCGCGGACGCGTCATCCCGCTCGTGCCGGCGGCGCCAAAGCTGCCCAAGCCGGAATGGCTGAAGGTTCGAGCGCCGGGCTCGCCGGGCTATCTGCGCCTCAGAGGGCTGATGCGCGACCTGAACCTGCACACGGTGTGCGAGGAAGCGCGCTGTCCGAATATCGGCGAGTGCTGGGCCAGCGGCACGGCGACGTTCATGATCCTCGGCGACGTCTGCACGCGATCCTGCTCGTACTGCGCCGTCGTGCACGGGCGCCCTGCGGAAATCGACACGGCCGAACCGGTTCGCGTCGCCAACGCCGTCCACACGCTTGGCCTCTCGTACGTCGTCATCACCTCGGTCGATCGGGACGATGTGCCGGACGGCGGGGCGTCCATTTTCGCCGAGACGATTCGCGAGACCCGCGCGAGACATCCTCACTGCCGCATCGAAGTCCTGATTCCGGATTTCCAGGGCAACGAGGCCGCACTCCGGGCCGTTCTCGATGCCGGCCCGGACGTCCTGAACCACAACACCGAGACGGTCCCGCGCCTGTACCGCATGGCGCGGTCAGGCGGCCGGTACCCGAGAACCCTGGAACTGCTGGCCCGCGCCCGCGAATACGCCCCTCAGATCCCGACCAAGACCGGCCTGATGGTAGGCCTGGGAGAGGAGCACGACGAGCTCGTCGCCACCTTCGAGGACCTGCGGAAGGTGGACTGCCAGATCCTCACGATCGGCCAGTATTTGCGGCCGACCGAGGCCCACGCGCCGATGGTCCGCTACTACCACCCCGACGAGTTTGCCGCCCTCAAGCGCACGGCCCTCGAGATGGGCTTCATTCAGGTGGATAGCGGCCCGCTCGTCAGGAGCTCCTACCACGCCAACGAGACGGCGGACGCTTATCAGGCGGTCGTTCAGGGCTAGCCGGCCGCCGCTCGGTGTTTCCCCTTTTGACCTCTGCCCTTTACCCTTTGAAATTCCGTTTGACTTACATCATGTAAGATCGATAATTACTGCGTGAATTCGGATCTCCCCAACCTCTCTCGAACCGAGGGCCTGATCCTCGAACTCCTCTCAGAAGCTGAGGCGTTCGGACTCGATCTGATCCAGAAGTCTGGCGGAAGGCTTAAGCGCGGGACGGTCTACGTGACCTTGGCTCGAATGCAGGAAAAGGGATACGTCGACTCCCGTACCGAGCCTCAGGCCCCCGGCGCCATTGGGCTTCCACGGCGCCTTTACCGTCCAACCCCCTTTGGTCTTCGCGTGCTCGACGCTTCAACGCTGGCGGCGCTAGCATTCGCCAACCGCATGACGCAGGAAGCCTAGATGACCTCCGTTCGACTGCCAGGCGACCGGCTGCTACGACTCGGAAGGGTCTTGTGCTCGGAAGAGGCCTTCGGGGCGATCGTCGAGCCGATGATCGCCGACCTTCAGGCCGACTATCTCGCAACTCCATTCGGCCCGCGCCGGCTGTGGCGCCTCCTTCGGGCGCGATTGGCGGTCTGGCGAACGCTGCTGCACTGCGTCCGCACCGCCGAACCTGACACGTCAGTGGCGATCGCACGCGACCGGATCATGGAGACGGTGAGCCTGCTCCCGATCTGGCTGGCGTTGAGCGTCATCGGAGGTGGGAAGCCAGGCAGGCCGCTCTGGTCGTCTGCCTACGGACTGCTCAGGTGTTTCACCTTTTCCTCCGTCGGCCTCGGAATCACGATCCTCCTGGCAAACCCAGATCTTCGGGCCCGGGACGCGTGGCGCCGCGGAAGACTCGCGATGGCGAACGCCATGGTCGGCGGCGTCCTCGGTCTCTGGCTGAAGGCAATCGCGCAGTGGGAAATCGTCGTGGTGACAGCCGTGGCAACATCTCTAGCCCTGGTTCTGCGGAGTATGACCCTTCTTGCCCGCAGCGACTATGGACCCAAGGCTCCGTGGCGCGATCATCTCAGCCTGGCCGATCGCGAGAAATAGGAGGCGTGATGAGGACCGGGCACGTGCTCCACTGGATTGCGCGAGTGACCTGCGGCCCCGAGTTGACCGAGTCGGTCGTCGAACCGCTCCTCGCCGATCTCCAGCACGAAATCCAGGAGGCACCGACAGCGTTCGCCCGGAGCGTCGCACGAGTGCGAGCCATCCTGGCGTTCTGGAAAACCCTGCTTCTCTGCTGCGCCCAGGATGCCGCTGTGTGGCCGCTTAAGCTGCCGCCGGATCGCGCGTTCTTCTGGTGCGCGGGTGTCGCGCTCGCGCTGGTCGGCGGCGCGGGCCCGCACTGGGTGCGCACCGGAGAGTTCTCCCTGGTCGTCGCACTCGCGAAAATCTCCAGAGTCGTCGTCATCTACCCGTGGGCGATTCAGGCGACACCGCCGTGGAGTCCGATCGTGAGCGGCAGCCAATTCCAGCGGCGCACCGCGCGGCGGTTGATTCTCCTCGCGGTTCTGACCGCGATCGCGTGCGTGTTGAATCCGGCCGACCGCGGCCAGATTGCTGGAGCAACGGCGCTCGGTCTCCTCGCGGCCTGGCGCTTCCGGACCGCCCTAAGCCGTACGGATCCCTGGCAGGATCACACCAGCATCACGGCTTGAGCCTCTCGGCCGCGATCGTCCGTGCGCGGTGAAACGGGACGCCGGCGCTCGCCATCAGACGGATCAACATCAGTCCAGGCTCGAGAACATCCGCCGCCGCACGGACGCCTTCCACGTTCGACAATTCCGCGTGAATTCCAGCTGCGTGCTCAGACGAAATGTGTGAGTCGACGATCAGCACCGTGCCGAAGTAGCAGGAGTCGTCTACCAGGCAGGGGCTGCTGGGAACCGTATCGTCGTCGATCTGATAGCGCTCGAGATACACGAGCACGCCTTCGCGCTGCACGCGCAGTTCGTGCGCGAGCGAGGCGAACTGCCAGCGTTCACCGCGCGCTTCGCGTCCGCTCATCAGGCCGTCGCTCCAGAACAGCCGCGTGCCCGCGGCCAGATCGATCGTGGTCCGCTGATCCACGCGGGCATCGGGAAACGGGATATTGGGATCCCATTCGCAGACCAGACTGCCGCCGGATTCAACGAGGTAGCGGCTGCGGATCTGCGCCGGACGGCGGTCCAGCGATGAATGGATCTGCAGCGCGGACTGCGAGGTCAGCCGGACCGTGGCGCCGGCTTCGACGTGCACCGACTGCTGCAGTTCGTCGCCGCCGAAAATACCTGGAGCGGATGACGCAACGATCAGGTGCGCACCTCCCGCGTCGTCGGCAAAAGCGCGACCGACGCGGAATGGCGGCTCGGCGTACTCGCGAACGAGTCGGGTGCGACCGTCGCGAAGGGCGAACGTCAAATCGAGCCGGGCCTGCTTGCCGATTTGCCCAGGCGTCCGATCGTCTCGCTCGATCACCGGTCGAACAACAGCTCGCGCTGAATCCACTGGATGACCTCGGCGACGCCGTCGCCGGACTTCAGATTGGTGAACACGAACGGACGTTCGCCGCGGCCGATCCGCGCGTCGCGTGCCATGACGTCGAGGCTGGCACCGACCATCGGCGCGAGGTCGGTCTTGTTGATGACCAGGAGATCCGAACGCGTCACCCCCGGTCCGCCTTTGCGCGGGACCTTGTCGCCGCCCGAGACGTCGATCACGTAAATCGCCGCGTCGACCAGTTCCGGGCTGAAACTCGCGGCCAGATTGTCGCCGCCGCTCTCGAGAAAAATCAGGTCCAGTCCCGGATGGCGGCGCGACATCTCGTCCAGCGCGTCCATGTTCATCGAGGCGTCTTCGCGAATCGCGGTGTGTGGACAGCCGCCGGTCTGGACGCCGATGATGCGATCCGGCGCCAGCGCCTCGCTGCGCACCAGGAACTCCATATCCTCGCGCGTGAAGATGTCGTTCGTGACGACGGCGAGCGCGTAGTCGTCCCGCATGCGCTTACACAACGTATCGACGAGCGCGGTCTTTCCCGACCCGACCGGGCCGCCAACCCCCAACCTGACTGCCTGCTTTCTGCTCATGATCGAAACAGCCTCGAGAACCCGTACTGCTGGCTCATCGCCGCGACATCCAGCGCCGGCGCGAACGAGCGAATCGGAGCGTCACGGGCCATGATGCGTTCGGCCGCCGCCGGTACTCGAGCGAGAACGTTCGCCAGCAGCCGATGGCCGTCGTGCTGCCCGAGCGCGATGAGCCGCATCGCCGCCGACACCGTCGACGCAAGACGCGTATACATGTACGCCTCGATCGTCTCTTGCGGCGGCACGAGCGAAGCTGCCGCCACGATCGCAAACGCCACTGGCAGCATGAAGGACATCTCTCCGCCGAGCCGCCCCTCGATGCCGGCGTCCGGCCGGATGTGCGCCCACGTCTTCAGTAGCCGCGTCCCCATCGCGCGTCCCGCCTCCCGCCCTGACGCCGACGGTCGCATTGCCCAGAGTTCCGCGTCGATGGCCGCGAGCGTGTCAGGCCGCGAGTCGGTGAACGCCTCCCATGCGATGCGCACGGCCGGACCATCGCACTGCTCGAGCGGCATGCGCAGCGTCGCGTCGAGCCAATGCGCGAGATCGTCGGCCGTCCGGATCCGGTCCATCGAGGTCGCGCTCTCGAGGCCGTCGGAGTGCGCGAACGACCCGATCGGGAACAAGCTGTCGCAGAGATGCAGCAGGACGACGAGCGGGCCGTTCATCGCGGCACGTGGGCGTGACTGGAGAGCTGACCGAGCGGCGTGAACGGCCGTTCCTCGCGCACGAACGGAATGCCGTGATACGAGAGCACCTGCTCCATCCCGAGGACGTCGGGACAGACGATGGCGTCGCTCGTCAACATGATCGGCTGATGGCTGTTGCCGATCTGATAAGCGAAGAGCCCCCAGGCTTCCGGCGTCGGCGGCCTGACGACGAGCACGGCCTCCGGCAGTTCGATGACGCGGACCACGGTCTTGCGGGCCGTCACGATCAGGCAATCGCTCTCACGCAGCACCGTGCCCCGTGGCAACGCCGTCGCGAACTCGAGTCCGCCATCGGAACGCCGCCGTGCCCGCGCGCGCACCCGTTCCTCCCATCCCAGAGTGATCGTGTCGTGCGCGTAGGGTTTCGTCACGTTTGGCAATGCGTCGCCACGATCGACGGTCTCGACCACAGGCAAGGCGCGCAGCAGAGGAACGGGCATGAAACGTGGATCTTAGGACTTCAGGAACTTAGGAACGTAGGATTGAATTCAGGATTTCAGGATTTCAGGATTTCAGGATTTAAGGAATTAGAACAGGAAATACCGCTGCGCGAGCGGTAACTCGGTCGCGGGTTCACACGTCATCAGTTCGCCGTCGGCGCGGACCTCGTAGGTGTCGGCGTTGACCTCGATCTTCGGCAGGCTGTCGTTGAGAATCAGGTCGCGTTTGCCGATGGTGCGGCAGCCCTTGACGGCCACTCGCGGCCGCGCCAGGCCATCCAGGGCCCCAGCGTCAATCCCCGCCTGGCTGACGAAGTGGACGCTGCAGCTGTCGAGCGCGGCGCCGAAGCCGCCGAACATCGAGCGCGCGATCACTGGCTGCGGCGTCGGAATCGAGGCGTTGCCGTCGCCCATCATCGCGCCGGCAATGAAGCCGCCCTTGATCACCAGCTCCGGCTTCACGCCGAAAAACGCCGGCTTCCACAGCACCAGATCCGCGAGTTTGCCCACCGCGATCGAACCGACCTCGGTCGAGATTCCGTGCGCGATCGCCGGATTGATCGTGTACTTCGCGACGTAACGGCGGACGCGGAAGTTGTCGTCCTTCGCCGAGTCGCCCGGCAGCGGGCCGCGCTGGCGTTTCATCTTGTCCGCGGTCTGCCAGGTCCGGCAGATCACTTCACCGATCCGTCCCATCGCCTGCGAATCCGACGACATCATGCTGATGGCGCCGATGTCGTGCAGCACGTCTTCGGCGGCGATCGTTTCCGGCCGGATACGCGAATCGGCAAAGGCGACGTCTTCAGGCACCTTCGACGACAGGTGATGGCACACCATCAACATGTCCAGGTGTTCGTCCAACGTGTTCTTCGTGAACGGCATCGTCGGATTGGTGGACGAGGGGAGGACGCTCGGTTCGCCGGCGAGCCGGATGATGTCGGGCGCGTGGCCACCGCCGGCGCCTTCGGTATGGTACGTGTGAATCGTCCGGCCGGCAATCGCCGCGATGGTGTCTTCGACGAAGCCGGCTTCGTTCAACGTGTCGGTGTGAATCGCGACCTGGACGTCGAACTCGTCGGCCACCGACAGGCACTGATCGATGGCTGCCGGCGTCGTGCCCCAGTCTTCGTGAAGTTTCAGGCCGATCGCCCCAGCGATGATCTGTTCGCGCAACGGCTGCGGCGTCGACGTGTTGCCCTTGCCGAGGAACCCGAAGTTCATCGGAAAACCCTGGACCGCCTCGTACATCCGGCGAAGGTTCCAGCCGCCGGGCGTACAGGTCGTCGCATTGGTCCCGGTCGCCGGACCAGTACCGCCGCCGATCAGAGTGGTGAGCCCGGAGTGAAACGCGTCCGGAATCTGATTCGGAGAAATGAAATGCACGTGCGAGTCGATGCCGCCCGCCGTCAGGATGTGGCCCTCGCCCGCCAGGATTTCGGTCGCCGCGCCGATTTCGAGCCCGGGCGTGACGCCGTTCATGATGCCGGAGTTGCCGGCCTTGCCGATCGCGGAAATGCGTCCATCACGGATGCCGATGTCGGCTTTGTAGATACCCGAACTGTCGATCACGACGGCGTTGGTGATCACCAGATCGGGAGCGCCGGCGGCGCGGGTCACCGTCGGCGATTGCCCCATGCCGTCACGAATTACCTTGCCGCCGCCGAACTTGGCTTCGTCGCCGTAGGTGGCGAAGTCCTTCTCGATGCGGATGACGAGATCGGTGTCGCCCAGGCGAATGCGGTCGCCGGTGGTGGGCCCGTAGTGATCGGCGTAGGTGCGGCGCGAGAGTTTCATCGATTCTCCGGAACGAACTGTTCGATGGCCTTCAACGCCCGAGCCTTCACGCCCGCATCGTCCAGCCTGCCGTTGACGAGCGCGTTGAGGCCGTGGACTTCACGATGGCCGCCGAGTGCGACGAGTTCCACTTCTTTTTCGTCGCCCGGCTCGAAGCGGACGGCGGTTCCCGCGGCAATGTTCAGACGCATGCCGTACGACTGCGCGCGGTCGAACGCGAGCCAGCGATTGGCTTCGAAGAAGTGGCAGTGCGAGCCGACCTGGATCGGCCGGTCGCCGCGATTGGCCACGGCGAGCCTTACGGTCTTCCGGCCGGCGTTGATCTCGATGTCGTGCGAGTCCAGAAAGTACTGTCCGGGAATCATCGGAGCTCCATAGGTCCGGCTGAAGCCGAGCCACCACCATTAGGTCCGGCTAAAGCCGGACCCCACAAACAGAACGGCTATCTGATTGGTTGATGCACTGTGACGAGCTTCGTGCCGTCGGGAAATGTGCCCTCGACCTGAATCTCGGCGACCATCTCGGGCACCCCTTCCATCACCGCGTCGGCGGCCAGAATCGTCGTGCCCTGGCTCATGATTTCGGCGACCGAGCGGCCGTCGCGGATCCATTCGAGGATCTCGGAGGTGATGAGCGCTACCGCTTCCGGGTAATTGAGCTTGAGGCCGCGCGCGCGGCGCTTCCGCGCCAGTTCTCCGGCGGAAAAGATCAGCAGCTTGTCGATTTCTCGCGGTGTCAGATGCACGGTGCCAGAGTTATGCCCTACGCTGGCGGCTGAAGTAAAGACCACGGCTGTCAACACGAATGTCCCGTGCCGTGCCTGGTACTACGTTTTTGTAGCCAGGCCGTCTTCCGAACGAAATCGCACGATCCTCACGCTTTCCTAAGGATTCTTGGCCGATCGCCCCCAGGAGCCCCTGGCTTTTCGATTCGCCAAGACTGGCCCACCGCTTGCTCTATCTATGGGTGGAGGTTTGGACTGCAATGACATTTGAAGTAGCGTCCGCCAGAATCCGCGCCGAGTTCGACGAGATGCCGGGGATGACGCTGACCGCGAGACAGGCCTCGAAACTCTTCGGCCTCGAGGAGACCTTCTGCCAGCGCGTGGTCGAACAGTTGGTCGTGAGCGCCTACCTGCGGCGCACCGAACGCGGCGCCTACGCGCGCGTCGCGGCCTAGTCCGTCAGGGTACGACCAGAAACGCCACGCTTCCGCCCGGGATCGAATACACGGGCCATTCCCGCGCCCGTTCGTCGAGATAGCGGCTCAATCCAGGCAGGCTCGCCTTCCCGTAATCGTGCCAGGCAATCACGCTGCCGGCGTGACAGCAGGCCAGCGCACGCTCCGTATCCGACTTCACGTACTCGCACGAGTGGGCGCCGTCGATGAAGAAGAAGTCGATCGACCCGCGGTACGGTGAAAAGTCGAACGTCGCGCTGTCCCCGGTCAGGCAGGTGATCTTCCGCGCTTCCGGCGTCCCGTCGAACGCATAGCGGTCGGTCGGCGCCCGCTCGGTAATGAGCGCGCCGTCGACAACAGAGACCGGAAGCGCCACGGTTGCCGTTCCATCGCGCGGCAGATCGAGCGTGAAGACCTCGGTGTCGTCAGGCGTGTTCAGCGCAAAGTGATAAGACGTGTATCCCCACAGCGTCCCGATCTCGAAGATCCGCCGCGGCTTCAACATCTGGCAAATCAGGCAGAGGCTGACGATGTCCTGGGTGTAGGCGGCCTGGGGCCAGAGCCACGCTTCCTTGGTGTTCAGATTGCCAAGACGAATCGACTGCGTCGGTGAGCCGGGCAGGACTTCAGCGACATTCTTCTGCGGCAGCCCGCGACGGCCGGTCATGGCGCGATGGAGGAACAGGCTGTCGGCAAGATACTGGACCATCTGACGCGGCCGACCGGCGAGCGCGAGGCTGGCCGCGCTGCTCCCCAGAATCAGATTGGATCCGCCGACGCGGATCGCTTCGAGTAAGTGCCTGACAGTCATTCCTCTGCCCGGATTATAGTGGCCGGATGCCTTCGACGCCGGCACAGCGCCTGACGGCAGTCGCGGCCGCGATCGCTACTCTTTTCGCGGCGTGGCTGATGCTCATGCACCTTCGCATGATCATCTCGCCGGCACCGCAGGAAATGCGCGAAGGCGCCGTCGTCTGGATCACCCAGCTTCTGCTCGACGGACGAAACCCCTACGCGCTGTCCGAGCTTCCGGCCAGCACGAATGTCTACGGGATCCTCTATCACTTCGCCGTGTATCCGTTCGCGCGGATCGCCGGCAACAGTTTCGCGGTACACCGGTTCGTCTCGGCGCTGTCGATCGCCGGCGCTTGTCTCCTGCTCTACCGGCTGCTCCGAGCCCGACGCGTCGATCGAATGTTCGCGTGGGTCGGCACGCTGCTGTTCTATTTCTCGTGCGTGTATTTCGTCGCTCCTCTGGCGCGGCCGGACAGCCTCGGTCTGCTGCTCGCGATGGCGAGCCTGACGTTATTGGTTCGCGCTTCGCCGACCGTCGTCACCGACATCGCGGCAGTCGACATGGCACTTCTGGCCGGAGCCACCAAAATCTATTTCGCGTTCCCGCCGTTCGTGCTCGCGATCTATTTCGTCCTGTTCGGTCCACGTCGGCGCGGCGTGATCATCGGCACGGTCGCTGGCGCAGGCTTGCTGGCGCTGCTATACGTGCTCTCGCTGGTGTTTCCGGCGTACATCAACCTGTCGCTCGTCACCAACCTGCAGGGCGGGTATCGGGACATCAACCATCTCCGGCGACAGACGATCGACTGGATGATCTACAGCCTGCCGCTGGTGATTGGGTTGATCGCGGCCTTGCCGGCGATCGTCCAATCGGTCGTCCGCCGATCGCGTCCTGATCCGCTCGCATTTGTCGCGGCGGTGAATGCGGTGGTGTTCTTCGGCTGGCTTGGGCACCACAACGGCGCCCACATGACGTACTTGTTCCAGCTGATCACGCCGGTCCTGATTCCGGCAGTCTGGCCCATCCTGACCAAGACTTCCTGGCCGCGCGCCATCGTCACCGCCTCGCTGCCGGTCGCGCTGGTGCTGAACGCGGGCTACTTCCCGTGGACCTTCGCGCGGTTCACTGCGTCCGAAACGCAATTCGCTCGGCTCGAGGAAACCATCCGGTCGCGCCCGCGAGTGCTGGGCTCGACGGAGGTCGCCGGGCTAGTTGCGCTCGCCGGCAAACCGGTGGTGGATTCAGGACAGTCGGAGTATTTCGAAGTCGCCGGTCGAGGCGATTCATGGCCCGGCGTCATTCCGGGCGATGTCATCTGGAGTCAGTGGGATCGGTTCGTGACTGAGATGACCGAGGGCATCGAAGCCGGGCGTTACGAAATCATCATCCGCAGCCGCAGGCGCGGGCTCATTCCTGAAGATCCGATTTCGCCGAACTACGCGCTCGAACAGACGATCGATCTCGACTTCGCGTGGAGCGGCCAGCAATGGCCCGTCGACGTCTGGTTACCGCGGGCGCGGTAGGCCGCCCGGGACCCGGTAGGGACAGGCTTCAGCCTGTCCGGGGCCGCCAGGGACGATTCGCGTCGTGAGTCGATCGACGCTCCACCGAGCATCGCCCTCGAGCGGCAAGTTCACCCGCCGCGGTGCGCACGAGCAGCGACAATGACCGCCGCGCGATCGTGAGTGCATGCTCATGTTGGCGTCTGGCGCGCGCCGCTTCGCCTGGCGCCTTCTCAAACACGTAGGCCTCCGCTGCGCAGAGCCAACGATGTGACTCGAGAAGCGGCAAGTAGTCGCTGAATGGCCCACTAGGATGCTTCGCCTGGTACTGGGCAGCGAAGACAGCCTCTCGTTCCGGACATTCGGAGGAGCCCTCCCACTCGTAGCAGGGCCGGAGCTCGGTCACGTAGGCCAGGGCGAGGGCGTCTGCGCCTGGCAACGTGGACGCCGCAACGAGACGGCGTTCGTAGTGAACCCAGGCGCTGTGCACCATGCTCAATTCGGCAGAACCCGACGGCGCGACGCGCCTGGATCGGTACGCTGCAGACCGCTGCCGCATCTGCTCGATCTCTGTTCTGACGTTCGGCGCGTAGCGACTGAGATCGCTCGGCAAGTCCGCGCCCCAGACCAGGATGTCGACAAGCGAGTACGCCGGGTACTCGCGCCGGCTCTGAGCCGACGCGGCGATCGAGCACGCGACTAGTACCGCTACTCCGATCGACGACCGTCGCTGCAATGCTTGCATTGCCGTCCTTTAGTCAACAACAAATAGCTTGGCACCGGTATCGGTGAAAGAACGGTGAGGCTCCGCACCGTCGGCAACCTGATAGCTCATGCCCGGTCGTAGCGTGAAGACGCGCCCGTCTTTGAGCTCGGTGTGGAGTTCACCGTCGATGCACAACAGAATGTGACCCTTGACGCACCAGTGGTCGGCACGATAGCCCGGCGTGTACTCGACCATCCGAACGCGTATCTCCCCGAAAACCTTTGTACGCCAATAGCCCACGCCACGCTCACCCTGGTGTTCAGTGCGCGCGACAAGGTCCCAATCGGTGGTGCCAAATGAAATGGCGGAGATTCGCATACAAATCACGTATCAGATCGCAACACTGTCTCGACACCCGCGAGCCCGTCACGTTCGAACGCGGCTTTCACTCGAACGGCCATGTGGGTGACACCGTTGTAGGAGCCAGGCGGACCAAACATGATCGTCTTCGGATCGCGAACTACTGCATGTACGCGTGCCAGTTCCGCCATGACGGTTGCCGCACCGCACCGTGCGAGCACGCTCTGCAGATAGACCGACGCCGCGCGGGCCCCGTTCTGGATACCCGCCTCCGTGACGAGCGACTCCGGGTCGCCTGAGAACCAGACGTCGCCCTTGACGAACTGGACGAAGTCGACGCACGCGGCGACATCTCCCGAGCGAGACTCCTGGTTCGTGTGCGAGAGCGTCGTGCCGGGCAAGAAGCCGTGCTCGGTTTGGATGCCCGAACCACTCGGATGGCCTCCTGCCCCCGCCACGAATCGCAGGTTGAAGGAGTGCACCACCTGGGTGCTGCGGTTCGTCAGTTTGACTTCGAGCATCGGCCAGGCGCCCACGCCAAGACCGGCCCATCGAACCCGCCAGTACCGCTTCACAATCGTCAGGGTCAGCGGACAGCCGGGCGGTTGCTCCACGCGAAACGCGCGGTCGATGCGTCGGCGCGCGGCGAATACGACCGATGGCCCCTTTTGCCACCACGGGCTCTTGTATTCGCCGAAGACCAATTGTTCACCCATTGGCGTGATCTCCGTTTGGCGTGTCAGACCGCGCGGTTCTCTGACCAGGCTTGAAGTTCGACGATGTTATCTTCCGGATCGCGCACGTAGCACCACGTCACGGTCGCACCGGTCGAGATCGTCGTGACTACTTCTCCAACTGCTCTCCCGCCTGCCGACAGGACTTGCGCCCGCGCCTCTGCGACTGACGGAACGGCAAACGCCAAGTGCGCGAGACCTGGCCTGTTGACCGCCGGAGTCACGTCCGAAGCGGCCTCCGCATACTGAAAGATCTCGAGCGTCGGACCGTGATCGCCGCCGCCTGGCAACCGAAGGTGCACTCCGTCGCAGCGAGCGCCGGCGATCCCGGTTCCGGCCTCGAACACGGGACCCGACAGATCGCGCTCAGGAAGGACTGGCGTGCAACCGAAGACATCCTGGTAGAAACGCGACAAGGCGCGCCAGTCCTTCGCAATCAGATTGGTGTGAACGTATTTCGCGTGGGCGATCATGAGCTATGGAGCGGTCAGGGATGATTCTACTTTCTAGCCGCCAGACCACTGGGCACCAGCAGGTCGCCTTTGTCGAACCAGTTAAAGTACAGCCGCTTTGTCGGTCCACCTTCGTAGGAGATCTCGTAAACCTCGAGTGACTCTTCTCCAAATGGCGAGTTCTTGGTCTTGAAGCTGCAACAGGTTCCGACCCGCACGTAGTGGACGACTTCACCGCGGGGCCCGCGAAGCGCGTTCAGAAACCGGTAGGTGCTCTCAATGCCGCCGCCATAGCCACCTCCCACCTTGACCGGAGTCTCTTCCGTAAAACCGTAGGCGACATCCTGCGCCGGACCTTTCAGTGACGCGGGCGGATAGCGCTGCCCGAGGACTTCGTCGGAAACAGGCCCACGCGTCGATGACGTGATGTCTTGGGCGCTCACGAGGCCGTGCAAACAGACGACGACGCTCGCGAGGCTCAGGCGCGCGGCGATTCTCTGAAATGACGTGCGAGTGGTTGCCATCTGCGCAACTCCTTCGACGTTAGACACCGGATTCGATGTCTCGCCCTCCGACCAGCCCCTCCCACTTAGATGCCGCGGGCGCCCGCCTCTCCGAGTCGCAGCTCTCCAGCGGCGATATCAGCCAGTGTCTCTACCACAAGATCGCCCTCGCGCTCGCGGACTCTGGCTTTCAACGACTCGACGCAGTCTTTGGGTTCAACGGGAACGCGTACCTGACGAACGACCTCGCCAGTGTCGTAGGTCTCGTCAACGAGGTGGACCGACACGCCTGACTCCGTCTCCTCGGCATCCAACACGGCTTCATAGACACGGTCGCCGAACATCCCTTGTCCACCGAACTTCGGCAGCAGCGCGGGATGCGTGTTGAGAACGCGGCCGGAAAACGCCGCCAGCGTGGCTGGACCGAGACGCTTCAGATACCCCGCGAGAAAGACGATGTCGGCCCCCGCTGAGACGAGAGCGTCGCAAATGGCCGCGTCCAACTCGCCTGGCGCGGGATGCGTAACGGACGACAGATGATGCGCTGGAATCCCCACGGCGCTCGCTCGAGAGAGAGCGCGCGCGTTCCCGTTGTTGCTGATGACGGCGACGACGCGGCCGCGAATGCGTTGGGCCGCACCGGCGTCAAGAATGCTCTGAAGCGTCGTCCCCTCGTGCGAGGCCAGGACACCGATCTTCAGCATCGCGGGTCGCTCAATTGATCCTGTCCGCAATCCTCGACGTCATGGCTCTGGGTAGAGAGCGGTCTGGTCTCCCCGAACATACCGCTCGATGAATTCTTCGAACGAAGATGCGACACAGATGTGTGGCGATCCGATAGTGACGACAACTGGCGTTGGGGCTGACGGATCAGACGACAGCCGGATACCGAATCCGTAGATCCAGATTGAGTGATCAGCAAACACGAAGGTCCGCGCGACATCAGGATCGTCGTCAATGCCTTCCTCGGCAAACGTTCGTACCTGATCCAGATGCCAGAATCCCATGAGATCCTCATCATCCATCCCAAGGCTTCCGATCGCCGTTCCGTTGATCGTTGCGAAGTACGTCCGAACGTCTGGAGGCAAGACAACCGAATATTTCTTTTCAAACGCCGCGATTTCCGCCTGACTCGCGACCGCCGCAGACAGGATGCCGTTCGTTGCCCACTTCGCTCGAAGCCGTTCGAGGGCCCCGACGTAGGTTTCGCCCGTCGTCATTGGCGGAACGGTACGAGCGACAGCGTCACGGCGTCAACAGACTCTGTGGTTTCTGTGCGCTCTGTGTTCGATTTTCTTCGTGGATGTAAGACGTGTCCTACCGCTTCGGCCGATAAACGTGCGTCGCCTGGCCGAAGAACACTTCAGCCGACTCCATCATCGTCTCGGTCAGCGTCGGATGCGGATGGATTGAGAGCTTGAGGTCTGTCGCGTTCGCGCCCATTTCGATCGCGAGCACGCCTTCGGCGATCAGTTCGCCGGCGCCGGGGCCGACCAGGCCGACGCCAAGCAGGCGCTCGGTGTCTGGGTCCAGAATCAGCTTGGTGAGACCGTCGGTGCGGTCGAGCGTAATCGCGCGGCCGGACGCGCCCCAGGGGAACTTGGCGATCGTGACCGTGCGGCCTTCCTTCGTCGCCTGCGCTTCGGTCAGCCCGGCCCACGCGAGTTCCGGATCCGTGAAGACGACCGCTGGAATCGCCTTCGGTTCGAACGCGACATTCTCGCCGGCAATCACTTCGACCGCGACGCGACCTTCGTGCGAGGCCTTGTGCGCCAGCATCGGCTCGCCGACCACGTCGCCGATCGCGAAGATCGATGGCTCGTCGGTCCTGAGCTGTTCGTCGACGACGATGAAGCCGCGCTCGTTGACCTTGACGCGGGTGCTGTCGAGTCCCGGGATCTTCGAATTCGGGCGACGACCGACTGAGACGAGCACGCGGTCGAAGAGCTGGTCCTTCGCGCCGTCCTTGACACCATCGCCGTCGAAGGTGACGCGGATGCCCTTGGCTTCGGCCTTCATCTGCGTGACGCGCGTATTGAGCATCACCTTGCTCATCACCGTGGTCACGCGCTTGGCGAGAATGTCGACGAGATCGCGGTCCGCGCCCGGCAGCAGGCCCGGCGTCATTTCGACCACCGTCACGGCGCTCCCAAGCGTCGCGTAAACCGTGCCGAGTTCGAGGCCGATGTAACCGCCGCCGACGACGAGGAGTGACTTCGGGATGTCGGGCAGATCGAGCGCGCCGGTCGAGTCCATGACGCGCGGATCGTCCACCTTCAGCATCGGCGGCATTGCCGGCAGCGAACCGGTGGCGAGGATGGCGTGCTCGAACGTGAGCTCCTCTTCCCCGCCATCGGCCTTCTTGATGTGCAGGGAATGCGGGCCGCGCAGTTCGGCGAGCCCCTGGATGTAGTTGACCTTGCGATGCTTCACCAGCTGACCGGTGCCGCTGGTCAGGCGCTTGACGACGTTGTTCTTGAACTCGCGAAGCTTGTTGAGATCGATCTTCGGCGTGCCGAATTCGATACCCCAGGCCGAGGCGTGCTTCGATTCGTCGAGCAGCTTGGCGACGTGCAGCAGCGCCTTCGACGGAATACAGCCGCGATACACACAGACGCCGCCCGGGTTGACTTCGGGATCGACGAGCGCGACGCTCAGTCCGAGGTCCGCCGCGAGAAATGCCGCAGCGTATCCGCCGGGCCCGCCGCCAACGACAACAAGTTGAGTTGAGATCATAGAAAAAGGGCTGGCAGGGCGGGCGGGGCAGGCACGGCAGGCAAGAGATTGGAGCGATCCCTCAAGCGATCGCCGCCTGCCCTGCCAGCCCTGCCTGCCTAGCCTGCCCGCAAGTAATTAACCGTGCAACGCGAGCATGAACGGGTTCTCAAAGGCTTCGACGAGCCAGCGCATGAAGCGGATCCCGTCGGCGCCGTCGATCACCCGGTGGTCGTATGAAAGCGAGAGCGGCAGCCGCTGGCGCGCCACGAACTGACCGGTCTCCTTGTTGTAGACCGGTTCGAAGGTGCCGCGCGAGATGCCGAGAATCGCCACTTCCGGCGAGTTGACGATCGGCGTGAAGAAGCTGCCGCCGATGCCGCCGAGATTCGAGATGCTGAAGCAGCCGCCCTGCATCTCTTCGAGCCCGATCTTCCGGGTGCGCGCCCGTTCGGACAGCTGCGTGAGTTCGATCGAAATCTGCGTCAGATTCTTCTGGTCGGCATTGCGAATCACGGGAACGAGCAAACCGCGATCGGTATCGACCGCGATGCCGATGTGCACGTACTTCTTGAACACCAGTTCGTTTGCAGCCATGTCGATCGACGAGTTGAACTGCGGAAACGCCTTGAGCGCCGCGGCGCAGATCTTGACGGCGACAGCCGTGACGGTGAGCTGACCGCCTGCCGCTTCGACCTGCTTCTGATACTTGCGACGAACTTCCTCGAGGGCGGTAATGTCGGCGTAATCGTGCTGCGTGACGTGCGGAATCATCTGCCACGCCGCGCTCAAGTGCTCGGCCGTCTTGCGACGCACGCCCTTCATGGCCTGACGATCGATTTCACCCCAGCGCGCGAAGTCCGGCAGCGGCTCGAGTACCGCGAATCCGCTCCCCGCACCCGCGGCAGCCGCCGTCACCAGCTTCTTCGTATGCGACTTCACATCGTCGATGGAAATCCGGCCGCCCGGGCCCGTACCGGCCACCTGATTGATGTCGACGCCGAGCTCGCGCGCCATCCGGCGTACCGATGGCGACGCTGGCGCGACGGGCATATCCGACGCCGTTGCATCCGCTGCTGGACGCGCGCCGCGGTTGATGTCGACGACCTTCGATGCGGGCGGAGCGGCGGGACGCGCGGGCGCCGGCGCGCCTTCCGCACGAGGCGGGGCTGGCGCGGCCGGTGCAGCCGGTTCAGGCGCGGGCGCCGCAGCCTTTGCGGGTGCGGCGGGCTTGTCGTGAACGATCGGGCCTTCGCCGCCGTCGACGCTCAGAATCGTCTGACCGACCTTGACCTTGTCGCCCGCCTTGACCTTGATCTCCTTCACCTGGCCCATGACCGACGAGGGGACTTCGATGGTCGCCTTGTCGGTTTCGAGTTCGAGAACCGGCTGATCCTTCTTGATGATGTCGCCCGGCTTGACGAGGATGCGCAGGACATCGCCAGACGGGACATTTTCGCCGAGCTCAGGAAGCAGGAAATCGGTCGCCAATTGTTGCTCTCCAGCTGACCGGACGGACCGCGCCACCGCTCCCGGCGAGACACCGGGAGCCGCGGGCGATCACAGGTCCGAGGGTCCGTGCGCGATCACGAGAGAGCGGGATTGCTCTTCTCGGGATTGATGTTGTGCGTCTTCAGCGCCTGCTCGACGGCCGCCGGCGGGACCTTGCCGTCGCGCGCCAGCGCACCGAGCGCCGCCACCACCACGTACCGGTAGTCCACTTCAAAGAACTCGCGCAGACTGGTCCGGTTCTCGCTGCGGCCGAAACCGTCGGTACCGAGCACGACCATCGGCCGCGGCACCCAGCGATCGATTGAATCGGGCAACGCCTTCAGATAATCGGACGCCGCGACGAAGACGCCGGGTGCGTCCTTGAAGCACTCGGTGACGTAGGGCACGCGCGTTTTCTCGGTCGGGTGCAGCATGTTCCAGCGGTCGCAGGCATGGCCCTCTCGGTACAGCTCGCCGTAGCTGGTGACGCTCCACACGTCGCAGCCGACGTCGTACTTGGTTTCGAGGATTTCGGCCGCCTTGATCACTTCGGGCAGAATCGCGCCGCTGCCGAGGAGCTGCGCCCGCGCCTTGGCCTTCGGCTTCGAGGTGGCGCTGAACCGGTACATCCCCTTCAGGATGCCGTCGCGCGAGCCCTCGGGCATGTGCGGCATCGCGTACTGCTCGTTCATCACCGTCAGGTAATAGAAGATGCTCTCCTGCTCGACGTACATCCGGCGGATGCCGTCCTGGATGATGACGGCGATCTCGTAGGCGAACGCCGGATCGTAGGCGACCAGGTTCGGCACCGGATACGCGAGCAGCTGGCTGTTGCCGTCCTGATGCTGCAGCCCTTCGCCCGCCAGCGTGGTGCGCCCCGCGGTCCCGCCGAGCAGGAAGCCGCGTGTGCGCGAATCGGCGGCGGCCCAGATCAGATCGCCGACACGCTGGAAGCCGAACATCGAATAGAAGATGAAGAACGGGATCGTGTTGACGCCGTGGGTCGCGTAGGCGGTGCCGGCCGCGATGAACGACGACAGCGAACCGGCCTCGTTGATCCCTTCCTCGAGAATCTGACCGTCGGACGCTTCCTTGTAGTACAGGAGCGTGTCCATATCGACCGGTTCGTAGACCTGACCGGCGTGCGAGTAAATGCCGACCTGACGGAACAGCGCCTCCATGCCGAACGTGCGCGCCTCGTCCGGGACGATCGGCACCACGA
>CAZOAZ010000063.1:0-33381 GCA_964577955.1 uncultured Bifidobacterium sp. | reverse complement strand
GAATGCTGACGCGCTCGGGCGCCACCGCCACGTCGTCGCGCCAGAACGGCACGCCCATGATCGGCTGGACAATGGTGATGCCCTTGTCGAGAAACTCGAGGTCCTTGGCTTCGTGCGTGGCGCCGAGAATGTTGGAGTCGGTCGAGTAGGCTTTCTCGACGCTCATCTTGTACTGGTAGCCGTGCCGCTCCATGTACTCCGACATCTCCTTGCGGCCGCCGAGCTCGTCGATGAACTTCTGATCGAGCCACGGCTTGTAGATCTTCAGATTCGGATTGGCGAGCAGGCCGTAGCGGTAGAAGCGCTCGATGTCGTTGCCCTTGAACGTGCTGCCATCACCCCAGATGTGCACGTCGTCGTCTTTCATCGCCAGGACGAGCATCGTGCCGGTGACGGCGCGGCCGATCGGCGTGGTGTTGAAATAAGTGACGCCGGCGGTCGAGATGTGGAACGCGCTCGCCTGGATCGCCGCGAGCCCTTCCGCGACGAGCTGCGCGCGGCAGTCGATCAGCCGGGCGCGCTCGGCGCCGTAGAGGAGCGCCTTGCGCGGAATCTCGTCGTAGTCGGTTTCGTCGGGTTGGCCGAGATTGGCGGTGTAGGCGTACGGAATCGCGCCTTTGTGCCGCATCCAGTGGAGCGCGGCGCTCGTGTCGAGTCCGCCGGAAAACGCGATGCCGACTTTCTGGCCTTTGGGTACGTGCTGAAGGATGGTCGCCATGTGAACAGTAATAGTAATCGGCGTCGACTATCGTCCGATCCGCTTACCCGACAACGGACCAGAGCCGCGGGTCCCGAGCTTGGCGCTGCCCGAGAGCGAGTCGCCCTCGACCTTGCCGGTAAACGTAATCTGCAGGATCTGGCCGCCGTCCGGGATCGACCAGGTGATCGTAAACTCCGCGTCGGTCACCGAGCCGCGAAGCGGAAATTCTCCGGCGTCCGAGGTCAGTCGTCCGGTCAACCGCGAACCCTCCTGGCTCACGTACATCGTGAACTCCTGCGGACCGCGTGGGGTGCCAAATTCCACGGTCCATTCGCCGGCCATATCGGCCTGAGCGAACACGGTAATGCCGGCGAGAATCAGCGCCGCAAGGACGAGCGTGGCTCTTTGCACAGCGCCTATCATCGCATCCTTCATTCCCGAATAAATTTGCAATCTGCAAAAAGCTTTCACAACGAGCTCGCAGAAACCGCAGAGATGTTTTTGGAAGAATTCTCTGCGCGTTCTGCGGTCAGCGTTGAAGCTTCAGAACCCTCCGTATGTGGTCATGAGCCGCGGCCAGACGTGAAACAGGACGTCAAGGGCGAGAATCGCCGTCACGGCGAACTGGAACGCCGGAAGCCATCGGATGGATGTCAGGCGCGCGCTGCTCAGCACGCGTGAAAACACGAAAAACAGCGGCAGGAAATGCGCGAGCAGGAAACGCGACGTCCCGGTGCCGGAAATCGGAAAGTAGAAGGCGGTCGCCACGAGGTACAGCACCGCGTAGGCGACGAGAAACAGCGTCAGCCACAGGTGATCCGCCACCATCTCGCCGAGGAGCTTCGAGCGGGTGAGCGCGACGAGTGTCAGCGCGCCGGCGTAGAGGACGAAGTACAGCAGGTAGTTGTAGGTCGTGTAGGAAACGACCGCCATGTTCTTGAAGCCGCTGCCGATTCGCTCGAGGATCTGTCCGATCGTGTGTTCCCGCCAGTAGCGGCCAGCGCTTGGCAGATCGGCGTCGGGCACGTTCGGCCACTGCCGTCCGTCACCCAGTTCCTGGACATGCCCGCTCGCTTGCGCCCAGTTGTCGTACCAGGCGTAGAACTCGCTGTTGACGTTGTAGAAGTAGCGTCCGACATTGCGCTTGTTGGTCGCCAGGTACGGCGACAGCACCGCGAGATAAACGCCGACGAAAAGCGCGACCACCGCTGATCGCCACAGCAGCCGCCTGGCCAATCCGGTGGCGCCCGGCACTCCGGTGGCGTCCGGCACTCCGGTGGCGTCCGGCTTTAGCCGGATTACACGTGCGACCAGCGGCTCGCCGAGCAGCGCCAGCGTCACCAGCACGATGAACGGCGGAATCGAAGCCTTGGTCAAGTACGCCAGGCCAGCAAGCGCACCGGCAACCGCCGCCAGGACGAGCGTCCGCGGACGATCGGGTGCCCGCAGCAGATGCCAGCAGGCGAGGAACGTGAGGAAGAAGAGCGCGTAGAAGAGCGTTTCGGATTGCGTGTAGCCGGCCTTGAAGATGAAGACGCCAAACGCCGTGATGCCGACGAGATTGACCGTGGACGCGAGCGGTAACTCGCGCCGCAACACGAAGGCGAGCAGGACCAGCAGACCAAGCGAGAGATAGACGTTCGCGCGTTTCCCGACTTCGAAGAAGTCCGGGTCCGAAAGGCCGTTGTAGTAGAAGAGCGCGAGGTACGAGGCGTAGAGCGGCATCCGGTTCCGCTCGCCGATCGGCGGCTGGGGCTGATCGGTCGTCCAGATCGCGAAGATGCGCTCGGCGTCGCCAAGATAGCCGCTCTGATCGCCGCGCGCCTTCGACACGTTGACCCGCTTGCCGTGTTCGATGGCGGCGACGACGTAGAACCAGGAGAGGGCGAGGCTGACCGCGAGGAGCGCGGCGCGCACGAGCCAGGGGTTGCGAACGGCGGTTCTCAGAGCTTGAAATTCTACTCGCCGCTGGACGTTCGTTCTACGGCGTCTGGGCCTTTCGGATGGTGACGGGATCCATCGACTGGTCGTAGGTCAGCTCCGTGAATCCCGCCGGGGCACCTTGCACGGAAAAAATGTAGGACAAGACGTCGGCCACTTCCGCGTCCGTCAGGATGCCAGGGGCGTTCATCGGCATCGAAATCTTGATCCGACGCAACGTCTCGCGCGTGGGCATCATGTCCCATGCCTGCCAGAACTCCGGACCGGTCAGCGCCGGCTGACGGGCGGGCCAATTGGGATATGGCGGCCGCCCGTCCGGCCAGGGCATGCCTTGAAGATCGCCGCCATGACAACGCGCGCACTGCGCCTCATAGACGACGCGGCCCTTTGCCGCCTGGGTGCTGGTGTAGACGCCGCTCCACTGTGTGCGCGGCTGGGAAGACTGGGCGCGGCCGACGACCGTTGAACACGCCGCGACCAAACACAGAGCGCCAATCGTTCGCATGGTGCGCCTCCACCGGTATCTCAAATCAGAGATTTGATCTTGGGCTCCCGCTGCAGCAAGATTACCGCGGCTTTCAACCTGTCCGCCGCAGCTTTGGCGGAGGTGGAGAAGGAGCGCGGACCTATGTCTGTCCAATTCAATCTGACCCGCCGGGAACTGCTGATGTCGCTGCCGGCGCTGGCCGCTGCCCGCCAGGTGCTGGCGCAGAGCGGGACGAAGCTGAAAGTCCTCGCGCTCAATCACTTCACGATCGCGGTGACCGACCCCAAGCGGACCATCGATTTCTATCAGAAGCTCTTCGGCATGCCGATTCAAGCCAGGCAGGGGCCGAATACCACGGTGCTGCGGATTGGCCCGGGCCCGCAGTTCATGGCGGTCGGACAGGTCGCGGCTGGCGCGACCCCGAGCATCACGCATTACTGCGTGACCATCGAAGGGTTCAACGTCGAGCGCATCATCAAGGTGCTGGCCGAACACGGCATCACGCAGTCGGACGCCGGCGGACCGATGAAGGTGCGCGTCCGGATGCGCGGTCCTGAAGTCGGCGGCGATCGCACCGGCACACCCGAAGTCTATGTGGGTGATCCGGACGGCATCATCGTCCAGCTCCAGGATCCGAAGTACGGCGGCGGCGCCGGGAAGCTCGGCGAAGTGCTGAAGGTGGAACCGTCACCGCAGAAGGGGTTGATCGCGCTCGAAGATCTCAGCCACTTCACGATCGCCGAAAAGGATTCGGCGGCGTCGAACAAGTTCTACCAGGATCTCTTCGGGATGGGGTACCGCTCGTATCAGGGTCCGACCGCGCCGACACTGGCGATCGGTCCGACGGTGCAGTTCGTCATGTTCACCGGCGGTGCCGGCGCAGGCCGCGGCCGCGCGGGGGCGCCTCCGCCGCCGCCGCGTCCGGCCAGCATCAACCACGTCAGCTTCAACATGAAGAACTTCAACGTCGAGCAGGTGCAGAAAGCACTCGAGAGTGTCGGCATCAAGCCGCGCGCGCAGGGTGAGACCGGCCCGATGCAGCACTACATCAGCATGCGGATGGAGAATCGCGGCGGCGCCAAGGAAGGGACGCCGGAGCTGTACTTCACCGATCCCGACAACATCCTGATCCAGATTCAGGACGTCAGCTACTGCGGCGGCGGCGGGTACCTCGGCAACGCGTGTCCGCCCCTGTAGCACCGCTCCTCGAGCTCGTCGACGCGAGCGTCGTCAAAGAAGGCGTCCGGATTCTGGATCGCCTGACTCTCACGATCCGCGTCGGCGAGCACACCGCCATCCTCGGGCCGAACGGCGCCGGCAAGACCACGCTCATCAACCTGCTGACGCACGACGACTATCCGTATGCGTTTGACGGTGCGCCGCCCGCCGTGCGCGTCTTCGGGCACGATCGCTGGAACGTCTTCGAGCTTCGTTCCACGCTCGGCATCATCTCGAACGACTTGCATCAGCGCTTCGTCGCCGGCCACAGTGCCGGGCGGATTCGCGGACGGGATGCGGTCATCTCCGGGTTCTTTGCGACACAGGGTTTCCTGATCAATCTGGACGTGACCGATGACATGCGGGAACGTGCGGCGGATGCGCTGGGCCGTCTTGGCGCGAGCCATCTGGCCGGCAAGTGGATGAACGAGATGTCGACTGGCGAAGCGCGGCGGGTGCTCATCGCCCGCGCGCTCGTCAGCGAGCCCAAGGCGCTCGTCCTGGATGAACCGACCGCTGGTCTCGACGTCGTCGCGCGACATCGTTTTCTCGAAACGGTCCGGCAGATCGCCCAGCGGGGAACGACCGTGATCTTCATCACCCACCATGTCGAGGAAGTCATTCCGGAAGTCGAGCAGGTGCTCCTGCTCCGTGACGGCCGCATCATGGCCGGTGGCCCGAAGCGCGCGATGCTGACGCCCGACAAGTTGGAGGCGCTCTTCGGTGCGCCGGTACGTGTCAGCGAGCACGGCGGGTACTTCCAGACTTCGATCGCAAGTTGATCGTCTTACTAACCACAGAGTTCACAGAGGACACAGAGATTCGACGCGGGCCTGCCGGCAAAGCCGGCCGCTGGGCCGCCGCTTCGCGGCGCCGCGTCGAATGTTTCGTGTTTTTGTGCTTTCGTGGCGCATTTCTCCGTGATCTCTGTGACCTCTGTGGTTGCGGTCTTCAGTCTGGCCTGCGATCGGCGTTCACGAATGTACTGATCGCATCAGCGGCTCGCCTCGCCCCACCAGCCTGCTCGAATGACTCACGGATGCCATCGACGCGGGGCTGGAACGTTCCCGTCAACAGCCGCAGCACCGACTCACGCAGTCGTTCCGCGCTGGCTTCCTCACTCTTGAGGCAAATCCCGGCGCCGAGTTCGGCGACGCGTTGTCCGACCACCGCCTGCTCGCTCATCTGCGGGACCACCACGAGCGGGACGCCGCTGGCGAGACTCTCGTTGACGCTGTTCATGCCGCCGTGCGAAACGAACGCCCTGGCGCGCCGAAGCACCGCGAGCTGCGGGACCGAGGCCTGGACGACGAAGTTCGACGGCACCGGACCGAGACCGCCCACGTGCCTGTCCGCCGTAGCCCTGGCGAAGGCGGACGCACCGGTCGACAAGATCACGCTCAGGTCCTGATCGCCGAACGCCTGGAAGCATCGTCGATAGAAATCGGCGTCGGTATTGAAGAGCGTTCCCATCGAGATGTAGACGACCCGCTCGTGGCGCAGGCGTTCCCATGGAAACGGCGCCGCTTCAGGGCGCGCGATCGAGGGGCCGATGAACTGGTAACGGTCGTCGAACGTCTCCGCGCACGGTTGGAACGCGCGCGACGTGTAGACGATGTTCAGATTCGAACTGCCCATCACCGAGCCGATCACACCGGGGCCGGCGACGCCGTAGCGCCGGCAGAGCGAGCGGCGCAGCCGATATGCCCGTCCGATGTGCCGCAGCTTCGTCCAGAGCCGTCCAGCGCTCTTTGGACGGATGCCGTGCGCCACCGCGTAGCGCATCATGTGGCGGTTCATCGCGAACGTGCTGATCGACGTGACGACGGGCACGCGAAGAATTCGGCCGATCCACTGCCCCCAGGGCGCCACCGAGTCCGTGATCACGTAGTCCGGTTGCGCGGCGCGGATATCGGCCAGCATGGCACCAAGGACTTCGTCCGCCGTCCGCATCAACAGCCACGAGAGCTCGTCGGTTTGTCCGGGAAGGTCGCTCAAGTCGGCGAGAAAGGCGTTTGCGTAGGGTTGATAGCTCGCGCCCGATTCGCCCAGGGCGGGTGCGAATCGCGGCGTCGCAAAACAGGTCACCGCGTGGCCCCGGCCGACGAGTTCGCGAACGAGCGGAAGTGCCGGGTTGATGTGACCGTGGAGCGGCAGGGTCAGGAAGACGGCCTTGGGCACCTTGTAACTTTCATATGGCGCGAGTGTCGCGGGTTAGCGGTATTCTCCCGTATTACTTTGGTTGGAGCGTCCAAACTGAACCATGCGCCGCGTCCCCTCAAGCCTGCTGAAACTCTGCGTCCTGGTGGTGTTGGGCTCCGTGCTCGCGCTGGCCGCCGGCTGTTCGAAACAAGAATCGGCTCAGGCGCGCGGCCGCGAGCCCGCGGCCAAGGCGGTCAAAACCGAGGCGGCCAAAGAGGAGAGCGTCCGGCGCCCGGTTGAAGTCGTCGGCACGCTCGCCGCGGAAGACGAAGTGACGGTCTCGTCGCAAACCGAGGGGATCGTTCGCCGCGTGCTCGCCGATCTCGGCGACGCGGTCCGCGTGGACCAGCCGCTGGTTGAACTCGATCGCGAGAAGCTGCAATACAGCCTCGACCAGCAGAAGGCGGCGCTGACTCGCGCGCTCACCAAGTACGGCGCCACGGACCTGGCCCGCATGCCCGCGGCGGAAGACACGCCGGACGTGAGGAAAGCGGCCGCCGAGCTGGCGCAGGCAAAGCAGGCGGCGGATCGCGCCCGCGAACTGCACACCCGTCAGCTGATTCCGCTGCAGACGCTCGACGATGCGAAGACGACGTTGCAGACCAAGCAGGCGTCGTACGACTCGGCGCTGCAGTCGGCGAAGAATCTTCGCGCCGATATCGACGTCGCGGACGCGACGATGAAGCTGGCCGATCGCCAGCTGCGCGATGCATTCATCCGCGCTCCGTTC
This sequence comes from uncultured Bifidobacterium sp., assembly GCA_964577955.1. Lineage (GTDB taxonomy): Bacteria > Acidobacteriota > Vicinamibacteria > Vicinamibacterales > CAVVIG01 > CADEEX01. The sequence goes on along the minus strand of CAZOAZ010000063.1, from coordinate 26,103 downwards.
GACGGGCGGATCCAGAAGCGTCTCGTGTCGGTTGGCGAACTCGTCAAGACGCAGATGCCGGTCATGACCGTCGTCCGCGTCGATCCGCTGAAGGTGCTGGCGGAAATCCCCGAGCGCATGGCGCCGTGGGTGAAGGTCGGGCAGCCGGTCGCGCTCAAGGTTGATGCGTATCCCGATCGCACCTTCGCCGGCATCGTGTCGCGGATCAGTCCCGCCGTGAACACCCAAACCCGTGCCTTCGCCTTCGAAGCGGCGGCGCCGAACAAGGACGCTGAGCTGAAGCCGGGCACGTTCGTGCGCGTGCGCCTCGAGACCGCGCTGGTCGATACGGTGCTGACCATTCCTTACGCGGCGATGCAGTACCGCTACGGTGTCTACCGCGCCTTTGTCGTCAGTGGCGACCACCTGGCGATTCGTGAACTGAAGACCGGCGACCGTCTCGGCGACCGGATGGAAATTCTCGACGGGTTGAAGCTCGGCGATCAGGTCGCGCTGACCGACGTGGACAACCTGGCCGACGGGATGAGAGTCACTGTGGGCGATACCGGACGCGGCCGGGGAACGGAATAGGCATGCTGTCGGAAATCTGCGTCCGCCGCCCGGTCTTTGCGACGATGCTCGTGATGTCGCTGGTCGTGCTCGGGGTCTTTTCGTTCCGCGACCTCGGCGTCGATCTGTTCCCGCGCGCCGACCCGGCGTCGGTCAGTGTGGCGTTGCGATTGCCTGGCGCCGCGCCAGACGAAATGACCACGAGCGTCGTGATCCCGATGGAGAACGCGCTCAGCGGCATCGCCGGCATCGATCAGATGTCGTCGACCGTGAATGCCGGCGGCTCGGCGTCCATCAACATCCGCTTCGTGCTCGAGCGCGACCTCGAGGACGCCGCGAACACGGTCCGTGAAAAGGTCGCCGGCGCGATGCGCAGGGTACCGCCCGAAGTGCTGCCGCCCATCGTCCAGAAGGCGGACCCGGACGCCGATCCCATCCTGACCATCGTGCTGTCCGGCCGGTCCGTCAGTCTGCGAACGCTGACTGAGATCGCCGACAAGCAGGTGCAGCGCGCCCTCGAATCGGTCGACGGCGTCGGCAACGTCACGATCAGCGGCGACCGTCCGCGTGAGATTCACATCGTCGTCGACGTCGAAAAGCTGAACGCCCACGGCCTGTCGATTGATCAGGTCCGGGACGCGATTCAGAAGGAGAACGTCGAAGTCCCCGGCGGCACGCTCGAGCAGGGGAAGTGGGAAGTCGGACTGCGGACGCTCGGCCGGATCGACGCGATGAAGCAGTTCAACGACATCATCGTCTCGACCGTCGGCGGCACGCCGGTCCGGATTGCCGACATCGGCTACGCCGAGGACTCATATCAGCGCGTCCTCAGCTCGCTCTTTTCGGGCGACGGCAGTCCGGCGGTGCAGCTCGATGTCCGCCGGGCGTCCGGCGAGAACACGATCAAGGTCATTGAGGCGGTCAAGCGGCGCCTCCAGCCGGTGATCCAGGCGCTGCCGAGAGGCGTCACGCTGACGGTCCAGGCCGACGACTCGCGGTTCATCTACGCCTCGATCGAGTCGCTCGAAGAGCATCTGCTCTGGGGCAGCCTGCTCGCGTCGTTGGTCGTGCTGTTCTTCATCCGCAACGTGCGCGCCGTGCTGATCTCGTCGCTGGCGATTCCGGCGTCGATCATCGCCACCTTCACGCTGATGCGGGCGATGGACTTCACACTCAACAACATGACGCTGCTGGCGCTCACGCTCGCCGTCGGCATCGTCATCGACGACGCGATCGTGGTGCTCGAGAACATTTTCCGGTTCGTCGAGGAAAAACAGTACTCGCCGTTCGAGGCGGCGATTCACGGCACCAAGGAAGTCGCGCTGCCGGTCATGGCGACGACGCTGTCGCTCGTCGTCATCTTCCTGCCGGTGGCCTTCATGACCGGCTACGCCAGGCGGTTCATCTACCCGTTCGGCTGGACGATGGCGTTCGCGATCATGGTGTCGATGCTGGTCAGTTTCACGCTGACGCCGATGCTGAGCTCGCGGTTCCTGAAGGTGGCTGATGCCGAGCGCGACCACAAGTCGAAGCAGCGCGGAATCTTCCATGCCGTCGAGGAGTGGTACGGCGCATCGCTTCGCTGGAGCCTGAAGCACCCGATGACGATCATCGGGATTTCGGTCCTCGTGCTGCTGACGACGATTCCCCTGAACCGCATGGTCGGGCGGACGTTCGTGCCCAACGAGGACATGGGCGAGTTCACGGTCCACGTCGACACGCCGCAGGGGACTTCGCTCGAGGGCACGACCGAGATTTCACAGCAGATCGTCAAGGAGATCGGCGAACAGGAGGGCGTCTCCCACGTCTCCTATCTCGCGGGCGCGGATCGCTACACCCATTTCCACGTGTTCTTCTATCTGCTGCCCACCGATCAACGATCGGTGACGCAGGACCAGGTCGTGGCGCGAGTGCGGCAGATCCTGTCCACGCACCCGGGGCTCAATCCCGTGGTCACGCCGCGGAACGCGCTCGGCGGCGGCGGCGCCGGCGGTTCGCAGATTCAGGCCAATCTTCTTGGGCCGGACATCGACAAGTTGTATGACTTCTCGCAGCGCGCGCTCGAGCAGGCGAAGCAGTTGCCGAGCCTGGTCGACGCGCGTACCGATTACAGCAACGCCAGCCCTGAAGTCCACGTCGCCGTCGATCGGTCGCGCGCCGCGGACCTCGGCGTCCGGATCGCGACGCTCGGCAGCGCGCTCCGGCTGATGGTCGCCGGTGACGACGAGATCACGTCGTATCGGGAAGCCGGCGAGCAGTATCCGGTGAAGATCCGCGTCGTCGAGAGCCAGCGCCGCGACATCGACACGGTAGGGAAGCTGACCGTGTCGTCGGCGACCGGTGCGCCGGTTCGCGTCGACAACCTGGCCGAACTCCGGCGCGGGTTCGGCCCGACCCGCATCACCCGCAACAACCGGCAGTTTTCGATCAGCCTCAGCGCCGACGTGGCGCCTGGCCACGCGCTGGACGAAGCGTCCGGCGATGTCCGCAAGCTCGTCGCCGATCTGAAGATGCCGCCGGGCTACAGCGTCCGCCTGCAGGGGCAGACCAGTCAGCTCGAGGAAACGACGACGAATCTGATCATGGCCATCGGGCTGGCCAGCGTGTTCGTCTACATGGTGCTGGCGGCGCAGTTCGAGAGCTTCATTCAGCCGCTGATCATCATGGCGGTCCTTCCGCTGTCGGTGCCGTTCGCGCTCTTCACGATCTGGGCGACCGGCCGGACGCTCAATCTGTGGAGTGCGCTTGGGATCCTGCTGCTCTTCGGGATCGTGAAGAAGAACTCGATCCTGCAGGTCGATTACACCAACGTGCTTCGCGCCGAGGGGAAACCGCTGGCGGAGGCGATCGAGGAAGCCTGCCGGACTCGCCTCCGGCCGATTCTGATGACGACACTGGCGATCATCGCGGGCCTGGTGCCGACGGCGCTCGGGATCGGCATCGGCGGCGCGCAGCGATCGGCGATCGCGTTGACCATCATCGGCGGCCAGGGGCTCTGCTTGTTCCTGACCCTTCTGCTGGTGCCGGCCGCGTACTTGAAATTCGCGTACCTCGAAGAAGCGGAATTCAGTCAGCGCTTCAAAGCGTTGATGGGATCGCTGAGGCCGTGGAATCGCCGGCGTCCGTCAGAGGGCGCGGCATGACGACGGTAGGGACAGCCTTTAGCCTGTCCGCTCATCGTTTGTCCCCGAACGCATCCAGCAGCATTGGGACCAAACGTTCCATCGGTCCGAGTGTCGGGCGATCCGGTGTCAATCCGTCCTTGAACCCGTTCGCCTTGAGGCGCTCCAGAATCGGCGCGCGATTCGTGATGATGTGGACCGGCACGTCCCACGGCGCGTTCTCGCCGGCGACGAGCGCCGGCGGCTGGTGATCGCCGAGGACGATCAGCACGAGATCGCGGTTGGCGTGCTTGCGGATGTATCCGGCGAGGACGCTCTGGATGTACGCGACTGACTGCACGTACTTCGGTCCGAGGTTGGTCCATTCCGGCTGGTCGTCGTAGGTCTTCTCCAGATCGCGCTCGTCGTACGGCGTCAGCGACAGGATGCGCGGCCAGTCGGGTTGATACGGCGGCGTTGGCGCGAACGGCGTATGCGTGCTGACGGTCGGGAAGAAGGCGAAGACCGGTGGCCGGCCGGTTCGATCCAGTTCACGCTCGTCGAGGCGCGCGAGCACGAACTGGTCGGTCATCTGAAACCAGCCAAACGGCGCCCGCTCGCCGTAGTCCAGCCGTTCGCCGTTGTAGATCTCGCCGAATCCGTAGAACTCACCCTCGGGCCAGGGCGACCAGATGCCCGGCATCATCGCGACCGACCGATAGCCGTGGCGCGCGAATGCCTTCGCGAGCGTGTCTCGGGTTTCGGTCATCAGCTGCGCATTGAGATCAGGATTCCCGATGTGCAGCCCCGACAGCAGGGTGATGTGGGCGAACCAGGAGGAGCCGCCGAAAGTCGGTGACTCGGCAAAGGCCGACGCGACGCCGTAACCGCTTTCAGAGATGGCGCGCGTCAGCGCCTGGCGGCCGGGTTCGAGCGGCTGTGCGAATTCGGAGCGCTCGAAGGTGACCGCCCCATAGGACTCGACGAACAGCACCAGGACGTCCGCACCCTGAACGCGCGTCCAGTCAGACTCGAAGCTCGGGCTCGGCGGCAGCGGGCGGTTGCCGATGATTGCTTCGCGCACGAATCCGGCCTGACGGGCAAACGTCGCCACCACCGGCGAGGGGAATGTGAAGCGCAGCGGCGTCCAGCCAAAGGCTCGTTGCACGGTGAAGGCGAAGACGATCGCGGCGGCAACGACGACCAGCGTCCGGCTGAAACGCGGATCCGCAGTGGCGCGGGCAACCAGACGGAGGGCCCAGCGAACGGCGACGTACGCAAAGGCGACCACGGCGCAGACGACGAGCACCACGGCGATCACCATCCACGCTTGTGCCGCGCGTGCCAGCATCGACGCGACGTCCGGCAGCAGACGCAGGTGCCAGTAGAAATTGAGATCGCGGCCCCACAGCGCCGGCGCCGTCACGCTGGTATAACGCCCGAGGATCAGCAGCAGCCAGAGGGCGGTGAGGACGCGCAGTGCCCGCGGAGACGGCGGCCGCCACCAGCGGTGAGCTGCAGCAAAGACCAAAAGGAGCAACGCCAGTTCGACCGACAACGCGCCACCCCATGCGACCCCTGGTGTCGGCCACACGTTGTGAAACGTCAGCGACGCGTCGAGCACCAGAAGCGCAACGACCAGTGCGAAGTACGAAGTGCGAGGTGCGTCGGAAGTGCGAAGTACGTCGGCCGTGCGAGATGCAGAAGCGCCGTCGCGCAGCAGCCAGATGGTGTCCACCGCGAACGAATAGCCGAGGAGCAGCACCAGTCCGGCCGCAAGCCACGCGCTCGCCGGACGGGTGACTGCCGGTAGCATGACCAGGCCGAGTCCGAGGATCTGAACCACGCACACAGTCTGCCGGCGCCGGCTTGGATAGAGCGGCGCCTCGAGCCGATGTTCGAGCCAGCCGGCCGCGACGAAGAGATACCGCATCAAGCCGGCCAGGATGACCCAGGCGCCGGCCTTGTCGAATTGCCAGGCCAGGATCGACAGCGCCAGGATCAAGAGCGCGTCGATTTCCATGTCGAATCGCGCGCCAAACGCCGACGCCATCCCGCTGCGCCTGGCCAGCCATCCGTCGACGCCGTCCATACCGGTGACAATCGCGCCGACGACCGCCGCGAAGACCGCCACATCAGGTCGCGGTTCCTCGCCAATCAGCCCCGCCACCAGCGCCACGAGCACGGCGCGCAGCGACGTGACGTAGTTCGCCGGACCGAAGGCCGGGAATGGATGCGAGTCGCGAACGAATCCAACGACCACCACCGCGACAAGCGCAAAGACCGCTGACGCCTTGAACGGATAGCGATCGCCGAAGCCATGCAGCGAAGCGGCCAGGATCGAAAGCCCGGCGACCGCCAGAAGTCCGGCTCCGGAAGCCGCCAGCACGCGCTGGCGAAGTGGGGCGTCGGGCAGGCGCCAGCCAACAGCCATCAGGTCCGGGATTGTATCGCGTGGCAGAATGGGGACCTGTGACTGCTGCCGCGCGCGCCTTCTGGATCACGCATCCCGGACGCGGAGAGATTCGCGACGAATGGCTGCCGCCTGAGGAGACCGGCGGCGTGCTGGTGCGCGCGTTGTACAGCGGCGTGAGCCGTGGCACGGAGGCGCTCGTCTTCAACGGCCGCGTTCCGGAGAGCGAGTACACCCGGATGCGGGCGCCCTTCCAGGCCGGCGACTTTCCGGCGCCCGTCAAGTACGGCTACGCCAGCGTCGGTATTGTCGAACGTGGTCCAGCAGATCTCGTGGGCCGGCATGTCTTCACGCTCTATCCGCACCAGACACGCTATCAAGTGCCGGTCGACGCCGTGCACCCATTGCCCGGCGACGTCCCACCCGAACGCGCGGTGTTGACGGCCAATCTCGAGACCGCCGTGAACGGGATTTGGGACGCGCGGCCGCAGGTTGGCGATCGCATCAGCGTGATCGGCGGCGGCACGGTCGGGTGTCTGGTGGCCTGGATCGCCGGACGGATTGCCGGCTGCGACGTCGAACTCGTCGACCGCAATCCCAGGCGCGCCGAAGTCGCCGACGCGCTCGGCGTGCGCTTTGCGGACGTGGGATCGGCATCGAGCAACGCCGATCTCGTCATTCACTGCAGCGGCTCTCCCGAGGGACTGGAACTCGCCCTCAGCGTCGCCGGTTTCGAAGCCTCTGTCGTCGAGATGAGCTGGTACGGATCGTCAGCGGTGATGCTGCGGCTCGGCGAAGCGTTTCATGCCAGACGGCTGCGGCTGCTCTCGTCGCAGGTCGGACATGTCGCGACCTCGCAGCGCGCGCGGTGGAACAGCCGGCGCCGCATCGAGCTGGCGATGACGATGCTGCGCGATCCGGTGGCGGATGCGCTCATCACCGGCGAGAGTCCGTTCGAGTCGCTGCCCGACGTCATGAAACAGCTGGCACACGCCCCCGGCGACACGCTGTGCCACAGAATCCGCTATACCTAGCCTATGTATTCACTGGCCGTCCGCGAGCACATGATGATCGCCCACAGTTTCACCGGCGCGGTGTTCGGCCCGGCGCAGAAGCTGCACGGCGCCACGTATGTGGTGGACGTGGAGTTCCGCCGCCGCGAACTCGACGCCGACGGATTGGTCGTCGACATCGGGCTCGCCACCGAGACGCTCAAACGCGTCCTCGCGCAGTGGAATTACCGGAATCTCGACGAGGTACCGGACTTTGCCGGGAAGAACACGACGACCGAGTTCCTGGCGCGCGCGGTGTTCGACCGGATCGCGCAGGGCATCCACGCCGGCGATCTCGGGCCAGCGGCGCGCGGCATCGAAAGCGTCCGCGTGACGCTGCACGAATCACACGTGGCCTGGGCCGCCTATGAAGGCCGCGTTGCCTTCGCGCCTTCCGCGTGACCACCGCATCACGTCACGTCTGGTTTGCCATTCCCGGCGACCTCGACGCCAGAACGGGCGGCTACGGCTACGATCGCCGCATCATCGATGGTCTGACGGCGCGCGGCTGGACCGTCACGCATCTGCAGCTTGGCGACGGATTCCCGCATCCGACGGCGGAGGTTCGAGCGGCGGTGGGGGAAACGCTCGCCAGCGTGCCCGATGCGAGTATCGTGATCGTCGACGGCCTGGCCTTCGGCGCGCTGGCCGCTGAAGCCGAGCGAGAAGCGGCGCGGCTGAAGCTCGTGGCGCTCGTGCATCATCCGCTTGCCGCTGAGACCGGGCTGACCCGTACCCAGGCCGCGGCGCTCGAAGACAGCGAACGCCGCGCCCTCGCGGCCGCCCGCCTTGTCATCGTCACCAGTCCGGCAACCGGCGCGTCGCTCGCGCCTTACGGCGTGCGCTCTCAGGACATCGTCGTCGTCGAGCCTGGTACCGACGCCGCGCCGCTGGCCCGCGGGTCGACGGATGGAGCGACGGCCTTCCTCACCGTCGGTTCGCTGGTTCCACGGAAGGGGCACGACACGTTGTTTCACGCGCTCGCCGGGCTGCGGCGCCGTCACTGGCGCCTGGCCTGCGTCGGCAGCCTCGACCGTCATCGCCAGACCGCCGACCATCTGCGGGTCCTGGCGCAGGAACTTGGACTGTCCGATCGGATTGATTTCGTCGGCGAACTGGGCGAGCGCGCGCTGGCGATGGAGTACGACCGTGCCGACGCCTTTGTGCTGGCCACGCATCACGAGGGCTACGGGATGGCGGTGGCGGAGGCGCTGGCGCATGGCCTGCCGGTGATCAGCACACCAACCGGCGCCATTGCCGCGCTCGTCGAACCCGATGCGGGCATCCTCGTGCCGCCGGGCGATGTCGACGCGCTGAGTCATGCGCTGTCGAGATTCATCGACCACGCCGATCTCCGGTCGTCGCTCGTCGAAGGCGCGCGCCGCGCGCGCGTGCGGCTTCCGACCTGGGACACGGCGAGCGAGCGGATGGCGGCGGCGCTCGAACGGGTGGGGCATGTCTAGTTTCAGCGCCGAATGGCTCGACCTGCGCGAGCCGGCCGACGCACGGGCCCGGTCGCGGGCGCTGACAGACGTGGTCGCGGACGCGTTGCCGCACCACCGGGACGTCCACGTGGTCGACCTCGCGTGCGGCACCGGCTCCAACGTCCGCTATCTCACGCCGTTCCTTCGCTCGCCGCAGCGCTGGCTGCTGGCCGACCACAGCGAGACCCTGCTGGCGATGGCGCGCGAACGGTGCGGTCCGCGCGTCTTGACGCGTGTCGTCGACCTCGCCGACCAGCGGCAGCTGGCGTCGCTCGTGGCAGGGCAGGATCTGGTGACGGCGTCGGCGTTGCTGGATCTTGTTTCTGAAGAGTGGCTCGGGGCGATGATCGCTGCCTGCCGAGAGGCACGAGCGGCCGTGCTCTTTGCGCTGAGCTATGACGGCCGGATGTCCTGCGATCCGCTGGACGAAGATGACAGTCTGGTGCGCGAGCTCGTCAATCGTCATCAACGAACGGACAAAGGCTTTGGTCCGGCGCTGGGGCCTGACGCTGCCGTGCGCGTCGCCGAACTCCTTGGCGACGCCGGCTACGGCGTGCAATCAGAGCGCAGCGATTGGGTGCTCGGCCCAGGCACCGAGTCGATGCAGCATCTGTTGATTGACGGGTGGGCCGGGGCCGCGATCGAAATGGATCCGTCGTCTCGAGCGGCGATTAGGCGCTGGCATCACGATCGCGCGGCACACGTCGCCGACGGCCGATCAGTGATCACCGTGGGCCATCAGGACGTAGCGGGCATCCCTGGGTCGCCATTTCGCACGGGGTCAGACACCCGGTGATCGTTTCGGTGTCCGACCCCGCCGGGCTTGCCAGAGTCCGACGCTTGGCTTGCCTACTTCAACACGTGACGCTCGAGCATCTGGCGGCGGACGACGGCGCCGTAGACGTTGCCCTGGGCGTCGACGCCGACGCCTTCGGCGCCGGAGTGATCGGGAGCGGTCGGTTCCATGTCCTCGATGAATCTCGAGACGCTGCCGTCCTTGGCACTGCCGATCCGGATCCCCTTGCGGATTCCCATCAGCTCGTGCGCGCCGGTGTCTGGACCTGATTCGGAGTCGGCGACGTAGATCGTGTCGTCCTTGGTGATGAAAATCCCGCTCGGACGTCCGAACTGCCGCCACTCGTCGAGATATTTGCCGTCCTGATCGAAGATCTGAATCCGGTTGTTCTCACGATCGCCGACGAACAATCGTCCGCGCGAGTCGATCGCGATCGTGTGCGGCTCGCTGATCTGACCGCGCCCGGCGCCTTTGTGCCCCACTCTTTGATGTACTTTCCGTCCTTCGTGAATTTCACGACGCGGTTGTTCTTGCCGTTCCGGTGGCTGTCGGTGACGAAGATGTTGCCATCGGGCGCGACGAGGACGTCGGTTGGCTGATCGAAGAGCTCGGGGCCTGACCCGCTGACGCCGGCCTTGCCGAGGCGCATGAGGATTCTGCCGTCCGGATCGAATTTGAAGACCTGATGCCCCTTGCCGCCCTCACCGCGCGCGTCGGTGAGCCAGAGATTGCCAGCGGCGTCGACGGTAGCGCCGTGCGGGAAGATGAAGAGATCCTCGCCGAACGCCTTCAAGAGTTTTCCAGCGGCGTTGTATTTGAGAATCGGTGCTTCATGCCGCCCGGCGCACGAGTTCGCGAAGCAGCGGTGGATGACGTAGATCGTCCCGTCCGGTGCCGGTTCGACGGCAGTGACCGCGGCCCACTTCACACCGGCCGGCAGTTCGCCCCAATCGCGGGTTGTGCGGTACGGCTGCGGCAGATCGTTGCGAACCGCCGCTTGCGCATGCACGACTCCTGAGATCCACGCCGAGGCCGCAACTGCAAAGAGTCCCGTCCACATGAGAGCGGAGCGTCGGCTCATCAGCGTGTCTCCAAATCCTAAAATCCTAAAATCCTAAAATCCTAAAATCCTGAAATTCCACTGTCACCCGCGTCAGTTCGGTATGACCGCGTATCCGGCGTTCGCGTAAGCGATCAGCACGATACTGGCGTCGCTGGCGACCTGGATTTCAGGGAGCAGGCTCCGCGGGTCGATGCGCTCGCGAGCCAGATGCTGTCCGCAGACGTAGAGTTCGATGCCGCGCTTCTTCAGGTCCTGAATCACCCGGATATTGGGGTTCCGTTTGCCGGTCTTGGTCAGGTACTGCGCGTCGTTGAGGATGCCATCGACGGCGGCGCCGTGGAAGATCACCGCCAGCTTGACGTTCTTCAGCGGTACCTTCGACGATTCGAACGCGTTCAGCAGCGCACCGACCTCGTTCAGCGCGGGCGCGAGGTCGGACGGCGTCTTGGCCGTCCGCGTGGCATCGACGATGGCCTTGTAGATGCGGTTTTTTTCAGGCGTCATCGCCGCCTTGGGAATCACGACGAAGCCATCGGCCTCCGGGATCACAGGCGCCCGGGACGGCGGCCACTGCTGTGCGGATGCGACGGAAACGGCGGCGATGATGAGTGTCGCCACGACTGCGGATAGCCTTCTCATGGACACGCCTCCAGAGCGTTTAGTAGGTGGGCTCCGGCTTCAGCCGGAGCCGCAGGAATCCGGCTAAAGCCGGTTGCCACCGCAGGTCGGCCTAACGCGGACTGGCGGCAGCGCCTGGTGCCGGCGGCGTCGCCGGGCGATCGGCTGCGACGATCTCGCGAAGTTCCGCACAGGACACGCTCTGCTGGCTGAGGACCGCGGTCAGGTTCCGGGACTCGATGGCCCGCGCTTCCGAGATCCGCTTGTGATCGATCTTGGAGAGCTTCGTCGAGTCCGACGGCGAGAAGATCGAGAGCAGGCCGCCCGTACTGGTGGACTTCGGATACTTCTTCAACGCCTCCGCGCGCGCCTGGCTGACCGCCTTGGACGCCGCTTCGGAGGCGGCCTTGCGCTGCTCGGCTGATAGCGTGCGCTTCGTGTCCGGGGCGGCGCGGTCTGCCGCATATTTCAGGCCGGCTGACGGGGTGTTGTCGATGATGTCGCTCACCACGCAGCCAGGCTTCTGCGCCGCGGCGGGCGACCAGGTGATCATCACGCCGGCGAGCGCCAGCGCCGCGACGGCACCGGTCGTCCGTTTCATCATGCGCACTCCAGGAGACCTTCGGTGATCAGGCGGCGGACCAGCACCAGTTTGCCGGCGTCGTCGATCGCGCCGGGCAGATCGGCGATGCGCGCCGTGCCGTGGTGCTTGAAGGACTGAAGAATCGGCAGCGCGCGCGCCGGCAGACGCAGCTCCTTGGCCCCGGCGCGGATGTAGCACGCCTCGTCGTCGTTGTGCAGCTCCCAGCCGGTCCCGGCCGGCAACCGGACGACCGTTGACGGCGAGATCGCCGTGGCATCGACGCTGCGCTTGAGCAAGCCGCTCGACAGCGACCCGTAGTGCTCCTTGAGTTCGTCGGTCAGTTCCGCGAACGGCGGCGGCGCGGCCTTGATGCGGGCGAACAGCGTCGCGATGCGCTCGCGGTACATCGCATCCAGATCGACGGTGTTGTCGTCCCGCGCCCAACCCAGCGGCAGACTCTCGCGCAAGCTCTTCTCTTCGGTCGCCGCCGCGGCCACGGCCTGGAGAATCAGATCGGTCCACTTGCTGCCCATCAGCCCGGTGGTGATGTGCAACGAGGTCTCGCTCGAGGATTTCGCGGAGTGAATCACCCCGCGCGGGATGTAGACCATGTCGCCCGGACCGATCTCGAACTCGTTGCTGACCGGACCGGCCTTGTAGTCGCCGTTGTTCCACGACTGCCCGCGCAGCGGCAGTTCGATCTGTGTGTCGTAGATGGTCCAGTGCTTCGTGCCGCTGATCTGCAACACGAACACGTCGTGCGTGTCCCAGTGCGGGTCGAAGCCCTGCGCGTCGGCGGGCGTGAGGTAGATGTTGGTCTGCATCCGCTGCGAAAACAACGACTCGAGTTCCGCACACAACCGGCCGAGCTCCGGCAGACGCGACTGCAGCTGCGTGAAGACAATGGTGGCCCCTTGCGCCACGAAACGCGCAGCCTTCGCCGTATCAATGCGGCCGTTCTCAGCCGTGTACGACGGTGTCGGAATGTCTTTGTCCTTCTGGACCAGCGCGATTTCCGGATGCGAGACGCGGTGGGTCGTGAAGATCGTGTCGAGATCGCCGATCGTCAGCAGGTTCCCGTAGTAGTTCGGCGTCTTGCGGTGCAGCACGCACACATCGCGCTCGAAATACTTGGCTTTGAATTCGTCGTACGAGAGCGGGCGGAAGAGCCAGTTGGGGTCCATGTGAGCGGATATTAACGCGGATCGATTGCGGCGGGCGACCGGTCGCTGCGTCACCCCTGGAAAGACAAATGGCACCGCCAACCCCGGAGGGTCGACGGTGCCATCGTGTGGTTGTCGTGCGTCTGTGAGGCTACGCGCCGTCGGTGTCGCAGCGGTCGAAGCGCCCGCCGCCGACTGGATCGGCCCGGCTGCCCGTATCCGTGTCGGTCCCGTCGTCGGTATCGCAGCGATCCGCGCCGCAGCCGGTGGCCGACATGGCGACCCCGAACAGCCCGATGGCGGCAGCGCCCATGGTCAAAAACTTGCGGCGAGGCTGCTTGACCTCGGTGATCTCGGCATCTGTGAGCGATTGCGGGTCTTTCTTTTCCTCGGACATGCGGCCCCCTCCGGTCTACATGTAACTCAGCGCGACTTTGCCGTGCTTGGCGCGTAAGTCTAGCATCAACTTAGGGATTTACAACCCCTGCCCCGCTCTTTTTTCGGTCGAAACGTCCTGGATCCTTACGTCGTTGGGGCGCGCCAGCGGCGAGGGCATGGGACAAGTCTGCCCGCCGCTGCCCAGCTTCGGACATTTGAAACGCCGCCGCGTCGAGAACCGAACAGCTAGAGGTCGGGTGCGACCCGCGCCTGCGCTTCGGCAGAGGTCACCACCTCGACCACTTCGAATCGACAGATGTCGCTCCACGGCTGTATCCAGGCGTCGAGCTGCTGGCGGTCCTCGCAGTCCATGACTTGATAGCAGCGCGTCAGGTCCGAGGTCACCCAGCTGTTCACGTAGGTCACGCCCGGGACGATCATCCGCCCGCGTTCACGGAGACGGCGGTAGATCGGCCGCGCATCGCCGTCGTGAAAGTGCTCGATCAACAGGAACAGCATGGCGCGGGTCAGGCGATATGCGCGCCGGTGGTTTCCACGTAGACCGAGTACAGCGACTGGCTCGCCGTCATGAAGAGACGGTTGCGACGCGGTCCGCCGAAGCAGACGTTGGCGCACGTTTCGGGCAGCCGGATCATGCCGATCCGTTCGCCGTCGGCGGCGATGATCTGGACGCCGGGCGCGGCGCCCGCCCAGATGTTGCCGTCGCTGTCGCAGCGGATGCCGTCGGCAAACGTCGGCGTCCCAGCGCCGGGGACGTCGAGCTGCGCAAAGCGCTTCTTGCCGCGCAGCGTCGTGCCGACGACGTCGGCCACGCTGATCTCGCGGCCGGTCCCCGTGTCCGCTATGTACAGCTTCTTGTAGTCCGGGGAAAAACAGAGTCCGTTTGCGCCGGTGACATCGTCGGCGACTTTGTCCATCTGTCCGGTCTTGCCGTCAACGCGGTAGACGCCGACCGGGAGCTCCGATTCGGCGCGCGCGCCTTCGTAGTTGCCGCGGATGCCGTACATCGGGTCGGTGAACCAGATGCCGCCGTCGGGATGAACGACGACATCGTTCGGCGAGTTGAGCCGCTTGCCCTGGAACTTCTCCGCGATGACGGTGGTCGTCCCGTTGGCTTCGTAGCGGACTACGCGCCGGCCGCCGTGTTCGCAGGAGAGCTGGCGTCCTTCGTAGTCGAAGGTGTTGCCGTTGCTGTTGCCGGAGGGATTGCGAAACGTCGTGATGCGGCCATCGTCTTCAACCCACCGCATCTGGACGTTGTTGGGGATGTCGCTCCAGACCAGATACCGCCCGACGCCGTTCCAGGCCGGTCCCTCGGCCCAGAGCGTCCCGGTGTGCAGGCGCCGGATCGGCGTGTTGCGGATGATGTAACGCCGGAAGCGCGGCGAGAGCGCGACCAGATCCGGATCCGGGTAGAGCAGCGGCGTCTGTCCCGACCAGTCGCGCGGCGCGGGCGCCGGCGAGGGCGGCGGCTGCTGGGCCCGCAGCGCGGCGCTCCCCGCGGTCACCGCGGCCGCGACCGAGGACAGGAACCGACGCCGATCGATGCCCGCTGATGATTCGCGTGTTTGTTCACCCACAGGAAACTCCTCGATAGAGGCGACAAGTCTAGCCATCGCCGAGTCCAAATGCGCCACGAAAGCACGAAAACACGAAATACAGACGGCGTTGCTCGTCTTAAATGCGCCACGGAGACACCGAGACACGGAGGCAGCGCTCGACGCGGGCCGGCCGGCGGAGCCGGCCGCGCGCTCAGCGTGACCGAATCGCGGAAACGAGACCACACGCGATCGAGATCAGTCTCGTTTCCGTGATTCGGTCACGCTGACGCCGCCGCTGCGCGGCGCCGCGTCGACGAGCCGTTTCGTGTTTTCGTGCTTTCGTGGCGCATCTGATCGGTGATCTCGTTGGTGTGTCGTTCATCAAACAATCAATCCGAGGCGCAGCATCTGCCGCACGATGTCGGGTGCCGGATCTTGGCAACCGCGCGTCTGCCAGTCGCGGATGGCGCGTGCGTTCGCGGGTTCGAGGCGCAGTCCGTGGCCGGTCACTTCGCTCGGAATCGTCCGCGTCACCTGATGCTCGTTCACGAACGAGAGAATGCGCTCGGTCAGCGTCGACATCCCGCTGAACAGCGTCGCGGCCGGTCGATTGTCGCCGCGCGCGCACGGGATGAGCGAACCGGCGGCGACGAGCAGCGTCAGGTTGCGCAGGATCTCGTCGGCGTTCCGGCCAGGCCGGTGGAGGCGGTCGAGCAGATCGCCAATCGCCACCGGGCGTCGCGTGAGCAGCGGGCGGAGATCGTTGACGAAGTCCTCCTGGAAACGAATCTCGCCCCGCGGGACGCGCGCCGCCGGACCAAGGTTCGCCGGATCGCCGGCACAGCTCACGAACGTCGCAAGCAGGGGTTCGATCGCCGGTGCGGGTGCTGCCCCCTTTACGAAGACATCACGCCGGAATCGCCGGTTGGTCGCGAAGTCGAGCGCCAGCTGCTGAAGTCGCGGCGACGGCAGCGCGGCGACCGCCCGCGCCGGGCGATCGTCGACCGTGAGGACCTGATGGTTGTCGGCGAGCGTGGCGCTGCCGACGAACGTCAGGCCAATCGCGGCCATGTCGCCGGCGACGTCGACCGAGTAGAACGGCTCCCACGCCGCGTTGAGGAACTCGTGGGCGAGGTACTCGCCGGATCCGCGGGCGTACGCTTCGACGGCTTCGGCCGCGGCGGGATTCGCCTTGAAGTAGCGCAGCCCGCTCGCCTGCAGCGCCTCGAGTGCACGGACGGCCTGCTCGCCGCGCCCGGCGCTGTCACCGGAGCCGTGGCCCGCGAGTTCGACGAGCAGCTTGCGCAGCGGCAGTTCGGACGACCATCCCGGCAGGCAGTTGTAACTGAGGTAGACGAGACCACCCGGCTTGAGCGTGTCAGCGATCAGTTGCCTGATCGTGCGCCGTACGTCGGCTGTGACCCAGCTGTAGACCCCGTGCAGCGCGATGTAGTCGGCGGCCGGCGGCCTGAGCAGCGTCAGCTCGTCGAACGAGGCCGGCCAGAGCGTGACGTTCTCGATGCCGCAGTGCTGCGCGTAGCGGACGCCTTCGCCAATCTGCGCCGCATTCAGATCGCACCCGTAGAACTGTGCCTGGGGAAACGCGCCGGCGTGAACGATCGTCGAGTGACCGCGGCCGCAGCCGAGTTCGACGTAGACGAAGGGCCGATCGAGAGACGGCGCCGCGGCGCCGCCGAGCGCGGCCGCGTAGTTGATCCACGCCGGCGAGAGTTCCTGGAAGCAGGTGTCGGCGTACTCGGTGTCGGTGATGTAACCGTGGCTGTCGGCGTCGCCCATCGTGAGGCCGCGTTCCGTCAGCGGCGGCCGCTGGCGGCGACGAGCGAGCGAATCTGCGTCACCGCGTTCGTGACCTGCATGTCGAAGAACAACTTGCCCATGTCGGGCGTCGACGGCCGCGGATCGCCGCGCACGCCGTTGTTGAAGCTGAGGGCGCCGGCCGGCATCGGAACCGGATCGCCGGCCACCATCTTGTCCTTCCGGACGTAGCTGTCGCCGCCGAGGTACATCAGGATCGACGTGTCAGGCACGCCGCCATGCGAGGCCGCCGGGAGGCCGTGCTCCTTGATCCAGGCGTTGACCTCGGTGTCGGTCTTTTCGTACACGTCGCCGCAGAAGAGCACGCGCGCCCGGCTGCGGTACTTCTGATCCAGCCGCGCCGCAAGCTCCCGCAGCTCGCGTTGTCCGCCGCCGTGATCCCCCATCAGCACGATGTAC
This sequence comes from uncultured Bifidobacterium sp., assembly GCA_964577955.1. Classification (GTDB taxonomy): domain Bacteria; phylum Acidobacteriota; class Vicinamibacteria; order Vicinamibacterales; family CAVVIG01; genus CADEEX01. Next base: position 9,106 of record CAZOAZ010000063.1, on the reverse strand, counting down.
GAGAAGCCGCTGATCACCATGCTGTCGACGACCGCTTCGTTGACGGCGCTGAAGACCGGGCCGGAGAGTCCGACCGATCCTGGCCACCGCGGGTCGACGTGACTCCCGGCGATCGAGAACGGCAGCACCGGCGCGACCAGCGCGTTGCCCAGTTGCCTGGCAACCTCGACCCCCGCGCGACGGGCAATCAACGTGTGCCCGCCCAGGACGGCGTGCGGCCCGCGCTGTTCGGTGCCGCCGTTGTAGATCAGCACCGTCGTCTTGCCGGCGCGGATCGCGGTCGACACTTCGACGTACGTCATCAGCTCCATGTCCACTTGCTGTGCCGACGCGGGACCGCTGAACAGCAGGACACACGCCATCGCGCCGAGGAACTGTTTCACGCGCTCTTCTCCACTACACCTAGCAGGTTCAAAATGCGTGAGGACTCAGATGATGCGGACCACGCCCTGGTCGCCGCCGCTCGCCGAATCCGCGCCGGTGCGATCGGTCAAGTCGCAGTCGAAGAAGATATCGCCGCCCATCCTGAACACGCGGTAGCGCGGCCGATGACAATCGCTCAGCGCCAGGCGCGGCGGCAGCCGGATCGCCGGCCGCCCGTTGCCGATGATGAGCGGCGCGATCGCGACCTGGAGCCGGTCCAGGAGATTGGCCTGAAGGAACATCGAGACCGTGACGCCGCCGCCCTCAACGAACACGCGGTGGCAGCCGCGCGCCCTGAGAATCCGCATGACCGCGGTGACGTCCAGGCCGTTCGGCGATTCCGAGACGGCAATCAGCCGGGCGCGCCCGACGTGTGTTTCGTGCCGGGCGATGGTCGACGTGCCGCAGACGTACAGCGTGTCCGCCGACGGATCGTGGAAAACCTTGTGATGCTCGCTTAGCCGCCGCATCGGATCGAGCACCACGCGCAGCGGACTCGGCCCCGACACGCGCCGCGTCGTCAACTGCGGATCGTCGGCCGCCACTGTGCCGGCGCCGACGACGATGGCGTCGCACAGCGCGCGCAGCCGGTGGAGGTGCAGGATGTTTTCGGGGCCGGTCACGAACTGTGAGTCGCCGCTCGGCGTCGCGATGAAGCCGTCCAGGCTCTGGCCCAGGTGACCCACGGTGATCGGCCGCCGCCGCGTCGCGCTGCAAATCGGCAGATACAGATCGATGAGCGCGTGGCGCGGATCGGCGGGTGGCAGGAGGGCGCGCCAGCCGCTGGCCGGCTGCCATTCGAGCATGGCCTGCGCATCCCCGCCCTGAACCGGACGGAGATCCCCGTCGGTCCAGGCAAAGACCGCGACCTGACTCACCTCGTCGAGTGCTTCGGCTCGCGCCGACGCCGCGACCACAATCTTCCAGGCCGCCTCCGCCGCGGTCGGCTGCGGCAAGTCCCGGGCGGCGGCGTGCTGGTGGGGCATCGTTCGAGTCGATTATAGACTTGTGCCTCCGATGGCCGACGCGGGGATTGCCTCGTACTACGACCGCCTCTCGCGCTGGAACGCGACGGCGCGCTTCTTCGGTTACGGCGGCGGCCGCGCGTCGCTGACGGTCCATCGGCCGCTTGCCGATCCGCGCGCCCGCGGTCGCGCCACGACGACGCGGATTCACGACATCCTTGCCGAGCATCTGCCGGCGCTCGACGGCGGGCTCGCGCTCGATGCTGGCTGCGGGCTCGGCGGCACGATGCTCGACCTGTCGCCGCGGCTCGGCGCCCGGTTCGTCGGGCTCACGCTGAGTCCGACGCAGGCGGCCACGGCAGTTCGCGCCGCCGCGCATCGTGGAATGCGGATCCAGGTGGTGGTCGGCGACTACGACCATCCGCCGCCGGGGCCGTTCCAGCTGATTGTCGCGATCGAGTCGCTGGCGCACAGCGCGGCGCCTGAGGTCAGTCTCTCGGCACTGACGGCGTCTCTGGCTCCCGGCGGGCTCTTCGCGGTTGTCGACGACATGCCCGAAGCACGAGCCCAAACGTCCGCCGATTTCGACGTCTTCACCGCGGGCTGGCAGTGCCGGCACCTGCTGTCGCACGAGGCGTATCGTGAGGCGTTTTCCCGGCTGGGACTCGAGATGGTGGTCGATCGCGATCTGACCGCAGACAGCCGGCCGCGTGCGTTCGCGGCCATCGCGGCGTTGATGGCACTGAACCGCGCCGCCGCGCGCCTGACATTCGGCGGGCTCCGGCAGGTGCTCGCGTCGCATCTCGGCGGCCTCGCGCTCGAACGGTTAACGCGACAGGGTTTGGTCAGGTATCGTTTGTTGATTGCGCGGAAGCGTGAACGGACAGGCTGAAGCCTGTCCCTACCGAAGAAACACGATGACGTCAGACGACCTCGAACGAACCTTGCGGACCTACGGCGATCTGGCCGTCCGCGTCGCCTTGAACATCCGGCCGGGACAGCGGCTGGTGATCATCGGCCCGCTGGCCAACGGCGGCGTGTCGCGCGAAGCGGCGCCCCTCCTGCGGCACGTGGCCCCGAGCGCAAAACCCGCCGGCGCCAGCTACGTCGAGGCGCTGTGGGGCGGCGAAGCGATTAAGCTGGCGCGCTTCAGGCACGCGCCGCGCGATTCGTTCGGCGAGTACTCTGCCTGGCTCCCCGACGCGCTGTCGCGGCACGCCGAGGAGGGCCACGCGCTGTTGTCGATCTACTGCAACGATCCGGATCTCTTGAAGAACGAACCGACCGCGCTCGTTGGTACGGTGCAGCAGACGGTCGGCCGCCGCATGCGTCCGTTTCGCGAGCTGATCTCCAGGAACCAGACGAACTGGTCGGTGATTGCCGCGCCGAGCCGGGCCTGGGCCGAGGTCGTGTTTCCGGATCTCCCGGCCGCTGAACGCGTGACTCACTTGTGGGATGCGATCAGCGCGCTCTGCCGGCTCGATCGCCCCGACCCGATTCAGGCGTGGGAAACACACCTCGCCGCGCTCGCCGCGCGGCGCGATTTTCTGAACGCGCGCCACTACGACCGTCTGGTCTATCGCGGCCCGGGCACCGATCTCTCGCTCGGCCTGGCGCCGGGGCACGTCTGGGTGAGCGGCCGCTCGACCAGCGCGTCGGGAATTGCGTTCGCGCCGAACCTGCCGACCGAGGAAGTGTTCACGATGCCGCACAAGGCGCGCGTCGACGGCGTCGTCCGGTCGACCAAGCCGCTCAGTTACGGCGGGACGCTGATCGACGGTTTCACCATGCGCTTCGTCGCCGGCCGCATTGTCGAACTCTCGGCCGAGCGCGGCGAAGCGATGCTGCGTCAACTCGTCGACACCGATGCCGGTGCCGCCCACCTCGGCGAAGTCGCGCTGGTTCCTTACAGTTCCCCGGTCGCCCAGTCCGGCGTGCTGTTCTACAACACGCTCTTCGACGAAAACGCCGCGAGCCACGTCGCGATCGGGACCGCCTACCGCTTCACGGTCGCGGGCGGGGAAGCGATGAGCGATGAGGAGTTCGAGCAGGCCGGCGGCAACCGCAGCGCCACGCACGTCGATTTCATGATCGGATCGAACGCGCTGGATATCGACGGCGTGCTCGCGGATGGAACGTCAGAGCCGCTGATGCGCGCGGGAGAGTGGGCGGTGGATCTCTGAGGTCCGGCTGAAGCCGGCCCCTACATCGAGGGCGTGTTGTGGGGTCCGGCTTCAGCCGGACCTGGACGACTCTACGGAATGAACGTGAACTTGGCTTGACCGACGACGGCGTTCGCCCAGCCGATGAGCGAGCCGCCGCGGGGGCGGGCGCGGGCGCTGATGCGGACGTAGTAGTCGCGGTTCGGATCCAGCTTCGCGGTTTCGACGAGCGGCAGACGCGAGAGCGTCGTCAGCCACTGTCTGACGACGGCGTCGTCTTCGGTGACCGACGCGTCCTGCACGCGCCCGTCAATCACGCGAGACAGACTGTGGCGGCGCGTCAGGTTGTCGTATTGATCGCTGATCGTGACCGTCGCGGTCGCGATCGTGCGATCGACCCACGTCGGCACCACCATCCGCAGTTCGATGTCGTATGAGAACGTGGTGCGGAGCCCGCTGGCGATCGCCTGGCGCACTTCGTCGGTGTAGGCGTCGGCGAGTTCGAAGGTGACGACGACGGTGTCGTCGCTGCGGATGGGGACGATGCGCAGTTCCTCCGCGGCGCGCAGTACGGCGCCGGCGGCGAGGAACGCCACCACGACACCCAGCCCAACCTTTCGTTTCATTGCGGACATATTAGTACACCGAGTCAGTACCGAAAGGCGAGCGCCATATTGGCTCGCCAGAAAGAAACTTGGACCGGTCCGTCGCTGATGCCCGGAAGCGCTTGGCCGTTCACGCTCCGGAAGTGCCGCACGTCCCAGCTCAGCCCGATGCGTCGAGTCAGAAAGCCGGTCACGCCGGCGCCAAAGTCGACGGCCGTCAGGTTTTCGTCCACGTTGACCCCCAGGAAGTCGTTGCTGCGGGCGCGCATCCATCCGGCGCCGCCGACGAAATAGGGGCGAAGCGTGTACTCGACCATCCGGCGCGGCAGACCGACCGTGATGTTGCCGGTCAGCGTGGTCACGCTGCTCGACAGAATGAGCTGACCAGTACTCGACTGAAAGAACCCGGGGGCATGGGCCACATCGGCTTCCACGCCAACGATTTCGCCCATCAATGCCCCTGATATCCCAAACAGCACATTGGGTTTATCAGCGGCGTTCTCCAGGTTGGAGAAGAAGAGCGACGTGCTGCCGCCGAACGACACGCCCACGAATGGCCGAATCTGCCACTCGGCGGACGCCGCGGACGGGAGGGCCAGAAGCAGTAGCCCCGTCAACGTCAGCGCCGCGGCTCGGTTCATGTCGAAGGTATCCGTCAGCGAACGAACGTGGTGAGGAGCAGCCGTCCGAACGGTGACGCGGTGAGGTCGCCGTTCGGCAGGTCGAAGGACTTCGCGAGGCCATTGCTGTTCGCGGCGAGGATGATGGTCGTGCTCCGGCCGGGCAGCGTGACGATCAACGAGGAGGATCCGTTGTCGGTCGTGCCGAACTGCCAGACCACGGTCTCGCCGTTGTAGGTCTGCACGAACCAGCCGATGCCGTGCGGCAGTCGCTGTCCGGCGGCGTTCATCGGCGGCCGCCATGCGGCGGCAAGCGTTTCAGGTCTGACGATGATGCCGGCCCGGAGCGCGAGGTCGAACTGCGCCATGTCGCGCACGGTTGAGATCACACCGGTCCAGGGCGTCAGCGTGGGTGAGCCAAACGTAGTCGGCGTGGCGCGGCGACTGGCGTCCACGGCATAGGCCTTGGACTGCCGCTCGAGAACGGAGGCGAACCGGGAGGCCTGTTCGGGTGTGGGAATGCCTTCCGCGGGCGGCCGCAACACTGGTGCATCCTGACCGGGAACCGAGTCCATCATCGCCCACTGCTCGAAACGATTGGTGAGCGATTTCCGGTACGAATCGATCGCACAGGCGCGAATGGCGCGCACGAACGGTTCCAGCCGTTCGGGATGATAGGCGTAGGTCGGATTCTCGACCGGTCCGGCCGTGTGGGTCAGTACCTGCCGCAGCGTCAGCCCCGCGTCAGGGCTTTCGGGACGGTATTGTCCGACCTGGCTGTCGAGCGAGAGCGTCCCTTCCTCGACGCAGCGGAGCGCCAGTACTGCCGTGATGGTTTCGGTGACGCCGTCGAAGTGCATGGGCGTGTCGGTCCGAATCGCAATGGACCGCTCCACGTCCTGCAGCCCGAAGGCGCGTTCCCAGAGAATCTCGTTGCGGCCCGCGTTCTGGCCGACGACGAGGGCGGTCATGCCGGGGATGCCGGTCTGGACGCGCAGGGAATCGATGTATTCGCCGAGCCGTGTGAGGACGAGATCCTCCCCGGCCAGCGGCACCGGCAGGATCAGCAACGGGGCGGCGATCAGGGCGAGCAGCGCACGGCGCATTGGTCAGGCAGCAGAGTCGGCGTGCCCGAACGATGATAGCGGATTTTCAGGCTTGGCCGATCGGCCTATCTTTCGGAGCCGCGAGAAGGGAACTTCAGGAATCTGGAACCGCACAGCTGCGTCTCCCACCAGGTTTCGCCCACGACTCGGCGCTGACACAGCAGCTCGGCATCGCGCGAATGAACCCGGACAGGACCCGACGCAGTCGCCGGTTGACGCGCGCAGCTCATGCGGCCCGCGCGGCACAGTCAGTGTTACCGAACCTGTGAGAGGACGCGCGCGTTGTTGGCGGCGACGATCGCCATCAAGCTGTTCGAGACCACCATCGTGAGGACGGCGCCCACGCGGTTGTGGTTCTTCCACATCTTCTCGGCGGCCAGGATCGAGGCGGCGGTGACGCCCGCCTTGAGCGCGATGAATGCGGTCGGATTCTGGGTGACGCCCTGCATCAGCGGATTTGCTTCGGAGCCGCCGTGCTTGAGCACCGTCAGCGTCGAGTAGGCGTCGTAGCCCTGCAGCAGCGCCGAGCCGACATAGAGCGACGGGAGCAGCGCCGGACGGTTGACCCGAATCGGGCGCGGCACGAACACCTGGGCGGCGGCGAGTTCAGCTTTCTGCGTCAGCGAGACCGCCGCCGCGTTGGCGGCGGGCGTCAGCGGTGAGCCGGCTTCGTCTGCCGCACGGGCCGAGGTGGCGGTCATCATCACACCGAGCAGCGAGGCAGCGAGGATCCGGCGCATTCTGGTCTCTCCTGTGGCGCGGTGCGTCAGTGCACCGTCGGCCGGACAGGAGAGCCAGCCATGTACCGCGACCGCTGGTCGCGCTATCTGACTGATTGAAAGGACTTACGAGAAGAGGGGAGCGCGCGCGGGGTGTGCCACCTGTGTCACGCGCGCACGGCGAGACGTGCACCTGCACACGCACGGGTGCGGTTCTAGGTTCTAAGTGCTACGTTCAAGGTTCGGTGCTGATGCGGGGGTTCCAGGGTCCGAGGCACCCGCACCTTGGACCTAGCACCTAGCACCTTGAACCAAATTCATTTCGGCCTATGTCGAGCCGAAACGCCATCATCGTGATCGAGGTTGATGACTTCGTAGTTGTATCCGTCCTCGGGCTGGGCGCGACGGACGGCGATACCGGCGAGCGCTTCCCAGTGCATGACTGCGAAGTGCGAGCGCGGTTCGATTTCCCACACCGAGTTGTCTTCGAGCGTGAGGAGATCGCCGGTGCTCGAGACGCTCTTGACGTAGTGGCCGCCGCCGGTCGCGGTGTAGGAGATGTCGCTGGTCCGCCGAACGCGCAGCGCGCGTTCGGTCCTGGCGGTGAGGCGAACGAAGAGCGTGTCCTTTTCAATCGCCATCGTCAGCGGTTCGTTGACGGCGATCTCGAGCGGCGTCGCGCCAGCCGCCGCGTCCTCGAGCTCGTAGCGGCTGTCTTCACAGTCGATCACGTAAGTGCGCGGCGTCTCGGCCGTCCGCCACACGCCGACCTTCCACACCCGCTGCGCGCTCAGCGGCGCGACGACGAGCAGCAGCGCGACGACAATTCCCGCAATCTTCAAATCCAAATCCTGAAATCCTGAAATCCTGAAATCCTGAAATCCTTAAATCCTTAAATCCTCAAATTCAGGGACCAGCATCAGCCGCGGTGTTTGATGAATGTGCCGGCCTGCAGTTCGTTGAAGGCGTGACGGAGTTCTTCCTTCGTGTTCATGACGATCGGACCGTACCAGGCCACCGGTTCTTCGATCGGTTTGCCTGAAATGAGCAGAAAGCGGATGCCCTGCTCGCCGGCGTGCACGACCACTTCGTCGCCGCGATCGAAGAGCACGAGCGATCGGTTGCCGGCGACATCACCCGTCGCTGCGCCCGAGGGGCCGACGCCTTCCGTTTTGACGGCGCGCGGATTCGAGGCGTCGCGGAACGTGCCGGACCCCGCGAAGATGTACGCGAAGGCGTGACGCGTGGTTTCAACCGGCAACGTCTTGCGGACGTTCGGCGGAATCGAAATATCGAGATAGCGCGGATCGGCGGCGACACCCTCGACCGGCCCGCTCTTGCCCCAGAAATCGCCGCACACGATCCGCACCGCCGTCCCGTCGTCGTCGATCACTTCGGGAATGTCCTTGCCGGCCACGTCCTGGTAACGCGGGTTGGTCATCTTCAGCTGCGACGGGAGATTGGCCCAGAGCTGGAACCCGTGCATGCGGCCCTTCGCGTCGCCGCGCGGCATCTCCTGATGCATGATGCCGCTGCCCGCGGTCATCCACTGCACATCGCCGGCGCCGAGCGTGCCCTTGTTGCCGAGGCTGTCGCCGTGCGTCACCTCGCCGGCGAGCACGTACGTGATCGTCTCGATGCCGCGGTGCGGATGCCATGGAAATCCCGCGAGATAGTCCTCGGGGTTGTCGTTGCGGAAGTCGTCGAAGAGCAGAAACGGATCGAAGTCGTGCGTTTCGCCGAATCCGAACGCGCGCTGCAACCGGACGCCGGCGCCTTCGATCGTCGGTTTCGCGTGGATGATCTGTTTCACGGGACGGATGGACACGGCGTGCTCCTTCGGAAGCCGGTTCTAGGTGCTAGGTTCAACGTTCTAGGTGCTGGTTCTAAGACGCTGCGAAGCTGTCTTCAGTCCCGCAGCTGCACCTTGCACCAGAACCGGCACCTAGAACCTTGAACCTTGAACCTAGCACCTAGAACCGTGACCAGCTCAGTCTTCTTTGGTGTCGCGGACCACTTTGATCCCCGTCCGCGTCTCGAGTGAGTTCATTACCGGGATGACGTTGCGGTCTTCGAGGCGCAGGACCAGGAACTCGTCGCCGCTCTGGAGGGTGAGCCAGTGACGGCCGCCGCCGAACACGCCGCCGCCGACGTAGTTCTCGGGAACGTCAGCGGCGCCGGGAAGCGCCTGACCTCTCGGCCGCCGGCCGCGCGTGTAGGTGGCGGCGACGACTGAGCGGTAGGCCAGCGTGCGCAGCACCGAGCCGTCGTTGCGGCTGCGGACGACGAGGTTGCCGGGTTCGAGACTCAGCAGCGCTTCGACCTCTTTGCCCTTCGAGCCGTCGGCGACCACGGCGCGCATCGCGCCGAAGTTCTCCGTCGGCGCATCAGCGGCCGCCGGTGCCGGTGCCGGTGTCGGCGCCGGGCCGCCGCGACGTGCGCCGTTTTCCGGACGCGGTGCCGCCGGCTCGGTGCCGCGCGCTGTCGCCGGGCTTGAGGCGGGCGT
>CAZOAZ010000062.1:0-34327 GCA_964577955.1 uncultured Bifidobacterium sp. | reverse complement strand
TTGCCGAACGACAGCGCCTTGTTGCCGCCGCTCTGCATCTGGCGCATGAAGAAGACCCAGAAGCCGATCATCACGAGGAACGGCGCCCAGGTATAAAGCAGCGACGCCCACGGACTGGCGGTCGGTTCCTTCGAGTCGACCTGCACGCCGCGCTCGACCAGCTTGTTGGCGAGCCCTTCGTACTGCGTCGGGGCGTAGGCCCGGAAGGTTTCCTTGTTGTCCTTGGTGGTGCCGGTAATGTCCTGGCCGGTCAGCACGACGTGCGACACGTTGCCCGATTCGACGGCCGTCATGAACTCACTGAACGTGAGCCGGTGGTCGCGGGTCTGATACTTGGTCGAGAAGTTCCAAATGAGCACGCCAACGACGACGAGCACCATCCAGAACAACAAGCTCTTCAAAGTCGAGTTCAAACCGAGCCTCCCACAGCCTTAAGTCTAAAGACTATCACGGCTTGCGCAGGGTCTGTCACCCGAAACCGGGCGTCAATTTCGTGCCCTGCGACCCACACAATTCGACCTCGTCCGTCGACGACCAGCGGCACCTCGTCGCGCTCGCGGCGCGCCACTTTCCGATCGACGAAGAAGTCCTGCAGTTTCTTGCCGCGTTGGAGCCCCAGCGGTTGGAACCGATCGCCCGCGTGGCGGCTTCTGACCACCAGCGGCTCTTCGATACCCTGCCGTTGCACCACCGCCATCGAGCGCTGCCCATGGACAACTGCCTGGGTCCACGCCGGCACGACCTCCGCGCTGAGCCGTCCGCCAAACCCCGGCAGGTCGACGGCGCCTGGCACCGGCAGAACCAGGCTGAAGGGAACGGGCGCCGGCAGCAGGCCACGCCCAGGACTCCCAGCGGTCCTGCCAGTTAAGACGATCTCCGCGCCGATGCGTTGCACCCGCTGACCGGGCGCATCGAAATCGCCGGCCCGGCCTTCAAGCACGTCCAGCGCGCGCTCCACGTCTTCGAGGCCGATTTCGCGTCCGTTCGCCACGTCGGTCATGGCCTGGCGCACCACCAGCCGGCGCACGGCGCGCGGAGCGTGCAACAGCGCCGTGATATCCAGGGTGCGCGTGCCCTCACTCCTTCGCGCCACTTCCTCCAGCCAGCGCGACGCCTCGGCACTCAAGTGCTCGTGCTCGTCGCGGGCCACGGCCGCTTCGGCGGCGAGCGCGTCCACGACCGCAGGGTTGAACCGCGACTCGAGCAGCGGCAGCAGCTCCGCGCGCACACGATTGCGCGGAATGCTCACATCCTCGTTCGACTCGTCGCGCACATACGGCGCACCCAGGCGTTCCAGATACGCCCGGAGTTCGGCCCGACGGCAGTCGATGAGCGGCCGGACGACGGCGCCGGCCCGCGGATACATAGACCCCAAACCCTTCGCTCCGGCACCTCGCAGCAGACGCAGGAGGAAGGTTTCCGCCTGGTCGTCCCGTGTATGTCCCAACGCGACGCGATCCGCCTGTTGCCCGGCCCGCGCGTCCTCGAGGAAGGCGTGACGGGCGACGTGGGCGGCGTGTTCCAGCGACATCCGGTCGCGGCGAGCCAGGGCCGCGATATCGGCCCGGCCCGCGACGAACGGCACGTCGAGGCTGGCCGCCACGCCGCGGCAAAACTCCTCCTCCTTATCGGCCGATCTCCGGAGTTGATGGTTGAAATGTGCGAGGGCGGCGACCTTGAGCCTGCCGTGGGCTTCCAGGGCTTTCAGGAGGTGGGTCAGGGCCAGTGAATCCGAGCCGCCGGACAGCGCCACCAGCAGCCGGGTCTCCGGCCGCGCCAGGTCGTGGCGCTCGATGGTCCGCCGGACACGGTCGAGAAGATCCATGTTGGGCTGGCGGGGCGGGCAGGGCTGGCGGGGCGGGCAAAAACGACTCTGGGGCGCTACGCCAGCCTTGCCTGCCCTGCCTGCCTTGCCGGCCCTTCGTGTTTCAGAAAAGTGCCGGAGGACAGATTCGAACTGTCGACCCCGCGCTTATGAGACGCGTGCTCTCACCAACTGAGCTACTCCGGCACGAACCGTTGATTCTATTACATCGGTGCGAGGTGCTGGGTGCACGGTGCAGGGTGCTGGTGCAGGGTGCCCGGTGCGCGAGTGCGGGGTGCGCGCCAACCGCACGCTACTTCCTGAACGCAGTCGCGCGGTTGGCGCGTGCCGGGCGCGCCTCTGAAGTCGAAAGCCAAGCGGCGCCCGGCACGCACCGACCACCTTGCACGTCGCACCTCGCACGAGCACCCTGCACTGTGCACGGTGCACTGCGCACCGTCATGAAATGAGCATCGCATCCCCGTAACTGTAGAACCGGTAGCCGTGCGCAATGGCTTCCCCATACGCGGCGAGGGCCCGCTCGCGGCCCGCGAACGCCGACACCAGCATCAGCAGCGACGACTTGGGCAGGTGAAAGTTCGTCAGGAGCCCGCGAATCACTTGGAAGTCGAACCCCGGATAGATGAAAAGATCCGTGGTTCCAGCACCCGCCACCATGCGCCCGTGATTGGCGCGGGCCACGGCTTCGAGCGTCCGGGTCGTCGTCGTACCCACGGCAATCACACGGCGGTCGTCGGCGAGCGCGGCGTTGATGGCCGCCGCAACCTCCTCGGAGATATGAAAACGCTCCGCCTCCAGGCGGTGGTTCTCGACGGTGTCGACGCGAACCGGCTGGAACGTGCCGTATCCAACGTGAAGTGTGAGCGTGCAGATCTGCACGCCGCGCGCACGCAGTCGGTCGATGAGGTCCGGTGTGAAGTGAAGGCCCGCCGTGGGGGCGGCGATCGAGCCGCGCTCGGCGGCGAAAACGGTCTGATAGCGCTCGCGATCGGAGGCGCGATCGTCACGCTTGATATAGGGCGGCAACGGCACATGACCGATCCGCTCGACGGCTTCCGCCACATGCGAGCCATCTGCCGTCCAGAGGCGGACGACGCGGCGCCCGAAGAAACGGCGTTCGAGGATCTCGCCGTGAATCACGCGCTCGCCGTCGAAGACGATCTGCGCGCCCGGCTTGAGCTTCTGCCCCGGATGGACGAGCGCCTCCCAGCGTTCGCCGTCTTCCCCCGGTTCGCTCGACAGCCGGGCGACCAGGAAACACTCGACCGCGCCGCCGCTCGGAACCCGCCGGCCGATCAAACGCGCCGGGAACACCTTGGTGTCGTTGGCGACGATCAGATCCCCGGGCTGCAGAAGGTCTGGCAAATCGGCGATGGCCGAATGCTGGATCTCGCCTGTCGCGCGGGACAGTTGAAGCAAGCGACTGGTGCCGCGCTCCACCGGCGGATCCTGCGCGATCAGTTCGGGAGGGAGATCGAAATCGAAGTCGCTTACTAGCATTCGAAGACCTGATTGCGACAACGCGATTCGGAGTCAGACATTGAAAAACCGGATTGAGTCCAAGCAATTCGGAGTCAGACACCCGGCGTCAACCACCGTACCGGTGTCTGACACCGAATTGCTACATGAACCTTCCGAGATCTGTCCGACCCCGCGATTGCAGCAGTGGCTTCCACAGATCGCCGAGTTTCCGCGCGCGGGCGGGAACGTTCCGCACTGTAAAATCTTCGATCCGCACGCCGCGCTCGACTTCCTTCCACGTCACGGGCGTCGACACGGTTGCGTCCGGACGAGGGCGCACCGAATAGATCGAGGCGAGCGTCCGTCCCCAGGCGTTCTGGTTGTAGTCGACGAGCACGCGCCCGGCCGGGCGCTTGGCCACGCGGTACTGCGTGGTCATCAGCTTGGGGTGGCGCGACGCGAGTTCGTCGGCGAGCGCCTTGGCGAACGTCCAGACGTCTTTCTGATCCGGACCGCGGACGATCGGCACGTAGACGTGCAGCCCCTTCGAACCCGTCGTTTTGACAAACGATTGGATCTTCAACGTCGCGAGCGCCTCGTTGACGATCAGCGCCACCTCGCGAACGCGGTCGAACGCCACACCGGGTCCCGGGTCGAGATCGAAGTGCACGTAGTCCGGCTGGTTGACCGCGTCGCAGCGCGCGTACCACTGGTTGAGATCGATGCACCCGAGATTGATCACCCAGAGCAGCGACGACAGGTCGTCGATGACGGGAAACGGGATGACCCCACGGGAGCCGTGGTCGATTTCGCAGATGCGAATCCAATCCGGTCTGGGGCTTGGCGCGCGCTTCATGAAGAAGAACTCGCCGGCGGCACCGTGCGGATAGCGCTTCATGACCATCGCGCGATCGCGGATATGCGGAAGAAGCGCCGCCGACACGTCGGCGTAGTACTGCAGTAGATCGCCCTTGGTCAGACCCAGGGCAGGCCAGAAGATCTTCGGCAGGTTGGTCAAGCGGACCTCGCGCCCCTCGACCTGCAGCGTCACGTTGTCGCGGTCGCGCGGAATCGTCAGCGCGCCGCGCGGCACAGCGGCTCCAGCTTCGGCGGACGACGGCCGTGGCGGACGGCACCGAGCACGGCGCCATAGGGCAATTCCACACCCGCCGCGGCCTGCCGCAACAGCAGCCCGCCGCGGCTCATGTCGCCGCGCCCGACGAAGTCGACCGGAAACAGCAATCGCTCGCCAAAGATCTCGGTGAGGACGTCGACGTACTTGGGCGACGCGACGCTGCCGAGGAGCACGACCTCGCAGTCGCCGATCTCGCGCGCGAGCTGGCGGGCGCTGCGGCTGAGCGACGTGCGGTAGGCCGCGTTGTCCACGTCGATGTCCTGGCCGGCGAAACTGCGTACCGCGGCGGCGGTCATTCGGGTATCGGGACTTCGCAAACCCGAGGCCGGCGTGATCACGTGGACACCGCTGCCGACGATCGGGTTGTCGGGTTCGGGCGGCGCGGCGAAGCGGCGCGCGTAGGTCAGCTTGCCGCGGAAATAGAGCTGGCTGATGTACGAAAACAGATCGCCGAGCGCGACACCGTCACGCGAGCGCAGCTGCCGCGCGATGTCGAAGGTCGCCGTCGCCGCGAGGGCCTGTTTGCCGCGTCTGCCGCTGACGTTCGCCGGGGAGAGGAGGAAGACGCGAGACACGGGAAATTGTCAATTCTCAATGGTCAATGATCAATGCGTGCAGGCTATCGCGAGTGGCGCGCGATCGTGAGAGTCGCGCAGCCTTCACGAATTGACCATTGATCATTCCCAATTGAGCATTCAGATGCCCCAGCGCACCAGCACCGCGCCGACGGTGAATCCGGCGCCGACCGAGGCGAGCAGCACCAGATTCCCTTTCTTCAACCGCCCGCTGCAGATCGCGTCGTTGAGCGCGAGCGGAATCGTCGCCGCGGTGGTGTTGCCGAACCGTTCGATGTTGATGATCACCTTGTCCGGGGGCACGCCGAGCTTCTCGGTGGCCGACTGGATGATGCGGCGGTTGGCCTGGTGCGAGACGAAGAGATCGAGGTCCTCGGGCGTCAGCCCGTTCCGCGCGAGCAGGCGCTGGGCGATTTCCTCGGTCTTGCGCACGGCGAACTTGAAGACGGCCTGCCCGTCCTGTTTCACGTAGTGAAGCCGCTGCTCGACGGTCTCGTGCGACGGCGGCCGCAGGCTGCCGCCGGCCGGCATGCACAACGCCGGCCCGCCGGCGCCGTCGATCTCGTGCTCGAAGTCCAGAATCCCGCCCTGTCCGTCGTGCTTGGCGGCCGACACGACCACCGCGCCGGCGCCGTCGCCGAAGAGCACGCAGGTCGCGCGATCCTTGTAGTCGATGATGCTCGACATCACGTCGGCGCCGACGACCAGCGCGTGGTCGACACTACCGCTCGCGACGATCTGGCTCGCGGCGGTCAACGAGTAGGTGAAGGCCGAACAGGCCGCGCTGAGATCGAAGCCCCACGCGCGCTTCGCGCCGATCTTGTGCTGCACCAGGCAGGCCGTGCTCGGGAACATCATGTCGGGGGTCACGGTACCGACGACGATCAGGCCGATGTCGTTCGGGGTCAGCCCGGCTCTCTGAATCGCGGCGAGCGCGGCTTCCTTGCCGAGATCGGAGGTCGCGACGCCCGGATCGACGATGTGCCGCTCGCGGATGCCGGTCCGCTGCAGGATCCAGTCGTCGGTCGTGTCCACCATCCGTTCGAGATCGGCGTTGGTCAGGACGCGCGGCGGCACGTAAGTCGCCAGCGAGGCGATCGTCGTCGGTCGTCCGGTGAGGCGCGCATTGCGGGCCGGGCCGTGGCCCATGGGAGTTACCACAGTCGTTGGTCCCTTCCGGGCGCTTCGAGCCCGAAGTAGCCGTAGGCACGCGCCGTGGCGACGCGTCCCCGCGGGGTCCGATCCAGGAATCCCGCCTGAATCAGAAACGGTTCGTAAATGTCTTCGATCGCGTCCTTCTCTTCGCTGATCGCGGCGGCAATGCTGTTCACGCCGACCGGACCGCCGGAGAATTTGTCGATGATCGTCAGCAGCAGACGGCGATCGACTTCGTCGAAGCCGTACTCGTCGACTTCGAGCAGTTTGAGCGCCTGCAGCGCGACGTCGAGCGTGATGGTCCCGTCGGCGCGCACCTGCGCGAAGTCCCGGACGCGGCGGAGCAGACGGTTCGCGATGCGCGGCGTGCCACGGGATCGCTTGGCGACCTCGGCCGCGGCCGCGGCGTCGATCGGCACGGCGAGAATCCGCGCCGAGCGGCGGACGATTTCCTCGAGATCGGCGGCGCCATAGAACTCGAGCCGGTGCGTGATGCCGAACCGCGCCCGCAGCGGCGAGGTCAGCAACCCCGCGCGCGTCGTCGCTCCGATCAGCGTGAACTTCTGCAGCGGCACCTTGACCGAGCGCGCCCCCGGTCCCTGGCCGATCATGATGTCGAGTTCGTAGTCCTCGAGCGCCGGATAGAGAATTTCCTCGATCACCGGCGACATCCGGTGAATCTCGTCGATGAACAGCACCTCGCGCTCGCCCAGGTTGGTGAGAATGGCCGCGAGATCGCCCGGCTTCTCCAGCACCGGGCCGGACGTGGACTTGACCGGCGCACCGAGCTCGTTGGCGATGACATAGGCGAGCGTGGTCTTGCCGAGGCCAGGCGGACCGTACAGCAGGACGTGATCGAGCGCCTCGCCGCGCTGGCGCGCCGCCTCGATTGAAACCAGCAGGTTCTGGCGGATCCGATCCTGGCCGATGTACTCGTTGAGCGCGCGCGGACGCAGCCCCGCCTCGTACTGCGAGTCGTCTTCGACGCGGGTGGCAGTGACAAGGCGATCGTCTGACACAGTCCTTCTCAGTCGCGACTACTTCGCCAGCTCGCGAAGCGATTGCTTCAACGTGCGCTCGAAATCGCCGCCGGGGACGTTCTTGATCGCCGCGTCGACGGCCTTCTCGGCAAGTGGCCGATGATACCCCAGGTTCATCAGCGCGGAGAGGAGGTCGTCGCGAAGCAGCGACGGCTCGTGAGGGGTGTCAGACGCGGCCGTGTGCACCTTCGGCAGGCGATCTTTCAATTCCAGCACGATGCGCTCCGAGGTCTTCTTGCCCACGCCGGGAATGGCGGTGAGCCGCGCGAGATCGCTCCGTTCTATGGCCCGCATCAGGTCGGACGGTTCAATCCCCGATAACACGGCGAGCGCCAGCTTGGGGCCGATGCCGCTGACGCTGATCAGCCGTTCGAAGAGATCCTGCTCCAGCCGGGTCGCAAACCCGTAAAGGGCGAGCGCGTCTTCACGCACGTGGGTATGAATCCGCAGCGCGATCTCGCTCCCGATCTCGCCGAGGCCGTAAAACGTCGAGAGCGGCACCGAGACGTCGTACCCCACCCCGCTCACGTCCACGACGATCCGGTTGGGT
Source organism: uncultured Bifidobacterium sp. (assembly GCA_964577955.1). GTDB lineage: Bacteria > Acidobacteriota > Vicinamibacteria > Vicinamibacterales > CAVVIG01 > CADEEX01. Next base: position 26,586 of record CAZOAZ010000062.1, on the reverse strand, counting down.
TGTTTGTCGAGCACGCGGCCGCGCAGAAACGCAATCACGGGCGCGCCGGCTTGTAGTGCCGCCAGCTGGTCGGCAACTTCGAACGGTGGCGTCCGGCTTCAGCCGGATTGCCCGCATCGCGCGCCGCGGCGAGCGCGCGCGACGTCGGCGCCGCGGCATTGAGGTGGCAGATCGCCACTGCCAGCGCGTCGGCCGCATCATGCGGCGTCGGCAGCGCCGGAAGTCCGAGAAGCAGCTTCACCATCTGCTGCACCTGGTGTTTCTCCGCCCGCCCGTAGCCCACGACGGCGCGCTTGATCTCCGCCGGCGTGTATTCGACGACCGGCAGGCCGGCTTCTACCGCGGCGAGCACGGCGACGCCGCGCGCGTGCCCCAGCTTCAGCGCGCTGCGGGCGTTCGTCGAGTAGAAGAGATTTTCGATCGCCACGCAGTCGGGCCGGCACTCGCGGATGAGCGCCGCGAGTGCGGTGTGAATCGCCAGGAGTTTCTCGGGAAAGGGACCCGCGGGAGTGCGAATCGCACCACTGATCACGAGCCGCTGGCGCGAGCCCGCGGCTTCGACGCAGCCGTAGCCGGTGCGATCGGAGCCGGGGTCGATGCCGAAGATCTTCACGCCAGCGACGCCTCGATCTCCTTCTCTTCGATGTCGAAGTTCGACCAGACGTGGCGGATGTCATCGTGATCGTCGAGCGCTTCCATCAGCTTGACCATCTGCTGGGCGGCCTTGCCTTCGAGCTTCAAGTAGTTCTGCGGCAGCATCGAGATTTCCGCGGCTTCGGGCTCGATGCCCAGCTTCTTCACGGCGTCGAGGACCGCCTGAAACGTGTCGGGCGACGACAGCACTTCCCAGTTGTCGCCGTCGTCGCGCAGGTCGTCGCCGCCGGCATCGAGCACCGTCGCCATCAGCGTGTCCTCGTCCGCCTTCCCCTTGGCGACGACGATGTAGCCGCGCTTGGTGAACATCCAGGCGACGGAATTGGTTTCGGCGAGGTTGCCGCCATGCTTGGTGAGCAGGTGGCGCATTTCGCCGACCGTCCGGTTCTTGTTATCGGTGAGCACGTCCATGATCACCGCGGCGCCGCCCGGCCCGTAGGCCTCGTACTGCGCCTCTTCGTACGACACGCCCGGCTCTTCACCCGTGCCGCGCCGAATCGCCCGTTTGATGTTGTCGCTGGGCATGTTCTGCGACTTGGCTTCGTTGATGATCGTTCGCAGCCGCGGGTTCATGTCGGGGTCGCCCCCGCCGGCGCGGGCCGCGACCGTGAGTTCTTTGATCAGGCGCGTGAAAATCTTGCCGCGCTTCGCATCGGCGGCGCCCTTCTTGTGCTTGATTGAGTGCCACTTGGAATGGCCGGACATGGGGAAACTCCAGCGAAATCAACGAAATAGAGACTGAAGATACTAGCGCAGGGCGGGCGGGGCGGGCAAGGCTGGCACGGCCGGTCGGACGGGGCGGGCGGTCTACGAACGCCGACGGGCCAGAATGACCCACACGTCGGCCCGCTCGTCCCAGGCCCCGCCGCGGTAGTCCCCCAGGACGGCGTCGACGGCGAATCCAGCGCGTTCGAGGCGCGCGATCATCCCCTTGAGCGGCAAGGTCCGAAACGTCAGCTGAAACCGGTGGCGGCTGACGTCTCGCCCCTTGCGCCTCACGTAGGTCTGCTCGAACACGGTCCGGTGACGGCGGCGGTCCTGCCGTACTGACTCAATCAGCTGCAGATGAACGCCGCCGGCAGCCCAGCCGCGCAGCTGCGTCCGGTTGCGGTACTCGCGCCAGTTCGGCACGTCGGGCACGAGATCGATCCCGAACAGCCCGCCAGGACGAACGACGCGCGCGGCGGACCGCAGCGCGGCGGCCAGATCGCGATCGCTCGTCAACGATTGCAGGACGCCGTACGGCGCAAGAACCGCGGCAAAGTGCGCGTCGGGAAACGGCAGGCTGCGGACGTCGCCGCGTACGAGTGCCGCTCGGCTCCGCGTGTGCCTGACGCGGCGCCTCTTCCAGGCCGCGAGCCGGCGCGCCGCGTGCGCGAGCATGGGCGCCGAGCGATCGAGACCGACGATCGCCGCGCCCGATCGCGCGAGCGGCATGGTGATTCGGCCAGTGCCGCAGCCAAGTTCGAGCAGCGGACCGCGCGTCCGGCGCGCGACCTGCCGCCAGAAGGCGACGTCCTTGCGTCCGAGCGTTTGCGCGTTCTCCCAGTCGTAGAACGGCGCGTACTCGTCCCATCCGCTCCAACCCGGTCGTGTCACAGGGAACATGATACTGGTGGTGCGAAGTGCGGGGTGCGAGGTGCGACGTAGTGCGAGGTGCGACGTAGTGCGAGGTGCGAGGTGCGAGGAACGCGGCTCGAATCCGATTGCATTGCCGGCGACAACACCTGAATATACCTTCACAGGATGACCGGCACGGAGTGGCTCATTGACGCGTTCGGGTGTGCGGAGGCGCGCCTGCTCGATCGTCAGCAGCTCACGGCGCTCTTCGAAGCGATCGTCCGCGACATGCGGCTGCGGCCGATCGGACTGCCGGTCTGGCACGTCTTCGATCAGGGCGGCATCACCGGCATCTGGCTCCTCCAGGAATCGCATCTCGCGATTCACACCTTCCCCGAATACCGCTCGGCCTGCGTGAACGTGTTCTGCTGCACGCCGCGGCGCGGGCTCGACTGGCACGACACGTTCGCGGCGATGCTGGGCTCGACCGACGTGCGGGTTCGCGAGTGCGAGCGCGTGTACCACCAGCCCGCGGGCGGCGCCTGACGTGGTCAACGTCCGCTGCCCGTCGTGCGGGGCCAACGTCACGTTCCAGTCCGGCGTCTCGATCATGGCCGTGTGCGAACAATGCCAGTCGACGATCGTCCGCCACGATCTCGAGGTCGAGGCGGTCGGCAGGATGGCGACGCTGCAGCCCGACGGCTCGCCGCTGCAGATCGGCAGTCGTGGCGTCCATCGCGACGCCGCCTTCACCGTCGTCGGCCGGATTCAACTGCGCTACGACCGCGGCATCTGGAACGAGTGGCATCTGCTGTTCGCCGACGGCAAGAGCGGATGGCTGGGCGAGGCGCAAGGGACCTATGCCGTCTCTTTCCGCGTCGAGGCGGCGCAGGAACTGCCGTCGTTCGAGAGCCTGAAGTCCTTCAAGACGATCGAGCTTCAGGGACAGCGCTTTCAGGTCGAAAACATCGAGTCGGCGCACTGCATCGCGGGACAGGGCGAACTGCCCTTTCAAATCGAGGGCGGCTATGACGCGCCGGTCGCGGATCTGCTCGGCGATCAGGCGGCGTTCGCAACCATCGACTACAGCGAAGACGAGCCGCTCCTGTTCGTCGGCCGCTACGTCGATTTCGACGATCTGCGTCTGACCAATCTGCGCGAATTCAACGGCTGGACCAACGCGCTCGAGTCCAGCGTCCGCTCGTTCCGCTGCACCCGCTGCGGCGGCGCGATCACGCAGCGCGCGCTGCGGCAGACGACCAGCGTCGTCTGCCCGTCGTGCGCCGTCGTGGTCGACATCTCGAACGAGGAACTGCGGATCATCAGCACCTATCAGAAGCTGCAGAGGCTCCAGCCGGTGGTCCCGCTCGGAACCCGCGGCACGTTCCCGGACGGCACGTTCGAAGCCATCGGTTTCATGCAGCGGTACGTCGCCGTCGAAGGCGTCAACTACTACTGGCGCGAGTATCTGCTCTTCAATCCGTTCAAGGGATTTCGCTGGCTGTCGGAATACAACGGCCACTGGAACTACATCCGACCGACGCTCGAGCGGCCGGAAAAACTGAACAACGGCGACCGCCGCTTCGCGCAGCAGCATTTTCGACACTTCCAGACCGCCACGGCCACCGTGGACTATGTCTTCGGCGAGTTCTACTGGCGCGTCGAGTACGGGGAGTCCTGTCTCGTCGAGGACTTCGTCGCGCCGCCGCGGATCCTCAGCGTCGAGAGCGTGGACCACGACGTCGCCTACTCGGTCGGCGAGTACCTCGAGTCGAATGAGCTCCGAAAGGCGTTTGCGCTGACGGCTCCATTGCCTTCGCGGGTGGGCGTGGGCGGCAGCCAGCCATCCCCCAACGCGGAATCGGCGGGGCGCGCACTCCGGCTGGCTGGGGTGTTTGTCGTCATCGCTATTCTGATTCAGGTCGCCGCGGTCTTCCTTGCCCAGGATCGACGCGTCGCGTTGACCAACTTCGCCTTCAATCCCGCAGACCTCGAGAAGTCCGCCGTCTCGGAGGTCTTCGACATCACCGGCCACACGTCCAACGTGCTCGTCCGCACGCGCGCCAACGTCAACAACTCGTGGATCTACGTCGCGATGGCGCTCGTGAACGACGACACCGGGACGGCCTACGACTTCGGCCGCGAGGTCTCGTACTTTTACGGCCGCGACTCGGACGGCGCGTGGTCCGAAGGGAGCCAGTCTGCGGATACGTACTTGGGAGACATTCCAGCGGGCCGCTATTACCTGCGAGTCGAGCCTGAAGGAACCGTCAATACGCAGTACTCCGTTGAAGTGTACCGGGATGTCCCGCGCTGGTGGCCGTTGCTGGTGGCCATTCCCATCCTGGTCGCACCCGCGCTGATCTTGTTGTGGCTGCGATGGCACTTCGAAGTGAAACGCTGGAGTGAGAGCGACCATCCGATGGTCAGCTCGGGAGACGACGAATGATTCGCGCCTTCATCCTGTTCGGATCGCTGGTCCTCGGCACGATGGCCTACACCACGTACACCGGCGCCAGCTTCGCGTCCTACGACCGCATCGACGACGTGCCGAAATCGATCCGGAACAATCCAGGCGTCTATCGCAGCGTGTACTCAAGATTTCCACACAAATAGAGGCAACGGTCGGGACAGGCTTCAGCCTGTCCGCTCAGCAGAAGGATGAGCCAATGATCAACATGAGTATGGTGGTGAACGCCCTGGCGTTCGCGTTTCTTGGCGTCTTCATCTTCGGGATCTCGTTTCTCGTCATTGATCTGCTGACGCCCTACAGGCTCTGGAAGGAGATCATCGAAGAAAAGAACACCGCCCTCGCCTTCGTGGTGGGCATGATCTCGCTCGGCGTCTGCCTGATCATCGCCGCCGCCATTCACGGCTGAAGCCCGCGCCGTGGTCTATGCGCTGCTGATCTCGGTCTTCGTCATCGCGTCCTGCGGGCTCGTCTACGAGCTGATCGCCGGCACGCTCGCCAGCTATTTGCTCGGCGACTCGGTGACGTACTTCTCGACGATCATCGGCACCTACCTCTTCGCGATGGGCATCGGCTCCTACCTCTCGCGCTTCATCGCCAAAGGGCTGGTCGCCCGGTTCATCCAGGTCGAACTGATGGTCGGCGTGGTGGGCGGCTCGTCGGCGGGACTGCTCTTCCTGGTGTTTGCCTACCTCGAGAGCTTCCGGCTGATTCTCTACGCGCAGGTCCTGATCGTCGGGATCCTCGTCGGCCTGGAGATCCCGCTGCTGTTGCGAATCCTGAAGGATCGCCTGCAGTTCAAAGACCTCGTCTCTCAAGTCCTGACCTTCGACTACCTTGGCGCGCTGGCGGTGTCGCTGCTCTTTCCCCTGGTCCTCGCGCCGCGGCTCGGTCTCGTGCGCACCTGCTTTCTGTTCGGCATTCTCAACGTCCTCGTCGCGATCTGGACGATCGCGCTCTTCAAGGATCAGATCCGCCGTCCCGGCTGGCTGCGTGCCCAATCGGGTGCGGCGCTGCTGCTCCTCGTCGCCGGCTTCGCCTATGGCGAGCGGCTGACGACGTTTGCGGAAGAAAGCCTCTACACCGACGACGTGATTTTTACGAAGACGACGCCGTATCAACGGATCGTGCTGACGCGGTGGAAGAACGACATCCGGTTGTTCTTGAACAGTCACCTGCAATTCAGCTCGGCCGACGAATATCGCTATCACGAGGCGCTCGTCCATCCCGGCATGCAGTGGCTGCAGCGGCCGCGGCGCGTCCTGATTCTGGGCGGCGGCGACGGCCTCGCCCTGCGCGAAGTCCTGAAGTACGACTCGGTGGAGTCGGTCACGCTGGTCGATCTCGATCCGGAGATGACGAAGCTGTTCAGCACCAACGAACTTCTGGTGCAGATGAACGCCGGCTCGCTGCGATCGCCGAAACTCACCGTCGTCAACGCCGACGCGTTCGTCTGGCTCAATGAAGGCACCGACACCTTCGACTTTGCCGTCGTCGACTTCCCGGATCCGACCAACTACGCCCTTGGCAAGCTCTATACGACGACGCTGTATCACCTGCTGGCGCGCCGATTGACCGAGAACGGCGCGGCGGCAATTCAGTCGACGTCGCCGCTCTATGCGCGGAAGTCCTTCTGGTGCATTGCGCACACGGTGGAAAGCGCTGGCTTCAGGATCTCGCCGTATCACGCCTACGTGCCGTCGTTTGGCGAATGGGGCTTCGTGCTGGCCACGAAACGCGTGTTCACGGTGCCGGCGGTCACGATGGGCGGGCTGAAGTTTGTCAGCACCGAGCTCATGCCTGGCCTGTTCCAGTTTCCCGCCGACATGGGCCCGCTCGAAACCGATGTGAATCACCTGAACGATCAGGTCCTCGTCCGCTACTACGAGTCGGAGTGGCACGAAGTCTCGCAGTGACGCGCCGGGAGTTCCTTGCCCTCGGCGCCGGTCTCGCCGCCGGCTGCGGGCGTCGGCCGGCCCGGACGATCACCGGATCCATCGTCGGCGCCTCGGCCGATGCCGGTCACCTGCTGCGGACGCGCGCCCTGCCGGCGCCCTCGCACGAGCGCCGTGTGCCGGTGGTGATTGTCGGCGGCGGCATCGCCGGCTTGAGCGCCGGCTGGCATCTGCAGCGCAACGGATTTCGCGACTTCGAAATTCTCGAACTCGAAGCCGAAGCGGGCGGCAACGCGCGTTCGGGGGCGAACCGCATTTCCCCATATCCATGGGGCGCGCACTACATCACGCAGCCCACGCGCGAATCGCGCTACGTGCGCGAACTCTTCGAGGAACTCGGCGTCATCACCGGCTACGAGGGCGGCGAGCCGAATTACCGCGCGGAATATCTCTGCTTCGATCCGCAGGAGCGTCTGTACATCCACGGGCGATGGCAGGAGGGTCTGCTGCCGGCGGTCGGGACGACCGCGGCCGACCGCGAGGAATACGAACGGTTTCAGGGCATCGTCGCGGATTTCAAAGCACGCAATGCCTTCACCATCCCGATGGATTTCAGCCGTCGGGACAAGGATCTCCTGACGCTCGATACGATGTCGATGCGCCAGTTCCTGGACGAGCGGGGTCTCCGGTCACAGTACTTGCACTGGTATGTGAACTACGCCTGCCGGGACGATTTCGGCAGCACCTCCGCAGATGTCTCGGCGTGGGCGGGGCTGCACTACTTCGCGAGCCGGCCGGTCGACCAGGACTCGGTGCTGACGTGGCCTGAAGGCAACGGCTGGATCGTGAATCAACTCCGCATGCGGTTCGGAGCGGCGGTTCGCACCGGCTCGCTCGTGTCCAGGGTCGCGCAGGATCGCGTCGAGGTCTACGACCTGCGGGAGGAGCGCGTCACCACGATTCGCGCCGACCGCATCATCTTCGCCTGCCCGACATTCCTGGCGAAGTTCCTGATCGAGAACGCGCCGTCAACCGACGCGTTCGAGTATGCGCCGTGGATGGTGGCGAATCTTTCGCTTGGGGCATTGCCGCAGGAACGAACGGGCGCGCCGCTCTCCTGGGACAACGTGATCTACGACAGCGACGCGCTCGGGTACGTCGTGGCCACGCACCAGAATCTGCGCGTGCATCAGCCGGAATCGGTCTTCACGTTCTACTACGCGCTCGCCGGCTCGTCTCCGGCACAGGAACGGGCGCGGCTGCTCGGCACCACGTGGGAGACCTGGACCGACTTCATCCTCAGCGATTTGTCGAAGCCGCATCCGGAGATTCGTGGCCTCGTCACCAACATCGACGTCATGCGCTGGGGGCACGCGATGATCCGGCCGCGGCCTGGATTCATGTGGAGCGACGCGCGGCAACGATTCACACAGCCGTTCGGCCGCATTCACTTCGCGCATTCCGATTTGAGCGGCTTCTCGCTCTTCGAGGAAGCGCAGTATCGAGGAGTGGTCGCAGCACAGCAAGTCCTGGACGCGCTGAAGGCGTAGCCCAGGACCAAGGCCCCCGAGCCTTTACATCACCGGCAGCGGTTGCCGACAGGATGCGTCGGCGGCAGCATCCGCGACTCGCTGGGCCAGGTGCCGTCGCTCCCGCCCGGCACGAGATCTACGTCACCGCGTCAGTGCTTGGCGCCTGCACCTTGGTCAGGCTCGCGTTCTTGAGCGTGCGCGCCGCATCAGTGCGACACCGCCGGACAGCGCCAGAACAATCGTTCCTGGCTCCGGCACCGCATCAGTGCCCGGATCTGCGGCCGGCAGCACGAGCCCGGCCTCGGTGAGCATCGCGCCGGTCTCAGAGGTGATGTTCAGCGACGACAGCGCGATCGCGTTGCCGAGAAGGTCGGTCAACGACACCGAGGTGATCGACGCCGTGTGCAGGCCATCGAACAGGAGCGTGGAATTGCCGCTACCCGGAAAGATCGATGTGGATTGGGTGAGGTTGACCCCGCCGTCCAACTGGATCGATAGCATGCCCTTGGCGCCCGCGGCGAGTTGAAGCGGCATCCCCGCGACGCAGGTACTCGTGATCGAGCCTTCAGACTCGCCGTAGCTGTTGCGAATGTTGCAGTCCGCGTTGAACTGAAACGGATTGCCGAACTCCGAGAGTGTCACGCGGCCGCTCATCAGCCCGCTGAAGGCATTCCGCGTCAAACCGTCGAGATCGGAGACCGACGTGCCGTGCATCGTGTACGTCACGCTAAGAAGCGCGCTGAAGAAATCGGTCTGCGAAGGGTTGTGGATTTCCCCCTCCCACTTCGAGGACGCACCAGCGCCGACGCTTGCCGGGAGGTACGACGGCGTCGAGAAGTTTGCCGGTCCGGCGAAATCCGTCCAGGACGCGGATGCCAGGAACGCCAGCCCATTAAAGTCGGCGGAGGCGCTCCCGCTTCCTTCCACGCGCGACACATCACCGCCGGCGTTCACGTACTCCAGCGCGCAGCCGCCGGATGCCGTGGCGGGTTCACCACCCGGCGCACCGTTGAAAAAAGTACAACCCTGCTTTGCCGGACTCGAAAACGGCGGCGCCGCTGGAAGGTTCGGCTGGAACTCGAGATTGGCTCCGAAGGACGCCATCAGAAACGACGATGCGGAGGCGTCGTGGGAATAGAGGGACGCGCCCGAGAGAATACAGATGATGGCAGCGGAGCGAAATGACACACGCCTCCTCTGAAAAACGCACGGAGGCTAGTGGATTTCAGTCACCCAGGTCAACAGTGCGCGGATCTTATGGTTCCGTTACGAGCGGAAGCCTCGTTCACCGTCGTGCTGAACTGGCTGTCGGCGTGCCGGCGCAACCGCCGGGCTGCCGTCTTCACATGACTGGAAGCTGCTGGGTGTCAATGAACGCCAGCTTGTCCGGATTGCGGATGACGCGAATCTGCGACACGGCGTCGCCGTCGACTGAAAACACGAAGACAGACTGAAGCACGCCTCCGACGCCGAGGAGCAGCGCAGGTTCGCCGTTCACTTCGGTCATCCGTCGCGTGATATCCGCCGCGCGTCCACTGTTGGCAGCCGTCCGATAAAGACCCACGAGGAAATTCAGTACTTCCGCTCGGCCAAACAACGGACGCCTCGCCGCCGACGCCTTGCCGCCGCCGTCGCTCCAGATTCCGACATCGCTCGTCAGCAGCGTCGTCAGCGCCGCGGCGTCGCCGCTCGCGAAGGCTTCGACGAAGCGTTCGGCCGCTTCACGACGGCGTGCGGGCGACACCGGGGGCTTTGGCCGGCCGGCCGCAAGGGCAGCCTTCGCGCGATGCAGCAACTGACGAGAATGCTCCGCAGTCACGCCCAGCATCTCGCCGATTTCCGCATGCGCGTAATCGAATGCCTCTTTGAGGATGAAGACCGCGCGCTCCTCGGGCGACAGCGCCTCGAGCAGCACGAGGAACGCCAGGGTTACTGATTCGGTTCGCGCGGCCGTCACGTCTGGCGCCTCCCTCTCGGTCGTGGTCGTCGTCAGCACGGGCTCCGGCAGCCATGGCCCGATGTACTCCTCGCGAGTGGCGCGGGCGGATTTCAGACGATCGAGACAGAGGCGCGTGACGATGGTCGTCGCGTAGGCCTGGGGCGAGCGGATGGCCGTCTCGCGGCTGTCGTGATAGCGCAGCCACGCGTCCTGCAGGACGTCTTCGGCGTCCGAGGCGCTCCCGAGCATGCGATAGGCGATCGCAAACAGCCGCGCCCGATCCGCGCCGAAGATCTCGATGCCGGCCGGTTCGCTCATGCAGCGTGCCCGAGTGTCTGGCGCAACCCTTCGCGCCACGACGGATACGCCGGCTGCCAGTGCAGCTCGGCGCGCGCTTTGGCATTCGACAACGGCACGCGCATCGACACGAAGTTCGCCATGTAGGGCGAGAGCCAACGGAGCAGCCACAGCGGCAGCGCCCGCGGCGCCGGCGCGCCGAGTTCCGCGGCAATCGCCTGAACAACGGCGGTCATGCTGGTCGGCCGATCATCCACCACATCGTAGATCCCGCCGGGCGTGCCGTGCTCGAGCGCGGCCAGCGTCGCCGCCACCGCATCGTCGAGATGAATGTACGGCAACAGTCCCTGGTCGCCGCGAATCGCCGGCATCCGCCGTCGCCGGACCCGCTCGATGAGATCGACCGTCGAGGGATTCTCAGCGCCGTAGAAGAGGCCATAGCGGAGCACGATCCCCTCGACCCGGCCGGAGCGGTTCGCGTCGAGGATCTGTGACTCCATGGATTGCACGGCGGCAACAGCGGCATTGGCTGACGCCGGCCGCCCGGCGCCCGGGAGCAGCGCAAACGATCCGCCAATGATTCGCCGCGCACCGGCTTCGACCGATGCCGCGATCAAATTGCGCGTGCCATCGACGCGGAGGCGGTTCGTGGCCTCGAGGTCGGCAATGCTTCGCGGTCCGTTCTTGGGCAGCGCGGTCAGCTGATGAATCACGTGCGATGGCCGGGCGTGAACGACCGCCGCACGAAGCGCGTCCTTGTCGAGCGCGTCCACGATCACTGGCGCGGCGCCGAGTTTCTCCAGCAGGGCGCGCTTGTCGTTGGAGCGAGTGGTCGCACTGACCTGGTGACCGGCGGCGACGAGCGCGCGAACGAGCGGAACGCCGATCGTCCCCGATCCGCCGGCGACGAAGACTCTCATGACAGCCTCCGAGAGAGCAGAGCCTGCCGCACGGCCAGGGTCGATGCCGCCGCTTCCGAGAGAGCGAGCAGGACGGCGGTCACCGCAAACGTCCGCCCCCAGGGACCGGAGACCTGGCTGATGTGATCGGGACTCTGCAGGATGAAGTGATTGACGAGACCGAAGACGCACGCCGCCGCCATCGAGAGCGCGAGCAACCACGCGCCGGAACGCTTCGGTGCCGTCAGCAACAGAACCAGACCGACCAGCGGCGCGATGAGCACGGCGGCGTAGACGAACTGCGTCGCCGCAAGGGACAGACCGACATGGGCTTCGGCGTGGGCGCGGCCGTGAAGGATCGAGACCGCCAGATGGGCAAGCACCAGCCCGGCGAGGAGCCAGCGCTCGGCGCTGCGTGTTTCAGTCATGCCCGGTAGACGACCGGGCACGCTGGAACGTGACAAGACGGGGGGAATCCGGGTGCGAATCCGGCTAAAGCCGGATCCCACGACAGGCGAGCCTCAGTCCGAAACGGCGAGCTCGCCGGGAACAATGGGGCGTGTTCGCGGCAACCGGCCCAGGCGCGCGAGGTTACCGACGAAGGCCAGAATGCCGAGGAAGATGAGGAGTTTCAGCGCAGTGTACGCCGGCGTCTGCGGCAAGATCTTCCACAGCAGCCACAGCGTCGGCTGCGCCCAGCACACTGCCCAGACCGATCCGTAGAAGTAGCGGCGTTCGTGGCCTTCGCCCTTGGTCGACGCTTTCACACGCGGCAGCTGCCCCATCAGTCCCAGCAGCCAGATGAAACCGGCAATCGGAAAGTAGGCATAGCGGTAGATCTGCTTCAGGTACCACTGGCCGGTGACGATCGCGACGACCAGGCCGGCAATGTTGAGAACGGCAAAGGTGACGACTTCGCTCCACGCGAACGTGTAGCAGACGCGCCGATAGAGAGGATTGGGACGGTCCTCGGTGAAGCGGATGATGTAGGGTTTCGGCTCGACGCCGGGCAGCGCACCGCGCAGGCCAGCAATGCCGGTCCCGATCAACACTGCTCCGAGCCACAGCGCCATCCGCGTGTCGAAGCCGCGTTCGAAGAGATCGAAGGTCAGCGGTCCGGGCGCGATGAAGAAGACGAAGATCCAGATCGGCCAGTGGTTGAATCGGTAATAGAGCTTGTTCCGCTCGCGGATCTTCCGTTCGGACGCGTATTCGACTGGAATCGTCGCCGGCAAGGCCCCTCTCGGTTGTGGGAAACGCCTAGTTGTATCAGAGAGGACCCCCACCACTCAATCGCGAGAGCACAATCCCGGTCGCCACGGCGAGATTCAGCGAATCGACGCGGTTTGTGGTCGGAATCCTCACGCGGACATCGGCGGCACATTCGGCGTCCAGACTGAGACCGGCCCCTTCCGTCCCCACGACCAGCGCGAGGCGCGCCGGCCGCGGTTTCAGCGCCAGTGCCTCGAGCGTGATCGACGGCGCTCGCGGAGTCAACGCGACGAGACAGAAGCCTGCCGCTCGCAGTCGTCCGAGGTCGCCCGGCCAATCGGACAGCCGTGCAAAAGGAACTCGGAGGGTTGCCGCCATCGACGTCCGGACGGCCTTCCTGTAGAGCGGGTCGCAGCAGGTCGGACTGAGCAGCACCGCGCGCGCATCAAATGCCGCGGCGTTGCGAAAGACACCGCCGACGTTGTCCGCATCCGTCACGCCTTCGAGGACGACGACCGTTCCGGCCTCGCGAATCAGATCGTCCGGGTCCAGAGCCGCCGGCCGATCGACCAGCGCGAGACAGCCGCGGTGCAGGTTGAATCCGGTGACCGCATGAAAGGCCGGTGCGTCGCAGACAAAGACCGACGCGTCAGACGAGAGGCTCTCGATGCGGTCGCCGAGCGCGCGAAGCGACGCAGCATTGACCATGATCGACCGAATGGCGCGAGGACGATCCTCGAGCACACGCTCGAGCACCAGCCGCCCTTCGGCGACGAAGATGCCGCGCGTGCGGAGCAGGTCCGCATCGCGAAGCGCCCGGTACGGGGCGAGCCGCTCGTCGTCGAGGCCGACCGACTCGATATGAGGCATCGCTCGAGTCCCAGCGGTAGCGGACAGGCTAACCAGCCTGCCCCTACTTTTTCACCAGCTCGACGCGGCGGTTCTGGGTGCGGCCAGCATCGGTCCGATTGTCGCCGACCGGCGCCGTATCGCCCAACCCTCGAGTGGTCAGCCGGGCCGCATCAATCGCAAACGTCTGCACGAGATACGTTTTGACGGCCACGGCACGATCCTGCGACAGCTTCAGGTTGGCCGCCGCGACACCGACGTTGTCGGTGTGACCCTGAATTTCGAGCTTGAGGCTCGGGTCACTCTTGAGCAGTTCACCGACGGGGGCCAGCGCCGCCGTCGACGATGCCTGGAGCGTCGCTTTGCCGGTATCGAACAGGATGTTGTGCAGCGCCACGCTGCCCTTCGTGTTCAGCGCGCTCGCGAGTTCGGCGGAGGTGAACTCGACCTTCTGCTCCATGCCGGCTTCTTCGACGACGATGAGCGTGAACTGTTCGCCGTCGTTGCTGATCTCGAGCTGCAGCCAGATGTTGCCGGTCCGGGCGAGCAGCTGGGCGACGGTCGTACCGCCGCCTGAGCTGACGTCCTCCATCAGTTTCTTCCCGCCGCGTCGAACCAGGAGGTCGGTGTGGTTGCGGGCAATCTGCAGCGGACCGACTTTGCGCGCGCCTTCCTTGAGCCCGTAGCCGATCTTCCAGTAACGGCCTTCGACGGTCTTCGGCGGCTCGAGCCCGAATTCATAGCTTCCGAAATCCTGCGCGTCATAGTCGACGATCGCGTAGCCCGGCATGCGGGTGAACATCGGGTGATCCCTCGACCCCTCGACGTCGTCCTGCGCACGCGCCACGGAACCGGTCAGCGCCAGCACGCACGAAACCAGAAGAATCTTTCCGAGCTGCATGTCTCTCCCTGCACAAATCGCCCCTGCGGCGACCCAATTCGATACGTTACCATTGACCGCAACGAGAAGGCGTTGCCGACAACGATGCGATCTGCGCTCGCGTTCACAATTTTTCTTGCGGCGTTGGGGTTCGCCCGGCCGGCCGCGGCGCATCCGGCGCCGTTCACGTTTCTCGACGTTCATCTCGAAGGGCGCCGCCTGGATGTCGCGCTGGTCGTGCACATCTTCGACGCGGCACACGACCTCAAGGTCGAGCCGATGGAACGGCTGCTCGGGCCGGCGGTTCTTGCCGAGCGCTCCCAGGCGTTGATCGATCTGATCGCCAGTCGAGTCAAGATCGGCGCGAGCGGCGGTCCCGCGGTGAAGCTGGCATGGTCGGTCGTTGGACCGCTTCCAGATCGTCAGGCGGTTCAGCTGCAGGCCAGCGGCGAGCTGGACCAGGATCCGGCGACGCTCACGATCGACGCGCAGCTATTCCCATACGATCCCGCCCATCAGACGTTCGTGAACATGTACGAAGGGAGCACGCTGACGTTGCAGGCGATGCTCGATGCGCGGCGCCCAGGCCTCGACTACTTCCCGGGCTCGCGGCAAGGTGTGCTGGCCGCGACTGCCCGGTTCGTGGCCGTGGGCGCACGGCATGTGTTCGTCGGGCCCGAGCATTTGATCTTCCTGCTCGGCGCGCTGCTGCTCGGCGGCACCACACGTCAGCTGGCGACGATCATCGCGGCATTCGTCGCGGCCCATACGCTGACCGTGACGCTGGCCGCCTTCGGCGTCCTCCGTCCGCCGGAACGATTCATCGAACCGGCGATCGCGCTCAGCATCATCTACCTGGGCGCCGACAATCTCATGGTGCGCGGCGGCCGCGACGTCCGACCGTGGATTGTCGCCGCCTTCGCCGCGATCCACGGCGTCGGCCTCGGCAATGCGCTGCGGGTCATGGACCTGTCGCAATCGTCGCTGCGCTGGTCGCTGGTCGGCTTTACGATCGGCATCATGGTCACGCAGGCGATCGTGATCGCGGCAGCCGGCGCGATCTTCGCGTCGGTTCGCCGCTACAGCGACGCCATGTCGCGGCGTCTCATCTACGCTGGCTCCGTCGTCGTCATTCTCGCCGGGACATTCTGGTTCGTACAACGCGTCTTCTTTCCTGGAGGCTGGACATGAAGCGGGTGCTGATGCTTGGCGCTCTCCTGTTCGCAGGTGGGTTCTCGATGACCGTCCGCGCCTATCAGGCGCAGGCCGCTGCGCCGATGGTCGTCGAGGTCGAAAAACTGAAGGACAACTTCTACCTGCTCCGCGGCGGCGGCGGCAATACGGCCGTCTACATCGGCGCAAACGGCGTGACGGTGGTCGACGCAAAGAATCCGGGCTGGGGCGATCCCATCCTCGAAAAAATCAAAGGGCTGACCAGCAAGCCGGTCACGCTGTTGATCAACACCCACACGCACGGCGACCACGTGAGCGGCAACGTCGCCTTCGCCCCGAGCGTCGACATCGTCGTCCAGGAAAACACCAAGGCGAACATGGAGAAGATGCCGATCTTCAAAGAGAGCAACGGCCGCGGGATGGCGAAGCGGACGTTCAAGGACAAGATGACGATCGGCAGCGGCGCCGACCGTGTCGATCTCTACTACTTCGGGCGCGGCCATACGAACGGCGACGCCTTCGTCGTGTTCCCGTCACTGCGCTTCATGCACGCCGGAGACATTTTCTCGGGCAAGGGCTTCCCGCTCCTCGACGCGAACAACGGCGGCAGCGGCGTCGAGATCGGCGACTCGCTGGCGAAGGCGGCCGACGGCATCAAGGACGTGGACAGCATCATTCCGGGTCACAGCACCGTGATGACGTGGAAC
This sequence comes from uncultured Bifidobacterium sp., assembly GCA_964577955.1. Classification (GTDB taxonomy): domain Bacteria; phylum Acidobacteriota; class Vicinamibacteria; order Vicinamibacterales; family CAVVIG01; genus CADEEX01. Next base: position 10,519 of record CAZOAZ010000062.1, on the reverse strand, counting down.
GACCTTCGCGAGTACGCGCAGTTCAACAAGGACTTTCTGGCTGCAGTGCAGGCGGGCGTCCGCGCTGGAAAGAGCGCCGACGAGATCGCCGCAGGCTGGAAAATCGCCGACAAGTACAAGGGCTACAACACGCCGGAAGCGCGGCTGAAGACCAACGTGGGCGTGATCGTGAACGAACTCAAGAAGTAGCCCCGCGTCAGAAGAGCGCCGACAACGAGGCGATTCGGGCGTTTCCTCCATTAGAATGCGCCCGTGCCCGAGCGCTTCGAAGACGACGTCACTCAGCCGGCGGTCACGCGCCGCGACGACGAGGCCCAGGCGCCTGAATCGCGCCGGCCGACGCCACGGCTCGTCGCTCCCTCGACACCGCGCACGGACGGCGCGTCCAGCCGTCCGCGCACGGTCCGTTTCGAACCCGGTGCGCTCATTGCCGGCCGCTACCGCCTGGTCGCGCTTCTCGGCAAGGGCGGCATGGGCGAGGTGTACCGCGCGGAAGACCTCACGCTCGATCAGCCGGTCGCGCTGAAGTTCCTGCCCGAGGGCGCGGCCGCCGATGGTCCGCAACTCGCGATGTTTCACAACGAGCTGCGCGTCGCCCGTCAGGTGTCCCACAAGAACGTCTGCCGGCTCTACGACCTCGGCGAAGCCGAGGGCCGCCGCTTTCTGACGATGGAGTACGTGGACGGCGAGGATCTGGCCTCGCTGCTCCGCCGCATCGGTCGGATTCCGCAAGACAAGGCGATCGAGATGGCGCGGCAACTCTGTGCGGGTCTCGCCGCCGCGCACGCGCAGGGTGTGCTCCATCGCGATCTGAAGCCGGCGAATGTGATGATCGACGGCGAGGGCAACGTCCGCCTCACCGACTTCGGCATCGCCGTGGCCGCGAGCGATGCCAACGCGACGCTGGCGGGCACACCGCAGTACATGGCGCCCGAGCAGCTGAAGGGCAGCCCGGCATCGGTCGCCACCGACATCTACGCGCTCGGGCTCGTTCTCTTCGAGCTGTTCACCGGCAAACGCGCGCACAGCGCGAAATCGATCGCGGACATTCAAGCGTTTCATGAGACCGGTCAGATTGCCACGCCGACCACGGTCGTCAAGGATCTCGATCCGGCGGTCGAACGCACGGTCATGCGGTGTCTCGATCGCGATCCGGCCAGACGGCCGCACAACGCGCTGGTCGTGGCCGCGGGGCTACCCGGCCACGATCCGATCGCCGCGGCTCTGGCCGCTGGCGAGACACCCTCTCCGGATCTGCTTTCAGCGGCGGCTGAAACGGGCGCGATGCCGTCGCGTCACGTCCTGGCGATGGCGACCGCCTTTGTCCTCACCCTCGCGCTGTTCCTGGGCATCTCCCGCGACTACTCCGTCACAGGGAAGATTGCGCTGCCGAAGCCGCCTGCCGTCATGCTCGATCGCGCCGATCGTCTGTTCGAAGAGCTCGGCTTTGATCAGGCGGCACAGGATCGCGCGTATGGCACCTATATCTGGAACGGCTACGAGTCTTGGGCGCTGAGAACATTTCCCGATTGGCGGAGCCAGAACCACCTGCGTCACGAGAATCCCGAGCCTATTCTGTTGTGGTACCGGCGCAGCCCGCGAGCGCTCGCGCCGCTCGGGACCGCGGTGACGCAATCGGATCCGCCGCTGTCACTGGCGGGCATGTTGTCCGCCTGGTTCGAAATGGGTGGCGGCTTGATCGAGTTCGCGGCGGTCCCGCCGGCCTACGACGCGACACAGCCGCGTGGTGCCGAATCGCCGAATTGGGCGCCGCTGTTCGCTGCGGCCAACCTGTCGATGGATGACATGAAGCCCGCTGAACCGCAGTGGACACCGCGTCAGTTTGCGGACCACCGTGCGGCATGGGTGGGCAACTACGCTCGACGGACCGACATTCCGATCCGCGTCGAAGCGGCGTCCTATCGTGGCCAGCCGATCGCCTTTCGCGTCATCGGTCCGTGGAACGAACCCGAAAACGTCGCCCGCGCATCGCAGCAGACTCTGCTGCAATCAGTCGGACGCTTGATGGCTTCGGTGCTGCTGCTGGGGTTTCTGATCGGCGCGATCGTCGTGGCGCGCTACAACATCCGACAGCAGCGGGCCGACTACCGCGGTGCCCGCCGGCTTGCGTTCGTCGTCATCTACTGCGCCGTCATCGTCTGGCTCGGTAGTCCCCACGGCAGTTCCTTGCAGTCCGAGATCGGCCTGTTCGGCAGAAATCTGGCCTACTACGCGCTGTATGGTGCGGCGATCTGGGCGGCCTACGTCGCGATTGAACCGTTTGCGCGCCGGTATTGGCCGGACGGCCTGCTTGGCTGGAGCCGTTTGTTCGCCGGACATATTCGAGACACCCGCGTCGGCGGTGATGTGCTCCGCGGTCTGGCGATGGCCGCCCTGTCGCTCGTGCTCACGCTCGCGTATCGCATGCAGTTCTTCGTGCGTGGTCAGAACGCCCAGCTGTTCGGACGTGAAGTCGAGAGCCTGGCTCACCCGATGCTGGTCCTCGGCAGTTGGGCCGAATCCGCGATGGATGGTCTCTTCGCAGGCATGGCAGCGGCGCTCGTGTTCGTCCTGGCCCGGCAGGTGCTGAGACGTGATCTTTTCGCAAGCCTGGCCGCGGTGTTGTTGCTGTCGTTGGTTGGGAACAACGGCGGACTGATCGGCGGTCCGTGGCCGCAAGCGATCATGATCGTGCTGCGCTCGGCCCTGACGGTCTACATCACTGTGCGGTTTGGGCTCCTGGTGCTGACGGTTGCCGCAACCATCGGCGCGGTCGTCAGCGTTGTGCCGATGACGCTGGACCCTGGCGCCTGGTATTCCACGCCCGCGCTCATTACGCTCGGCGCCGTCCTGGCCCTGCTCTGGTTCGCCATCAACACGGCGCGGAGCGGTCAACCGCTCTTCAGCGAGGCGTCCCCGCCTTCGCGGGTCTAGGAGCTTTCAAGTCCGCGGCTTTCGCACCGTTCGCGCGGTCGGCGGTGCATTCCACGGATCCTCAGGCCACGGGTGTTTCGGATAGCGGCCGCGAAGTTCTTTTCGGACCTCGGGATACGTGCGGTCCCAGAAGCTACGCAAGTCGCGTGTGACCTGTACCGGACGACCGTTCGGCGCGAGCAGCGCCAACCGAACCGGCTCTCGCTTCGGACCGACCCGCGGTGTTTCGGCCAGACCGAACAACTCCTGAAGTTTGACCGAGGCCGATACGCTGCCATCGTCCGCGTACTCCAGCCGCGTCGATCGCCCGCTCGGCACGACGAGCGACTCCGGCGCGTCCTTGTCGAGCCGTAGGGTGAGTTCACGGCCAAGATGGGCCGCAACGTCGATGTCGGCGACGCGCTGCACGCCGTACGCGGCATCGAGCGCGATTCGATCGAGATCGATCTCGCACTGCGCAAACTTCACGCGTCTGAGCAACTGCGCTTCAGCCTCTGAACGTGGCGCGTCGCGCCAGGCGGCAGCCAGAAGACGTGCGGCCGTTTCCGCGTCCGCGGCGGCCGGATGATTCGCCAGCACCAGTTCGTCGTAACGTTCAATCACCGAAGCCCGGATGCGACCGTCATCATCAACGCGATGAAGCGTCTCGGTACTGGTGGGAGTCAGCCACTCTCGCTCGACGCGACTGGCGATCCGGACCCGCGCGTCGGGATCGTCGGTCCGCGTTGAGGCCTGGAGATCGATCGCGATCAGAAACTCACCGTCGCGGACACCGCTTTCTGGCGCGACCGCAGCACCGGCGCCGGTGGCGAGCTTGACGCGCGCGGAGCCTGGCGCGCGGCGCTGTGCCACGCGGTCGGGATAGCCCGCAAGCAACGCGCGACGAAATGCTGCCTCGCTCATCGGGCTCGCGCCAGCCCGGTTGAAACCGTCCTTCGACATGCTCAGGACGGCTACCGACGTCTGCTCGATCTCCCGCGCGATCCGTTGCATGTGCGGCGGCTGACGGTTCCAGTCATCGAGCGCAGACAGCAGATCCGAGGTCGTCGTGGCGGCGCGCGGCGGCAGGAACTGCCGTTCCGAAAGCAACGCACAGGCGCGCGCCAGATCGCGGTGACCTTCGCCCTCTATCAAGATGCGAGCGAGACGTGGCGGAAGGGGTACCCGCTGCATCCGCTGGCCAAGTGACGTGACCCGCTGCGCGCGGATCGCGCCGAGCCGTTCGAGCAGCGAGAGCGAGGCCTGAAGCCGATCGGCACGGGGCGCTTCGAACCACTCGAACGCCGCGGGATCGCCTCCCCAGGCGGCGATGTCGAGCACGACACTGGAGAGATCGAGGCGATGGATGTCGGCTTCCCGATGAGGCCGCAGGCGATCCTTGGCGCTCCACAAGCGAACCGTGCGTCCGGGTCCGAGCCGCGCGGCGCGTCCCGCCCGTTGATCGGCGGCGTCCTGGCTGATGCGCTCGGTGACCAGGCTGTCGATGGCGCGGTCGGCATCGTAACGGGCAACCTTCTGCAGACCGGAATCGACGACGGCATGAACCCCGGGAACGGTCACCGAGGTTTCGGCCAGGTTCGTCGCGACGACAATGCGCCGACGCGGACGGCTGACTGGGTTCAGGACGCGATCTTGATCGGCGGCGTCCAACGAACCATGGAGCTGGCAGACATCGACCTGGCCCGCAAGGCGCGTTTCGAGGGCGGACGCGGCCTGCGCGATCTCACGCGCCCCTGGCAGGAAGCACAGGACGTCACCGGTCGTGATCGCCAGGAGATCCTGAACTGCGTCGTCGACTCGCTGCCCGGGTGCGTAGTCGATTGTCAGCGGATGTAGCGTGCCAGGCACTTCGATCACCGGACAGCCGTCGAGAAACGCGGAAACTGGTTGAGCGTCGAGCGTCGCGGACATCACCACAAGGCGCAAATCGGTGCGCGCGCGCCAGGCCTGCCGGGCCAACGCCAATCCAAGATCGGCGTGGATGCTGCGCTCGTGAAACTCATCAAGGACGATCGTGTTGAAGTCAGAAAGCAGCGGATCCTGCTGAAGCCGCGCGGTCAGGATGCCTTCGGTGGCCACCAGCAGCCTGGTCTCACGCGACGCTTTGGTTTCAAAGCGAATCTGCCAGCCGACTTCGCGGCCAATTGTCCAGCCGCGCTCGCTGGCGATCCGTTGCGCAATCGAGCGGGCGGCGACGCGGCGGGGCTGCAGGAGAATCGCCGGACCGCTATCGAGCAGAGCCGGCGGCACTCGTGTGGTCTTGCCGGCACCTGGAGCCGCAACTACAACGACGGCACGGGAAGCGTTCAGGGACGCGCGAATGTTGTCGATCGCGCCGTCGATCGGAAGCGGCGGGAGCACGAACGAACGTTATCGCACGTAGGTACGCGCGTTGGACGTGAATTCTGCGTCGGCTGCCGTGGAGCCCTGGAACACCTCGACACGGATACGATCGGAGGCCAGCATCTGGACGATCGCCAGGCCGAGCTGCTGTGGCGGCGGGGGGAACCCGGGCGCGCCGGAGAGATACAGTCGGTAAGCGACGCGCCCGCTCGAGGGTGAGACGCTCGCTGGATCCGGTGCGCCGGCATGAACGGCATACGCGCCGGTCATTGCGAGCGTGCCACCGATCGAAACGCGAATGCTGGTCGGATCGAAGTTGTCGTACACGAACGCGAGGTGCTGGGACCAGCCCGAAGCAAGGGCGCTGCTTGCGGCGGGGAGACCTTCGAGGTACCAGTTGCCGACCAGGTACCCATTCACATCGAGATCGAATCGCCCATCCAGATCGCTGCCAAGGCGTTGCACGCGTCCGTACAACCGTGAGCGCAGCGGTTCTTGGTAGAACTGCAATGGTTTCTCGCCGTGCAGCGTATTGGCGGAATAGCGCGCCGGGTTCGCGAAGAAATTGGTGTGGTTGTCGTTGAAGACGCCAAGGTCCACGCCGTACGTGATCGAACCCAACTGGCCCACCGGTTGTCCGGCCGTCACCGTCATCCCTTCGCGAATGGCTGGATCGAGCTCGACATGTCCCAGGTAGTAGGTGTACGACCCGACGCCGATCCCGATCTGCGCCTCGCTGCCGCTGCGAATGATCCAGCGCACGGTGCCATCGCCCGGCGCATAGATGACCGGCTGTGGCTGCGGCGGTTGACCGACTCCACGATTGTTGATGTAGATGTGATCGGTCGGGATCGTGTGCCCTGGCGGATTCAGATTTCCGAGCGGAATGATCGCGACGATCAGCGATTCGTCCATCGGCGCCGCGGCGAAGACGAGACGGGCACCGCTGGCCGTGGACGTATCCCCGGCGTCGGTCGGGGCCGACGGGCCGGACGCACACGCGACGTGGAACGCGACACAACTGCTCAGAATGGCAGCGACAGCGCGGTGTAGCCTCACGTCTGTCGTTATCGGCCCTTGGTGTCTAAAGTCGAGCGCCGACGCCGATCGGACAGCTCACGCCGGTACCGCCAAGGCCGCAGTACCCGCCGGGATTCTTGGCCAGATACTGCTGGTGATACTCCTCGGCGTAATAGAACTCGGGCGCGGGGAGGATCTCAGTCGTTATGGAGCCGTATCCAGCGCGCTTCAGTTCGGCCTGAAACATCTGCCGCGACGCCTCGGCAGCTTTTCGCTGTTCGTCGCCGTAGACATAGATCCCGGAACGGTACTGCGTGCCGACATCGTTGCCTTGCCGCATGCCTTGCGTCGGGTCGTGGCTCTCCCAGAACGTCTTCAGGAGATCCTCGTAGCGGATGACTTTGGGATCGAAGACGACGAGGACGGCTTCTGTATGTCCGGTCATCCCGCTGCAAACTTCGCGGTAGGTCGGATTTGGCGTTTGCCCGGCGACGTAACCAACCGCGGTCGAATAGACTCCGTTCAGCTGCCAGAACTTTCGTTCGGCGCCCCAAAAACAGCCGAGCGCGAACATGGCCGTTTCGAGCCCTTGCGGGAACGGCGGCTGGAGACGATGGCCGTTGACGTAGTGTGCCGCCGGAACGGGCATCGTCTCGGTGCGGCCGGGAAGCGCTTCAGCGGCTGTCGGCAGCCGCGACGATTTGCCAAACATCGCATCACCTCATTCGAGGGTTACTTGGGTTCGAACGCCAGCGAGATGCCGTTCATGCAGTAGCGCATACCTGTCGGCGCCGGGCCGTCCGGGAAGACGTGACCAAGATGGCCGCCGCACTTGGCGCAATGGACTTCGGTCCGCGTCATGAAATGGCTCCGATCGACGGTCGTGTCGACGGCGTCCTCGAGCGGACGGAAGAAACTCGGCCAACCCGTCCCACTCTCGAACTTCGTTTCGGCGTCGAAGAGCGGCTGGCCACAGCCCGCGCAACGGAACGTTCCCGCCCGCTTTTCATGGTTGAGAGGGCTGGTCCCAGCGCGTTCGGTGCCGTGCTGGCGCAACACCGTGAACTGTTGAGGCGAGAGCTGGTCGCGCCATTCGTCCTCGGTTTTCTCCACCGGAAAGTGCTGGTCTTTCATAATGTGAGTTTACCTTTTGATGACGCCGCCTTCGCCAGGTTTCGAAGCCCTGCCCTCGTCGGTTCGAGTCCGCAATGTCAACGGCCGTGCCGTCCGATCAGACGGAGGCTTCGTTCTCTATTGGATGCTTGCCGCGCGGCGTCCATCGCACAATTTCGCCCTCGATCGCGCGATCGACTGGGCACGGACGCTCTCAAAGCCGCTGCTTGTGCTCGAAGCGCTTCGCGTCGACTATCCGTATGCATCCGATCGCTTTCACCGGTTCGTTTTCGACGGCATGCTCGACAACCTGCGGAGCTTTCAGGGAACGCCGGCGCGTTACTACCCTTACGTTGAGACGCGGATCGGCGGAGGTCGCGGACTGATCGAGTCGCTCGGGAATGCCGCAGCGGTCGTCGTGACCGATGAGTATCCGTGCTTTTTCCTGCCGCAGGCCGTCGCCGCCGCCGGGCGCAAGTTGTCGGTTCGGCTCGAGGCTGTCGACAGCAACGGGATCCTGCCGCTTGCGGCTGCGGATCGCGCCTTCACGGCAGCAGTCCACTTCCGGCGGCACATGCAGCGATCGTTGCGGGCCGCGTTGCTCGACTGGCCCGCGCCACGCCCACTTGCCAATCTTCGTCTGCCGGAGACAGCGCTGCCGGCCGGCGTGCGTCGCCGCTGGCCAGCGGCGACGCGGTCGTTCCTCGAAGATCCTCGAGCGCTCGCCAAACTGCCCATCGATCACGAAGTCGGGGCGGTGACGACCCGCGGCGGTCCAGTTGCGGGCCGCCGGGCGCTGCGGAGCTTCGTGTCAAAACGGCTTCAGGACTATCACCTGCGGCACAACCATCCTGACGATCGCGGCACGAGCCGGCTCTCGCCGTATCTTCATTTCGGACATCTCTCGCCGCACGAGATCTTCGAAGCTGTCATGAAGCGCGAGCGGTGGTCGCCAGGACGTCTCGCAGCGATAGCGACCGCACAACGAGAGGGTTGGTGGGGCGTCGGGCCTGGCGCGGAGGCTTTTCTCGATCAGCTCGTCGTCTGGCGCGAGCTGGCATTCAACACCTGCTTCAAGCGTCCTGACGACTACGATCAGTACGAATCGCTGCCGGCGTGGGCTCTGACCACGCTCAAACGTCACCAGAGCGATCGTCGTCCGCACCTTTACCGTCGCGCCCAGTTTGAAGGCGCGGCGACCCACGATCCGCTGTGGAACGCCGCGCAGCGGGAGATGGTGCGCACCGGGTGGTTCCACAACTACATGCGAATGCTCTGGGGAAAGAAGATTCTCGAGTGGTCCAGAACGCCGCACGAGGCGCTCGCCACCATGACCGCCATCATGAACCGATGGTCGCTCGACGGGCGCGATCCGAATTCGTTTGCGGGATACTTCTGGACTCTGGGTCGCTACGACCGGCCGTGGCCCGAGCGTCCGGTATACGGAACCGTCAGGTCGATGAGCTCTGAACGAGCGGCGCAAAAGGTTCGGGCGACGAAGTACGTCCGCACGTTCGCTGCGGAATCACCTACGGTCCGGCGATCCGCGCGCCGAGTTCGACGTCGCAGATCGTGAAGTCCGCTCCGGTTGCGCGTCGGAGTTCTTGAATCCGACCCGCCACGTCCGCGGCGGGTGGCAGGCTGACCCTGACCCGTTCCGCCGGGTGGATGTCTGCGAGCACGCGGACCCTGGTCATCAGATCTGGACGCGCGGGCGGCTCGCCGATCGCGAGGCTGCGAAGCACAGGCATGCCGTCGACGATTCGTCCCCAGACGGTGTAGTCCCGATCGAGTCTGCGGGCAGCATCGAGCATGAAGAAGAGCTCGCTGTTCGCCGTATCGCGGGCCTGCTGGCGGCCCATGCCGGCGACGCCTGGACAATAGGCACCCCACGCGCGAACGAGTCCGGTCGGCCGACGGCTCGATTCGACGAGCGGTTCGCCTTCAAAGGGCACGCTGCCGAAGAATCCCGAGACGGCGTCGCTGGCGTCAATCGCGCGGACTTCGCTGCTGCCAGGCTTGAAACGGAACATGAACTCCGGGGCGAGATTCGGATGACGGCTGACGCCACCGTCGCGATTGTCTGGATTTCCGGTCTGCGCCACGAAGTGCTCGATCACTCGATGGAACTGCAGACCGTCGTAGAACCGCTCGCGCGCCAGCTGTTTGACGCGGGCGACGGCATTCGGCGCGAAGTCGGGGCGCATCTCGACGAGCAGGCGGCCTTTGGTGGTGTCGATCTGCAGGACCTGCTCGGGATCGAGCGGCTGCCATCCGGTTTGCGCGCTCGTGTCCGGCGAGGCGAAGAGCAGCGGGAGAAGGAGTGCGGCGAAATAGCGGCGTCGGTTCATGGGAAAAAGAAAACGCCCGACTGTTTTGACAATCGGGCGTCTTCAAGATAATGCCGGCAGCGACCTACTCTCCCACACAGTTTCCCATGCAGTACCATCGGCGGTAGCAGGCTTAACTTCCGTGTTCGGAATGGGAACGGGTGTGACCCTACTCCTGTGACCACCGGCAAACTTGGCGCCTGGGGTCCGTCGGCGCGGGCGCGGCAATTCTCGCCGCGCGTTTACTCGCGCCTTCGGTCGTCCCAAGCAATGCTCGTTGAGGATCGAGGATCCTCCTGTAAAGAGCGTCTCACCGGCCTGGCCGGCAAGGCAACTGAATATCCTGCAAACGGTAGTTTCACCCGACTCACACGCAGCGTTTCTGCGTGTATTGTCCGAAGCAAGCTTCGGACTCATTCATTGCTCGCGCAAAGCGCGGGCAAACGAAAAATATGGTCAAGCCTCACGGCTGATTAGTATCGGTAAGCTCAACGTGTCGCCACGCTTACACACCCGACCTATTACCTGGTCATCTTCCAGGAGCCTTCAGGGGTATCGCTACCCAGGGAGATCTCATCTTGTGGAGGGTTTCACGCTTAGATGCATTCAGCGTTTCTCCCTTCCGGACGTAGCTACTCGACGCTGCCGCTGGCGCGACAATCGATACACTAGAGGTCCGTCCAACCCGGTCCTCTCGTACTAAGGTCAGCCCCACTCAAATCTCCTGCGCCCATCATAGATAGAGACCGAACTGTCTCGCGACGTTCTAAACCCAGCTC
>CAZOAZ010000061.1:0-34919 GCA_964577955.1 uncultured Bifidobacterium sp. | reverse complement strand
GGCAAGTTCTACGCGCTGCCGCAGGCGCCGCAGCAGTTCAAACAGCTGCTCATGGTCGCCGGCTTCGATCGCTACTTCCAGATCGCGCCGTGCTTCCGCGACGAAGACGCGCGCGCGGATCGGTCGCCGGGCGAGTTCTATCAGCTCGACGTCGAGATGTCCTTCGTGACCCAGGACGACGTCTTCGCCGCGATCGAGCCGGTGCTGGCGGGCGTGTTTCGGGAGTTCTCGGACTGGACGGTTTCTGACACGCCGTTCCCGCGCATCGCCTACGACGACGCGATGACGATGTACGGAACGGACAAGCCTGATTTGCGCAACCCGATCAGGGCCACGGACGTCACCGAGTTGTTCCGCGGCTCCGAGTTCGCGGTGTTCGCGCGTGCGGTCGAGTCTGGGGCGGTCGTCAGGGCGATTCGTGCGCCGGGCGCGGCGGACCGGTCGCGCAGCTTTTTCGACAAGACGGTGGGGCTCGGGGAAACGCTCGGCCTCGGCGGCCTGGCGTACATCGTTGCGAGCGAGACGCCGAAAGGTCCGCTCGCGAAGTACCTCCCGGATGCCAAACGACACGCGATCTTCGAAGCCGCGGGCGTCCAGCCCGGCGACGCCGTGTTCTTCGCGTGCGGTCCGGCGAAGAGCCTGATGAAGGCCGTCGACGGACTCCGCAACCATCTGGCGCGCGAGCTGGAGCTGCTGGAAAACAACGCCTACCGCTTCTGCTGGGTCACCGACTTTCCGTTCTACGAGCGCGACGAAGAAACGAACCAGGTCGCATTCAGCCACAATCCGTTCTCGATGCCGCAAGGGGGGCTCGAGGCGCTCAACACACGCGATCCGTTGACGCTCAAGGCCTTCCAGTACGACATCGTTTGCAACGGCGTCGAGCTGTCGAGTGGGGCGATCCGCAACCACCGGCCCGACATCATGCTGCGGGCGTTCGAGATTGCCGGTTATGGGGCGGCGGAGGTCGAGGCGCGCTTCGGCGGGATGCTCAACGCGTTTCGTTTCGGCGCGCCGCCGCACGGCGGTCTGGCGCCGGGCGTCGACCGGATCGTCATGCTGCTCGCGAAGGAGCCGAACATCCGCGAAGTGATCGCGTTCCCGATGACCCAGAGCGCCGAGGACCTGCTCATGCACGCCCCCGCACCAGCGACCGAGCGGCAGCTGCGCGAGCTCCATATCCGGGTCGTCGAACCGCGGAAATAGGCCCAAACGGTTGGGGCCATTACACTTGCGGGTGTCCGGCCAGCGGATGGTATACTCCGCTAACTCTCTGTTATGTAAGGAGATATTGGCCTGAAACGCATCAGTGTTCCCGAAGAAGGCATCGAAACCCTCTTCGGCTCGTACGACGAAAACCTGAAGCACTTCGAATCCCTTTTCAACGTCCGGATCCGCACGCAGGGGCACGACCTGCTGGTGGACGGAGACGGACCAGGCCCGGACCGCGTCGATCGCGTGGTCGGACAGCTCACCTCGCTGGTTCGCGACGGATACAAACTCTCCAACGCCGACGTGAAGACCGCCTCCGAACTGGTGGCGCAGGATCCGTCGGTCGATCTGCGCGAGCATTTCCTCAAGGGCAGTCTGACGCCGGCGGGCAAACGCCGCGTCGCGCCAAAGACCATCAATCAACGCCGCTATCTCGACGCGATCGAGGCGCACGACATCGTCTTCGGCGTCGGCCCGGCCGGCACCGGCAAGACGTACCTGGCGATGGCGCAGGCGGTCAGCTATCTGGTCAGCAAGAAGGTCAGCCGCATCCTCCTGGCCCGCCCCGCGGTCGAAGCGGGGGAGAAGCTGGGGTTCCTGCCCGGCGACCTCCAGGAAAAAGTGAATCCGTATCTGCGTCCGCTCTACGACGCCATGTACGACATGCTGGACGTCGAGCGCGTGGCGCGCTACATCGAGCGCGGGACGATTGAGATCGCGCCGATCGCCTTCATGCGTGGCCGGACGCTGAACGACTCATTTGTGATCCTGGACGAGGCGCAGAACACGACGTCGGAACAGATGAAGATGTTTTTGACGCGCCTCGGCTTCGGATCGAAAGCCGTGATCACCGGCGACATCACGCAGATCGATCTGCCGGCCGGCCGGCTGTCGGGACTCGTCGAGGCGATGCGCGTGGTCGGCGACGTCGAGGGGATCTCGTTCATTCGTTTCGACGAGCGCGACGTCGTCCGGCACAAGCTGGTGCAGCAGATCGTCAAGGCGTACGAAGCCTACTCCTCCGGCGCCAAACCTGCGCGCGTGGCGGAGACGTCGGCGCGCCGGGATTAAGGTGATGAGCCCGGGTGACCCTCGCCAGTCGCTTTCCATTACCGTGGCCGACGAGCACGGCCGGCGCATTCAGCGCGGTCTGGGGCGCTGGCTCGCCGGCGTGGCGCCGGCGCGAGTCCGTGGCGAGGTCCGCGTGGCGGTGGTCAGCGACGCGCGCGTCCGCGCGCTCAATCGCCACTATCGCGGCAAGAATCACGCGACCGACGTCCTGAGCTTTCCGTCCAACGAACCCGCTACAGTCCGTCGCCGTCCGCGTTTGCTCGGCGACATCGTCATCGCCAGAGGCGTGGCCCGGCGCCAGGCTCGCGCCGCCGGTCATAAGGAAGCCACCGAGCTCAAGGTGCTGGCGTTGCACGGCCTGCTGCATCTCCTCGGCTACGACCACGAGCGCGACGAAGGGACGATGGCGGCGCTCGAGCGCCGCCTGCGGCGCAAGGGCGGCCTGCGTGAAGGGTTGATCGAACGGCAATGATTCCGCTGCTGCTGTTCCTGCTCGGCTGCCTTGCGGTGTATCTCGCGGCGATTGGCTCGGCGTTTTCCGCGCTGATGAAGCTCTCGCTGCGGATCAGCGCCGAGCGCAGCGATCGTCCGGGCGAGCTGGCGGCCTTCCTCGACGATCCGATCCTGCTGTTCACGCCGGTCCGCATGCTCCTCGGTCTGGTGACGGTGACCGCCTCGGCGCTCATCGCCGCGGTGATCGGGATCGACGGTCTGCACCGGATTCTCTTCGTGGTGGTCTTCGGCGGGCTCTTCGTTGGTGTCTTCGAAGTCCTGTTGCCGCTGCTCATCGTGGGCCGGGATCCCGAACGCGTGCTCGAAGTCCTGCTCCCGACGTTCAGCCCGGTGGCCCGGGGGCTGGCGCCGGTGACGGAAATGATCCGGCGTTTGCGCCGCAAGCGCGATCAGGCGGCGCTGCCGCCGGCTGAGACAGCGGCGAATGCCGAAGGCGAGGCCACCGGTGCCCTCGTCCCGGCGGAGCAGACGGCCGCCGCCGCCGCCGGCGACGAGCGGCAGCTGCTGCGGAGCATCGTGGACTTCAAGGACACGCTGGTTCGCGAGGTCATGACGCCGCGGCCGGACATTGTCGGTATCAAAGAAGATGCGACGATTGCCGAACTGCGCGCTCTGTTCCGTGAGCAGGAGTACTCGCGTTTCCCGGTGTTCAAGGACAGCCTCGACAACATCGCCGGCTTCGTCTTCGTGAAGGACCTGGTCGGTCTCGACAGCCGCAACGACGATCGGCCGTTGCGTTCGCTGCTGCGGACGGCGGTGATCGTGCCGGAGAGCAAGCGCGTGTCGGAGCTCTTGAAGCAGTTTCAGCGGCAGCGCACGCAGATCGCGATTGTCGTCGACGAGTACGGCGGCACCGCCGGGCTCGTCACCATCGAGGACATGCTCGAGGAAATCGTCGGCGAAATCCGCGACGAGTACGACGTCGAGGCCGAACCGGTGGTCGAGGAAGGCAGCGGTACGTTCGTCTTCAATGGCAACGTCGATGTCGACGAGATCATCCAGCGGCTGAACGTGCAGATCGACCGCGAGGGGTTCGAAACGGTCGGCGGCTACCTGTTGACGCATCTCGGACGGGTTCCGGCGATGGGCGAGCGCGTCGAGGTGGACGGTCTGCAGGTCGAAGTCCTGGACGTTCAACGCCGCCGGATCAACAAAGTCAGAATCGCCAGGGCGCAGACGGCGGAAGCCACCGCGGGCGAGCCGCGCACATGAAGAGCGGCTTCGTTTCGCTGATCGGCCGTCCCAACGCCGGCAAGTCGACGCTCCTCAACCGCCTGGTCGGGACCAAGCTCGCGATCGTCTCGGACAAGCCGCAGACGACGCGGACCCGGATCCTCGGCGTCAAGAACTATCCCGATGCGCAGGTCGTGTTCCTGGACACGCCCGGGATCCACCGCCCGCTGCACCGCATGAACGTGCGGATGGTCGATGCGGCGCTTCAGACCATCCAGGACGTTGATGTCCTCGGACTGGTGCTCGACGTCGCCGAGCCGCTGGGCAAAGGCGACCGCTACGTCCTCGATCTCGTCAAGGAAGCCGGCCAGCCGGTGTTTCTGATCCTGAACAAGATCGACATGGTGAAGAAGTCGCGGCTCCTCCCGATCATCGACCAGTTCGGGAAGGACGGACAGTTCGCCGAAATCATTCCGATTTCGGCGCTGACCGGCGACAACGTCGATCGCCTGGAGAAGGCGATTCTCGAACGGCTGCCCGAAGGCGAGGCGCTCTATCCGGACGACTACCTGACCGATCAGCCCGAGCGGGTGATGGCCGCGGAAATCGTGCGCGAGCAGCTGTTGCAGCTGACGCGGGACGAGATCCCGTTTTCGACCGCGGTGGTCATCGATCGCTTCGAGGAGCCGTCGGATCCGAAGGGGCTGCTGAAGCTCTATTGCACGATCGTCGTCGACCGCGAATCGCAGAAGCCGATCGTCGTGGGCAAGGGCGGCGCGATGATCAAGGCGATTGGCACGGCGGCGCGGCTGGAACTCGAGCGCTTCTTTTCAACCCACGTGTTTCTCGATCTCCACGTCAGGGTCAAGGCCGACTGGCGCGAGGATGACCGGATCCTGCAGGACATCGGTCTCGCCGACCTGCGCGGTGCGACGAAACCCGGCCGGCTGTAGTACATTGACGCCCTTCCGCTCGTGTTCGAGCCCATTCGGATGCCACTCCACACAGCAGACGCCCTGATCCTCAGGACGTATACGCTCGGTGAGTCGGACCGGCTGGTCGTCTTTCTGACGAGCGACCGCGGCAAGAAGCGTGGTGTGGCGAAGAACGCGCGCCAGAGCCGGCGGCGGTTCGGAGGGGCGCTCGAGCCGATGACGTGCGGCCGGGTGACGTACCGGGAACGCGAGCGGCGCGAACTGGTGTTCTTGCAGGACGTCGCGCCGATTCGGTCGCCGCTGTCGGCGGTGGACGGCGAGGCGCTGGGCTACGTCGGATACTTTGCCGAGCTGATCGACGAGTGCGCTCAGGACAACGATCCGAGCGAGCCGCTCTTCAGACTCGGCCGATCGATTGTCGACGCGATGGCCGGCGGCGTGCCGATCGATCCGCTGGCGCGGTATTTCGAGTTCTGGATGCTGCGGCTGCAGGGCGTCTACCAGCCCGACGCCGGGGCGTCGAACGGCGCGCGGGCGTTTCTCGAGGCGGCGCGCGTCTGCAGCCCGCTGGCGCTCAGCGACGTGCCGGCCTCGTCGCGGGTGCTGCGCGAGCTCGAACAGATGCACCGGCTGCAGATTGCGGCGCATCTCGAGAAGGAATTGAAGTCGGTCAAGGTGCTACGGGACATGCGGCGATGACGTTTCAGGGGCTGATCCTCAAGTTGTCGGAATTCTGGGTGTCGCGCGGCTGCGTCCTGCAGCAGCCGCTCGATCTCGAAGTGGGCGCGGGCACGATGCACCCCGAGACGTTTCTGCGCGTACTCGGACCGGCGCACTGGAACGTCGCCTACGTTCAGCCGTCGCGCCGCCCGGCCGACGGCCGTTTCGGCGAAAACCCGAACCGGCTCTTCAAGCATCACCAGTTCCAGGTGATTCTCAAGCCGGCGCCGGACGAAGTGCAGCAGCTCTATCTCGACAGCCTCGAGCACTGCGGCATCAATCCGCGCCAGCACGACATCCGCTTCGAGGAAGACAACTGGGAGTCGCCGACGCTCGGCGCGTGGGGCATCGGCTGGCAAGTCCTCTTCGACGGCATGGAGATCTCGCAGTTCACCTACTTCCAGCAGGCCGGCGGTATCGAACTGGCGCCGGTGTCCGCCGAGCTCACCTACGGCCTCGAGCGGATTGCGATGGCGCTGCAACGCGTCGACAACATCTTCGATCTCGAGTGGGCCCAGGGCGTGAAATACCGCGAGGTTCGCCTTCGCGAGGAAGTCGAGCAGTCGAAGTACGTCTTCGGACAAGTCGACATGCCCCAGGCCGAGTTCGGCGCCTTTCACCGCGACCTCTTCGACCGCTACTACGCGTTCACCGAGCACCTGCTGCGCACCGGCCTGATCTGGCCGGCGCTCGAGTACTGCCTCAAGTGCTCGCACGTGTTCAACGTGCTCGACGCCAGCAACAGCATTGGCGTGACCGAGCGAACGGCCTACATTCTGCGCGTCCGTCAGCTCGCCGTCGGGATCGCGAAGGCGTATGTCGCGGAAACCGCGGGCGAGCCGCCCGCTGCGCCGGAGCGCTGATGGATCGCGAACTCCTTCTCGAAATCGGCTGCGAAGAGATTCCAGCCAGCTGGCTGCCCGACCTCACGACCCAGATCGGCGAGGTCGTCCTCGCGCAGTTGAAGGCCCATCGCCTTGCGCCCGAAGCGCCGGCCGAAACCTTCAGCACGCCGCGCCGCCTCACGGTCCGCGTCGCGCGCCTTGCCGAGCGCCAGACCGATCTCGAGGAAGTGCTCAACGGGCCGCCGGTCTCGGCGGCGTTCAAGCCGGATGGTTCGCCGACGCCGGCCGCCGAGGGGTTTGCCGCGAAGAACGGCACGGACGTGGCCAGCCTCGAACGCGTCGAGACACCGAAGGGCGTCTACCTGGCGTTCCGCAAGAAACAGCGCGGCAAGGCCGCCGTGGACGTGCTGCCGGATGTCATGGGCGGCACGCTTCGCGGGCTGACGTTTCCCAAGTTGATGCACTGGGACGCGCTCCTCGAGGATGGCCGCGGCGAACTGCTCTTCGGCCGGCCGATCCGCTGGCTGTTGCTGACCTATGGCGGCCGCGTGGTGCCGTTCAGCATTTCGCGGACGACAGCGGCGCAATCCGGCTCCGTGCAGGACGTGATCAGCGGGGCGGCGACCTACGGTCATCGCTTCCTCACGACGAGCGGCCGGGCCGGCCGCGCCATCAAAGTGCGGTCGTTCGACGAGTACAAGACGAAGCTGCTCGAGAACTTCGTGATGCTCGAGCGCAGCGAGCGGCACAACAAGATCGCCCGCGAACTCGACGCCAAGGCCCAGCGGCTGCAGGGGCGCGTGAGCCGGGCGGTCCGCCACGAATCGGCGCTGCTTCGCGAAGTTCCGGATCTGGTCGAGTATCCGTCGGTCGTCGCGGGCACCTTCGCGCTCGAGTTCCTTGAACTTCCGGAGGAAGTGCTGACGACGACGCTGATTCATCATCAGCATTACTTTCCGGTCGAGGCCGAAGACGGAAAACTGAAGAACGCGTTTCTGGCGGTGACCAACACTGAGCCGGACAACGAGCGGACGATCGCGAGAAACGCCGAGCGCGTCGTGACTGCGCGTTTGCGCGACGCCCGGTTCTTCTGGGAAACCGACCGGCGGACGCCGCTCGAGTCACGGCTGGGGCGTCTCGACACGCTGCTGTTTCACAAGAAGCTGGGCAGCTATCGCGAGAAGACCGAGCGGATCGAAGCGCTGGCCCACCGGATCGCCGAAAAGCACTTCGGCGCGTCAGAGGAGGTCGCGCGGCAGGCCGGGCTGGCGGCGCGCCTCGCCAAGGTCGACCTGACGACCGACATGGTCCGCGAGTTCACCGAACTCCAGGGTGTGATGGGCGGAATCTACGCCCGTGAGGAAGGCCAGCCCGAGACGGTCTGGAAGGCCGTCTATTTCCACTATTTGCCGATTGGCGTCGAAGCCGATGCGGCCCCGACGCGGCCACAGCTCGGTAAGGCCGCCCTCACCTGGGCGGCGGTCTCGTTGGCCGACAAGCTCGATACCGTCGTTGGGCTCTTTGCGGCAGGGGAGCGCCCCACCGGCTCGCGGGACCCCTACGGGCTTCGCCGCGCGGCTCAGGGCGTCGTCAAGATCCTCGCGGACCTCGAGGCGCTCGGTGTCGCGGCGCCCAAGCCGGTGGATCTGTACGAGCTGGTTCGCGATGCGTTCGAGGCGCATCGCTCGCGTCTGCCAGGCGCGGCCGATGTCTTTGCCGCGCTGCCGCTCAAGGAGTTCTTCTGGGAGCGCGAAGCCTACCTGCTCGAACGGCGCGGTGCGAAGGCGGACGTGGTTCGGACGCTGGGGACGATTCCGCGCGCGGCCTGTCACCTGAAAGTCTCCCAGCAGCTGGCCCATGCCTACGAGCAGATGCGCACCTCGGAGCGCTTCCGGCTCCTGGCGCAGCTCTTCAAGCGGGTCAAGAACATCACCAAGGGCGTCGAGGACGGTCAGGGCAGCCTCGAGAGTCTGCGCGGCCGGCTGACCGACCCCGCTGAACTCGCGCTCGCCGACGACATGAGTAAGCGGCTTCACACGCTCGATCACGTCGTCCGCGACGGCCGTTATGCCGAGGCCATGCAGCTCCTTGCCGACCTGTCACCAGCCGTCGACAAGTTCTTCGCCGACGTGCTGGTGATGGCGGAGGACCGGGATCTCCGGGCGGCGCGCCTGGCGCTGCTCGCGCGCCTGCGCCAGGCAATTCTGGGCAGCATTGGCGACATCGCCGAATTGGCTGCAGACGATAGGTAGGAACGCTAGCTAGAATAGCCAGTTGCGGCGGTGAAACCTTGCGCGTCAATCAGCAGAGTAGACGCCACGACGGAGCAGAGCAGAAATGGCCAAGACAGCGAAGAAGCCGGCGAAGAAGACGGCGCTAAAGAAAGCGATGCCTCGAGCGGCGAGCTCGAAGAACGTCTACTTTTTCGGAAACGGGAAGGCCGACGGCAACCGCACGATGAAGGATCTGCTCGGTGGCAAAGGCTCCGGCCTCGCCGAGATGACCAACGCCGGCCTCCCGGTGCCGCCGGGTTTCACGATTTCCACTCCCGTCTGCACGGTCTACTACAAGGAAAAGGGGAAGATTCCGGCCGCGATCGATCGCGAGATCGACGAGCACGTCCGGAAGCTCGAGAAGGCGGCCGGCGCGCAGCTGGGTTCGACCGAGAACCCGCTGCTGGTGTCGGTGCGGTCGGGCGCGAAGTTCTCGATGCCCGGGATGATGGACACGATTCTCAATCTCGGGCTCAACGACAAGGCGGTCGAGGGGCTGAAGCACCGGACGAAGAACGGCCGCTTCGCCTACGACAGCTATCGCCGCTTCATGCAGATGTTCGGCAACGTCGTCCTCGAAATTCCCAAGGATGCCTTCGAGCACGAGTTCGACGCGATCAAGAAGAACCGCAAGGTCAAACTCGACACTGAACTCGACGAAGCGGCGCTTCGCGAGGTGGTCGAGAAATACAAGCAGGTCGTCCAGAAGAAGAGCGGCAAGCCGTTTCCGCAGAATCCGGGTGACCAGTTGAAGATGGCGCGCGACGCCGTGTTCCGTTCCTGGATGAATCCGCGCGCCCAGGAGTACCGCCGCATTTACGACATCCCCGATCACATCGGCACCGCGGTCAACGTGCAGATGATGGTGTTCGGCAATACCGGGGACCGGTCGGGCACCGGCGTCGGGTTTACCCGCAATCCGGCGACCGGCGCGAAGGAGTTCTACGGCGAGTTCCTGATCAACGCCCAGGGCGAAGACGTGGTCGCCGGCATTCGGACGCCACAGCCGATCCGCGAGCTCGAACAGGTGATGCCGACCTCGTACAAACAGCTGCGCGACATCACCACGCGTCTCGAGAAGCACTACAAGGACATTCAGGACTTCGAGTTCACCATTCAGGACGACCGCTTGTTCATGCTGCAGACGCGCAGCGGCAAGCGGACCGGCCACGCCGCCGTGGTCATCGCCACCGACCTGGTTGCGGAGAAACTCATCTCGCCGAAGGAAGCCGTCCTGCTGGTCGACCCCGAATCGCTCAACCAGCTGCTCGCGCCGGGATTCGATCCGGCGGAGTGGAAGAAGATTCCGGTCACGACCAAGGGGCTGCCCGCGTCGCCGGGGGCGGCCAGCGGCCAGGTGGTGTTTTCGTCGGAGCATGCGGTCAAGTGGACGCAGCAGGGCAAGCCCGTCATCCTGGTGAGACGCGAGACCGTGCCGGACGACATCCATGGCATGTTCGTGGCGCAGGGCATTCTCACCGCCACCGGCGGCATGACCTCACACGCCGCGGTGGTCGGCCGTCAGATGGGCAAGCCGTCGATTGTCGGCGCCGGTGCGCTCGACATCGACGAGACGACCAAGCAGTTCCATGTTGCCGGTCAGACGGTGCGGGAAGGCGACTTCATTTCCTTCGACGGCATGACCGGCGAGGTGAAGATTGCCCGCGTCGCCTCGCACCCGAGCGAAATCCTGCAGGTGCTGCAGGGTTCGATCAAGCCCGAGGACTCGAACATCTATCAGCGCTTCGACAAGCTGCTGTCCTGGGCCGACAAGTTCCGCCGCATGGGCGTTCGCGCCAATGCCGACCTGCCTGATCAGGCAGAAATCGCCTACGCCTTTGGCGCCCGCGGGATCGGGCTGTGCCGCACCGAGCACATGTTCTTCGGCGAGGGACGCATTCCGATCGTCCAGGAAATGATCCTGGCCGACAACGAAGCCGACCGGCGCAAGGCGCTCGACAAACTGCTGCCGCTCCAGCGCGACGACTTCTACGGCGTGTTCAAGGCGATGAAGGGGACGGCGGTCACCATCCGGACCATCGACCCGCCGCTGCACGAGTTCCTCCCGAAGCGCGAAGAGCTGATGGTCGAGATCGCGGTGCTGGAGCAGCGGAGCCGCAAGGATCCACATCTCGACGAGAAGCGTCATCTGCTGCATCGGGTCGAACAGCTGCACGAGTTCAATCCGATGCTGGGGCATCGCGGCGTCCGGCTCGGGATCACCTATCCCGAGATCACCGAGATGCAGACGCGGGCGATCATCGAAGCCGCGTGCCAGCTCCACAAGGAAGGCCTCAAGGTCATTCCGGAAATCATGATCCCGCTCGTCGGGAACGTGAAGGAGCTGCGCGACCAGAAGGCGGTCGTCGACCGCATCGCCGCCGAGACGATGAAGGCGAAAGGCGTCAAGATCACGTATCTCGTCGGCACGATGATCGAAGTACCTCGCGGCGCCGTCACCGCCGATCAGATTGCCACCGAAGCGCAATTCTTCTCGTTCGGCACCAACGACCTGACCCAGATGACGCTCGGCTTCTCGCGCGACGACGTCGGGAAGTTCCTGCGCGTCTATCAGGAGAAGAAGATCATCGACCGGGATCCGTTTGCGACCATCGACGTCGACGGCGTCGGCTCCCTGGTCACCACCGGCATCACGCTCGGCCGCAAGACCCGGCCGGATTTGAAGGTCGGGATCTGCGGCGAGCACGGCGGCGATCCAGCCTCGATTCATTTCTTCGAGAAGGCGGGACTCGACTATGTGAGCTGCTCGCCGTACCGGGTGCCCGTGGCGCGCCTTGCCGCGGCGCAGGCAGCGCTTGCGGTGAAAGTCGGGGACTAAGAAGCTGGGGACTGGGGACTGGGGGAACTGGGTTGATGCGGGACTAGGGCTGAGCCTGCGGGGAATATAGAATGCCCCGAGCCGAAGCCTAGTCCCGAGCCCCTAGCCCCCAGTCCCGTTAATGGTCACTGTATTCATCCACAAGAACGGCCAGACCGAACGGGTCCGGAGCATCGATCGGCTCTGGCTCAATCCGGCGGCCAATACGTTCCTGTGGGTCGATCTCGCGGCGCCGTCGATTCCCGAGGCGCTGATTCTCACCGACACCTTCGCCTTCCACCCGCTGTCGGTCGAGGATGCCAGGTCCGAGTCGCATCACCCGAAGATCGAAGCCTACGACGGCTATCTCTACGCGATCCTGCATGGGATCAGCCTGAGCGCCGACCGCAAGGGATTCGCGACGACCGATGTCGATTTCTTCATCGGGCCGACCTACCTGGTGACCGTGCACGACGGCCACTCGCGGTCCGTGCTCGAGATGCAGGAAAACGTCGAGAAGAACCACAAGATCCTCGGCGAGGGTCCGGTCTCGCTGTTCCACCGCGTCGTCGACACGATGGTCGACCACTACCGTCCGGAGATCGAGAAGCTCGAGGTCAGGCTCGACGAACTGGAGAAGGCGATCTTCGAGAAGCCGCGCGGCTCGCTGATCAAGGAAATCCTCAACGCCAAGCGGGATGTGTCGAGCCTGCGGCGGACGATTACGCCGCAGCGCGACGTCATTTCCCGGCTGGCCCGGCGCGACTTCGTCGACATCAGCACCGACCTGTCGTTCCGCTTCCGCGACGTCTACGACCACATCGTGCGCATCGTCGACGATTCGGCGATGTTTCAGGACCGGATTTCGGGGATTCTCGACGCCCATCTGACCAACGTCAGCAACCGCCTGAACGAAGTCATGAAGGTGCTGACGGTCGTCTCCACCATCTTCATGCCGTTGACGCTGATGACCGGGCTCTGGGGCATGAACGTGCTCTTCCCCCGGTTCCCCGGTTCGGATGCCGCGCAGTTCTGGTGGATCGTCGGCTTGATGCTGGCGGTCGTCGTCGCCATGCTGGCGGCGTTCCGCCGCAAGAACTGGATCTGACGCGTGGGTAAGATCACGCGCCTGCCCGACGATCTGGCCAATCAAATCGCCGCCGGCGAGGTCGTCGAGCGGCCGGCCTCGGTCGTCAAGGAGCTGGTCGAGAACGCGATCGACGCCGGCGCCCGCCGGGTCAGCATCCACGTCGAACTTGGCGGCAAAAAGCAGATTCGCGTCGAGGACGACGGGGAAGGGATGGAGCCGGAGGACGCGCGGCTGGCGCTGGAGCGGCACGCGACGAGCAAGATCCGGCGCGCCGACGATCTGGCGGCGATCATGACGCTCGGGTTTCGCGGTGAAGCGCTGCCGTCGATCGCCTCGGTCTCCCATTTCACGCTCAGAACGCGCGCCCGCGGACGCGAGAGCGGCACCGAGATCCGCGTCAACGGCGGCACCATCGCCAGCGTCGTCGAAACGGCGGCGGCGGAAGGGACCGCGATCGAGGTCAACGATCTCTTCTACAACCTGCCGGCGCGCCGGAAGTTCCTCAAGGCGGACGGCGCGGAGTCGGCGCAGGTCTCCCGTCTGACGACGCAGCTGGCGTTGGCGTACCCGGAGGTCGGATTCACGTTGACGAGCGGCGGCCGGACGGTGCTTCAGAGTCCGCCGACGGCGACGCTCCGCGATCGGCTGTATCAGTTGTACGGCGATCGGTCGGACTTGCTCGAGGTCCACAAGGAGGCCGGCGGCATCAAACTGGCCGGTTACATCGCAGCGCTTGCCGAGCAGGGGCCGGTGCGCGGACCGCAGCATGTTTTCATCAACCGCCGCATCGTCAAGGACCGGACGATCGCGCACGCGATCATGGACGCCTACAGCGTGGCGTCGATCAAAGAGCGGAGTCCGGAGGTGCATCTCTTCATCGAGATGCCCGCCGACTCGGTCGACGTGAACGTCCATCCGACCAAGGCGGAGGTCCGTTTCCGCGATCAATCGCTGGTGCACGAGGTCGTCCGGCGCGGTCTGATGGACGCGCTCGGTACCGGCGGCGTGCCGCAGCTGCAGCTCAGGCCCGAGCAGGTCGAGTACCGGCCGCTGACGCCGGCGATTCCTGGCGTTCTCAGCGGCGGCAGTTATCCGAGCCGGTGGACACCTCAGTCAACAGTCTTCAGTCAGCAGTCGACAGCCACGGCCTCCCAGCCCCCAATCGCCAGTCCCCAGTCCCCAGTCTCGGACATGGCGCCGATGATTCCGCTCGGCCAGTTCCGCGACACCTTCATCGTCGCGATCGACAACGAGGGGATCGCGATCATCGACCAGCACGTCGCGCACGAGCGCGTGCTGTTCGAGCGTGTGATGCAGCGGCTGACGGCCGGCGAGCTGCAGTCGCAGCTGCTGCTGGTGCCGATCCTGGTCGAAGTCCCGCCGGGTTCGTTTCAGGCGCTGATCCAGCGGGCGGGCGAACTCGCGCGCTTCGGCTACGAGCTGGAGGCGTTCGGGGAGACGACGATCAAGGTGTCAGCGGTGCCGGCGATCCTCACCGCGGAGGAAAGCGCCACCGCGCTCAAAGCGTTGGCGGAAGATCTCGAGGGGCTGGATCGCGGCGCCCACGTGCAGATCGCGCTACAGCGCATCGCCGCGACGACCGCCTGCCACGCCGCCGTCAAGGCCAACTATCCGCTGACGTACGAGAAGATGGTGCACATCCTCGACGAGCTGCGCGCGACCTCCTACTCGACCATCTGCCCGCACGGCCGGCCGGTGATGCTGCGTCTGACGAGGCGGGAGATTGAAAAGAACTTCGAGAGAATCTAGAGCAAATGCGCCACGAAGGCACGAAAACACGAAACTAGCAGACTAATCTCAGATGGGTGCAACGCTCTACTACGTCGGCCGCGGCGCGCAGATGCTCGGCATGTGGCTCCTGCTCGTCGACATTTTCACCGCCGGTCCCGCCGGTCCGAGCCCACGGCTCTTCGCGGTCGGCGTCGCCATCTTCATTGCTGGCTGGGGGCTTGTCAAAGCGGTGAAGAAGTAAGAACCGCGTCGTGCGCGGTGCACGGCGCACGGTGCTGGTGCCCAGTGCTCGGTTGTTGGTGCGCGGTGCGCGCGTCGCACCGTCGATCAGATCGCAAAGGAGTGCGACGCGCGCGCACCGTGCACCTCGCACGCCGCGCCTAGCACCCGCACTGTGCACTGTGCACCGCGCACCCAGCACCGCATTGTCAGTTTTCCATCAACGCAAACGTCCAAATCGAACCACCGGTTGGAACCTTGTCCCCGGTGTATCGACTGGCCAGCAGGCCGCCGCGGCCGGACGCGATCGTCACGTACTGTTTGCCCTTGTGCGTGTACGTGATCGCGGTCGCGTTGACACTCGAGCCGGTCTTGAACTGCCAGAGCGTTTTTCCCGTCGCGGCGTCGAGCGCGACGAACTCGCCGGTCAGCTTTCCCGTGAACACCAGGCCGCCAGCCGTGGCCAGCATGCCGGCCGAACCCGGGAAGTCCGCGAGCGGGACCTCCCACTTCCGGACACCGGTCAACGGATCGATGGCGACGAAATGCCCGAGCACGTCGCCCGGTTTCGTGACCGGCGTACGTGCGGTGATGCCGGTCGAATTCGTGCCGATGACCTGCGGCTTGGGCGCAGCGATCTTCTGGATGCGCGGGACATCCCACGAACTGGCGAAGATGAGGCCGGTCGCGGGATCGAAGGCAATCGGGACGGCGTTGGTGCCGCGCGACGGCAGGATCGAGACCTCTTCGCCGGCGAGAAAGCGCTTGTAGAGATCGGTCAGGATCGGGCGCCCGGTCTTCGGATCGACGCCGCTCGCCCAGTTCACTGACGTGTACGGATGGGCGGCGATGAACGCGCAGTCCGTGCGATCGAGCACGTACAGGAATCCGTTCTTGTTGGCCTGAATCATCACCTTCCGCATCTGGCCGTTGACGCGGAGGTCGGCGAGCACGTGCTCGTCGGTGCCGTCGACGTCGTAGACATCGTTTGGCGTGTACTGAAAGTGGCAGGCGATCTCGCCGGTTTTGGGACGGATGGCCAGCACGCTCGATGTGAACAGGCTGTCGAGGGCGCCGCGCGGCCCGGGATCGTACGGCTCGGCGTTGCCGGTGCCCCAGTAGACGAGATCGAGCGCCGGGTCGTACGAGCCCGAACGCCACGTCGGACCGCCGCCGTACATCCAGGCATCGGTCCCTTTCGGCCACGTTTCCGATCCCGGCTCGCCGGGCGCCGGCACCGTGTAACGGCGCCAGAGCTTCTTGCCGGTTTCCGGATCCCAACCGTCGAGAAATCCTCGTGTCGTCGATTCGCCGCCGGCCATGCCGGAGATCAGTACGCCGTTTGCGACGATCGGCGCGCTGGTCGCGTAGTAGCCCTCCTTCGCCTCCGCAAATTTCTGATTCCAGATTTCGCGCCCCGTCTTCATGTCGAGTGCGAACAGATGGTTGTCGAACGAGATGCGAAACAGTTTGCCGTTGTAGATCGTGGCGGCCCCGCGGGTGATCGGTGCGCCGCGCGTGCCGGCTTCGAGTTCGACCGGCGTCCGCCAGATCTGCCGGCCGGTGGCGACATCGAGCGCGAAGGTCCACTTGCCGTTGATGACGTACATCACGCCGTCGTAGATCGTCGGCGCGGCGAGCTCGCCCATGTCGTTCATCACGCTGGTGCTCCAGATCGGCACCAGCCGTTTCACGTTGGCCGTGGCGATCTGCTTGAGCGGGCTGTAGCTCTGTCGCGCGTAGCCCATGCTCTGCGTCGTCACCTGCTCGGTGTTCTTGCCGTCGTTGACGAGATCACTGTCGGTCTGGGCGAAGGCCGTGGCGGCAGGCCAGAGCAGGATCGCGAGAAGCGCGCAGAGTCTCATAGCGGCGTCCTCCGGACGGGATCTTAAGGGCAGGCGAGGCTGGCGTGGCAGGCAAAGGCGGGCAAGGCGGGCAGGAAGGGCAGGAGGGGCAGGAAGGGCAGGAAGGGCAGGGGCGGGAAGGGCCGGAGTGAACGCACAGCCAGAACGGCGGACCGCGATTGGGCGTATTTCTGAAACGATGAGCGTCCTCGTCGACGTGGCAGAAACGCTGGTCGAATTGATCCTGCGGGACGGCCTTCGCGCGATCGGCTGGGTCACGCTGAAGGTCGTGACGTTTGGCATCTACAAGAGCTCGTACGCCGAAAGTGACATTCCCGAGGGCGCCGTCGGGCTGCTAGTGATAGCCGCCGCCCTCTGGCTCGGGTTCTCGCTCTCCAGATAGACGCTTGTTGGTGCGGCGCGAACGGCGTTTCGCGCACGACGCACCCAGCACCTAGCACCGTGCACCTGCACCCTGCACGGTGCACCGTGCACTCCGCACCTGCGTTAGAATCCCCCGCATGAATCCTCGCGACTGCATCCTGTTCAGCGGCGGTGCCCCGGGTGCCGAGGCCGAGTTCGGCCGGTGCGCGGAGCGAAGCGGTGTCGAAGAGGTCAACTTCACCTTCGAAGGGCACAAGCTCGAACGCCACCGTGGCGTGCGTGTCCTCAATCACGAGGAACTGCAGAACGGAGACGTCAGCCTCGAGTACGTGTCCGGCCTGATGCACCGGCGCTACACCGACGCGCCGACGATCCGCAAAATCCTCCAGACCATCTGGTACCAGGTCAACAACGGTCAGGAGATCTACGTCATCGGCTCGGTGCTGGACGACGGGACCGTGCGCGGCGGGACGGGGTGGGGCGCCGAGTTCGCGAAGTTGTGCAACAAGCCGCTCAACGTCTTTGACCAGGAGCGGGATCGCTGGCTCTCGTGGACCGGCCACGACTGGCGTGAGCTGCCGAAAGACGACGGCCCCGTCGTCACGCACGCGCATTTCACCGGGACCGGAACGCGCACGCTGCATCACAACGGCCGCGCCGCCATCGAGTCGCTGTTCACACGTTCGTTCGGCCGCTAGGCAGATTCTTCTAAGGGCAAAAGTCAAAGCGCAAAAGGGCAAAGTTGAAGGCCGGGGTCAATGCTTCACTTTTGACCTTTGCCCTCTGCCCTTTGACCTCGCGCTCTTTTAATCTCCTGCCACCCGTCCAGCCGTCGCTTGATCTCCTTCTCAAACCCCCGTTCCTTCGGCTCGTAGTACTTGCGCGCTTCGAGACCTGGCGGCAGGCAGGACATGTCGGCCACTGCATCGGGATCGTCGTGTGCGTACTGGTAGCCCTTGCCGTAGTCGAGTGACTTCACCAGCTTCGTCGGCGCGTTTCTCAGGTGCAGCGGTACCGGTTCGGCGACCGCCTCGTGCGCATCCGCGGCCGCCCGGTTGTACGCCTCGTAGACGGCGTTGCTCTTGGGCGCGGTCGCGAGATAGATCGCCGCTTGCGCGAGCGCGGTGTTGCCTTCCGGCATTCCCATGAAATGGACCGCCTCCTTGGCCGCCACCGCGACGGTCAGCGCCTGCGGATCGGCGTTGCCGACATCTTCGGAAGCGAAACGCACGAGACGTCTGGCGATGTAGAGCGGGTCCTCGCCGGCTTCGACCATGCGCGCCAGCCAGTAGACCGTCGCGTCCGGATCGCTGTTGCGCATCGATTTGTGGAGCGCCGAGATGAGGTTGTAGTGCTCCTCGCCGGACTTGTCGTAGACGAGCGCCCGTCGTTGCAGCGACTGCTGGACGTCCTCGACGCCAAGGCGCCGGATGCCGTCCGTGATCGGCGCCGCCGCGGTGGTGAACTCGAGCAGGTTGATCGCGGCGCGCGCATCGCCGTTGGCGTGCGTCGCGATCAGGTGAAGCGCGTCTGGATCGATCTCGATCGGCTCGGCGCCCAGGCCCCGCTCGGGATCGCGTAGCGCGCGGTCCAGGATGGCCACAATTTCGTCAGTGGTCAGCCCGCGCAGGACGAACACCTTGGATCGCGAGAGCAGCGCCGCGTTGACTTCGAACGACGGGTTCTCGGTCGTCGCGCCAATCAGCACGATGTCGCCGGCTTCGACGCGCGGCAGAAACGCGTCCTGCTGGGCTTTGTTGAATCGGTGAATCTCGTCGATGAACACGATGGTCCGCCGGCCGGTTGAGCGGCGCAGCCGTTCGGCCTCGGTCATCACGTCGCGGATTTCCTTGATCCCCGAAAGCACCGCGCTGAACGAGACGAACCGCGCTTTGGTCAGGTCGGCGATGATGCGGGCCAGCGTCGTCTTCCCGGTTCCGGGCGGTCCCCACAGGATGATCGACTGCAGCACGTCGCGCTCGATCGCCTCGCGCAGCGGTTTACCGGGGGCGAGCAGTGCCTCCTGACCGACGAAATCGTCGAATGTCCGCGGCCGCATCCGCTCGGCGAGCGGTGCCCGCGCCGTGGATGGCGGCGCCGGTTCGTCGGCGAAGAGCGACCCGCCGTCAGCGGCGCTGTCGGTGCGCTTCATAGAGAATCAACGCCGCGGTGACCGCGGCATTCAGCGATTCCACCGGTGCCTGCATGGGGATGGTCAGCCGCTCGTCCGCGGCGGCCACGACAGCGTCCGGCAGGCCGCCGCCTTCACCGCCGATGAGCACCGCCGTGGGCTGGCGCAGGTCGAGATCGTAGGGAGACCGTCCGCCGCGGGGGACCGCGGCGATGAGACGGCAGCCATGTCGGCGGACCTCCGCGGCCGCCGCACGCGCGTCCGCCACGATCGACACCGGCAGGCGCAGGATGCTGCCCATCGAGCCGCGCAGGGCTTTCCATCCGAACGGGTCCGCGCTTCGTCCCGCCACCATCACGCCGGTCGCGCCGGCGGCTTCCGCGGCGCGGACCATCGCGCCGAGGTTTCCCGGGTCCTGCACGTCCGCGGCGACGACGACGAGCGCCGGAGTGGGAACGAAGAGCTGCTCGACGCGTCGCGGACGATCGGCCAGCGCGACGATACGGCTCGGCGAGCGCACCGGACTGACGGCGTCCATCACCGATGCCGATCCCTCGTTCAGTTCGGCACCGGCGGCGCCGGCACGCGCGGTCAAGCTGGCGATTTCGCGGCCGTCGGCCACGTTGTCGGCGACCAGCACGCGGCGGATCGGCAGCCCCGCGTCGAGCGCCGCGGCGACAAGATGCGGGCCGTCGAGGAGCAGGAGGTCGTCGCGTTCACCGCCCGCGACCGCGCGAAACTCCGCGACCAGGGCGTTCTGACGGCTCGTGATCCGTCGCACGGCTGAAGCATAGCACTGTGATATCTTCTCAACAGACCATGTCCGCCACGATGAAAGACCGTCTGATCAGGAAGTTCGAGGACGAAATTCAGGCCCTCGATCGCGAGCTGAAGCTCGAGCTGCCGAAGGAAATCAAGCGCGCCCGCGAACTCGGCGACCTGCGCGAGAACGCCGAGTACGCCGCCGCCAAAGAACGCCAGCGGCTCGTCGAAGCACGCATCAGCATGCTGCAGAAGCGCGTGTCGGAGATCTCCTTGATCAACGTCGATCGGATTCCGTCGGATCGCGCGGGCTTCGGGTCGACGCTCCACGTCATCGAAAGCACCGGTGAGACGCTGATCATTCAACTGGTCATGCCGGAAGACGCCGACGGAAAGGGGCTGATTTCGACGACCTCGCCGATCGGCCGCGCCATGCTCAACAAGGAAGTCGGCGACGAAATCAAAGTCGTCACGCCCGGCGGCACGCGCAACTTCGAGATCCGCAAGCTCTTCACGATTCACGATCCCGTCGAGGAATGAACGAGTCCGGCGTACCTCCGTCGGGTGACCCGTATTCACCACAACGGCGGACGGCGCTCGTCCTCACCGGAACCGGCACGGCGGGCGCCTACCACGCCGGCGCGCTGCGCGCCCTCCACGAAGCCGGCGTCAAGATCGACATTGTCGCCGGGCGCGGCATCGGCGCGCTGGGCGCGCTGTTTTTTGCCATCGACGGCGGTGGACACCTCTGGGAAGACAAAGGCTACTGGCGGGCGACGCCGGTGCGGCTGCTCTACCCGTGGCGCTGGTCGCTGCATCTCCTCGTCCTGGCGATCGTGGCGGCGCTGGCCGTCGTGGTCCTGCCGGTCGTCGTCGTCGCGCTCGGACTGGTGGTCTTTCCGATCGACTTCCTGCTGAAGATGGTCGGCCTCGGTGGCGCCGGCGGGCTGACCGCGGGCTACCTGACGTTTGCGACGCGCGCCTTCGCGCCAGAGAGCCTCCCGACCTGGCTGCCGCGTCTCGCGCTGCTGATTCTGGGCGCCGCCGGCGTCATCCTGGCGGCGACGAGCTACGGACGCTGGCGCCAGCGGCATCCCCGCGGCCCGTTCTGGTGGCACTTCCTGCCGGCGCCGCTCAGCGCGGAGACCGCGATCACGCGGTGCTGGACGGTCCTCTGGGATCTGGTCCGCGGCGCGGCGCAGTTGAAGCAGCCGGCTCGCGCCGATCTCGCGCGCCGCTACACCGAGATGCTCGCCGACAACCTCGGTCAGCCCGGGTTCCGCGAACTCCTCATCGTCGCGCACGATCTCGACGCCCGCCGCGATCTCGTGTTTGCGCTCGTCGCCGAGCCGCGCCGGCGGACGCTCATTCAACGCGGCAACAGCGCCGCGACGGATCGGCGCCGGACTGAAGTCCTCGACCTTGCCGGCATCGCGCGCGATCATCTGCCGGATGCGGTCGCGGCCGCGCTGACCGTGCCGCTGGCCACCGAATACCACGCGATGCAGTTCGCGCCCGACTCGCACTGGCGCGGCGAGACGCACCGGCTGGCCGATCGGCCCGGCGGCCTCGAGCGCGTCATCGACGAACTGGTCGCGCTCGGTGTCGAGCAGATCGTCATTGTCACCGCGTCGTCGGAATCCTCGGGGCCGCATACCTTGGCTGCCCCGCGCCTGGACGGCCGGAGCCGGCTTGGCGAATACATGCAGTCCGCCGACGCCGCGGCGGTCCGCGATGTGATGGCGCGGACCCGCGAGGGGGGAGCCCGCCTCTACGCGATCCGGCCGGCGCACAATCCCGTGGGGCCGTTCGACTTCGCCGGCGGGTTCGACGATGGATCGGTGAGGACGCAGAATCTCGAAGAGCTGATGAGCATGGGCTATTCCGACGCCTACCAGCAGTTCGTCGAGCCGGTCGTCGGCGCCAGCGGCGACCGCGTCGGCGCCGCGCGCCGCTAGCCAATTGTGGGGTCCGGCTTCAGCCGGACCTCTGAGGTCCGACTAAAAGTCGGACGCTACAACGGGATTCTATGAAACCACCCTCAGCGACGGATCTCATTCACTCCGCCCGCGTCGATCTCCGCGACGCGGTGCCGCTCACCACGCCGATCTACGAAACCTCGACGTTCATCTTCGAGAACGCGCAGGAATTGATCGCGTACAACGAGGGGCGGTCGCCGAAGTATCTGTATTCGCGCTACGGCAATCCGACGGTGGTGTCCGTGGAGCAGCAGCTCGCGGCACTCGACGGGGCGGAACGATCGCTCACGTTCTCGTCCGGCATGTCCGCGACGACGACGACGCTGATGGCGCATACGAAGGCGGGCGACGAGGTCGTGTGCTGCTCGGCCATCTATGGCGGCACGCTGCACCTGCTCGCCGACCTGCTGGAGCGATTCGGGCTGCGGCCGCGATTCGTGCCGCTCGACGCGCTGCGCGAACCAGACTGGATCGCGGACCGGCCGCCGCGCGCGCTGTGGTTCGAATCGCCGGTGAACCCGACCTTGCGCTGCGTCGACATCCGCCGCATCGCCGCCGCGTGCCGTGCCGCCGGCGTGTTGTCCGTGATCGACAACACCTTTGCGAGCCCGATCAACCAGCAGCCGCTGGCGCTCGGCGTCGATCTCGCAATGCAGAGCGCCACGAAGTACTTGAACGGGCACAGCGACGTGATCGGCGGCGTCGTCTCCGGACCGGCCGCCCTGGTCGAGCCGATCGAGAAGACGCGGCGGATGATCGGCACGATCATGGACCCGATGCCGGCGTACGCGCTGGGCCGAAGCCTCAAGACGCTGCCGCTCCGCATCGCCAGGCACAACGCCAATGCCCAGGCCGTCGCCGAGTTCCTGGCACGCGACCCGCGGGTCAGCGAGGTCTACTATCCCGGCCTCCCGTCGAATCCCGATCACCAGGTTGCGCGGCGACAGATGTCCGGCTTCGGTGGGGTGGTCTGCTTCGATCTCGGCGGCAGCTTCGAACGAGCCGTGGCCGTCTACGACAGCCTGCGCTTGATCAAACGAGCCGCCAGCCTTGGCGGCGTCGAAAGCCTCATCAGCCCGCCGGTCCTGACCTCGCAGTGGGGACATACCGACGAGCAGCTCCGCGACGCTGGCGTCACGCGCGGGATGCTCAGACTGTCGATCGGGTTGGAAGAAGTGGACGACTTGATCGCGGATTTGGATCAGGCCCTTACATAACGGTTCCGGGTGCCGGGTTTCCGGGTTCCGAGTGCGGTTCTTGGTTCCGGGTTCACCATCGGCACCCGACACCCGGCACCCGGCACCCTACGGCTTCACAGCTTCACGTTTCTTGTGATCCAGAGCTGTGTCGTGGAGGAAGTGCGCAACCAGTTCGTGCAGGCGCTGTTCGACCTGTTGCGGATCGGTGATCTCGTATTTGTCCTGGAACGCCCGCCAGGGCACGACCGCCTTGGCCATTGCGCGATGGCCGCCGGCGCTGCCCAGATCCGAGAACATCTTGCGGACGAACTCGCCGGCGTTCTTCATGTAGCCGAGATTCCGCACCGAGATCACCAGCGCGTCCTTGACGACACCGGCAATCACCGTCCACTTCACGTGTTCGAGCTGCAGGAAGAAATCGGCGACGTACGGGATGAAGTCCTCGCGCGGCGTCTGGCCGAGGAAGCCGCAGAACACCTGATCGACGAGCGTGCCGCTCGTATGCGCCTTGAGCACGTAGTCGAGCCGTTCGGCGGTGATTTCGGCGCCTTCCATCTTGCGGATCAGCGCGGCGTCGGCGAGCGGGTAGAGATACGAAAACGCGTCGATATCGACGCGGTTGGCCGTCCGGTTGAAAAAGAGCGTGTCGGACTTGATCGCATAGAGCATCGCGGTCGCGGTCCGCTCCGAGATGTTCACGTCCACCGCCCGCAGGTGCTCGGTGAGGATCGTGCACGTTGACCCGTAGTCCGGCCGAACATCCTTGAAGACCGCGTTGTAGCCGGCCTGCTCGGGATGGTGATCGATGACCAGGTCGGCCCGGTCCATCAGCTCGCCGAAGTAGTGCGGCTGAACGTCCACCATCGCGATCCGTTCGTAATCTTTCAGCGCCGCCGGCGTGATCGTCTCGATGTGGATATCGAGCAGGTTGACCATGCGCAGGTTCTCGGGCCGCGTCACGTTCTGAAACGCGCCGAGGATGGCCGTGGTCTTGGTGCGGTGCAGGACGTTTCTCAGCGCCAGCCCGCTGGCCATCGCGTCGGGGTCGGGATCGTGGTGGAGCAGGATCAGCACGCGGTCGGCGTCGGCGAAGTGGCGTTGGTACTGCTGGACGCGCGCCCGGGTCATCGCGCGCGAGAATTCGGTCACCAGCGGACCGCCGAAGAGCTCCGACATCGAGAGGTATACGACGTCGCCGAATTCGGCCCGCAGGTCGTCGGCGCGGCGGGCCGTGGCCTCGGGACCGAGCCCGAGGACGTAGAGCAGCTCACCGCCCGCGTCGCGCGCCGCTTCGAGGATCTTCTTCAGTCCACGGCGGTCGTTGTCTTCGATGACGACGCAGGTGCTCGGGCCGAGGTCGGCTTTGACGAAGGTATCGGTGCGCCGGGGATCGCCGACGTGGACCGCGGCGCCCGTTTCCTCGAGTCGTTTCGCGAGCGCCCGGGTCTCGACGATGAACTCGATCTCGAACCCGGGCATCAGGATCTCGCCAAGCATCCTGACCACGAGCTCGTCCTGACAGACGGCTAAGCAGCGCATCGAGCAGCTACTGATTATAGAGCCAGGTCCGGTCAGGCCACCGACCGGCTCGCGGTCTGCGCCTTGGGCTGCTCCTGGAGGATCCGCCGTGCCTGCTCGGCGTCGAGCGGACGGTGGAAGTAGTAGCCCTGGCCGTGCTCGCACGACAACGCCGAGAGTTGTGCCGCCTGATCGGCGGTTTCGACGCCTTCCGCGGTCACGCTCATGTCGAGGCCCGCCGCCAGCGCGGTGATCGCGCGGACGATTTCGAGGTTGCCCGATGTCTGCATGTCGTTGACGAACGAGCGGTCGATCTTCAGCGTGTTGAACGGGAAGCGCTGGAGGTAGGCAAGCCCGGAGTAGCCCATCCCGAAGTCGTCCAGCCCGAGCTGGACCCCGATGTCACGCAGCGACTGCAGCAGCGCGATGACCAGCTCGGACCCTTCGAGAATCAGGCTCTCGGTGATTTCCAGCTTC
Source organism: uncultured Bifidobacterium sp. (assembly GCA_964577955.1). Classification (GTDB taxonomy): domain Bacteria; phylum Acidobacteriota; class Vicinamibacteria; order Vicinamibacterales; family CAVVIG01; genus CADEEX01. The sequence continues at coordinate 10,004 of CAZOAZ010000061.1, read as the reverse complement.
AACCGTTCCGCCGCCAGGCCGGTGTCCTGCAGCACCTGTTTCACATCGTCGAGGAGAGCTGGCTGGAGGCACTGCCGGACGGACAGGTTGACACTGATCGTCAGTTGCTCGCAGTCGGCAAATTCGGCGTCCCACGCGCGCATCTGCCGGCAGGCTTCGGCGAGCGCCCAGTGTCCAATCGGCACGATGAGCCCGGTTTCTTCCGCGACGCCGATGAACTGATCGGGAGAGACCACCCCTCGCACCGGATGGTTCCAGCGCAGGAGTGCCTCGAAGCCGCACAGCCGCCCGTCGTGGAGCCGCACGATTGGCTGATAGTGCAGCCGCAGCTCGCTGCGCTCGATGGCGTGCCGCAGGTCGGACTCGATGAGCAGCCGCTCCTCGGCGGCCAGCCGCATCGAGGCATCGAAGACTTCAGCGCGCGCCTTGCCGAGCGCCTTGGCGCGGTACATGGCGGTATCGGCGTCACGAAGCATCTCGTGCGGGTGCTGGTAGCTCTCGGCGCTCGCCACGATGCCGACGCTGATCGAGACGGTGATCTCACGGCCCTGGAGCGTGAACGGTTCGGCCGCGGCTTGAAGGAGCCGCTCGGCAATCGGCGGCAGATCCTCGGCTGATCGGACGCCGTCGAGGAGGACCGTGAACTCGTCGCCGCCGAGCCGCGCCAGCGTCGACTCGCCCGCGAGGCGGGCGACCGTGTCGGTGCTGCGCAGTGCGTGCTGCAGACGGCGGGCGAGCGCGATCAGCAGCTCGTCGCCGAGGCCGTGGCCGAGGCTGTCGTTGATGACCTTGAAGCGATCGACGTCCACGAAGAACACCGCGAAGGTGGTCGCCGGATCCTGCTGCCGCTTCGCGAACAGCGACTCGAGGCGATCCATGAAGAGCAGGCGGTTCGGGAGACCGGTCAACGGATCGGCGCGCCGGGCGGTCAGCTGCGTGCGGATGCGGGCCTGCGCCACGGCAAAGTCGACCGGCTTGGTGATGTAGTCGTTGGCACCCAGCTCGAGCGCCTGAACGACATCGCCGCTGGCGTCTTTGGCGGTGACCATGATGACCGGCAGTTCCGCCAGCGAGCGCGAGGCGCGAATCCGCTCCAGCACCTCGAGGCCGCTCATGTTCGGCATCATCACGTCGAGCAGCACGAGATCGACGTCGGGGGTGGTGGCCAACGCGTCCAGCGCGCTGGCGCCGCTTTCCGCGAGCAGCACGCGGTAGCCCGCGCGCTCGAGGCGTCGCCCCAGCGCATCGCGGTTCATCATTTCGTCGTCGACGAGCAGCAGCGTCGCCTTGTGGTGTTCCATGGTCCCAGGGTTACTTTCGTTCCAGCAGATGTTCGATCTTGGTCAGCAGGCGGGCGAACTCGATCGGCTTGGTGTCGAAGTCGTCGCAGCCGGCAGCGAGCGCCTTCTCGCGGTCGCCGGTCATGGCGTGCGCGGTCAGCACGATGATCGGCACCGTTTGCGTTGACGTCTGGGCGCGGAGCCGGCGGATGCACTCCCATCCGTCGATGACCGGCAACCCGAGGTCCATCAGGATGACGTCGGGGCGTGCGCTGACCGCGAGGGCGAGCGCTTGTGGCCCGTCGGCCGCCGCCACGACGTCGAATCCCTTGCGTTCGAGGCGCCGCTGGAGCACCTCTCGATTCAGATCGTGATCCTCGACCACGAGTACCCGAGCGATCCGGGCCGGTGTGGAATCGGCGACAAGCGTGGCTGGATTTGGCGATTCGGACACTCCGTCGGTAATCGACTCGTCGATGGCCCGCTTGAATGGGTGACTCAAGAACGCGCAGCCGCGGCCGATGTCCTCCTACAAGGGACTCCACGTCAGGGGAGGTTGTGTGCGACGACGGGCACTTTGGATCGCCATTCCGGTGTGGCTGGCCGCGTCCGTGGCAGGTCTGGCGGTCATGGCGGCGTACTCCAATCGGCCGGGCGAACGTGCCGCGGCCCCCGAACGCTGGCCGCATCCCGAGGGCCTGGCGCTCGACGCCGACCGTCCGACGCTGGTCATGCTGGCCCACCCGAAGTGCGATTGCACCCGGGCAAGCCTCAACGAACTCGCCGAGCTGAGTGCGCGAGCGCCGCGTGCGGCACGGACCTACGTCGTCTTCATGCGGCCCGAGACGATGGGAACGCTGTGGGACGACACCGATTTGTGGCGGAAGGCCCGCGCGATTCCCGCGGTGCACGTGCTTGCGGATCGCGACGGCCGCATTGCTGAAATGTTTGGCGCGGCGACGTCAGGCCAGATTCTGGTGTACGACGCCACGGGCCGATTGCAGTTCAACGGCGGCGCGACGATCGCGCGCGGTCATGAAGGGGACAATCCCGGATTTCAGTCGTTGCTGGCGTTGTTGAACGGGGGACAGGCGCCAACGCCGGGCTCCCCGGTCTTCGGCTGCCCACTGTTCGGACCCGAGCGAAAGGAACCGGGAGCGCTATGAGCCCCAGCGAACGAGACACCAAACGCATCGACATTGCGACGCCGCAGGCTGACCCGGCCCGCGTCGAGGAGCTGTTCCAGGCGCACCTGCGCCGGATCCACCGTCGTACCGATCGCGTCTTCGCCCGGCTGATGGGGATCCAGTGGCTGGCCGGCATCGTCTTCGCGCTGTGGATTGCACCGCGCGCGTGGGCCGGAACGACCAGCAGCCCCAGCATCCACATCTGGGCCGCGGTGCTGCTCGGCGGGCTGATCACGGCGCTTCCGGTCGCCCTGGCGCTGCTGCGCCCCGGCGAGACGATGACGCGACAGACGATCGGCGTGGCGCAGATGCTGATGGGGGCGCTGCTCATCCACCTCACCGGCGGACGCATCGAAACCCACTTCCATGTGTTCGGGTCGCTCGCGTTTCTCGCGTTCTATCGCGATTGGAAGGTGCTGGTGCCCGCCACAGTGGTCGTGGCGGCGGATCACATGCTGCGCGGCTTCTTCTGGCCCGAGTCGGTGTACGGCGTCGTCCTTGCCAGTGAATGGCGATGGATTGAGCACGCCGCCTGGGTCGTCTTCGAAGACGTCGTGCTCGTCATGTCGTGTCTGAGCGGGACGCGTGAAGTGCTCCAGGTGGCGCGTCACACCGCGGGCCTCGAGGCGTCGAACAAGGAACAGGCGCGGCTGGCCATCGAACAGGCCGAGCTCGTCGCCCGCCTGCGCCTCAGTCAGCAGGAAGCCGAAGCGGCAACCCGCGCGAAGAGCGAGTTCGTCGCCAACATGAGCCACGAGCTGCGCACGCCGCTGAACGCGATCACGCTCTACAGCGAAATGTTGCAGGAAGGCGCCGAAGAGGACGGGCGCAAGTCGGACGCCGAGGATCTGGCCAAGGTGCAGATGGCCAGCCGCCACCTGCTCGGCCTGATCAACGGCATTCTCGATCTCTCCAAGATCGAGGCGGGACGAATGGATCTGGATCTCAGCACCTTCGACGTGAAGGGCATGGTCGACGAACTGACCAGCACCATGACCGCCGTCGTCAGGAAGAACAACAACCAGCTGTGTGTCGTTGTCGAGCCCGGCGTGGGCTCCATGCATTCGGACGTCACCAAGGTCCGACAGATTCTGTTCAACCTGCTGAGCAACGCCGCGAAATTCACCTCGGATGGTCGCGTCGCGCTGCACGTCAGCCGGATCGCCGGATCGTCAGGCGAGTATCTCGAGTGCGCGGTTTCGGATACCGGGATCGGCCTGACGGCCGAACAGAAGGCGCGCCTCTTTCAGCCGTTCATCCAGGCGGACAGCTCGATTGCCCGCAAATACGGCGGCACCGGCCTGGGGCTGGCGCTGGTGTGGCGGTTCTGTCAGCTGATGGGTGGCTCGGTGACCGTCGCCACGCCCGCCGAGGGCGGCGCGTGCTTCACCGTGCGGCTGCCGATGACGACGACCGCCGCCGAAGCGGCCGCGCCCGAGCACAACCTCGAACCCGCGCTCGTGTAGCGCAGCACGATCGCGCCCTCGCCGACGCAGCGCCCATCGCGTCGATGGAGGCGCTTGTCGTCACGGTCGAGGCATTAGAGCTTTCAACACGGAGCCCGCCGAGCCCGCGGAGGCACTCCGGTCTGATCGTCATTCGAGCTCTGCGGTCTCTGCGTTTAAGGACGTCACGCGTGTTGTGTCACCGTCCACGCCCCCGGAACGCATACAGAAACTGCCGGCCGAGGTGTTCGACAGGGTAGTCCGGGTCGTCGACACCAAAGTCGGTCGGCAGGTCCCTCGACAGGTACGCGGTCCCGAACATCCAGTCGAAGATTGAGAAGTTGTTGCCGTAGTTCGAATCGCGGTGCGCTCGGTCGCGTGCGTGGTGCCAACGGTGCATTTCCGGGCCCATGAAGACGTAGATCAGCGGGCCGAGCCGCCAGCGCACGTTGGCGTGAATGAACATCCCGAAGAAGGCGTCGACGGACGCCCAGATCACAATCGCCGCGTCCGACGGCCCGATGACGGTCAGCGGTACCAGGAAGACAAGCCGATCGAGAACCTTCTCGAGCGGGTGGAACCGCGCCGTCGCGAGCCAGTCCAGGTCGATCGAGCTGTGGTGCGTCTCGTGCAGCCGCCACCACCAGGTCCAGCGGTGCTTCAGCCGGTGCATGACGTAGAAGAACAAGTCGAGAACCAGCAGCAGGACGATGGCCTGGAGCCAGAGCGGCTGGGTCCCCAGCGCGCCGACCAGCGCCGGCGGCAGCACGCGCCGGCCGGCGGCGGCCACGCTCACCGCCAGCGTGCCGTTGATGAGCACGCGCAGGGCGTAGTGAAGGACCACGTACGCGGTGTCGGCGGCGAAGCCGCGCCTCAGTAACGGCTGCGGACGCACCGGCCGGAGACGTTCGGCGACGACGAATCCGACGGCGAAGAGCGCGAAGATCCCGGCCAACATTGGCTTGTACCGAAGGCGCGGCGATCATACAATGCCGTGGTGTCGACGCGGCGTGCGGTCACGCGTGTCATCGCGGTGATTGGCTGCGGGCATTGGGGCCCGAATCACGTTCGCGTCTTCAACGCGCTCTCGGGCGCGCGCGTCGCCTGGGCGGCCGATCTGAATCCGGCCCGGCTCGCGCCGATCGCCGCCCGGTATCCCGGCATTCACACCACCACAGAGTACGCGGATCTGCTTGCCGATCCGTCCGTCGATGGCGTCGTCATCGCCACGCCGGCTTCCACGCATGCGGCGATTGCCTTCGACGCGCTGCGGGCCGGCAAGCACGTGCTCTGTGAAAAGCCGCTCGGTGTCAGCAGTGACGAGTGCGAGCGTCTGGTGCGCGCGGCGGCGGCGGCCGCGCGCGTCCTCATGGTCGGGCACGTCTTTCTGTTCAATCCCGGCATCCTGGCCATCCGTCATCTGCTGCAGCGTGCGGCGCTCGGACGCGTCTCACATGTCCACGCCCAACGCGCCAACCGCGGTCCGGTACGCAGCGACGTCGGCGTCACCTGGGACCTGGCGGCGCACGAGATCTCGATCTGCAACTTCCTGTTCGAAGCGACGCCGCTGGCGGTGAGCGCGGAAGGGCGTCCGCTCAGCGGCTCACCGGGCACCGATGCGGCGACGATGACGCTGACCTATCCGGGCGCGATTGCCGTGCGCGTCGGCGTCGACTGGGCGCACACCGAAAAAGTCCGGCGGATGTCGTTCGTCGGCGAGTCGGGTACCGCGACATTCGACGACTTGTCGAGGCCGGCGGTCACCGTCGATCAATCGGCGATCTCGGGATGGGAGAACCTCCCGGCCGGCGCCGATCAGGAACCCCTTCGGGCGCAGGCGCGGCACTTCATTGACGCGATCGCTTGCGGTCACGCCGGCCACGTCGATGCCGTTCACGGATGGAACGTGGTCCGCACGCTTGAAGCCATCGATCGGTCGATGCGCAGCGGCGGCGCGCTGGTCAGCCTCCAGGCGGCGGCGAACGCCTCGCCGGCCGCGTGACATGCCGCCCCGCTTCGTGCACGAGCGCGCGCTGGTCGAGTCCGACTGCATCGGCGACGGCACCACGATCTATGCCTTCGCGCACGTGATGGCTGGCGCCGTCATCGGCCGCGACTGCAAGCTGGGCGACCATGTGTTCGTCGAGTCTGGCGTCCGTATTGGCGATCGGGTCACGATCAAGAACGGCGTCTCGGTGTGGGCGCACGTCGACATCGCCGACAACGTGTTTCTCGGGCCGGGTGTGGTCCTGACCAACGATCGATATCCGCGCCGCGATGAGTCCTGGGAGCCGCAGGCCACGTGGATCGAGGAAGGCGTCAGCGTCGGCGCGAACGCGACGATTCTGTGCGGCGTGCGGATCGGCCGGCGCGCGGTCGTCGGCGCGGGGTCGGTCGTGACGCGTGATGTGCCGCCACATGCGCTGATGACGGGCAATCCGGCCCGCCGCGCCGGCTGGGCGTGCGCGTGCGGCCGGCCGCTGCGCGGGACCTCGCCGCTTGCATGTCCGTCCTGCGGCGCGCGGTACTCGGTGTCGTCGGTTGGGGTCTCACGCTTGTGACTCGTGTCGTCGCCATGCCGGTGGCCTACAACGAAGCGCGCCGCATCGGCCGCGTGCTGGATCGCTTTCGCGCTGCCAGCGTGCCGCATCTGGATGTCGTGGTCGTCGACGACGGGTCGACGGACGAGACGGCGGCGCTCGTTCGCGCGCGTGGGGTGCGAGTGCTCAGTCGGGCGGCGCGCGGCGGGGCCGGTGCGGCGATTCGCACCGCGTATCAGTGGGCGAGGACCAACGGCTACGACATCGCGGTGATTCTCGCCGGCAACGACAAGGATCGTCCTGAAGAGATCGAGCGCCTGATTGCGCCCATCGTCCGCGGTGAAGCCGATCTGGTGCAGGGGTCGCGGTACCTCGCGGGCGGTGTGCACGGCGGGACACCGCTGCTTCGGCGGATCGCCACGCAATTCGTCCATCCCCGGCTGACGTCGTTGGCCGCCGGGCGGCGGCTGACCGACACGACCAACGGCTACCGGGCCCTCAGGCTCTCGGTGCTCGACGATGAGCGCATCGGCTTGAACGACCCCCGGCTCGATCGGTATCAGCTCGAGCCGTACTTGCTGCTGACCGCCATTCGCCTCGGGTATGCCGTGATCGAAGTGCCGGTCAGCAAGATCTATCCGCAGGACGGTCACGCCACGACCAAGATGCGGCCGGTCGTCGACTGGTGGCGCATCCTCGAACCCGTCGTCCGCAACTTGTCCGCGGAGCGATTCGGACGCCGCGCGTGAGCGACCACGTTCCACAGATCGATCTCACGGCACAACATCGACACCTCCGGTCCGCGATCGATGGGGCCATTGGCCAGGTGATCGCGAGCGGCCGATTCATCCTGGGCGACACGGTCGACGCCTTCGAGCGCGAGATGGCCGGCTACCTCGGCGTATCCCACGCGGTCGGCGTCGGCAGCGGCCTCGACGCCATCCGCCTGTCACTGCAGGCGCTCGGGATCGGTGCCGGCGACGAGGTCCTCCTGCCCGCGAATACCTTCATTGCCACCGCGCTGGCGGTTGCCGCCGTGGGCGCCCGGCCGGTTCTGGTCGATTGCCGTCCGGACACGTTTGGCCTGGACGCCACGCAACTGGATCGAGCGGTGACGCGCCGCACGCGGGCGATTGTCGCGGTTCATCTCTATGGTCAGGCGGCCGACATGACGGCGATACCGGAGGCGGCGAGCCGGCACGGTCTGGTCGTGATCGAAGACGCGGCACAGGCTCACGGCGCGGAGTGGGAGACACGGATGTGCGGGGCGCTCGGCCGCGCCGGCTGCTTCAGCTTCTATCCGACCAAGAATCTGGGCGCGCTGGGCGACGGCGGCCTGGTGACGACGAGTGACGCGACGCTCGCGGCCGACCTCAGAGTCCTTCGCGACTACGGCCAGCGCGAGAAGTCGGTGCATGTCAAGAAGGGGACGAACTCGCGGCTCGATGCGCTGCAGGCAGCCGTACTGCAGGTGAAGCTTCCATGCCTCGATGCCTGGAACGCCAGGCGCCGCGCCATCGCCGTCCGCTATCGGACCGCTCTGGCCGTGACGCCGCTCGTGCTCCCATTCTGCGATCCCCGCGCCACGCACGTCTTCCACCAGTTCGTGGTTCGCACGTCCGAACGCGACGCGCTGCGCCGCCACTTGACTGCTTGCGGCATCGGAACCGCCGTGCACTATCCAACCCCAATTCACCTCACCGAGGCGTTCCAGGATCTCGGCTACCGTGTCGGCGACTTCCCTGAAGCGGAACGCGCCTCGCGCGAGGTGCTCTCGCTGCCGATGTACCCCGAACTGCCTGACGGGCACATCGAGCGCGTCTGCGAGGCGATTGTGAAATTCTTCTGAACCCAGCACCGAGCACCTAAGCACCGAGCACCAGCACCTTGCACTGTGCACGGCGCACCCCGCACCGTTCTACAATTGAGAGTTCATGCCCACCGTGTACGACCGCTTCAATCTGGTCTCGGATTTCGAGCTCGCCGGCGACCAGCCGCAGGCCATCCGCGAACTCACGGAAGGGCTGGAGCGCGGCGATTCGCACCAGGTGCTGCTCGGCGTCACCGGATCCGGCAAGACCTTCACGATGGCGCAGACCATCGCGCGGGTGAACCGGCCGACGCTGGTGATGGTCCACAATAAGACGCTGGCGGCCCAGCTCTTCCAGGAGTTCCGGCGGTTTTTTCCGGACAACGCCGTCGAGTACTTCGTCAGCTACTACGACTACTACCAGCCCGAAGCCTACGTGCCGGCGACCGACTCGTACATCGAGAAGGAAGCCACCATCAACGACGAAATCGATCGGATGCGCCTCTCGGCGACCCGGTCGCTCTTCGAACGCCGCGACGTCATCATCGTCGCCAGCGTCTCGTGTATCTACGGCCTGGGTTCGCCAGAGGCGTACTACGGCATGCTGCTGCCGCTCGAGCGCGGGCAGCGCATCGAACGCGACCAGATCCTCCGCAAGCTCGTCGAAATCCAGTACGAGCGGAACGACATGGACTTCGGCCGCGGCACGTTCCGCGTGCGCGGCGACATCATCGAGGTGTATCCGTCGTATGAGGAACTGGGGCTGCGCATCGAGCTCTTCGGCGACGAAGTCGACGGCTTGATTACCTTCGATCCGCTGACCGGGAAGACCATCCGCCGTCACGACAAGACGGCCGTCTATCCCAAGTCGCACTTCGTCGCGCCGCGCGAGCGCACCAAGCAGGCGGTCCTGACCATCAAGGAGGAGCTCGCCTGGCGCCGTGGCCAGCTCGAGGCCAACGGCCAGCTCCTCGAGGCCCAGCGGCTGCACCAGCGCACGATGTTCGATCTCGAGATGATCAACGAGATCGGCTACTGCCACGGGATCGAGAACTACGCCCGCCACCTGACCGGCCGCGCCCCGGGCGAACCGCCGCCGACGCTGCTCGACTATCTGCCGGCCGACGCGATGGTGATCGTCGACGAGAGCCATCAGACCGTGCCGCAGGTCCGCGGCATGTATCACGGCGATCGCTCGCGCAAGGAAGTGCTGGTCGCGTACGGTTTCCGCCTGCCGTCCGCGCTCGACAACCGGCCGCTCAATTTCACCGAGTGGGAAGAGCGGGTCAAGCAGGTGATGTTCGTGTCGGCGACGCCGGGGCCGTACGAGCTGGCCAAGGCGCAGGGCGTCGTGGTCGAGCAGATCATCAGACCCACCGGGCTGATCGATCCGCCGATCGAAGTCCGCCCGGTCAAAGGCCAGGTCGACGATCTCCTCCAGGAAATTCGCGGCAGAGTCGCCCGGCAGGAGCGCGTGCTGGTGACGACCCTGACCAAACGGATGGCGGAAGACCTCACGCAGTACTACCAGGAGCTCGGGGTCCGCGTGCGCTACCTGCACTCCGACATCGACACGCTCGAGCGCGTGCAGATCTTGCGGGACCTCAGGCGCGGCGAGTTCGACGTGCTGGTCGGCATCAACCTGCTGCGCGAGGGGCTGGATCTGCCGGAAGTCTCGCTGGTGGCCATCCTGGATGCCGACAAGGAAGGCTTCCTGCGGTCATCAGGGTCGCTCATTCAGA
>CAZOAZ010000060.1:0-35183 GCA_964577955.1 uncultured Bifidobacterium sp. | reverse complement strand
TCGTGGGCATCGACGGACTGAAGATCGAACCCCTCCCGAGAGCCCTCATCGAACAGCCCATCGAGCGATTCGAAGACCTCTACGTCGAGCTCGACGAGCGCGTGCTCCTCGGGTTCGGCGGCGTCAGCGAGTACGGCATCACCGTCCGCTGGGACAAGAACTTCCTGACGCTGTTGCACCTGACGCTGGCGCGCCGCCACGGCCTGAAGATGTACGGCGGCATCCGTTTCGGCGGCACCGTGCCGCTGGACGATGCGTGGAAGTACGGGTTTGACCACGTGGCGATCGCCGCGGGGGCGGGCCGGCCGACGATCATCGACCTCAAGAACAACCTGATTCGCGGGATCCGGAAGGCGAGCGACTTCCTGATGGCGCTGCAGCTGACCGGCGCCTTCAAGCGCGACGCGCTGCCGAATCTGCAGGCGCGGCTGCCGGCGGTCGTCATCGGCGGCGGGCTGACGGCGATCGACACGGCCACCGAGCTGATGGCGTACTACCCCGTGCAGGTCGAGAAGACGCTGGAGCGGTACGAAGCGCTATCGGCGTCCATGGGCGAGGCGCGCGTCCGGGGCCACTACGACGCCGAGGAACTGGAGACGCTCGACGAATTCTGCGCGCACGGCCGCGCTGTCCGCGACGAGCGCGCACTTGCCGCGCAGGAGTCGCGGCCGCCGGATCTCGTGAAGCTTGTGCGTTCGTGGGGCGGTGTGACGCTGGCCTACCGGAAACGCATGGTGGACGCGCCGGCCTACCGGCTCAATCACGAGGAAGTGATCAAGGCGCTCGAGGAAGGGATCACGTTCGCCGAGAACCTGAACCCGATCGAAGCGGTGCCAGACGACCGCGGCGCCGCTGAAGCCATCGTGTTCAAGCGCGACGCCGGCGGCACCGTGACGTTGCCGGCGCGGACGATTCTCGTGGCCGCCGGGACGACGCCGAATGTGACGTGCGAGAAGGAAGCACCTGGATCCTTCCGCATGGACTCGAAGCAGAAGTTTTTCCAGCCGCATCGCGCGGAACGAAACGGCGACGGACGATTCCATCCGGTTCCTGATGCGCAAGGGTTCTTCACCTCGCATGACGCGAGTGGACGGCTGGTCTCCTACTACGGCGACAACCATCCCCGCTACGCCGGCAACGTCGTCAAGGCGATGGCGTCGGCGAAGGACGGGTTCCCGAAGGTCGTCGAGCTCTTTGCCGACGAGTTGAAGCGGCTGACGCCTGAAGAGCAGGGGCATCGCGACCAGGCGTGGCAGCGGCTCGTCACCCATCTCGACAGCCAATTCCAGGCGACGGTTGAAAAGGTCGTGCGCCTGACGCCGACGATCGTCGAAGTGATCGTCAAGGCTCCGGCGGCGGCCCGTCACTTCCATCCTGGTCAGTTCTACCGGCTGCAGAACTACGAGACCGTTGCCTCTCGGGTGCCACTTGCCCCCGTGGGATCCGGCTTTAGCCGGATTGCACAAGCGGAGCCGGCGGCGTCCGGCGCTACGGTGGCGTCCGGCTTTAGCCGGATTACACAACGAACCGCGCACGACCTGCCGCTGCTGATGGAAGGGATCGCGCTGACCGGCGCCTGGGTCGACAAGGAAAAAGGGCTGCTGTCACTGATCGCGCTCGAACTCGGCGTGTCCAGCCGGTTGGTTGCGTATCTGCGCAAAGGCGAGCCGGTGGTCGTCATGGGACCGACCGGGGCGCCGACGGAAATTCCGGAAGGCGAGAACGTCCTGCTGCTCGGCGGCGGGCTCGGCAACGCCGTGCTCTTCTCGATCGCCAAGGCGATGCGCGACCGCGGCAACAAGGTGATCTACTTCGCCGGCTACAAAAAGGGCGAGGACCTTTTCAAGAGAGAGGAGATCGAAGCGGCGACCGACCAGGTGATCTGGAGCACCGACACCGGAGCCGCCATCGAACCCGGACGTCCGCAGGACGCGCACTTCCGCGGCAACATCGTCCAGGCGATGCTCGCATATCAGTCAGGTGAGCTCGGCAGAGCGCTGGTACCGCTCTCGACCGTGGATCGGATTATCGCGATCGGCTCGGACCGCATGATGGCGGCGGTGAAGGCGGCGCGTCATGGCGCGCTGGCACCCTACCTCAAGCCGGATCACGTCGGCATCGGCAGCATCAACTCGCCGATGCAGTGCATGATGAAGGAAGTCTGCGCGCAGTGCCTGCAGAAGCACGTCGATCCCAAGACCGGCGCGGAGACGATCATCTTCTCCTGCTTCAATCAGGACCAGGAGCTCGATCGCGTGGACTTCCCGAATCTAGCCGCACGCCTGCGGCAGAACACGGTGCAGGAAAAGCTCTCGAACCTCTGGCTCGATCACTTGCTGACAGATCAGCCGCTGTCGCGGGCATAGCAACCACGCCTAGGGCTTGATCAGTTCCTTCCAACTGAAGAGTCGATGCCCGCGACGCCGCATGTCGCGATAGGCCGCGCGCGTCGGCAGCGAGTCATAGGATGGGACGAGATCGGTGGGTACGGCCGTTCGCGGTGTCTCGCCCCGTTCGTGCGCGTCGATGAGTGCCAGCATCAGCCGAGCACCGTGGTACACCGCCTCTCGATAGAGCCCGTGCTCGGTTCGGAATGGTGCTATGGAGAATCGCTGCTGAGCGGCGATGACGCCGACGTCAATCTTCGTGGTCATCTGATGCCAGGTCACGCCACCTTCCTGTTCCCCTCGAGCGAAGGCCCAAGGCCTCAGCGCGTTCAGCCGAGAAATGAACGCGGCGTCGTTCACGTCGTCGACTGCCTGCACCAGCGTGCCATGGAGTCGCGCCTGGCGCCGCCAGTCGGAGAACGGATTTGCCGGATCGATCGCGCGCCGACGAAACGTTCCGCGCGACCATGGCAAGAGCCTGGCGACGTTCCTGGCCCGAGTTCCTGGCGTGATGGCGCCTGTTGACCATAGGTGTTGACCATGGCTAGACTCGATGAGGCATGGATACTGTCAATATCTCGACCTTCAAGGCGACCTGTCTCGCACGCCTCGACAAGGTGAAGCGCACGGGGCGACCGCTGCTCGTGACACGAAAAGGCGAGCCGATTGCCCAAATCAATCCGCCGTCCCCCGCGAAGCCGCGCGCGAGCTGGCTGGGCTCGCTGCGTTCGACCGGTCGCATCGTCGGCGACATCGTCTCGCCCGCCGTCTCACCCGAGGAGTGGGACGTGCTCCGGCCGTGAGACTGCGGCTCGATACACACATCTGGCTCTGGAGCGCGCTCGAGCCGTCGCTTCTTGCACCCAAGGTTCGGCACATCCTCGACGATTCCAGGAACGAACTCTGGCTGTCGCCGATCAGCGTGTGGGAGACGTTGGTGTTGGCGCGGAAGAAACGCATCGCGCTGGAGCCCACGCCGGAAGCCTGGGTGCGGCGCGCCCTTCGCGACCTTCCGCTGCACGACGCTCCGCTCAATCACGAGATCGCCCTTCGCAGCGAGACGCTGCGGCTTGGTCACGGCGACCCTGCCGATCGATTCCTGGTCGCAACCGCGTTGGTTCACGACCTCACGTTGCTCACCGCAGACCGCACCCTCATTCGGAACCGCCACGTCCCGACGCTCGCGAATCGCTGAGCACGCCTCAGGCGACTCCGTCTGCCGGAGCCTCGCCGCTGCTCAAGAGGCAATGAGCGCGAAATGAAGGCCGCGCCCAGATCACACCAGGATATCCCCCGAAGCCACGAGCGACAGGAACCGCCGGACCGGCCACACTCGGAGGCGGGTGGGCGGCTCGGCCGTGCGAGTAAACATGCCAGCATATTGACGGTAAATCTGCTGGTTGCCTATACATCAAGCGAAAGAACGACGCGGAGCGACCCGCCCGGCGTGCCCTGAGCCCGGAGAGTTGATTAGACCGGGTCGAGAGGGTTGGGCACCGGCTGTCAGCGAAGATGGCGAAAGAACGCGCGGATGTCGGCGGCGAGCGCGTCCGGTTCCTCGAGAGCCGAAGTGGCCGCTTGAGGGGCCACGGCTCATGCCGCCGGACCGAAGACAGGTAGGCGCGCTCCGCGTCGGTCTCCGCCTTGGGCGTCGACTCCCGCGGACCCCAGAGCAGCGCGACGTGAGCTATCATCGGCTCGTGCCGCTCACCCTGAAGGACGGTCTTCGAGCGCTCCAGGAATCCGCGGAGCTCGCCGCCTCTATCGAGATCGATCTGGACAACGACTACCTTGCCAACATCACCCGCATCGAGGCGCGCGCTGAAAACCAGTCCGGCGCCGAGAAGAGTTGGGTGGGGCGAGCCGACAGAACGTTCCGCGCGACCATGTCGCGGGCCCGGCGCCGCTCCTGACCTGAGTTCCTGCCGTGGCGGATATCGACCCGCTTGCAGCCCTGTCGCAATCGTTGCGGGAACACGACGTGCGCTTCGTGCTCATCGGTGTGGCGGGCGCGAATTTCTACGCGCACGATGGTTCAACCCTCTTCCTCACCGAAGACCACGATCTCTTTCTCCCGCTGGAGATTGACAATCTCGTGACGGCGTGGTCAGTCTGCGAGCGCCTTGGCTACGAGCTCTGGAGCGGCGACGAGCCGCTCGACACGCCTCGCGATCGATGGCTGGCTGAACGCGTGATCGAGAGGCGGGCGCTGACCAGGGCCAGCCGGTCAAATGAAGTGTTCGTCGATCTCTCGCTCGTGATGGCCGGCTTCGATTTCGAAACCGTATGGGCTGATCGCCGCACTTTTCGTCTCGACGCGATTGACATCCCGGTCGCCAGGCTCCTCCACATCGTGACATCGAAGCACGCCGCCGGCCGCGACAAGGACCGGCTGTTTCTCGCGACCCACCGCGATGCGCTCGCGCAGCTGCTCAAGAGGGAATGAAGCCGGGCGTACCGTCGGATTCATCGCAGCTCGCGAAAGAACGCGCGGATGTCGGCGGCGAGCGCGTCCGGTTCCTCGAGCGCGGCGAAGTGACCGCCGGATTTCATCTCGGTCCAGCGGCGGATGTTTGGATACGCGCGATGTACCCACGTGCGCGGCGGGTGCAGGATCTCGTGCGGAAACGACGCGTAGGCGGTCGGCACGACGACGGGGGTCTGTTCGCTGAGGGGCCACGGCTCATGGCGCCGGGCCCAATACGGCCAGAAGGACGCGTTGATTGAGCCGGTCACCCAGTAGAGCATGATGTTCGTCAGCAGCGTGTCCTTCGAGAACCGCCGCTCAACATCGCCGCCGCAATCGCTCCAGCCCCGGAACTTTTCGACGATCCAGGCCGCCAGACCGACGGGCGAGTCGGTCAGTCCGTAGGCGAGCGTCTGCGGCTTCGTGCCCTGGATGGTCTGATAGCCCATCTCCTCGCGCGTCCAATGCTGAAGCTCCGCCAGGTAGGCGCGCTCCTCGTCGGTCTCCGCCTTCGGCGTCGACTCCCGCGGACCCCAGAGCAGCGTGACGTGGATGCCGACGACATGATCCGCGTGCGCGGCACCGAGCTGCGCGCTGACGAAGGCGCCCCAGTCGCCGCCCTGCGCGGCAAACCGCGGATAGTCGAGGACGCTGGTCATCAGCGTGTCGAAGGTTCGGGCGATGTCCGGGAGATTGAAACGGCGATCCGGCGTGAACGAGAACGTGTAGCCGGGCAGCGACGGCGCGACGATGGTGAAGGCGTCTGCCGGATCCCCGCCGAAGCGGGCCGGATCGGTCAGCCGCGGAATCAGCTGCTCGAATTCCACGATCGATCCCGGCCACCCATGCGAGAGCACCAGCGGCAGCGGGCGCGGTCCGACGCCGCGGACGTGGATGAAATGCACGTCCGTACCGTCGATCGATGCGACGAACTGTGGCAGCTGGTTCAGGCGCGCTTCGTGAACGCGCCAGTCGTAGCTGCCTCGCCAATAAGCGACCAGATCCTTCATGTACGCCAGGCTCGATCCGTGCGACCAGCCGCTGCCAGACGATTCGTCAGGCCAGCGGACCCGATCGAGCCGTGCGTGAAGATCCTCGAGGACCTCGTCCGCGACGTGGATTCTGAATGGTTTCATCGCGGGTTGGCGGCTGCGGCAGCCGCGCCAAGCAGTCCCGCCGTCTGATTCAGAATCACGCGCACTGGAACGCGTGACAGCAGGTCGCGGAACGATCCCTTGTCCAGAAACGCGCGCATGAAGCGGCCGTCGGTGAGCGCCGGCAGGATCTTCGGCGCGATGCCGCCGCCAACATAGACGCCGGCCGCCGCCAGACTCCTGAGCGCCACGTTCCCCGCCTCGGCGCCGTACGCTTCCACGAAAATCTGCAGCGCTTCGACGCAGCCGCTGCAGCGGCGCTCCAGCGCCGCGCGCGAGATTGCGGCCGGCGCCTGCGGATCGTCTTCGTCGTCCACGTATGCACATGGACTCTGGTGGGTGAGCGAGTGGATGTTGGCGAGCCCGCGCCCCGAGAGGATCTGCTCGACTTCGACGCGACCCAGCCGTTCAGTCAGCCCGCGCAGGATCGAGATGTCGCGCTCGGTCCGCGCCGCCCAGTCGGCGTGGCCAGCTTCCGTCGGCGACGGAATGAAGCGATCGCCGACGCGGTGCAGGAGCGCCTGGCCCAGTCCGGTTCCGGCGGCGATGAGCGCCATGTTGGCGTCCGGATCCGGTGTGCCCTCCTGCAGCACCGCGACTTCGTCGTCTGTCAGAAGCGGAACCGCCCACGCCATCGCAACCAGATCGTTGATGAGTGAGACCCGTGGAATCGCAAAGGCCTGACTGATGGCCGGCGCGTTGATGGTGAAGTCCACGTTCGTCAGTTGCGCCGTGTCGCCGAGCACCGGACCGGCGACGCCGAAGCAGGCGCTGCCCGGTTCCGTGCCGCGGACCTCGGGATCGGCGGCGAACGCGGAAATGACCGCCGTCAGATCGGGATAGTCCGTCGTGACGAACTCGCGGACGACGCGTTGAACGGGACGCGTGCGGCCGGGTTCGAAGAGCCCGAGCTGCGTCTTCGTGCCGCCGACGTCGCCGGCCAGGAGGGGACGTTCGAGGTCCATATTGACTTCCGGCCCATTCTCCATCATCTTTACGCCGTTCCCGCCTGACCCACGTCGGAGGCAGGAGGCTGTTTGTCCTCATCGCCGCCAGGATCACCCACGCTTCCACTCGCCGGCCATCTCGTCGTTTTCACCGGAAAGCTCAGTTCGCTCGGCAGAAAAGATGCGCGCGCGCTGGTGGCGCGTCTGGGCGGTACGACCGGGGAAGACGTCAACGCGAAAACCACCATGGTCGTCGTCGGCGGCGAAGGCTTCGGCCCGTCGTCTGAGAAGAGCCAGAAGCTGCGGCGTGCCGAGGAGCTGAAGGCGCAGGATGGCGCGTCGATCCGAATCCTCACCGAGGACGAGTTCTGCACGATTGCCGGCGTCCCGACACTCGAGGCGTTGCGGCGGCAGTATCACGCGCTGCGCGACGTCCTCATCCGCTACCGCGGGCTCAGAGAAGACCATCTGCGCTATCTGATGAAGTGCGGCATCATCCAGCCGGTCCTGAAGACCAACGCCGACACGTTTTTCGCGTTTCAGGATCTGGCGACGATCAAGCAGATCAACGACGACATCGAAGGCGGCCGCCCGTTTCTGACCACCGTCCGCGCGCTGCTCACGGCGCGCCAGGGACAGCTGACGTTCGACTTCCGGCTCGACGCCGAACCGGCGAAGATTCTGACGCTGCAGCGCAAGCCGCCGGCCGCGAAGCCGGCAAAACCGGACACCCCGCCGGTTGTCTACGACACCGCGCTCGCCGAAGAGTACTTCCGCGCCGGCTCGGCCTTGGACGATGGCGACGAAGCCACGCGCGAGCAGGCGGCGAACGCCTATCGGCGCGCGCTCGAGGTGGATCCCTATCTGGTGGCGGCGCTGATCAATCTGGCCAACATCCACTACGCGCACGACGAACTGGTCGAAGCGCAGGCGCTCTACGAGCGCGCGATTGGGCTCGAGTCAGATTTCTTCGAGGCCCACTTCAATCTCGGCAACATCTACCACGACCTCGGCCGCTACTCTGAGGCGCAGTCCTGCTACAAGGAAGCGCTCCGCCTGAATCCGTTCTACGCGGACACGCACTTCTATCTCGCCGTGACGCTGGAAAAAATGGGACTGTCGCAGGACGCCCGCCCCCACTGGCGCTCGTACCAACAGCTCGCGCCGAAGGGAGAGTGGGTCGAGCTCGCCAAGGAATTCTCGGAGTAGCTGGAATTTAGGGATTTAAGGAATTCAGGATTTTAGGATTGCGAGATACGCGTCTCTAAATCCCTAAATCCTAATATCCTGAAATCCTAATATCGATATTCGTTCGGGTCCCGCTTCTTCGGCGTCCTTCGCAGCTTGAAGAACGCGCAGTCGGGACACCACGCTTCAGGGTTGAAGCTGGTGCCGGCGAGCGGCAGGACGTCGCGGTGGCCGCAGCACTCGGGTCCGTCTTCGGGCGGACGGCGCCAGCGGCAGGACTTGAACTTCAAGACCGCTTCAGACGCCCCTGGCGGGGCCGGTGAATCCGGAGTTTCCGGAGCGGGATGTTGCGGATCCGACATCAAAAATTATTCTATGTGAACGCCAACGGACTTTTCCATACTCGCCCAGGCGTGACGTTCCGTTGGTGAAACCAAGGTAATCGCCTGTCCGACTTCGTCCGCGCGGCCGGTGCGGCCGACGCGGTGCACATAACTCTCGGGAGAGTCGGGCAGTTCGTAGTTGATGACGGTGTGAATGCCGTCGATATCCAGGCCGCGCGCGGCGATGTCGGTCGCGACCAGCACGTTGTAGCGGCCGCCGCGGAATCCTTCGACTGCGATGCGCCGCTGATCCTGCGTGCGATCGGCGTGCAGCGCCACGCACTTCACGCCCGCCGCCTGCAGGCGCCGCGCGAGCTTGTCGGCGCCGATCTTCGTCCGCGAAAACACCAGTACCGGCCCCTCGGGCCGCCGCAGGTAGTTGATCAGCCACTCCAGCTTGCCGGATTCTTCGACCACTTCGGCGCGGTGCGAAATCGACTTCGCCGGCTTGCTTCGATGTCCGACTTGCACGTACTTCGGGTCTCGCACGATCTCGAGTGCAAACCGGACCACATCGTCCGGCATCGTCGCCGAGAAGAGCAGCGTCTGACGAACCGTGGGAATGGCGGCGATGATGCGGCGGACATCGGGCCAGAAGCCCATGTCCATCATGCGGTCGGCTTCGTCCAGTACCAGCAGTTCGATACCGCTGAGGTCAGCGTTCTGCTGGCGCATGTGGTCGATCAAGCGTCCAGGTGTCGCGACGATGATGTCGACGCCGGCCTTGAGGGCCCGCTCCTGCATCCCCATCTCGACGCCGCCGTATACGGCCGCGCTGGTCACCGACGTGTGGTAGGCCAGTCCGTGAATCTCGTCCTCGATCTGCACCGCGAGCTCGCGTGTCGGCGCGAGAACCAGGACCCGACTCTTGGTCGGAGCCAGCTTGGTGCCAGGTTCCGAGCTGGTCCCAACTACATCGACCGATTGAGTTAACAGGCGTTGCAGGGTGGGGACGACAAAGGCGGCGGTCTTGCCGGTGCCGGTTTCAGCGCAGGCGATCAGATCGTTGCCGGCGATCGCGAGCGGGATGACCGCGCTCTGAATCGGCCGGGTGTCTTTGAACCCGAGATCGCGCACGCCTTCGAGCAGCCGCGAGTCGAGCCCGAGCGACGTGAACGGCAGCGGCGTCGAATCGACCTCGACCGCCTCGAGCGCTGGTGCTGCATGCGCGGAGGGCTTGGCCGTGTACGACTTCGGCGGGCGGCGCGATCGTCCTCCCGGGGGGCGCCCGGAATGACGACGGGGATGGTGATGACGTTCGGTTGTTTTTCCGGTCAACTCGTTCTGGCTAGCGCGCGCGGAAGGTGATGATGCCCCGGACGGGATCGTACGGCGAGACGCCGACGGTCACGCGATCTCCCGGAACGACTTTGATTCGAAAGCGGCGCATCCGGCCGCTCAACTGGGCGAGCACTTCGTGGCCGGCGTCGCACTGCACGCGGTAAAGACCGCCGCTGTGAACCGCCACGACCGTACCCTGCATGTCGATGAGATCGTCCTTGCTCAAACGGCTAGCTGTCCTTTCATCTTGCTAAACAAACATTGTGCCACAAAAGCCGAGGAAGGGGCTACTGATGGCGCAGGGCGACGAGCGGCTGGACGCGCGCCGCGCGGCGGGCCGGAATGTAGGAGGCGAGCGCGCCGACGAGCACCAACAGCGTGAACACGCTGGCGTAGGTGGGGAGATCGTACGCCGTCACGCCGAACAGCAGCGCCGCAAGCAGCCGGAAAAGGGCCACCGAGCCGGCGATTCCGGCGACCGCCCCGAGGCTGACCAGTCCGAGGCCGCGGCCGAGGATCGGTTTCATGACCTGGTCGAGCCGGGCTCCGAGCGCCAGCCGCGTACCGATTTCACGCGTCCGCTCGGCGACCAGATACGACAGCAGTCCATACAACCCCAGCGCCGCCAGCAGCAACCCGGACAACGCGAACCCGCCGGAGACCAGCGCGCTCAGTCGTTCGCGCGCCAGGCTCTCGTCGATGGCGGTGTCGAACGTGCGGACCTTGGTGACGACCAGATTCGGATCGATGCGGCGAATGGCCGCCAGCGCGGGTGGTGCGAGCGCTGCCGCCTGGCTGGACCGAAGAAAGACGATCATCACGTTTTCCGAAAGCTGACGGTGACTGTAGTAGATCGTCGGCTTCGCGCCGTCGCGGACCGAGCCCTCGTTGACGTCGCCGACAACGCCAAGGACTGGTGCCTGCGGATTCGTGCGCGCCATCCAGACGCTGAGAGTCGTCGCGAGGGGGTCCACGTCGCGCAGGTGCGCCTGGGCAAAGGCCTCGTTCACGATGAAGCCTGGAGCCGGCGACGCGAAGTCGGCATCGGTGAACTCGCGGCCGCGGAGGATCGGGATGCGCATCGTGCTGAAGTAACCGGGCGTGACGACGCGAATCGTGGCGATCGGCTGACCATCGAGCATCGGTTGACCATCGATCAGCGGGATCGGCGGTCGATCGCCGCGTTGAAAGATGGTTCCGCCGCGCGGGTCGCCAATCACAGCGAGGCTGTTGGCCGCCGCCACCGACTGCACGCCGGGAAGCGCCCTCAGCGCGGCGATGGCCTCCTGATAGAAGCGTCGCGTCGGCTCGCCGCTATAGCGCGCCGTCGGCAACTGGATCTCCATCGTGAGGACACCGTGCTGGTCCAGCCCGATCTGCGCCTGCCCCAACGAGACCAGCGTTCGCACCAGCAACCCGGCGCCGCTCAACAGCAGCATCGTCAACGCGACCTGGCCGACGACGAACAGTTGACGGATCTGCGAGCCGCGCGTGAGCGTCGGCGCGGTCGCTCGCATCGCGTCCGCGGCCGACTGCCGCGAGGCCAGAAACGCCGGCAGCAGGCCGACGACCAGTCCGGTCAGCAGCGAGAGCACGAGCGCGTAGCCCATCACCCGCCAGTCGACCGACAGTTCGGCACCGCGCAGCAGTTCCGCGGGAACGAACGCCGTCACCGCAGTCAGCGTGCCGCGTGCGATCAGGATGCCGAGCAGGCCGCCGCACGTGGCGAGCAGGAGGCTTTCGACGAGCAACTGGCGGACGATCGCCGCCCGTCCAGCGCCAATCGAACTGCGAATCGCGATTTCGTGACGCCGTGCCGCGCCGCGGGCCAGCAGCAGGTTGGCGACGTTGAAGCAGGCGATCGCGAGGACGAGCGTCACGGCGCCCCACAGCATCAGCAGCGACGCCTGTACCTGGCCGGTCAGATCTTCCCGCAATGGGATCAGCGCGACCGAGGAGCCGCGGTTGAACGGATACGCCGCGGCGAGGCGTTGCGCGATGCCGGTCATTTCGGCACGGGCCGCGCCGAGACTCGATCCGTCGCGGAGCCGCGCGACGACGTTCATGAAGCGCCCCGAGGTTTCGCGGTAGCGGATCGTGCGATCGATGCGCCACGCGCCCCAGATGTCCACGTCCGGTTGCACGAACTGGAACCCGGGCGGCATCACGCCGACGATCTGCGCCGGCCGATCGTTCACCTGCAGCATGCGTCCGATGACGGAAGGATCGCCGCCAAAGCGCCGCTGCCAAAGTTTGTAACTGAGGACGCCTACGATCGGCGCGTTCGGCTGATCGTCCGCCATGGTGACGGTACGGCCGATGAGGGGCGCGACCCGCAGCAGCGGAAAGAATTCGCCGGTGACCAGTTGGCCGTTCAGGCGCACCGGTTCGCCGTCGCCGGTCAGCGTGAGCGGCATCGGACGCCAGCCGGCGAGCGCTTCGAGCGCCTTTGACTCACGCTGCCAATCGAGCCAGTTGGCGGGCGACGAGACGTTGTTGCCGATGTTCGGAAGCGTCTCGTACACGCGCACGACGTTTTCGCCGCGCGGATAGGGCAGCGGTCTGAGCAGGATCTGATCGACGATCGAGAAGATCGCCGTATTGCTGCCGATCGCGAGGCCGAGCGTCAGGATCACGATCGCTGCGAACCCCGGGCTTCGCCGCAGCCCGCGAGCCATGTGCCTGACGTCTCGCACCAGCGCCTCGCTCCACGGTGCAGCGATCTCGTCGTGGCCTCGTTCCTTGAGCCGGCGCAGGTTGCCGAAGCGGCGGCGGGCGGCGGCACGCGCTGCGTCTGCATTCATTCCGCCCTGCACGAGTTCGTCGGTCATCTTGTCGATGTGGAAGGTCATCTCTGCCTCCATCTCGCTGTCATGCGACTGCCAGATGAGCGGCGCGACGAGACGCTGCAGTGGGCGCGGTACGTAGCGCATGTCACGCTCCCTGCTCGAGCGCCCGCAGCACGCGGGTGACGGCGCCCGACAGTCGAAGCCAGGCGTCCAGCTCCGCCAGTGCGGCGTGGCGGCCTTTGCGCGTCAGTTTGTAGAACTTGGCTTTGCGATTGTTTTCCGTGGCGCGCCACTCGGACTCGATCAAGCCTTGCTGCTCGAGCCGGTAGAGGGCCGGGTACAGCGATCCTTCCTCCACTTTCAGCGCATCGTCAGACAACTGATGCAGCCGGAGCGCAATGCCGTAGCCGTGGTTGGCGTCGTTGGCCAGGCACTTGAGAATCAGCAGATCGAGCGTGCCCTGCAGCAGATCGACTTTCCGGACACCCATGGGCTGCCCCTTCCCTAGATAATCTGAGGGACTTGGACGATGCCCGCCCGGAAAAGGTTGCCTTAGATGATCTAGGGAAGTGACGGTGGCCGTCCGCCGCGCCGGGATGGACCCGCCCTACAGGGCGCGGACCGCGTCCTCGACCTGCCGGGCCAGCGCCTCGTAGTCGTCCCCGGTGAGTGTGAGGGGTGCGCCAAAGGCCACGCGGACCCGTCCGGGACGCGCCATGGTCCAGCCGACGGCAAGCACCCTGTCCAGCCCGTCGATTCGGACCGGCACGACCGGGACACCAAGACGGGACGCGATCATCCCGATTCCGGGCCGGAAGCGATCGATCTGGCCGGTTTCGCTGCGCTTGCCTTCCGGAAAAATCAGCACCGAAAACCCGTCCTCGAGCACCTCGCCGATATAGCGCAGCGTTTGTCGTGCCCCCGCTTCGCGCTGCGGCAACGGGAAGGCGTTGAAGAACAGCGAAGAGAGGTAGTAGTTCAGGCTGTTCGTGAACCACGCCTTCCGTCCGTACTGCTCGGGGAAGAAGTGCGCCTTGAAGAACTCCTTGGCCATCGCCGGCGCCACGCGGTAGCGGAGGCGCCGCGGCAACGCGGTGAGGATCACCGGGCCGTCCATGTGACTCTGATGGTTGGCGGCGAAGATGACTGGTCGATCGAGCCGGTCCAGATGTTCGCGCCCCTCTACCGTCAGCCACGCGAAGAGGCGCGCCCACGGCAGAATCCAGGTCGGCAGACTCGCGCGCCGGATCGTCCGCGCCCACCAGGATCTGTTCCACGACGGAAAGTCCACCGGCTCGTGTCGCGCGCTGGCGTCGGTCGTGCCCTTCTCGACGAGCGAGCGTAGATCCTCGATGTTCCGGACGTCCGCGAACGCCCCTTCGTCGATCCGCGTCTGAAAGCGATCCTCGAGCGCCACCATCAGTTCGACCCGCTCGAGCGAGCTGAGACCGAGTTCCTCGATCGTCGCGGTCGACGCGACCTGTTCGCGTCCGGCGTACTTCGCGACCAGCGCCGCCAGCGCGTCGCTTCCGGCCTGCACCGCCCGCGGCTGACCGCCGCTCTTGACCCAATCGCGAATGGCCGCGCGTTTCAGTTTCCGCGTGCCTTCGGTTCGCGGCAGCTCCGGCTCGGGCCAGACCAGCGCCCGGCGAATCTTCTGATGATCGGACAGCTGCACGTTGGCCAGGCCGGCGATCGTGTCGACCTGCACGCCAGGCTCGAGCACGAGGACGGCGTGCACGCGCTCGTCGCCGCTCGGGCCGGCGCCGACGACCGCCGAGTCCTTCACGCCCGGAAGCTGATTGAGCACGCGCTCGACGTCCTCGGGGAACACGTTCAGCCCTTCGGACGTGACGATCATTTCCTTCTTGCGGCCGCGGATGAAGACCTGGCCATCGGGTCCGATTTCGCCGACATCGCCGGTGTGAAACCAGCCGTCGGCGAACGCATGCGCGGTTTCATCCGGCGCGTTGAAATAGCCGGTGGTGACGTTCTCCCCTTTGACGAGGATCTCGCCGTCGTCCGCGATTTTCATCTGCACACCGGCGATCGCTTTGCCGACCGACCCGCGCTTCGTTCCGAACGGATGATTGAGCGTGACGATCGGCGCCGTCTCCGTCAGTCCGTAACCCTGAATCACCGCGAACCCGAGTTCGCCCCAGAACGATTCGAGCTCGCTTTCGAGCGGCGCCGCGCCGACGACGAACGCCCAGAACTTCATGCCGAACAGGCGATGCACCGTGCTGTGGCGCCACCAGCGTCCGGCGATTCGCTTGACCGCACCGCCCTTCGCGTTCGCTCCGGCACGAATCAAGTCGGGCGTCGCCGGCGCGACTTTCAGCACCTGGTCGCGCAGGACGTCCAGAATCTTCGGCACCGACACCAGCACCGAGATCCGCCGCTTCTTGATCTGATCGACGATGTCGCCCGGGTTGTAGCCGCGCATGAACACGACGACGCCCGGCAGCATCGGCGGAATGAACGTCGCCATCGCCTGGCCGAACATGTGGCTGAGCGGCAGCAGGTTCAGGAAGCGCAGCGGGAAGAACGGCTTGCCGTACTTCCGGTATTTCACCACTTCGCCTTCGACCGGCACGATGTTCGCCAGCACGTTCCGGTGGGTGATGACGACGCCCTTGGGTTCGGCGGTCGCGCCCGAGGTGAAGATGATTTCGGCGATGTCGTCGCGCGTGACGGCAAGCGCCGGCGGCGTGCCGTCAGGCCAGTCGAGTTCGTGCAGCCGCCAGACCGGCGCGGTGGCGGCGACCGGCGGGACGTCCTGGCCGACCAGCACCAGCTTCGTCGCGACGATGCGGCCGACGCGGGCGAGAAAGTCCGGCGAGGATCGGTAGTCCACCGGCACGACGACGACGCCGGCGAGCAGGCAGCCCCAGAACGCGATGATCCACTCGGGGCGGTTTTCGCTGAAGAAGACGACCTTGTCGCCTTTGCCGATCCCGGCGGCGGTCAGGCGGGCGGCAAACCCCCGCGCGCCGCGGCCGACCTCCTCATACGTAAACGTCCGGCTCCGAAACCCGTCGTCGTGAACGAGGAAGGGACCGCGTGCGGCCGACAGGTCGTGGAAGAAGTCGAGGAGCGTCTCGCGGCGCACGGCAGCGACTATGATAGGCCACGTCCGTCGGCCGGTCCGTCAGTCCGTCAGTCCGCCAGTCGTCAGTTCGTCAGTCACAAGCCATGAGGCTCATCATGCGTCGCATGTTTCTCGTCCTTTTGGGTGTTGCCGCGGTATTCAGTTCGGTCGTGCATGCGCAGGAGCCCGGACCGGTGTGGCCGCGGCTCTCGGCGGGGCAGCGCACCGAGGTGATGCGGTTCGGCGACGACTTCAAGCAGTTCATCGGCCGCGCCAAGAGCGAGATGCAGTTCGTCACCGAAGCCGCGAAGCTCGTCGAAGCGAACGGCTTCAAGCCGTGGCCGGTCTCGCCGGCGCGCGGCGACGTGCGACCGGGCAGCCGGTGGTACGCGATCAACCGCGGCCGGACGATCGTGGCGTTCGTCGTCGGCAGCGAGCCGATGGCGTCAGGCGGCCGCATCGTCAACACGCACAACGACTCGGTGCGGCTCGGGCTCAAGCCGAAGCCGTTTCGCGACAGCTTCGAGATTTCGCTCTTCGATACGACGACCCATGGCTCGCTGAAGAACTATCAGTGGGTGAATCGGCCGCTGGCGCTGATCGGACGCGCGACGCGTCTCGATGGCTCGACGGTGACGATCGACATCGGCCACGATCCGGCGGACGGCGTCCTGATGGTGGCGGATCTGGCGCCGCACGTCGACCGCGACTTCCTCGAGCGCCGCAACCGCGACGTGATCCAGACCGAGGAACTCGATCCGATTCTCGCGCTCACTCGCGACGCGGCGCTCAAGGCGCTCAAGGACAAATACAACCTCACGCCGGACGACTTCCTGTCAGCGGATCTGCAGATCGTGCCGGCCCAGATGCCGGTCGACGTCGGCCTCGACAAGCAGTTGATCGGCGCCTACGGCCACGACGACCGGTCGAACGGCTTTGCGTCGTTTCGCGCGATTGTCGAAGTCCGTTCGCCGGCCAAGACCGCCATCGCCTACGGCGTGAACAACGAGGAAGTGAACTCGTGGTCGAGCGGCGTCGACTCGGAGTGGTTCCGGACGCTCGTCGCTGAAATCATCGCTGCGCAGGAGCCCACGTACAACGACCTGATGCTGCGCCACGCCCTGCGCGCGACGCAGGTGCTGGTCTCCGACTGCACGACGGCGCTCGATCCGGTCTTTCCGGGCCCCTATCTCGCCAACGGCTCCGCGCGTCTCGGCTGGGGGCTGGTCTTCAAGGAGTACGGTGCCGGACGTCAGGCCGACGGCGAATATTTCGCGCAGTTGCGGCGTCTCTTCACCGACGCCGGCGTGCACTGGCAGACGCATTCGTATCGCGCCGGCTACGGCGGCGGCACGATCGCCCAGTGGTTCGCGAACGCGGACATGGACGCCGCCGACGTGGGCATCGGCATTCTGAGCATGCACTCGCCAATGGACATCTCCGCCAAGGTCGATTTGTGGGAGCTCTATCGCGGCTTCAAGGCGTTCTTTGAGGCGCCGGCGAAGACATCGGCGTCAACCGCACGTTGATGAGCCGGTCCCATTTGCGACTCGAGCGTACTGCTGTAAGCTTGAGCGCTCTTCATGCGCATTTTTCTGACCGGGGCAACCGGCTACGTCGGTGGAGCCGTTTTCGACGCGCTCATCAAAGCCGGACACTCGGTCACCGCGCTCGTTCGCGATCAGCATAAAGCCGCGCGTGTCGCGGCTCGCGGCGCCCACCCGGTCATCGGCAATCTCTCTGATCCGGAGTCGTACCGGGGAGCCGCTGCGGCGCAGGACGGCTACATCCACGCCGCGTTCGACGGCTTGAACGGGCGCGGGCCCGAAGTCGACCGCCTGGCCCTCGACGTCCTGATCGACGCGGCCAAACGTCCGCGGACGGCTGCCCCCGGCACGCCGCCGAGCCGTTTCATCATCTACACGTCGGGCACCAGCGTGCTGGGACGGACGCCGGAACCGGTCGACGAGCACGCCCCGCGCAGTCCGATCGCCCTCGTCTCATGGCGTCCCGATCACGAGGACCGTGTGCTCGCCGAAGGCAGCGATCGGCTGCGGACCATGGTGGTTCGTCCGGGTCATGTCTACGGTGGCGGCGACGGCATGGTCGGCGATCTGTTCAAGGCAGCCTCGAACGGGCTCGTCCGCGTCGTCGGCGATGGCACGAACCGCTGGCCGCTCATTTACGATCGCGATCTCGCCGACCTCTACGTCAGGCTGGCGGCGCACGAAGCCACGCACGGCGTGTATCACGCGAACGACGAAGGCGACGAGCGCGTGAACGACATCGTCGGATCGATCGGACCCTACCTGGCGTTCCGTCCGGACGTGCGGCACGTGCCGCTCGAGGAAGCGCGAGCCAAGATGGGGATCTATGCCGAGGCGCTGTCACTCGACCAGGTCGTTCGCAGTCCGCGGGCCCGCGCCCTCGGCTGGTCGCCTGGACTTCGTTCGGTTGCCGGCAATGCGGCGCGACTGCTCGAAGAGTGGCGCAATGCGCAGAACTGACGGGCGCTCAGCTCTCCTCTGCTTCAGCCGCACCTCGCACCTCGTACGTCGCACCACGTTCCTGCTCACACTGCTGCTGTCCGCGCGCCTTGCGGTTGCGCAGGATCACGTTCACAGTGCACCGGGCGGAATGGCGCCAGGCCACTCGATGAACAACAACGATCTGCCCGCGGACGATGAACATGCGAGCGAGCGGGTCAGGAAGTCGCATCGTCACGGCGAAGTCGTTGAGCTCGGCGAGGGCGCGTCGAATGTCGAGGCGTTGATCGTTTTTCCGGAACGCCGATCAGGGGCCGCGGTCGCCGTCGTCATCGTGGACGATTCCGGCTTCGGCGACTGGGTGCGAGCGGTCGCCGATCAGTTTGCCGCCGAAGGCTTCATCACGCTGGTGCCGGACCTCGCGGCGTTGCGAGACGATTCACGCGAGATTGTCAACCGGCGGATTGATGCGGTGCGCGAGTTTGGCCTTGGTCTGCGCGCTGCCAGTGGTCGCACCGCGGTGGTCGGTCTGGGCCCTGGGGCCTCGATTGCCGTTGCGTATGCCGCCGCGCAGCCGAACGTGAACGCCGCGGTCGTCTACTACGGCGCTGCGCCGGATTCCGTCGACGCCATCGCGGCCCCGATGCTCGGTCTGTATGGTGCGGAAAGCGCGACGACGCGCGACGCGCTCCTGGCGGGTGCGACGCGGGTTCGTGAACGGTCGAAGGTGTTCGAGTACGAAATCTACGACGGCGCCGTCAGCGGATTCCTGCGGACGCAGATGGCCAGCGCCGCCAACATGGCCGCGACCGAGAAAGCCTGGCCGCGCATGATCGCCTTCCTCCGGAAATACGCTGAGCGGTAGCCCTAGCCCCTAGTCCCCAGCCCCGAGTCCCAGCTACGGCACGAAGTAAAACGCCAGCCCCAGGATCAGATAGACCGACATCAGCTGCAGGCCTTCCACCCAGTTGCTCTCGCCGTCGGCGACGACCATCTGCGTCGCCATCACTGAGAGCGCGATCGCGGCAATCTCGAACGCGTTGAAGAGCATCGACATCGGTTTGCCGATGGCGAAGGAGTAGAGGACGACGGCCGGGGCGACGAAGAGCGCAATCTGCGCGCTGCTGCCGACGGAGATCTCGACGGCCAGGGTCATCTCGTCCCGGTGAGCCGCGGTGATCGCGGAGTAGTGTTCGGCGGCGTTGCCGATGACCGCGACGACGATGACACCGACGAAGAGTTCGGTGAATCCGAACTGCGCCAAGGCCGGCTGCATCGCGCCAACGAGAATCTCGGCCTGAACCGTCGTGAGCACGGTACCGAGGGCGAGGAGACCAGTGGCCTGTGCCACCGACATCCCGTGTCCTTCGTGGTGCTTGTCGACCTTTGCGGAGCGCAGCAGATCGCGTTGCGCGTTGAAGGCGTAAATCAGGTTGCCGAGATACGCCGCCATCAGCACGACGGCTGTGCACAAGCTCAGGCGATCGATCGCTGCTGGATGCGCTTCGAGATTGCCGTAGAGCGCCAGGTCGAAGACCGCCGGCATGATCAGCGCGACCACGGCCAAAAACAGCACGACCGCCGTGTTCGACGCCGCCGTGCGATCGAATTTCTGCGACCGGCGGCCGAGCCCGCCGACGAAAAACGACGCGCCGAGGACGAGCAGCAGGTTGCCCATGATGCTGCCGGTGATCGACGCCTTCACGAGTTCGATGTGCCCTTCGCCGAGGGCGACGACCGCGATGATGAGTTCCGCGGCGTTGCCGAAGGTGGCGTTCAGGAAACCGCCGAAGGCCGGCCCCGACCGGCAGGCGAGTTCCTCGGTGCCGAGGCCGATGATGCCAGCCAGTGGGACGAGCGACAGCGCGGTCAGCAGAAACACCCACGGCGATTCGGGCGCGATCTGGTGCAGCACCCACGACGCCGGCGCCGCAACGATGAGAAGGTTGAGTTTGTTGGCGGCGAGCGCTTTGAAGACGACGGTCATTCCTCAGTCCGCGAACTTCTCGAGGTCCTCGTCTTCCGCGCCAGGCAGCAGATCGAAGAATGCGTCGAGGCTGCGGTCGAGCGAGCGGCGCAGCTGTGGAATGGTGCCGTCGAAGGTGTGCAGCGTCAGCCCGGCGGTCGAGCCGTCGGTGAGCGTCATCCGTGCATCTTCGAGTGCCTTGAGCGAGCCTTCAGGAATCAGCCGGACGCCATAGACGAGGGTGTAACGGGCCATTCGGACATTCTATAGGAGCAGTGCGGAGTGCGCGGTGCACCGTGCACGGTGCTGGTGCGCGGTGCGCAGTGCGAAGTGCGAGGTGCGCCGGACGCTCGTGATTTCGGTGGCGTCCGGCTTTAGCCGGATTACACGTGCGGCATTAGTCGTTGCGCAGTGCTGTCATCGGATCGACGCGGCTCGCGCGGAGAGCGGGCGCGGCGGCGGCGAGGATGGCGGTGCCGAGGACGGCGGCCGCAGTGATCGCAAGCGCGCCTGGATCGAACGGCGTGACGTTGAAGAGCAGCGATCGCAGGAAGGAGCTGCCGGCCAATCCGATCGCAGCCGCCACCACCAAACCGCCGACGGACAGGACGAGCGCCTCGCGGAGCACCAGACCAAGGACGCCGGCTGGCCGCGCGCCAAGGGCGAGGCGGACACCGATTTCATTCGCGCGCTGGGTGACCGAGGACGTCATGACACCGTAGACGCCGACGCCGGCAAGGAGCGCGGCCAGCAGCGCGAAGATGCTCACCAGCCGGAGCTGGAAGCGCCGCCCCGCCAGCGAGTCGTCGACGACATCCTCCATCGTCCGGGTGGCCAGAAGGGGGAGCTGCGGGTCGTGTTGCCGAAGCGCGCGCCGCACCGTGGCGGCGACCCGGTTCGGATCCGCAGTTGTCTTCACGATCAGGCTCACGCCGCCTTGGCTGCGCTGCGGATACGGCACATAGGCCGTTGGCGTCATCGGCTGATCCAGCGAAGTGCCGCGGAGATCGGCCACGGTGCCGATGACTTCGTACAGCGTCGCCTGCGGGTTGACGCCGAACCGGAAACGGCGGCCAACCGGATCCTGTCCGGGCCAGCCGCGCCGGGCGAGCTGCTCGGAGACGACGGCGACGTTGCGATCGCGATCGGCGGCTTCGAACAGCCGGCCGCTGCGCGCCGGCAGGGCGAGCGTCTTGAAGTACTCGGAGGAAACGCTGCGGACGTCGGCCGACGGACGCTCGGTCGCTGGCGCAGTCGTCCCCTCGACGGACAAGGCACTCAGCGCGCCCGTGCCGGTCAGCGGCAGTTGTGTCGACACCGCAACGGTCGCGACTTCAGCTTCGCGGCGCAGATCCTCGGCCACTGCGTCGACGAAGAGCGCCTGCTGCTGACTTTTCTCGTAACGTGGACCGGCCAGGTTCAGATCCGTTGTGAGGACGCGCTCGGTGGTGAAGCCGCGCTCGACGCCGACGATCGCGGCAAAACTTTGCAGCAGCAGAATGGCCACGGCGACCGCCGCGGCACCCAGACCGATTTCGCCAACGACCAGCACCGAACGAACCCGCAACGACACGTGCTGCGGTCCGCGGCCGTTCAGCGCCGATCGGAGCTCGGCGTTCCGGTACCGCCACGCCGGGGCAAGGCCAATCAGCAAGCCACAGACGAGAGACAGACCTGCGGCAAACGCGAGCACACGACCGTCGATCGCGACCTCGTCGATCATCGGGACTTCGGCCGGCGCCGTGGCGACGATGACGCGAAGAACGGCCAGGGCAACCAGGATGCCCACGCCTCCGCCGAGGACGCCGAGCACGAGATTCTCGACGACCAGCTGCCGTGCAATGCGCCTTGGTCCGGCGCCGACCGCGGTGCGCACGGAAAGCTCGGTCCGCCGCGCCAGCGTTCGCGACAGCAGCAGGCTGACGATGTTGGCTGAACCGATGAGCAGAACGGCTGCGACCGCGACCAGCAGGAGCGTGAGCCCGGCGCGCGTGCGGCTGGCCATCTGCTCCTGCATCGGCGTCAAGACCGTCTCGAGGCGGCCTTTGTTGGGAATCGAGGCGACGAGGCGCGACTGCGCGGCGGCAAGATCCTGACGCGCCTGCGCCGCGGTGACGCCAGGTTTGAGGAGCGCGACACAAGCAAGGCTATAGCCGCCGATGGCTGGCTTTTCCGTGCGTGCGAGCGCCAGCGGCTTCCACAGGTCGGGTGTCACTTCGCGGGTCGGCAGCGAGTGGAGCAGCTTGGTGTTCGGCGCGCTGAAGTCGCGCGACAGGACGCCAATCACTTCGTGCGCGACCCCGTTCAACTGCACAGTGCGGCCGACGATCGCCGGATCGGCATTGAAGCGCCGGCGCCACAAATTGTCGTTGAGCACGACCACCAGATCGCGGCCGGGTTGATCCTCGTCGTCGATCGGCAGCCGTCCGAGTTGGGTCGTGGCGCCGAGGATCCGGAAGAAGTTCGGCGTGACGGTACCGGTGATGAGCCGTTCGGGTTCGCCGGCGCCGGTGATATTGAGCGCGCGGCCGCTCACCAGCGCGATGGCTTCGAATGACGAGGTGTGCTCGCGCCAGTAGTCGGCGTCGGCTGCGCTGACCGGGAATGGTCCGAAGGTCGGCAGCGTTTCCTGCAGCGTGACCAGCCGCTCAGAGTGGCTGTACGGAAGCGGTCGCAGCATCACGGTGTCGATCACCGAAAAGATTGCCGAGGTGCCGCCGATGCCGATCGCGAGCGTGAGGATGGCGGTGATCGTGAACGACGGACTCCGCCGCAGCTGGCGGAGCGCGAAACGGACGTCTTGCACCAGCGACTGGAGCGCCGGCCAGCTGAATTCGTCGCGCGTGGATTCCTTGATCGCCTCGACGTTGCCGAACTCGCGCCGGGCGCGGGCCCGGGCGGCCGCAGGGGCCAGGCCGGCGGCGATGAACTCTTCGGTCAAGCCCTGCAGGTGAGCCTGAATTTCTTCCTGCAGGCGGGCGTCGCTGCGCCGCCGGGTGACGGTGCCGATCAGTCTGGCGATGAACGATCGTGGCGCCGTCATGCCTGGTCGCTCAGCAGCCGGTTGACCATGGCCACTGTTTTTGCCCAGCCCTCGACCTCGACGGCGAGCTGGCGGCGGCCGCTGCGGGTGATTTCGTAGAAGCGGGCGCGGCGGTTGTTGTCGCTCGTGCCCCAGTCGCTGGCGATCCAGCCCTTGTTTTCGAGGCGAACCAGCGCCGGATAGATCGTGCCCTGATTGAGCGCCAGCGATCCCTGCGCGGCCTGCTCGATCCGCCGTGCGATCCCGTAGCCATGGAGCGGCCCCATCGCATCCAGCGTCTTGAGAACCATCAGATCGAGCGTGCCGTATTGGACTTCGTTGGGGCCGTCAGTCATGTCGGGGTCCTCTGTTGAAAGACAACATGAGAGTCGCACATCTTGTGTGGACAGTCAACATGAGGACCTACGCACTCGTCAGTGCCGAAGTTCCGCGCCCGTCTATTGTGAGGTCGCCGTCGTCTGATAAAGTCGCCTGAGTCCTGAGGACCGCCTTATGAACTCACCACGCACTCTTGCGAGATTCGTTCTGACGGGGCTGCTGCTCGCCGCGGCCAGCGCCTGCACGTCGAGCGCGCCGCCCGCTGCCGCGCCCGCGAAGCAGGCCGATGCCCTCCCCAAGATTGATTTCGAGAAATACACGCTGCCGAACGGACTCGACGTGATCCTCTCCGAGGATCACCGGCTGCCGCTCGTCGCGGTGAACCTCTGGTATCACGTCGGTCCGGCGAACGAAGACGTCGGGCGGACCGGGTTCGCGCATCTCTTCGAGCACATGATGTTCCAGGCCTCGAAGCACGTGCCGCCCGACAAGTATTTCCAGATCGTCGAAGGCGCCGGCGGCAGCAACATCAACGGCACCACCGACTTCGATCGCACCAATTACTTCGAGACGCTGCCGGCGAACCAGCTCGAACTCGGGCTCTGGCTCGAGTCCGACCGCATGGGCTATCTGCTCGACGTGGTCGACCAGGCGAGTTTTGCCAATCAGCAGGCCGTCGTTCGCAACGAGCGCCGCCAGAGCGTCGAGAACCAGCCGTACGGGATCGTCGACGAGGCGTTGTTCCACACCCTCTTTCCCAAGACTCACCCGTACTACGCCAGCGTTATCGGATCGCACGCCGACATCCAGGCCGCGAAGCTCGACGACGTGAAGAAGTTCTTCAAGCTGTATTACGCGCCGAACAACGCCAGCCTGGCGATCGTCGGCGACATCGACAAGGCGAAGACGAAGGCGCTCGTCGAGAAGTACTTCGGCCCGTTCAAAAAGGGCGATCCAGTGCCCAAGCCGTCGGTCGTCACGCCGAAGATCACCGAGGAGCGGCGCGTCGTGGTGAAGGACCAGGTCGAGCTCCCGCGCGTGTCGATGTCCTGGATCACGCCGTCGTACTACCAGCCGGGCGACGCCGACGCCGACATCGCCTCGTCCGTACTGGGCGGCGGCAAGTCGAGCCGCCTTTACAAGTCGCTCGTCTACGAGAAGCAGATCGCGCAGTCGGTGACCGCGCAGCAGTATTCGCTGATGCTCGGCTCGGTCTTCACGATCGAGGCGACGGCGCGTCCCGGTCACACCGCGGAAGAGATCGAAAAGGCGCTCGACGAAGCGCTCACGAAGTTCCGAGAGACCGGACCGGAGCAGGCCGAAGTCGATCGCGCCAGAAACGTCATCGAGACGCGAATCATTGAAGGGCTCGAGAACCTGGGCGGCTTTGGCGGCGTGGCCGATCGCCTGAACACCTACAACCATTACCTGGGCGATCCCGGTTACTTGCCGAAGGACATTCAGCGCTATCGCGACGTCACGCCGGCCACGGTCAAGGCCTTCGCGACGCAGCAGCTGGCGACGACCGCACGCGTCGTGGTCCACGCCGTGCCGGGAGAGAAGGAGCTCGGTCCGGAAATCGAAACACCGACCGTGGCGAAGGATGCCGGCAAAGGCGTCGGCGTCGAGTCGGTCAACCCGGACGAGCCGTGGCGCAACGATCAGCCCAAGGCCGCCGAAGCGCGGGCGCTCACGATCCCCGTTCCCGCATCGTTCCAGCTGCCGAACGGTCTGACCGTGCTCGTCAACGAGCGCGAAGGGCTGCCGTTTCTCTCGGCGACGCTGGTCGTCAAGACCGGGAGCGGCGCGAATCCGGTCGACAAGCCGGGTCTGGCCAACTTCACCGCGGAAATGCTCGACGAGGGCGCCGGCGGGAAGAACGCGCTCCAGATTGCCGACGAAGTCGCCCAACTCGGTGGCGCGCTCAGCACCTCGTCGACCATGGACGCGTCGCAGATTTCAGCCAGCTCGCTGGCCCGGACGTTCCCGCAGATGCTGGCGCTGATGGCTGATGTCGCGCGCAAGCCAAGCTTCCCGGCGGAGGAAGTGGATCGGCAGCGGGCGAGCCGCCTGGCGCGCCTGGTTCAGCAGCGTGAGAATCCCAACGGCGCGGCCAGCGCGGTGATGGCGGCGGCGCTCTACGGGTCAGGCCATCCGTACGGTTTCACGGAAGTCGGCACCGAAGCGTCGAACAAGGCGATGACGCGCGACGACCTGCAGGCGTTCTGGTCCAAGAACTTCGTGCCGAACAACGCGGCGCTGATCGTGTCCGGGCGAATGACCGTCGCCGAGTTGAAGCCGCTCGTCGAAAAGGTGTTTGCCGACTGGGCGAAGGGTGAACCGGCGCAGCCGACCTTGCCGGCGCCGGCGACGACGAAGGCACGGCTGGTGATCGTCGACAAACCGGGCGCACCGCAGACGCAGCTGCGGGTCGCGTCGGTCGGCGTGCCCAGGAACACGCCTGACTACGAGCCGCTCATCGTGATGAACGAGGCGCTCGGCGGCCTGTTCTCGAGCCGGATCAACCTGAACCTGCGCGAAGAGCATGGCTACACCTACGGGGCCAGCTCGCAGTTCGTGTTCCGCCGGACCGCGGGACCGTTCCTGGTCTCGACCGGCGTGCGGACGAACGTCACGGCGCCGGCAGTGTCCGAGATCCTGAAGGAGCTGGGGCGGATTCGCGACGCGGCGCTGTCAACCGAGGAACTCGCGCTCGCCAAGGACTCGATCGTCCGCTCGCTGCCGGCCAACTTCGAGACCAGCCGCAGCATGACCGGCACGACCGCCAATACGTTCATCTACGATCTGGGCATCGACTACTACTCGAAGATCGGCGACAAGATCTCGGCGGTGACGAGCGATCAGGCGAAGGCGGCCGCGGCCGCGCACGTGGATCCGGCGAAGGTGGTCGTCATCGCCGTTGGCGATCGCGCGAAGATCGCGCCGAGTCTGCAGGGGCTGAAGCTCGGGACACCGGAAATCCGCGATGCCGACGGCAACGTCGTCACCGGACGTCCGGCGCCTGCGCCGACGCGTTGACGCGACTATTCCCGCCGTTTCTTGGCGGCGCGGGACAAGAGCGCGAGGCCGGTTCCAAATAGGACCAGTGACGCCGGCTCAGGGACGGCGTCCTGGGTCGTCTCAGTAACCGAGAAGTTCACGCCGGCAATCGTGCCGAAGGTCTGTCCGGCGGTGCGCTGAAACTGCAAGCGCAGGACATCACCCGCGTTGACCGCGAGGTTGTTGATGTTGAAGGCAAGCGGGCTGTTGCGGTCGTAGATGTCGTTGAATGCCACGGCTCCGGAGGCCAGCGACGTTGCTCCGAGCTTCAGGCTGATGTCGGTGCTGCGAGACACGGAGAAGTGGGCGTACCAAAAACTCGCGGCGATGTCGACAATGCCCGTGGAGGGTGCGGTCCAGAGTACGGCGGCTTCGCCGAGCGCGGGGTTCCCGTTTGCCGCGTCGACGCCGTGCACCAGGATGTCCCCGATCTGGTAGCCGTTCGGCGACGCGCCGGCGTTCGCTGTCGCCTCCGTCCAGAACGGAAGGAAGGAGCCTGACACCGCGCCGGGCGCCCACGACTCGTCGACGCCGCTGCTCGGACCGCCGCAGCACGCCGCGCCGATGTAGTTGTGTGGAAGCACGTTGCTCCCCTGCACCAGAGTCCATGCGCCGTTCGGATTGTTGACGCTGCTCCAATCCGTTTTTAGGTCGTAAGTGATGGAGGTGGCGTGGGCGGATGCCGACGCACCGAGGACGAGGCCGACGGCCAGAAATCCGCAGGTGATGCGTTTCACGAGCCTTTCTCGACTTTCTTCGCGGGCTGCGAGCCGGAGTGAACTGAGCGAAAACCCCCGCTGGGAAGACTTAGTGCACCACGATCGGCGGTTTCTAGTCCGCAGCTCAGGCACTTACCGTGAATCCGGAGATGACGACCGCCGGCTCAGCAAGGCTGATGCCGATTTGCGCGTTTTTGTGCAAATTGGGTCAAAAAGTCTGACGGCGGGCCGATCGCTAGAGCTGCCGATCCGGTAGTCATTTGACTGGTGCGCCGCCTGGCTCAATCGGTTCCAACTTCACGATCGATGCGGCGTGATTGCTGCCAACCCAGAAGGTGACCGGCGTCATCTTGTTGTCGACCCAGACGCGGCGGACGTTGGTCTTGCCCGGCATCAAGTACTCGACGATGCGGCCGGTCGCGGGTGTGAGCCGCAGGATGCGGTCGTTGTACTCGCCGCCTGACCAGACGTCGCCGGTGCGATCGGCCGTCACGTCGTACGGCCACGCACCCGGCGTCGGCGGCGCCCATTCCTTGAACGTCTGCGTCTTCGTGTCGAACATGCCGATCTTGTCGCCGCGGTTCTCGCCGAACCAGAGACGATCCTGCGTGTCCATCATCCCGCGGCGCGGACCCGAGCCGCGCGTCGGCGTCTTGTAGATCGCGATTGCGCCGGTCTTCGCGTCAATCCGCCCGACGTCCTCTGCGCCCATCGTCAGGAAGAAGCCGTTGTTCTGCGAGTCCGGAATCACGTCGTACACGTTCGGCCGTGGAACCGCGTACGGCTCGAAGACTTCGAATCGGCCCGAGGCGACGTCGAGACGGAAGACCCGGTACGTCCCGGCGTCCTGGAGCCAGACCTTGCCGTCGATGTGCGAGCGCTCCGGGCTGACCTGATTGATCTGCACGTGTTTGCCGTTCAACTCCGGCGGCAGACTCCACGTCTGAAACTTCTCCGTCTTGCGATCGAATTTCGCAATGCCGCCCTGGAACTGCATCGCCAGCCACGGGTTCTCGTCGCGATCGAACCGCATGCCGAGGATGCCCGTGGGCGCATCGGGCTTCAGGATCGGAATCTGATACTCCGTGACCTTGCCGGTCTTCGGATCCATCTTGCCGAGGATCTGTTCGCCGAAGCTCGCGTACCACACCATGCCCGACGAATCGACGATGACGTCGTGCGGCTGACGGGTGCGCTTTGGGAGATCGTATTCGGTGTAGATGACACGGGTGGCATCGCCACTCGGGCGCGGCAGCGTCTCGAGCGCATAGCTCCACTCGGCGCCCTTGCTCAAGTTCAGCGTGCTGAAGTACTCCGACTGACGCGTCCAGGTTTGCAGCTGACGCTCGCGCGAGACCTCGCCGCCGCCGATGCGTGGCGCAGGGGTCCGCTGCGGCATCAGCGGAAACGCGAGCGGCGGATACCCCGACATGCGCTCGACGACGGCAACAAATGCGTGGGCATCGTGTTTCGATCGTGAGACCAGCTCCAGCGTGTGGCAGTGGGCGCAGCCTCTCAGTTCGGCTTTCTGCGCGTCGGTGCCCGGCATGCTGTTCAACCACTCGGCATTGGTCAGTTGCGCCGCCAGGTTGCTCGTTTTCTTCAGCGTGATGTTGGCGGACGCGGTGTGGCCGCTTTCGACCGAGGCGGTGACGGGAGCGGCGAGGTCGTAGCCGACGGCGCGAATGCGGAGGCTGTAACTGCCCGGCTCGAGCCGCGTGCGCGGGAACTCGTAGCGCCCTGCCGCGTTGGTCACAACCGTGGTGGCGATGGTCGCGCCGGCGCGTTTCGCCGTGACGAGGACGCCCTCCATGATCGGCTCTTCACTGGACGAGACCGTGCCGACGAGCGCGAGCGCGTCAGTCTGGGCGTGCAGGTCGTGCGGGTGATACAGCAGGGCGGTGATCGCGACGAGGCAGACTGAGGGCACAAGCAGCCAGGCACGCACCTTCATAGACAACCTCCCAGCCGAAGCGAGGGTAACCTAGCACCCGGTCCGTGCCCGGTCAATGAAGGGTTTCGGTCAACGGGTCGGAGCGTCCGGCGCGATCACGCTGAGAGTTGCCTTCGCGGCTCCCACCACCGCGCGGACCGGAATCGTCCGATCGAACGTGACGAGCGTGCCGCCCATCTTCTTCGCCAGACCAAGTAGATAGATGTCGGTCAGCTGGCGGGGACCCACCAGGAACGCGCGGTTGAACAGCTTCTCGTCGCAGAGCGAGACGGCGTCGGGCCAGAACACGTGGTCGCGACTCGATCGGAACCTTGTCAGCAGCCCCGCGAGCACCGACGGTCGTTCGGCGTTCGTTACCGCCTTCGGGTTGCTCAGCACACGCAGGAATCCGTTTTCGGTGAGCGGGCACGTCGCCCAGCCGTCCGCGCGGTGGTCTTCGAACCAGTTGT
The DNA here is from genome assembly GCA_964577955.1 of uncultured Bifidobacterium sp. Classification (GTDB taxonomy): domain Bacteria; phylum Acidobacteriota; class Vicinamibacteria; order Vicinamibacterales; family CAVVIG01; genus CADEEX01. The sequence goes on along the minus strand of CAZOAZ010000060.1, from coordinate 5,501 downwards.
GGGCGACGTCGTGGTGGATGTGATCGGGGCTGAACAGCGCGACCAGCACGTTGACGTCGAGCAGCGCGGTGTTCACAGGTCGTCGCGCAGTTCGTTGACGCGTTTCATCGTCAGGCGCGGCGATCCGTTCGGCTGGCGCCGCAGAAGCGGCACTCCGTTCCGCATGCGCGGCGCGGGGCTGTCGGATGTGAGAGCCCGCCGCGCCAGCTCGGACAATACCTTGCCAGCCGTCGTGCCTTTCACCCCGGCGAGTTCCTTCACCGCGGTGAGCACGTCGTCATCGAGGTCAAGCGTCGTCCTCATGGGCCCAGCATCACGCATCACGCATCAGATGTCAACGCCACACGACCGCAGATGACCGTCAAGCCAGCAGGGTGCGGGCGGCAGCGATCGCGCCGTCAAGATCGGTGACCGCGCCGTCCAGCTGCTGCTCGTAGACCGCTTTCAGGATCTCTCCCATGCGGGGGCCAGGCTTGACGCCGAGCTCCTGCAGGTGCCGCCCGAGGAGAATCGGTCCGGGCGGCCGCCGATCGACACCGAGATCGCGCGCGCGGTCGAGGAACCAGTCCATCGCCTGACAGTTGAAGTGTCCCGGCTCCCGGCCGAGGCAATCTGATTTCGCGAGCCGCGCGAGCAGCTCGAGATCGACCTTCTGCGCGAGCCGGCGGAAGGCGCCATCGCCGACCTCGTCCTTCGTCTTGAACCACATGCCGGGCTTCAGGTGCTGGGCCGTCATGCCGAGCACCTGGCGGCGCACGTCGTAGCCGTCGATGGTGTGAATCTTCAAGCGGTCGAGAAAGACCGTGGCCGGCGCGACGCCTTGTTCCTCGTGATCGATCGAGCGGATCCGGCCGTCGCTGAACGCGGTTGTCGCCGGCTTGCCGAAGTCGTGCGTCACCGCGCCGAGCAGAATCGCCAGCTGCTGCGGCCGCGGCAGATCGTCCACACGCGTGCGCGCCTGATCGATGACCTGGAGCGTGTGCACCCACACGTCGCCTTCCGGGTGCCACTCGGGTTCCTGCGGGCAGCCGACGAGGGCGAAGAACTCGGGAAACAGTTTCTCGATGACGCCGAGCTCGAGCGCGAGCCTGAACCCGATTGAGGGCTTCGGCGCGAAGAGGAGCTTCTCGATTTCCCCCCACACCCGCTCCGCCGGTAGATCGTCGAGCGCGACTCCCTGGCAAATCGTCCGGGTCTCATCGTCGAGCGTCAGATCGAACCGGGCGGCGAACTGGACGGCCCGCAGCACGCGCAGGCTGTCGTCGGCAAAGGTCGCCGGATCAACGACACGCAGTTTGCGCTGGGCCAGGTCACCTCGTCCGTCGAACGGATCCAGGTACTCGGCGGTCAGCGGATCCCACGCGATCGCGTTGATGCGGAAATCCCGCCGCCGTGCCGCTTCCTCGATCGACATCGAGGGATCGCCGACGATATGGAAGCCTTTGTGGCCGCGGCCGGCCTTCGATTCGCGGCGGGGCAGCGAGACGTCGATCGTGCCGAGTTTGTAGACCTGGAAGCTTTCGCCGACCGCTTCGATGCGTCCGATCGACTCGAGCAGTGTGCGCAGCTGATCCGACGGCACGCCGAAGACTTCGATGTCGATGTCTTTCGAGTCGATGCCCAGGAGCCGGTCGCGGACCCAGCCGCCGACGATCAGCGCGCGACCGCCGACGTCGCGGACGCGTGTCGCGATCTGTTGGACCTGCTCGTTCGCTGGATGAGACGCTTTGGCGACAGTCACTAGCGGTCCAGAGTATCAATTCCCGGCTTCGGTTCTAAATGCGCCACGAAAACACGAAAACACCAAATTTTGTGACGGGTGCAAAATGCGGCACAGAGGCACAGAGACACGGAGGCGACTCCAAGTTGGCGGTCTGACTCGACGCGGGCCGGCCTGCGCAGCAGGCCGCGCGTTCAGTGTGTCGCATCTCAGACACGAGACGGGCAATGCTTTGAGATTCGTCTCGTGTCTGAGATGCGACACACTGACGCCGCCGCTTCGCGGCGCCGCGTCGAGATAGGTGTCACAGCAATCCGGATCGTCTCTGTGAACTCTCGTGCTCGGTGTTGAGAGCTTTGATCGAGCGGACAGGCTAAAGCTGTCCCTACCGCACTCGAGAAGTCCGGCTAAAGCCGGACGCCACCGGAGCCCGTCAGATTGGTTTGCGGCCCCAGCGGCGAACGATCTTGTCGGTGAATCCTGGTGCAATGGCGTTGATGATCGCCAGCCACCGCGACAGACGATGGGGATAGATCTCAGGCGTGGGGTGTTCGAGCCCCCACGCGATGGCGTCGGCGACGACCGCGGGCTCCTGGCGTGGACCGCTGGCCCGCGTCGCGTGGCCGGACCGCTCTTTCATCACCGAGAAGAACTCGGTCTCGGTGGAGATCGGAAACACGACCGAGACCTTGATCGGCGTGTCGAGCAGTTCGGCGCGAAGGCACTCGGCCAGGCCGGTCTGGGCAAACTTGGTGGCGGCGTAGCCGCCCATGTACGGAATTCCGCGCTGGCCGACGATCGAGGAAACGAAGATCAGATGTCCCGACGCCTGGCGGCGAAACACCGGGAGGGCCGCGCGCGCCAGGTAATAGCTGCCGAGGAAATTGACGTCCACCATCTCGCGCACGTGCTCGCCGGTGACGTGCTCGATCGTTCCGTAGATGCCGAAGCCGGCGTTGCAGATCGCGGCGTCGAGCCGGCCGAAGCGTCCGACCGTCGTGTCGACGAACCGCTGCATGTCCTGTTCGTGTCTGACGTCGGCGACCACCGTCAGCGCCTCGCCACCGGCGTGGCGGATCTCCTCGGCGACCTGTTCGAGGCGTGACGTGCGGCGCGCGCAGATGGCGATCGATGAACCGTCGCGGGCGAGGCGCAGCGCGATCGCGCGGCCGATGCCCGACGAGGCGCCGCTGATGGCGACGACGCGCCGCATCTCAGGAGCGCTCGCCGGCGATGCCCTTCAACACGAACAGGACGTTGGCCGGCCGCTCGCCGAGCCGGCGCATGAAGTAGGGGAACCACTGGCGTCCGAACGGGACGTAGATGCGGACGCGGTAGCCATCGCGCACCAGCGACCGCTGCAGATCGCGGCGGATACCGTGCAGCATCTGGAACTCGAACCGGTCGCTGGCGATTTTGTGCTCCGCGGCGAAGCGCCGCGCGTGGTCGATCATCGCCGAGTCGTGGGTCGCAATGGCCGGGTAGTGGCCGTTCAGCAGCAGCTTTTCAATCAGCCGTTTGTAGGCGGCATCCACATCGGCCTTGTCAGGGTAGGCGATCGATCCCGGTTCCCGATAGGCGCCCTTGACCAGCCGAATCCGCGCGCCGAGCGCGGTGATGCGATCGGCGTCCCGCTCGGTGCGCCGCAGGTCGGCTTGCAGCACGACGCCAATCTGCCGGTACTCCTGCGCCCAGAGCGTCTCGAAGATGTCGAGCGTCGTTTCGGTGTACTTGGAGCTCTCCATGTCGATCCGCACGAAGAAACCTTCGGCGCGGTCGAGGATGCGGCGCAGGTTGTCGACCGCGCTCGCGCGATCGACGTCCACGCCGAGCTGCGTCAGCTTGAGCGAGAGGTTGCGCTCGACGCCGGCCTTGGCGACGGCGTCGATCACCCGCAGGTAGTCCTTGGACGCGGCGTCTGCCGCTTCGATCGTCGTCACGCCTTCGCCGAGAAAATCCAGCGTGTGACGGAGCCCGGCGGCTTCGGTCAGGCGGACCGCGGCGATCGCTTCGTCAATCGTTTCGCCGGCGATGAACCGCCGCGCGAAACTCGTCGAGCGGCGCATCCCGTAGCGGGACGCGAGTTTTTCCAGCGTGCGACTTTTGGCGAGGAGATGGAAGAAAGCCTTGGACGCGTTTGCGAGCATTCAAGGGCTCGGGCCGTCAGTGCGTCCGACCGGGGGTGGCGAGCAGATGTTCGATCGACTTGGCGTAGTAGCGCAGCACGTTGCGCTCGCGGACCCGGAAGCGGCCGCGGTCGGTGACGACGATGCCGCGGGTCTCGAGCGGCTCGGCGGCCAGCTCGATCGCTTCGCGGCCGCTCGTGACGCCGAGATTGGCGTGGCGCGCCGCCAGCTCCTCGAGCAGGTGGTCGATGCGGCTTTCGAGATCCCGCCGCGTAATCGACGGCCGCATCGCCGATGCGAACACGGCGGTCGGCAGCACCTTGTACTGCGCGCCGATCCGGGCGCGAATCAGCTTCGTCAGGCTGGCCACGTCGCTCCGCGACTCGGCGTCGTAGTCCGACGCGGGAATCGGGGCGCCGAACGTGACGAACGCCCGCGACCGGTAACCGACGGCGTAGCGGACCATTTCGGCGAGCTCGCGCGTGAACGGCCGCTGCTGTTTCTTGACCTTCTGCCGCGCGAGGATGTGGTCTTCGAGGACGAGGTCGTAGGCGATCGCGACCGGGATGATGACCAGATCCGGACAGCCGGCGGTCAGCGCCGCGTTGATGAGGCCGGTCTTCGCCGGCTTCAGCTCGCCGCTGTAGCTCCGTCCGCCTTCCGGGTAGAAAAACAGGTCGTGCTTCTGGAGCATCACGCCGATGTAGGCCTTGAGCGTGGCGAGATACGCCGGGTCCTTGATGTTCCGCCGGATCGGAATCGCGCCGGTCACGTGCTTGTGAATCAGCCCGAGCGGACCGCCGAACAGGTTGATGCCGGCGGCGATGAGCGGCGGGCGGATTCCGTTGTCGTCGAGGACCAGCGGTTCGACCAGATAGTCGGTGTGGCTCTTGTGATTCGAGGCGTAGACGATCCGATGGTTGCGAACGGCGGAATAGACGTGCTGCAGATTTTCGTGTTTTCGCTCGATCTTCCGCAGAATCGGGTAGAGCGGGTGCTGGAGCGCCCGGTAGAACTTATGGCGCTGCGTCGTCCGGAGCTCGTCGAGGTAGCCGAAGACGCGTTCCCGGGCCTGTTCCCCCCGCTCTCCGTACCCGCCGCTGAGGTACTTCGCCACCTCTTCGCGGGCCAGAACAGCCTGGGCGATGTCATCCAGCATTGAGGCTTCGGACTATAGCACGCCGCCCATCCGTCCCCAACTACCTGATTCTTCAGTGGATCGCGCGGCAGACGGCATCAGCGAACTCGTTCGTTGATGCGTGGCCGCCAAGATCTTTCGTGCGCGACTTGCCCTCGGTCAGCACGTGTCCGAGCGCGGTCATGATCCGCGACGCCGCGGCGTCCTCGCCGATGTGACGGAGCATCATCACGCCAGAAAGCAACAAAGCTGTCGGGTTTGCGATGTTTTTGCCCGCGATGTCCGGCGCGCTGCCGTGGACCGCTTCGAACACGCCGACCTCGGTACCGAGGTTGGCGGCGCCGACGACGCCGAGGCCGCCGACCAGGCCGGCACAGAGGTCCGAGACGATGTCGCCGTAGAGATTCGGCAGGACCATGACGTCGAACTGCTGCGGGTTGATGACCAGGTGCATGCACGTCGCGTCGATGATCTTCTCGTCGTACTGGATCTCGGGATAGTGGATCGCGACGTTGCG
>CAZOAZ010000059.1:0-35527 GCA_964577955.1 uncultured Bifidobacterium sp. | reverse complement strand
CAGCGCCGCGCTGGCATCGTCCAGATTCCCGTCCGCGCCGAGGCGCTCGAGCGCCTCACGGCCGGTGCCGACGACGGTGACTTCGTGGCCGCGGGCCTTGAGCAGTCCGGTCGCGACGCGCTGGTTCACGACGTTGTCTTCCGCGAGCAGAATCTTCACCCGCCGTGCGGCTTGCGCCACGATCGGCTTCACCACCGCCGGCGCGGTCGAGCGCGGCTCGATCCGGGTCGCCGCCGCCGCGGTCACGACGCGCTGAATGGTGTCCAACAGGTCGGCCGGCTTGATCGGTTTGGTCAACGACGCGCTGATCCGCAGTGCCCGGGACCGCTCCGCGCTCGGATACTCGCCCGACGAGGTGAGCATCAGAATCGTCGTGCTCGCCAGTTCCGGCAGCTCCTGCATCGCCGCCGCCACGGCGAAGCCGTCCATCTCGGGCATGTAGGCGTCGAGCAGCATCAACCGGAACGGCCGGCCGTCGAGCACCGCGCGCGACAGCGCTTCGAGCGCGTCGGCACCGGTCTCGACCGTGGACGGCCGCATGCCCCAGCGGCGCAATTGATCGGCGAACACCCGCCGGTTGACCGCATTGTCGTCGACCACGAGGACGGGCAGCCCGGCGAACGCGCGCGGCCCCGACGGATCGTCGACGCGCGGGCCGGTGCCGACGGTCACCGTGAAGTGGAACGTGCTGCCCACCTCGGGTTCGCTTTCGACCCAGATCTTGCCGTGCATCATCGCGACGAGCGCCGCGGAGATGCTCAACCCCAGACCGGTGCCGCCGAATCGCCGCGTCGTCGAGCCGTCGGCCTGGCTGAACGCGTCGAAAATCTTCGCCTGCTTGTCGGCCGGAATGCCGATCCCGGTGTCCGAGACGCGCACGTGCAGCGTCGAGGTGGCGTCCGCGGCGGCCTCCTCGCGGATCTCGACCAGGATGTGACCGCGTGCCGTGAACTTGATCGCGTTGCCGACGAGATTCGACACGATCTGCTGCAAGCGGATCGGATCGCCGACGATGGTGGCGGGAACCTCCGGCGCGATGTCGCAAATCAGCTCGATCCCCTTGCGATGGGCGGTCACCGCGTGCGTACGGAGGATCTGCTCGACGTTGTCGCGCAGCAGGAAGGGCACGGATTCGAGCGACAGCTTGCGCGACTCGATCTTCGAGAAATCCAGAATGTCGTTGAGAATCTGCAGCAGCGATTCGGCGGAGTTCTTCACCGCCGTCAGGTAGTCGCGCTGGTCCGGTTCGAGCGCCGTATCGAGCGCGAGCTCGGTCATGCCGATGACCCCGTTCATCGGCGTCCGGATCTCGTGGCTCATATTGGCGAGGAACTCGCTCTTGGCGCGGCTCGCGTCCATCGCCCGGTCGCGCGCCTCGCGCAGTTCGACGTTGGTGTCGCTCAACTCGAGCAGCGCCCGTTCCGCCACCTTCTTCGCCTTGAGCAGCGCGGCGCGGTTATGGCGTTCCTCGGTCGTGTCGCGGATCATCATGACGACTTCGGTGACCCGGCCGTCCTGTACCACCGGCCGGAGCGAGATGCTGGCCGGCATCGCGACGTTTCTGACCTTGATGAACGTCGTCCGCTGTTCGTCGTAGGGCCGCCCGGTCGCGACGACCGTGTGGAACGCCTGGACGACGCGATCGCGGTCGGCGTTCAGCATCCAGGGGAACCGCGCCAGATCGAGATTGACGCTGCGCTCGGCGCCCACCATCTGTCGCGCCTGCTGATTGGTGAGCGAGACGATCCCGCCGCGGTCGAGCACGAAGAGGCCGTCGCCCTGCGCCTCGATGATCGCGCTCAGCCGATCGCGTTCGATGGCCAGCGAGGATTCGGACCGCGACTTGAGATCCGTGTAGATCTGCTGCAGTTCCTGCGAGGACACCTCGAGCGAGCGCTCGAGCGTGTAGCGATCGTTGTCGCCATCGTCGTAGGCGCGGCTGACGTGCTCGAGCAGACTGCTCCACTCGCTGGCCGCCGGCGGCTGATCCGGCGACAGCCCGAGCCGCTTCAATTGCCGGGCCAGGAGCGCGTGCATCTCAGATTCGTTCACTGATCGTCGTCAGGGTCATGGTCTGGTTGTGGAGGTCGCAGCACGAGGCGGCATCGAGCGGACACAGCTCGCCGTAGGAGTAGAACCCGACCTGGCGGGTGCCCGGCGGCAGGGCGTCCAGCGTCGCTTCGATTTCCTCGTCGGTGCGTTCGCCCATCACGAGACGACGGCCGACGCAGCTGATCGCGATCGCCAGGGTCGGGTGGCCGTTGACGTCGGACTGCCGGCTGTCGGTCGCCGCTTCGGCCGCGCCGTTGATCAGCCGGTCGACGTTGGCACGCATCAGCCGGACGCGCGCGCCCTGCGGAATCTCGCCGGCGAACGTCATCGACTGGTCGTCTTCGTTCACGCCCAGAATCGTCCGCACGATCCCCTGGCGGTCGCCGTTCTCGTGCAGCGCCAACGGAAAGAGCAGCGCCGAGGCCGGGAGCTCGCTGACGCGCTCCCCGAGATAGCGCTTGTACAGTTCAAGCGCCGGCTTGCCGTCCAGTTCGTAGAGCACATTGTTGGTGGCGCGCGTCACCAGACGCTCGGGGCCGAACATGTCCCAGCCGCCGCGCGACCCGTGGCCGATTCGCACGTGCTCGCCATAGAGTCCGACCGCCGCGACGACGCCGTCCGCGACGACACCGTTCGAGACCACCCAGGTCCGCTCGAAACGCGATCCGTCGGCCGCGAGTCCACCCGTGACCGTGACGCCGCGCGGCAGCGCCGCGCTGAACCCGCGCGCGAGCTCGCTGCCGTTGACGCGCAGGCCGTCCGACAGGACCAGAACCGCGCGCAGGTCCGGGGCGGTCAGCTGGCCGGCGAGCGATCGCGCCGCCTGGCACGAGTCCTCGACGCCGGCGACGTCGGCGATCGCCAGACGAATGTTGGTGGCCGCGAACTGGACCACTGCCACGGACAACGAGTGATCGGAGAGCCGCTCGCCGGCAATTTCACCCGCCGTCGAGCAGCCGATGACCACGCCGCGCGGGAAGTTGGACTTCAGCGTCGAGAAGAGTTCGGGGCGCGCGCCCAGCTCCGGCGCGGCAAACACCAGGACGAGCGTGCGCTCGGAATCGAGACAGTGATCCAGGGGCGGCGTGAACCCGACGGTGGGCCGGTACTCGAAGGTGTGGATTTTCATGAACGCGTGCCTTCAGTGGTGGATATCGGCCACGAACGCATGTGCGTTAATCAGACAGGAACGTTCGACGTCGTGTGCAGCCGCGTGCAGTGAACGCCAACGAAACGACATGGAGCCCGCGAGTTTCCGTGACGAACCGCGCATCCGCAGCTTGACTGCGACACAATGAGTTTCATGAAACGGCTCTTTGATGAAGGCCTCGGCGCCGGCCAGATCGTCCTCGGGATTCTCGCCGCCGGCATGGGGTTGAAGGGCTTTCTGCTGCCGACCGGTTTCATCGACGGCGGCGTGACCGGGGTGTGCATGCTGATGGCCCAGGTCACCGGCCTGTCGCTCTCCGTGCTGCTGCCGCTCATCAACGTGCCGTTTGTCGCCGTCGCCTACCGGCACATGGGCCGGGCGTTCGCGCTGCGGAGCGTGCTCGGGATTTCGGGGCTGGCCGCGGCGCTCGCCGTCGTGCCCTACCCGGCGGTCACGTCGGACCTCGTGCTGGCGGCGGTCTTCGGCGGCTTCTGCCTCGGCGCCGGAATCGGGCTGGCCATTCGCGGCGGCGCCGTCCTCGACGGCACCGAGATCGCCGCCCTCCTCATCAGCAAACGCGCCGCCACGGTCAAGGTCGGCGACGTGATTCTCGGCTTCAACATCGTCCTGTTTCTGGTGGCGATGACGCTCCTCGGCGTGAGCGCGGCACTCTACTCAATCCTCACCTACGTCGCGGCAGCCCGGACGCTGGACTTCGTCCTGCACGGCATCGACGAGTACACGGCGATCACCATCGTCTCGGGTCAGAACCAGGCGATCCGCGAGCGCATCACGCGCGAGCTCGGCCGAGGCGTCACCGTCTTCAAGGGCTACGGCGGCATGAGCGGCGAGGAGCAGGACATCGTCTACTGCGTCGTCACGCGGCTCGAAATCGCAAAGGTGAAGACCATCGCGCGCGAGACCGATCCGCACGCGTTCGTCGTCTTCCATGCGCTCGCCGGCGCCGAAGGCGGCGTCATGAAGACGCGCGGCTTCCACTGAAGCCAGACGGACAGGCTGAAGCCTGTCCCTACCGGATCAGACGTGAAGAACGTCGCGGACGGCGCGGACGATCGGGGCCACGGCGCGTCTGGTGCGCGCGCCGAATGACGGCGGACGCGTCCGGTAGCGGTCCACGAACTCCGTGGTACTGATCAGGTTGAGGACGGCCGGGGCGTGGGCGTGGAACGTGTCCCAGCGGTGATAGTCGGTCGCGAGGAGCGCCTGCCGCGGCGAATCTGCGGCCTCCGCCGCCGCGCGATGGCCCAGACTGCCTCGCCGATACAGAAGACCGATCCCGTGATCCACGTGGATGACGTTGTGGACGAATTCGGGGTGGGCCTTCGCCGTGTCGAGAAACGCGAGATAGGTCACCCCCATCCAATCTCCGTCGCGGTACTCCGCCCCGGCGTACTCGAGGTCGGTCTCGAGCGGATAGCAGTCGTGCGCGACCAGGATCCCGTGCGGCGCGAGCAGCCGCAGCGCCAGCTCCAGATCGCGGCGCGACGCTTCATACGTGTGATGCGCGTCGAGGAAGATGATGTCGAAGGCGCGGCCGGCATCGAGGAGCGGCTGCAGGCACTCGCGGCTGTCGAGCGACGAACTGCGAGTCGACGTCTTCAGGCCGTCGCTGAAGTTCCCCGGCGCGTCGTAGAGCGCGCGATCGATCTCGGAAAACACTTCATCCGAAATCCACCCGAAACGGAACCCGGTGTGGGGCGTGGCAATCTCCAGATAACTGCGGAAGTCCAACTGCCAGCCGAGCCAGTTGCACACATCGGCCTTCGACGTGAAGCGTTCGAGATAGTGCTGGCGGCGCATGGACGAAGGCAAGGATAGCGGCAGCGTTCATTTCAGGATATCGGAGGGTGGCTGACAGGTGTGCATGGCCGGCCTCATTGCGGCCGGCCTTGAGATTGGCCGATACTTTCCGGCAAATGAGCATTTCAGGCCGAAGGTGTGCAGGCTGCGGCAGTCCGCTCCCTGAAACACCCGACGGCACCACGCAAATCACGTGCGAGTTCTGCGGGCTCGTGAACGACCTGGCCCATCCGGGACGTAAGCCTGTGACGGTCAACGTCGACGTCGCCGGCGCGCAGCGCGCGGCGGCCAAAGCCGGACGTTTCGTCGCGATCTTCGTGCTCGCCATCGTCGCCCTCGTGATGGGCAGCATCGCCTTCAGCGTGTACATCGCGATGAAACCGGTCAGTCAGGTCATGACTACCGTGACCACGATGACGAATCAGGTGAGCGCGGTGCGCGAGGCGGTGAACGAGCGGACCCGGAAGATCACGCCGGCCGAGCTCAACACGACCGTCGGCACCGGCTGGCGGGAACTCGCCTCCACGGCGCCAACCAGCGGCTGGGCGGCCTTCGAGCCGGTGACGGACCTGACGTGGGCGAACGCCATCGCCAAAGCGTGGCGGCAGGACGCGCAGCTGACACGCATCGACATCGATCGGCTCACCGAACACGGCACGGTCGATCTCACGGCCGGACCGGACAACAAGGCCGGCTACCGCTACATTTCGCCGTCGCAGATTGACGCGTGGCAGAAGATCGCCGACCGCGACGCGAAGGCCACGGTGCCCTACGAGCTGATGATCAAACTCGCGGAACAGAAAGTCACCGCGCTCGTCGTCCAGGGCGAACCGCCGCGGTCACGCGACAAGACACCGCCGCCCGTGGATTCGCATCCGTTGCCAGAACTCCTCCGCCTCGCGAAGAAGAACGGCAACTTCAAGGAGTATCCGTTCTACACGGGCTACATGATCCCGCTGGAGCGCGAAGGCTGGGTCTGGTATCTGAACAGCCTGTCGGGACGCGAATCGATCCCGCGCGTGCGGGCGAAAGACGGTCAGACGTATCCGTACCGCCGCTGAAAACCTGTCCGCAGCAGTACGTGGGATCCCCTTCAGCCGGAGCCGCATGAATCCGGCTAAAGCCGGATTCCACGATAGGTGTATTTCCTGAACGCCCGATCCCCAGCTTGGTAATCGCCGCCAGCTCCTTCGCCTGCGCCGGCTCCACGGTTGTGAAGTTGAAGCACGACTTCCCTTGCATCCGCTTCTTGAGTGACGGGGACAGGCGGGCCCGCAGCGCCGGATTCATGTAGATCGGCATCAGGTGGTAGCTCACGTAGTTCTTCTTGATCTCCACGGCGGCACAGAAGAGCGGCCGACCAATCCGGTCCACCAGCGTCGGCGACGCCAGAACGTACCGCGCCGGCTCATCGACCGTCACGATCATTTGTTTCGCGTGCCGCGCCAAAATCGCGCGGAGGGTGTCAAATGTCCTGACGAAGTCTGAGGCCGGCGGCATCGCGCGTATTCTCGCTCCTCTCCGGGAGGAAGGTCACCATGACGCGACATCACCACGTCAGATTCTTCGCGGCCGCGGTCCTGGCCGTGGCAGTGCCCGTCGGCACGTCGCTCGTCCGCGCTCAGGCGCAGCCACCGGGCGCGACGGCAGTGGACGTGACCCCGCCCGACCCGAACGTTCCGCTCTACTTCGAAGTAGCGTCAGTCAAGCCGAACACCGGCGGCCAGCGCGGTGGCAACATGCGGCGACAGCCGGGCGGCCGCGTCACGGCGACCAATATGCCGCTGCGGCAATTGGTCATCTTCGCCTACCAGATGACGCCGCTCACGGTCGTGGGCGGACCGGCCTGGGCGGCCACGACCACGTACGACATCAACGCCACGCTCGGATTCGACGCGCCGATGCTCGGGCCCGGGAACGGCCCCGACCACATGATGCTGGCGATGCGGACACTGCTCGCCGATCGCTTCAAGCTGAAGGTCCACCACGAGTCGCGCGAGATGGACGTCTACGCGCTGACCATGGCGAAGCCCGGCGCCGGTCCCGGCCCGCAACTCAAACCGTCGACGCTCGATTGCTCGCCGGCGAGGCTTCGCGAGATGGCCGGCCGCGCCGGCAATGGTCCGCCCGCCCCACCGGACATCAACCAGGCGCCGCAGTGTGGCGGCTACATCACACCTGGACGCTTTCGCCTTGGCGGCATGCCGATCTCCATGCTGGTTGGTCCGCTCGGCGGATTCACGGGACGCACCGTCGTCGATCGGACGGGCCTCACCGGCCTGTGGGACGCCGAGATGACGTTCGCGATCGATCCCGGCCGCGGCGCGCCGCCGCCCGATGCCCCGCCGCCCGATCCCAACGCACCGTCGATCTTCACGGCGCTCCAGGAACAACTCGGGCTGAAACTCGAGGCCACCAAAGCGCCTGTCGACGTGCTCGTCATCGACAATCTCGAGCAGCCAACGCCGGACTGAAACGTACGGGTCTAGAGTGCGCTTCCGCACCGGTCTCACCGCCCCTCGACCGTGGCTCGGGGCGGCCTGAGTTCATCGCAGGCCGCTGAACGCCGAGGGCGCCGAGGGCGCCGCGATCAACGTGGCGTCTCCCTCAAGTCTTCAGGACCAAATGCGCTGTAACTGTAGTAGGATCAGGAGTTCCAACCGACGCGTCCCCATCGTCCAGAGGCCCAGGACGCCGGCCTTTCACGCCGGTAACGAGGGTTCGAATCCCTCTGGGGACGCCAATTCCGCGGTGCGGAATTGGCTGTCCCCAGCGCTCTTCAGGCCATCACGCGGCTCTCGCCGCGATTCGGCTCGAATCCCTCTCGACAATTCCACCGCAGTCGCCTTCGCTTCGCTCGGCGAAGAATCAACATCGGCTCCGCGGTGCGGAATTGGCTGTCCCCAGCGGTCTTCAGGCCATCACGCGGCTCTCGCCGCGATTCGGCTCGAATCCCTCTCGACAATTCCACCGCAGTCGCCTTCGCTTCGCTCGGCGAAGAATCAACATCGGCTCTGCGGTGCGGAATTGGCTGTCCCCAGCGGTCTTCAGGCCAGCGCGCGCCTCTCGGCTCAGCCTGTCCGTCGTAGCGCGACGCGCGAAGGCGGGACTCGGCTCGAATCCCTTCCACGATTCCACCGCACTCGCCTTCGCTTCGCTCGGCGCTCGTTCAATAACAGTCCCGACAACGGCGGCGGAGGGTGCTTTCCCGCATCGCTCTTCAGAGTTCAGCGTCGTCTCGCTACTCCGGCGCGACCGTGAACGTTCCTTCATACGTGAGCACAGCCGGTGCGAGGCCGGGCATGCCGCCAGGACAGTTGAGGAACGGCTGGCGAGCGGGCGCGGCGGGATCGATCCGGACGATCAGCGGATTGCCGCAATCCGGCTTCTTGCCGGGAAACGTCACCCGCCAGTCCAGCTCGATCGGATCGGCATAGGGCGTCACCTTCACCACCGCATCGTCACTGTCAATCGTGTCCTCGGAGTACGGCATGCACGTTTTGGGCGTCGTCCCGTTCCGCGTCACCGCCCACTGACAGAACGTGCCGCGCTGATGCGTGGTGCCGCGGACGTCCGCGTACACGGGTGGCTCGTTTGGCCCGGGATACCCGACCGAGGAGTCAATCTTGAAACTCAGGGTCAGGTTGTTCATGTCGAGTTCGTGAAAGAGGCGGCCGCCAGGGATGACGTATTCCTGGTGCGTCTTGATCATGCCCGTGGCACCCCACTTCTTGTGGCACGAACGGTCGCCGCCCCACGCGAGCTTGGCGAACACGCACTTACCGTTGGTGGTGTCGCTTTCGTAGCGCGCCTCGATCCGATCGGCGAGTACCTGCCACGCCGACTCCGTGGCCCGTTGCGCCAGCGCGTTGGCCACCAGATGGTGGTTTCCAGGGCCGCTCCCATACTGTTTCCCGCCCCGCGGCTTCGCAGCCGTGTCCTTGTTCAACGTCGTGTGACACTCCCAGCCGGCGGCGAGCGCGGACGCATCGCAACCGATCCCCCGGGAGACGCTGGTCGCATCGAAATACCCGCTGTGCAGCTCTGGCGGCAGCGCCGACGGCGAGCAAATCTGGGCGAGAATCGGCGCCTCGGGAATGCTCAACGGCGCGCTTCCGTGGGTACCCTCGTGAAGCTCGATCCAGTTGGTGTGGCTGTAGAAATCCTGGAGCGCGTGCGTCACCTTGCCGAACTCGTCGAGCGCCTGGTCGCGATCTTCGAGTTCCCGTTTTTCGACACCGATCGGTCTGGACAAGGTGATGGCGCGGTCCATGTACGTATTGAGGCCCCTCGTCCAGCGGGCGCAGATCTCGGCCGGATTCCTGGCGTTGTCGAAGTGCCTCTCGAAATCGAGCTGGTGGGCGTCCGACGCCTCGTTGGCGTCGGTCACGCGGCGGAGGGCGTCGGCGTCGATCTTCTTGTTGGCGGGGATCGCGTATCTCGTCATCGCCGTATGAAGACTTGGCTCAAAACCCACCGCCGGAGCGACCATCGTGCCGACTCCCACGACAATCACAAGCGCCTTCACGGCTCGACCGATGGTCATTACATCTCCTTTGGGCTGAACGATGCGGCACGCCACCGCTAAGCATGCGCAGCGGCGCGGGCGCCGTGCTCGATCCGCGTGCCGAGGACCTCGAGGAACTGCGCGATCCACGCCGGATGCGCGGGCCACGCCGGCGCCGTGACGAAGTTGCCGTCGGTCACGGCCGCGTCGACCTTGATATCGGCGTAGGTCGCGCCGGCGAGGCCGACCTCAGGCGCGCACGCGGGATAGGCGCTAATCCGCTTGCCCTGAATCACCTTGGCGGCCGCGAGAATCTGCGGACCGTGACAGATTGCGGCAATCGGCTTGTGGGCGTGGGCGAATTCGCGAACGAGATCGAGCACCTTGGGATTGAGGCGGAGATACTCGGGCGCGCGGCCGCCGGGAATGACCAGCGCGTCGTACTGCTGGGTGCGCACATCGTCGAACGTCGCGTTCAGCGTGAAGTTGTGTCCCGGCTTTTCCGAGTAGGTCTGATCCCCTTCGAAGTCGTGGATCGCCGTCCGTACTGACTGCGTCGCCGTCTTGCCAGGACAGACCGCATCGACGTGGTGTCCGACGGCCTGCAACGCCTGAAACGGGACCATCACCTCGTAGTCTTCAACGAAGTCGCCGACGAGCATCAAGATCTTCTTCGCCATGAGTTCACCTCCAGCCGAACATCCGCCGGCCCCACACCGTTGACGACCGAGGGGACAGTTTACCGAAGGACCGCGCTTGCGCGCGGCGATCTTCGGTCGGTGTGCGCGAGGCCGTCCCGCCGCTACAATCACGGCATGCGCCTCCAGACCGCCATGCTGTACGTCAAGGACTTCCCCGCCATGACGGCGTTCTACAGCGCCGTGTTTGGCAGCGCGCCGATCAACACGCAGTGGGCCGACAGCTGGGCGGTCTTCAATACGGGTGGCGGCAACTTCGCGCTTCACGCCATCCCGGCGCAGTACGCGGAGCAGATCGAAATCAACTCGCCGGCGGATCCGCGCGACGACAGCTCGATGAAGTTGATCTTCGCCGTGGACAACGTACGGACCGAACGGGCGCGGCTCGAGACCCTCGGCGCGATCGCGATTCCGCGGTTCTGGCAGCAGCCAGACGAAGCGTGCGACATCATGGATCCGGAAGGGAACGTCTTTCAGATCGTGGCTGGGGGATAGAGGTCAGAGGTCAGAGGTCAGAGGTTAGAGGTTAGAGGTTAGGAAGACGGTCATCAGTCGTGTGCATTGGATCATTCGGATTCCGGAACGCCGTTGACCGGTTGGTAAGATGGGTTGGTGTCGCCCATCTCGCAAGCCGTTGAAACCGCCGCACCGCCGGTAGCCACCTCCCAGACCAGGTCGACGACGCAGACGGCGTATGCCGTGCTGGCCGCGGTCAGCGTCTCGCATCTTCTCAACGACACGATTCAGTCGCTGCTGCCGGCGATCTATCCGATCCTGAAGGAGACCTTCGCGCTCAACTTCTCGCAGGTCGGCCTGATGACGCTCGCGCTGATGCTGACCGCCTCCGTGCTGCAGCCGATCGTCGGCCTCATCACCGACCGTCATCCTGCGCCGCTCGCGCTCGTCGTCGGCATGACGTTCACGCTGCTCGGCCTGCTGCTCCTCTCAATCGCCTGGACGTATCCGCTGCTGCTCGTCGCGGCGGGGCTCGTCGGCATCGGATCGTCGGTCTTTCACCCCGAGTCGTCGCGCGTCGCGCGCATGGCCTCGGGCGGACAGCACGGGCTCGCGCAGTCGGTCTTTCAGGTGGGCGGCAACGCCGGCTCGGCGTGCGGGCCGCTCCTCGCCGCGTTTCTCGTCGCGCCGTACGGCCAGCGCAGCATCGCGTGGTGCGCGCTCGTCGCCGTCGCCGGCATCGTGCTCACCTTCCGGATCGGCCGCTGGCAGCGCGAGCGCTATCGCCAGGCGGCGGCGCGCGCACACGCGACACGCACCGCGGCGGCCAGACCAGTGGCCGCACCGCGCCAGGTCGCGATCGCGATGGCGATTCTCGTCGCGCTGATCTTCTCGAAGTATTTCTATCTCGCGAGCCTGAGCAGCTACTTCACGTTCTACCTGATGACGAAGTTCCACGTCTCGGTGCAGCACGCGCAGCTGTACCTGTTCGTGTACCTCGCCGCCGTCGCCGCGGGCACGATTCTCGGCGGACCGATTGGCGATCGCATCGGGCGGAAGCCGGTGATCTGGGGATCGATTCTCGGCGTGCTGCCGTTCTCGCTGCTGCTGCCCCACGCGAATCTCTTCTGGACCGCCGTGCTCGCGATCATCGTCGGCCTGATTCTCGCGTCGGCGTTTTCGGCGATCGTCGTCTACGCGCAGGAGCTCGTGCCCGGACGCGTCGGCCTCATCTCGGGCGTCTTCTTCGGCTTCGCGTTCGGCATGGGCGGCCTCGGCGCCGCGGCGCTCGGTCAGTTGGCGGACCGCATCGGGATTGAGGGCGTCTACGGGCTCTGCGCCTATCTCCCGGCGATTGGGCTGCTCGCCGCCTTTCTTCCGAATATCGAACGGCACTAGAAGCGCATTCTTCGCCTGATGTTCGCCGCTGAACGTTGGTTTACGACGTTTGTCGGTCAGAATTGCACGTCTTTGCGGCCTTTTGCTCTCGGCCCGCTGCAGGATCCTCCCCACATATAGCTGAGGTTGCTCGTGCGCCCATTCCGTTTCGTTCCGTTGCTTGCCGTCCTTGCCGCGTTCGCCCAACCCTCCGAAGCGTCGACCATCGCCCTTTCATTCACGGCCGAACCCGTCAATGGATTCGCAGATGGCGGCAGCCGCATGCTCGGCTGGCAGTTCACTGTCGGCGCCGCACCGATCACGGTCACCGCGCTCGGCTTCCACGACTACAACGCCGACGGACTCCTCGTCGCGCATGAAGTCGGCATCTGGAAAACCGATCAGACACTCCTGGCCTCGACGACCGTGCAAGCCGGAACCGCGAGCACACTGGTCAATTTCTTTCGCTTCGAATCGATTGCGCCGCTGGTTTTGAGCGCCGGCTCAACCTATGTCATCGCCGGTTATGACAACGGTGCCGACAAGCATGTGTGGGACGTCTTCCTGCCCGGGTATAGCTCCGAAGTGACCGGCTTCTCGGCGGATTCGGCGATCACCCTCGGCGCTGCCGGCAGCGCGTTCGGTCCCGGTCAGGCAAGCTTCGGATTCCCTCTCTTTCCGATCGGCGGCAGCGACACACGTCACGCCTTGATGGGACCAAACTTCCTGTTCGGCGACGCGGACGTCGCGGCGGTTCCAGAACCTGCGACGCTGCTGCTGCTCGGCGCGGGGCTCGTCGGCGCCCGGCTGCGACGCCGCACCCCGAAGCGGTAAGCGAGCAAATTATCGAACCAGACGGCAAGCGAGCCACGGCTCGCTCGCCGCCCACTTCGAGTCCCCAGCCGCCAGCGGCCAGCCCCGGCACCCGGCACCCGGCACCCGGCACCCGGAACCCGGAACCCGGAACCCGGAACCGCTAAATTTCGGTCTCGAAAATCTCCCCGTCGATATCGCCCAACTTCGCCTGCACATACGCTGCGGCATCGCGGACACCCTGGTTGTAGATGGGCGGTCCAAGCTCGGCGACGAAGAAATCCAGCAACCCTTCGGCGCGAAAGTCGCTGATCGGTTCGTCGAACTCGGCGAGGAAGTGTTGCTTGATCGCGCGCAAGAGCGTCGCGCGCCGCTCGGGCGTCAAGCGGATGCGCATCCCAGACTGTTTAGCCATGGGGGCCGAGCATAGTCGAGGACCGAAGCGATGAGATACGATTCCGGACGGACAGGCTGAAGCCTGTCCCTACCGGGACTTTGAGGTCCGGCTGAAGCCGGACCCCACAACACAAATGACAAAACCAGCGGCCAAGCCAGTTGACACGTCGAATCTCGTCGGGCTCGCGCTCGGCGTGATCAAGAGCGACCACTTTCCGCTGCTCGCGACGGTCGATCACGATCAACCGCGCCTCCGGCCGGTTTCTCCCGTCCGGACCGATCACTTCACCGCGTACGTCGCGAACCTGCGCGCCTACGGCAAGACCGCCGAGATTGCGGCCAACCCGAAAGTCGAACTCTGCTACGTCGACGAGCAGCACAACCAGGTGCGGATCACCGGCATCGCGGAGACCGTCACCGACCGCGCGCTGCTCCAGGAAATCTGGGACGGCAACCCGCTCCTCCGCAACTACCTCGGCACGATCGACAACCCCGATCTCATCGTCTACCGGATTCGCCCGTCGCGCGTCCGCTACATGCAGGAGTGGGCGCTGTCGTATTTCGACGTGCCGCTCCATCAGTGAGCGCCGGAAGGAAACGATGAGATTCTGCAGCCGCGTGGGCGCGGGCATTCTGTGCGTGATCGGGTTAATCACGATCAGCGGATGCACCAGCAGCAGTAGCAGAACGGTCACGGATCCGACGCAGAATTCCGGCTCGGGCATCCAGATCACCGTGCGGCTTGCCGGTAGCGGAACCGGCACGGTCACCGCCAATCCGCCCGGCCCGACCTACGCGAGCGGCACGACCGTCGTCCTCACCGCGACGCCAGGTCAGTCATCGTTCTTCACCGGGTGGACCGCTCCCTGCCCCACCGCCCTTCCCGGTCCGCTCACCTGCACGCTGACGGTAACGTCCAGCGTGTCGCTGTTCGCGCAGTTCGATTTGAATTGACGGCGAAAATCTAACCACCGAGATCACCGAGGCCACAGAGGGTCGACGCGACCGGCCTGCGCAGCAGGCCGGCTGATCAGCCCGATCAAGCTCGAAGAACAAGCAATGCGCGGACGAGATGATCGCTTGTTCTTCGAGCTTGGTCGCGCTGACTCGCCGCTTCGCGGCGTCGCGTCGACCACTGCCTGCCGGTGTGCTCTGTGTCCTCTGTGCCCTCCGTGGTTGATTCGTCCGTGACGTCTCCCCAAAAGAGGGAATAGCCAAGCCGCCCCGACGCGAGTACAGTGACGCGGATCAGGAGGCTCCTCATGTTCGGACGACTCTCCGCGTGTGCGTTCGCGTCTGCCGCGATCGCAGCTACGGTTGCTCTCGTCGCGCAAGCCCCTCAGGCGCCGGCCGGGCGCGGTCAGGCTCCCGCGATCGTGGCGGCGCCGGCGGCCAACGCGATGACCAACCCGTACCGGATGCTCGAGAACTGGCCGCATCTGGGCGACATCAAACCGGGGGCGGCGATCGGCATCGTGCCCGACGGCAAGGGCGGCGTCTGGCTGCAGCACCGCTCCGACCCCGGCATCGTCCACATCGACACCGCCGGCAACATCGTCAAGCGCTTCGAGGTCACGTTCGCGTCCTCGCATGGTCTCTGTCAGGACCGCGACGGCAACTTGTGGGCGGTCGACAGCGGGCCGTTCGCCGAGACGCCCGGGGTCACCGGCGTCAAGGGCAACCAGGTCTTCAAGTTCGATCAGAACGGCAAGCTGCTATTGACGCTCGGCAAGGCCGGCGTCTCACGCGCGGGACAAGACACCTTCCTGCAGCCGACCGGCTGCGCCGCGACGCCCGACGGCAACATCATGATCGCCGACGGCCACTGGCCGCGGCCGCGCAGCAATCCGCAGGACGGCGATCGGCTCGTCTGGTTCACGCGCGACGGCAAGTTCGTCAAGGAGTTCGGCCGTCACGGCCAGAAGCCGGGCGAGTTCATCGGCCCGCACGGCCTCGCGTTCGACTCGCAGGGCCGCCTGTTCGTCGCCGATCGCTCGAACAACCGGGTTCAGATCTTCGACAAGAACATGCAGTTCGTCGACGAATGGCGGCACTTCGGACGGCCGAGCAACCTCTGGATTCTGAAGGACGATACGCTGCTGGTGTCCGACTCGGAATCGAACCGCCCGATCGCCGGCGCGACCGACGCCGCGGATTCACCGCTGCCGGTCCGCAATCCCGGCTGGAAGAACGGCATCCGCATCGGGAGCGCGAAGGACGGGTCGCTGCGCTATTTCATCGAGGGCACGCAGCCCGAGGGTCTTGGCGCCGACGAACAAGGCAATGTCTTCGGCGGGCTCACCGGCGGCTGCGATCAGAGCAAGTCGGGTGGGTGCCTACAGAAATTTGTGAAGAGATGAAGCGGACAGGCTTTAGCCTGTCCGTCACAAAGGATTGCACAGCGACATCGTCACCGACTGCGGGGCGACCTGAAACGGCTCGAACAGCATCGATCCCGGTCCGGTGAAATTGAGCGTGAACGGCGCGTTGCTCGAGGTCGACCCAGCCGTGACGGTGAGGACGACGCGCCCCTGCCCGGTGCCGGTGAGCCGAAGGGCTCCCGCCGGCAGGAGATAGGTGCCTCCCTGCGTGAAGGTCGTGGTCGTGCCGGCGGCAAACGTTCCGCCGACCGCCGGGGGCGACACCGTCGTCGGCGTTGCGGTGCAGGCGGTGGTCGTTCCACCCGTTGTGGTGTTGCCACTGTTGTTTGCCGCGGGAGGTTCTGGCGTTGTCGGCGTGGTGCACGCCGCGCAACTTGCAAACAGCGCGAACGCAAGCAGTCGAGATCGCATACGCCACTCCTTGATCGTCGGAATCCGACCAAAGACTATGCGAGCGCGGTGGTAGTTAGAAGGGCTTCGGTGGCGTCCGGCCCTTCGACCGTGCTCAGGGCCGTCCTGAGCTTGTCGAAGGACGGCTTCAGCCGGATTGAGAGGGGCTCTGGGGGAGCGTCGAGTCGGTCGGTTGGGCTACGCGGCGGGCGGCAGCGTCCACTCTTCCGAAGCTTCAGCGAAGCCGACGGCGCGAACCCGTTCGTTGGCCTCCGGGCGCCATTCCTGCTCGCACAGCTGGCAATAGAACCGGACCTTGGGGTCCTTGAGTTCCCGCAACGTGCGCGACTGCGGAGGACGATGACCGTTTGGACAGCGGGCGGCAAAGTTGTGCAGCGGCTGTGTGCGGCGGGTGCGGTTCTTCATGGTCGGGATTTGCCTCCGCGGCGGGATATATCACGCGACGTGCCACCCCGGGCACCGGCGGCCGCGGCGGGCAATTCGGCCGGAATGGCCAACGTGTCGTATCGATGCACGCGACCGCAGTCCGGACGGCGTGCCGTTTTCGAGCACAGTGCCGCAATTTGGCACGCCGGCCTGACAACTAGTGTCGGTAGTCAGGCAGCCCCGGTCGGCCGGCCGCTTGACCGGACGATAGAGCGAAGGAATAATTCCCCGGTCCCCTGGAGGGTTTGTTGAGACGTTTTGTCGCCTTCGCCATCGCGATCGCTCTGAACGGCGTCGCCCTGCTGGCCGCCGACCGCATCTTCACGAACCCGAAGCCTGAGGCCCATCTCAAGGCGCTGTTTCCGAAGGCCGTGGCGTTTTCGGCGCTGAGCGGTACTCCGCTGCACTTCACCGCCTACGCCGCCGATCCGCAGAAGACGCCGAACGCCGAAATCCTCGGCTACGCCTTCTGGACGACGGACATGGTGCCGCAGGAACACGGGTATCACGGCGCGATCCACATCCTCGTCGGGATGGGGCTGAACGGCGTCATCAACGGCGTCATCGTCGACTACCACTCCGAACCGTACGGCTACTTCTCGGTCGAACCGAAGGAATTTGCAGCGCAGTTCACCAACAAGAACATCCGCGACAAGTTTCAGGTCGGCGCGGATATCGACGCGGTCTCGCGCGCGACGCTCAGCATCAACAGCGCGACCCGTGCGATTCGCGACAGCTCGCGCATGATGGCGCGCGCCTTCCTGTCACCCGACGCGGTGAAGCGTTGACGGCGGCAGTTCGTCGCGCTTTCCCTCTCATCCTCATCCTCATCGCGCTGGCTGCCGCCGGCGTGCGCGCCCAGACGCCGCCGCCGGCCGACGATCCGTGGGGCTTCGAAGACGAAACCCACGAAGAAACGCTCGCCGACATCCTGCGCCCCCAGTGGATCGACATCGGGCTGACGGCCGCCCTCCTCGGCCTCACCTCCGTCAGCTTCGCGCTGCGCAGCCGGCCGCTGAAGTACGCCACGCTCGCGGCCACCGTCGCGTATCTGGGCGTCTACAAAGGCACGATGATTTCGGTGACGGATCTCTTCCGCTTCATCGATCTGAGCCTGCCCGACTACAAGAACGGCGGCGTCTACTGGTTCCTGTTCGCCGGCTTCACGGTCGTGACGACGGCCCTGTTCGGACGCTTGTACTGCGGACGCATCTGCGCGTTCGGCGCGTTCACGCAGCTGCTCGACGCGGTCGTGCCGAAATCGATCCGCCGCGAGCCGCCGCCCTGGCTCGAAAAGAAGGCCGGCTACGTCAAATATGGCCTGCTCGTTGCCGTGCTGCTCTATTACATCGTCACGCACGACACGTTCGTCTACCGCTATGTCGAACCGTTCTGGATGTTCACCGGGTCCGGCAACCCGGTGATGTGGACGATGCTGGCGGTGCTGCTGGCGGCGACGCTGGTCGTGCGCAATCTCTATTGCCGATTCCTCTGTCCGGTTGGCGCGGCGCTCGGGGTCATCTCGCAGGTCACGACCTTCCTCCCGATCAAGCGCTGGTCGGAGTGCAAGACCTGCAAGATTTGCGAAAAGGCCTGCGAGTGGGGCGCCATCCAGGGGCCCAAGATCATCAAGTCGGAGTGCGTCCGCTGCGACGACTGCGAGCGGATCTACGACGACAAGAAGAAGTGCGTCCATTGGCTGATCATCGTGAAGAAGGAAAACCTCGCGAAGAAGGCCGCGACCGCTGCCCCCTCCCCTGCAATGGGTAGCTGAAACACAACCGCGTAGTCGGTATACTTACGGGTCGAGTTACAACGTTGTGGCGTCCGGCTTCAGCCGGACTTCATGCTCGAGAGGATCAATGCGTGCTTTCACTCGGACATTGATAGCGTCGGCGGTCGCTGTGAGCTCGGGCATCGGCGCGGCCTCGCTCCTCGCGCAGGCCCCGGCGGCGCCGGCCGGCCGCGGACAGGCGCCGGCGCAACCCGCCGGCCGTGGCCAGGCGCCCGGCGGCGGCCGCGGACAGGCGGGCGGCTGGCGCGGCGTCTCGCCGCTCGGACAGGAGCCCCCTCCTGCCGCCGCCCCGTCCGACACGCCGATCATGGTCGACGGCATTCCGGTGCTGAATGGCATGTGGAACGGCGGCGGCGGCGTGCGGCCGGTGAACAGCGAGACCGTGCCGTGGATGAAGGACAACTTCCCCGAATTGAACGAACGCGGCCTCGCGCACCAGAAAGCGTTCGACGAAGCGATCGCGCCGAAGTACGACTGCGTGCCGTCGACCTCGCCGGCGATTCAGTACGACCCGTACTCGATGCAGGTCGTGCAATGGCCCGACCGCGTCATCTTCCGCTACGAGAAGGACGACCAGACCCGCACCGTCTGGCTCGACGGCCGCAAGCCGACGGTGAACGATTGGAGCCTGCAGGGCTTCTCGACCGGCAAGTACGAGAACGGCGCGCTGATCGTGCACACCGATCACTTCGTGTTCGACGTGACCGGCTTCGACGACTACAACGGGATTCCGTCGTCGCAAATGAAGAAGATCACCGAGAAGTACTGGCGCGACGGCAACGAGCTGCGGCTGACCCTCACCCTCGAGGATCCGATGTTCCTGAAGAAGCCGACCGGCTACACCACGCGCTGGCTGCCGCAGCGACCCGGCTATCAGCTCGCCGCCTGGGATTGCGACCCGGAAACCTCGCGTGCGCCGGTGCGCATGATGGTGCCGAAGTACAAATAACCGTTTACGACTGAAGGAAAGGTTCGTCATGAGAGTTCAACGTTGGATCGCGATCGCCGCCGCTGCTGGCCTCACCGCTGTCGCGCTCGGCACCGTCACGGCTCGTGCGCACCACTCGAGCGCGCCGTTCTACGACGCCAGCAAGCAGGTCGAGTCGATGGGACCGGTCGTCAAGCTGCTAATCAAGAACCCGCATTCGTTCCTGTACTTCAAGGGGCCAAACGGCAAGGGGCAGGACGTCGAGTGGCAGGTCGAACTGGGCGCGGCCGGTTCGCTGACCCGCACCGGCTGGACGAACGACACGCTGAAACCCGGGACCATCGTCAAGGTCTCCGGTCAGCCGTCGCGCGCCGAAGGTTCGTGGGGCATGTGCTGCGCGAAGGTCACGCGTCCCGACGGCAGCCCGATCGTCGCCGGCGGCCGCGTCACCGAAGAAGTGCAGCCGCCCCGATAATTGGACGCTCTCCTCGCCTGGCTCGAGGGCACGTCGCTCGCGACGTGGACCCGGACGTCGCCCTCGCTGCTGGCCTATCCAACGGTCCTGACCCTTCACACCGTCGGTCTCGGGATCGTAGTCGGCGCCAGCGCCGTCGTCGATCTGCGGCTGCTGGGTTTCGGCCGCCGAATTTCCCTCCCGGCCCTTCGTTCGCTCTTCCCCGTCATCTGGTGGGCCTTTGCGCTGAACGCGGCGACCGGTGTCCTGCTGTTCATCGCGGACGCCACCACCAAAGGGAAGCAGCCGGTGTTCTTCATCAAGCTCGCGTTGATCGCGGTCGCGGTGGTCGACACCGTGATGGTCGGACGCGGGATTGCTGATTCCGCCGAGCACCAGGCGCCCTCGTCGCGCCAGCGGTCGCTGGCGATCCTCGCCCTGCTGCTCTGGGCCGGCGCGATAACCGCCGGCCGCCTGATGGCGTATCTCTGAGCTGACCATGGACGCCTTTGTCACCTGGCTCCAGGCGACGCCGCTCTCGCAGGCGATCGTGTTTCAGACCTGGATCTGGCCGCTCTGCGAAACGATCCATTTCATCGGGCTCGGGCTGCTGCTCGGCACGGTGGGATTCTTCGATTTGCGGCTGATGGGATTCTTCCGGCGCGTGTCCGTCGACGCGGCGCGGGGTCTGATGCCGTTTGCGCTGGCCGGCTTCGCCTTGAATCTGGTCACGGGACTCGTGTTCCTGGTCGGGCATCCCGAGCAGTACGTCCACAACCCCGCGTGGTGGTGGAAGGTCGCGAGCCTGGTCGTCGCCGGCGTCAACGCCGCTGTCTTCGAAATGTTCGTCGCCCGGCGCGCGATTCGTGTCCCGGCCGGCGCCGACACCACAACCGCCGCCAAGATCCTCGGGGCGATTTCACTGTTCGCCTGGATGAACGTGGTCTTCTGGGGACGCATGCTGCCGTTCATCGGAAACGCCTTTTAGGGTTAGCGGTAGGGACAGGCTTCAGCCTGTCCGGTTTTGAATGCGCCACGAAAACACGAAAACACCAAACGCTCGCTGACGCTCGCGGGTTCGAAATGCGCCACAGAGACACCGCGGCACGAAGGGCCACCTCAAGCTAGCGCACGGATTTTGTCGGCATTTGCGCTCGACGCGGGTTCCGGCGTTGCCGGCCACGTCAGCGTAAATGAGCCAAACAAGCGAAACTCGATGAAATGCTGGAGACGTTTCGCTTGTCTGGCTCATTCACGCTGACCGCCGCTCCGCGGCGCCGCGTCGAGCCGTCCTCACATCCACCCTGCAGCGGCACCACTCCAACTCGAGCATGGCCGTTCACCCAGCCGTCATGCCCACACGCGTGCACATCGACCTGCCGGTTTCAGTTTGTCGCTCGACGCGGGCGGCCTGCGTAGCAGGACGCGCGGCCAGCGTGATCGAGTCGCACAAATGAGACGAACCAGCGTCCATCGAGTCTCATTTGTGCGGCTCGATCACGCTGACAGCCGCCGCTTCGCGGCGCCGCGTCGAGCCAATGTTCACGACACCTCGATTGATCGACCTCCCGAAACAATGTGGCCCTCCGTGCCTCCGTGCCTCTGTGGCGCATTTTAGAACCCGGCAGCGGAGGGACCGTTTCGTGTTCTCGCGTTTCGTGGCGCATTTCGATCAGAGGCCGTCCGTCGGCGGGTGGACGATCGTGATCTTGTCCTTCAGTCCGCTCGAGACCAGCACCTGATTCGTGCTCGACACGATCACGCCTTCGACATTGGGGATCCGCTCGATCAGCTTCATCCCCTCCTCCGGCCCGAGGATGAACACGCCTTTGGCCAGCGCGTCGGCGATGACCGCGCGGTCGCTGACCAGCGTCACGCTGCGGCAGCCGCGCGCCGGCTGGCCGGTCGACAGGTCGAGGATGTGGTGGTAGCGGACGCCGTTCTTGATGAAGAACCGTTCGTAGTCGCCTGACGTGCTGAACGTGCTGTCGCCAAGTTCGATGGTCGCAAAGCTCGGACCGTTGGCGTTCCGGGGATCGGCAATGCCCAGCTTCCACGGCCGATCGCCGCGGCGGCCGCCGACATAGAGATCGCCGCCGGCCTGAATCATGAAGTCGCGGAGCCCGCGGTCGCGCAGCCGCTTGACGGCGCGATCCACGGCGTAGCCCTTGCCGATGCCGCCGAGATGGACGCGCATGCCTTTGCGCGTGAGAAATGCCGTGCCCGCGCCGCGATCCACGTTGACGGCGCGATAGTCGATGAATGGCAGACGCTCGCGGATCTGCTGCGCGGTCGGAATCGAATCGTCCTGGTCCTGATCGAACTTCCAGACGTCGGTCAACGCCCCGAAGGTGATGTCGAACTTCCCCGCCGTCTGCTCGGAAACCGTGCGCGCGATGTCGAGCGTTTCGATCGTCTCCGGCGAGACCTTCACCGGTTCGACTCCGGCCGCGGCGTTCAGCCTCAGGACATCGCTGCCCGGCCGCCAGACGCTGAGCAGCGCGTCGAGATGCTCGAAGTCGGCGAAGACCTCGGCGAAGGCCGCCCGCGCCGACGGTTCGTCGGCGGTCCACGCGGTCAGCGTCAGATTCGACCCCATCGCCACGCGCGATTCGTCCACGCGGTGTGCTTCCGCGCTCGCGGCAGGAGCGGGCGCATCGGCACGACACGCGCTGCAAAGAATCAGCGCACCGGCAATGAACGAGAAGTTCCTTCCCGCCCTCATTCCCGCACCCCATCCAGCGTCTGACGCAGACGCCAGATCGTACTCTCGGAGGCGATAAACAGATCCTCAGGAAACTGGCGGTACTGCAGGATGTCCGCGTAGATCGAATCGCCGTCGTGCAGGTTGACGCCGAACCCGGCGAGGTACTGCAGCCGCAGATTGCGATCCCGGTTGATCTGGGCCCGATCGGTCCAGGCCTTCAGGTCGCGCGCGCGGCCGGCATAGTTGCCGAAGAGATCGGTCGCGCCGATCAGGCCGATTTCACCGAGCGATCGCACGACGCCGGCAAATGCCGGAGTCCGCAGCGTTTCGTCGATCTCGTCCAGGTAGATCTCAGGCGCCTCCGCCTGGCCGACGAGCACGGTATCGATCGCGTGCCCCTCGTAGGTGTTGCCGAAGATCAGCCCGTTCGGAAAGCTCGAGAAGAACGTCGCGACTTCGCTCCGCACGGCCTCGAGACTGCTTTCGTAGAGCTGGACGAAGAGCGTCATCACGCCATCGGGATTCAAATGCGCGCGGGCGGCGTCGAAGAACTCCTTCGTGTAGAGCGTCGCCGCGCCCTTCACCCACGGGTCCAGCGGATCTGAGGTGATCGCGTCGAACTTCTCGGTCGTCGTCAACAGAAAGTGCCGCGCGTCGTCCACGACGACATGAACCTTGGGATTGTTGAGAACCTCGTGATTGACCGCGCCGAAGTACTGCTTCGCCACCTTTGGAACCAGCGGCTCGATGTCGACGATCGTGACTCGCTCGACGAGCGGCGAAATCGCGACGGCCCCGGCGGTCACGCCGGCGCCGCAGCCGATGACGAGCACCGACCTGGCGTGCCGCGGCACGAGGGTCGTCAAGTGACCCAGCATCCGCTGCAGCCGCATGTCGGGCGGCTGGCTCGAGGCCTGAATCTTGCCGGCGTTGTGATAGTTGAGCACATCGTTGGCGGACTTCGAGACCGCGACCGAGGCGTGCATCCCCTCCCCGACATAGAAGATCTCGTGCGCATGGCCGGCCCACGCGGCGGCGTGCCGTCCGTAGCCGACGAGAACGCCGGGAAGCGGCGGAATCGTCTGCGCCGCGAGGATCGCGACGCCGATGGCGAGCACGAGTCCGGCCTTCGAGATCTCCGCGCGCCAGGCGGCCGGCACCAGCGCGATGAGCGCCGCGGCGATCGCGACGCCCGCCATCACCTGCTGCGCACGCTGTGAGCCGAGCCAGGTGACGAGAATCAGGCTCGCCGTCAGCGCTCCAAGAATCGCGCCCAGCGTGTTCGCCGCGTACACTCGGCCAACCACAGCTGTGGGATCCGGCTTCAGCCGGATTGCACGCGTCTGATTTGCCGCCGCGAGCGCCAGCGGAAAGCTCGCGCCCCACAAGATCGGCGCGGGGAGGATGGCCCAGAGCGCTCGCACCGCATCGAGCTGAAAATTGAACCAGATGCTGGACGCGAGCGACGTGTTGACCGGCCAGTACGGCAGCGACCCCGCCAGCATCCCGCCCGACCAGGCCATGGCGACGACAGACGCGAGCTGACACCAGCCGAGCGCGACGAGCGGTCGCAGGACGCGCGATGCGAGCACCGACCCGAGAGTGCTGCCAAGGCCGAGGCCGACCAGGAAGACCGCCAGGATGATCGAAAACGTATAGACCGTGGCGCTGAAAATCAGGCTCAGCATCCGCGTCCAGATCACTTCGGCGGCAAGCGCGCAGAAGCCGGAGAGGGCGATGATCAACAAGGCAGGCAGGGCGGGCAAGGCTGGCGAGGCGGGCAAAGGCAGGTCTTCGGTGGCGTCCGGCCCTTCGACCGGGCTCAGGGCCGTCCTGAGCTTGTCGAAGGACGGCTTTAGCCGAATTGCAGACGCACTCATCCGCCACGCAACGGCTGCGACGCTTATGTTGATCGCCACCGCGACGTACGTCGCGATGTTCATGTCGAACACGCGCAGCAGATAAAAGCCGGCGAGGACGCAGCCCATCACCGCGCCGGCCAGATTTCCAGCGTAGAAGAATCCCAGCCGCGCCATGCCGTCTGGACGATCGCTCACCGACCGCGCGATCGCCGGAAGCGTCGCGCCCATCGCAGCGGTCGGCGGCAGAAGACACACGGCGCAGATCGCGGCGCGAAGGATCACGCCGAACGCGCCGTTACCGCCCCATCGCGTGTAGACGAGCGCCACGAGCGGCATGCCCGCCAGCAACGCCAGGCCCATCATGCCAATGGCCAGCTCGAGGACAGCGTAGACGCGGAGTGGATTGTGGTGACGGCGAATCAGGCGCGGCGCGAAGGCACTACCGAGGCACATGCCGCCCATGAACGTCGCGAGCAGCACGCCCAGCGACACCGTGGACGACCCGACGATGAGTTGCAGCTGCTGCTGCCAGACGACTTCGTAGATGAGGGCGGCAGCTCCGCTGCCGATGAAGAGGAGAACCAGCCCCAGCCCCCAGTCCCAGCCCCTAGCCCCTAGCCCCCAGCCCCTAGCCCACAGCCCCCAGCCCCTAGTACCGATACACTCCGGAGATCGTCACTTCATTCAACCCGGTGACGTAGGAGAAATCGACCTGGAAGCGCTGGTGCGACGCGTAGCCGATGCCGAACGTGCCGGACTGATCGCCGTACACCGGGCTGCACTGGCATCCGCCGCCGCGCAGAAAGACTCGGTTGTCGGTGCCCGTGAAGATGACGAATTCGCCGCCGGCTCCGTAGGTGGTCTGTTTCGGAAAACTGACGTTCTCGGGATCCAGATAGCGGACGACATCGCCGGAGAGCAGCAGCCGCGGGAGCAGGTTGTAGGCCAGGCCGCCGCCGACCTTGCTGTCATCGAGCACGCCGCCCCGGATCGTATTCTGCCGGACGAAAGACCCGGACGCGCCAACCGTGAGTTTGTCCGCCGCCGCGAACAGCAGCCCGCCCATCACGCGAGTCCCGTAGAACGTCCCGCCGCCCGATCCCTGAACCCGCGCGTGCATCAAACCCACACCGATGCCCGCGCGGATCCGATCGTTGATGCGCGCGCCGATGGCGCCCGCGTACAGCGACTCGGAGATGTTGTCGGTCGAGATGTTCTGATGACGGAAGGCCGCGACGGTCATACGCGAGTTCAACGGCACGGCGATGCTCGCAAACGACAGGTACGCCGAGGTGCCGGTGCCGCAAAACTGGCAGCTCGAGTCGCTGACCTTGAACTCGCCGTAAACCTCTGGGATGGACAGATTACTCAGACCTGCAGGATTCGTCACCGCCGTCGTCGCGTCGTCGGCCACGCCGATGAACGCCCCGCCCATCGCCGACGCCCGGGCGCCGGGAGCCGAAAGGTTGACGATCAACTGCGCGCGCGCATCCGCGGCAGCCGCCAGGACGGCCACTCCACACACAATGCCGGCCACACGAGAGCGATTCATAGTGTTGTCCTAGAGACTTGTGCGGCGACTTTAGCCGGAAATCCCCGGGCGGCGCAACACGGCCTATAATTTTCACGCCGGATCCACGCTCTCATGCCCGAACGGATCGGACGCTACGACATCGTCGAAAAGATCGGTGAAGGCGGGATGGGTGTGGTCTACAAGGCCCGCGACCCGCAGATGAGCCGGTTTGTCGCGATCAAAGTCCTGAAAGAGGGCTTCGACGACCCGGAGCTCCGCGAGCGCTTCGTCCAGGAGGCGCGCGCCGCCGGCAATCTCCAGAATCCTCACATCGTGACGGTGTTCGAGTTGATGGACGCCAACGATCCGCCGTTCATCGTCATGGAGTTTCTGGTCGGCGACACGCTGGACCGCTTGATCAAGCGGCAGACGCCGATGTCGATGGTCCGCAAACTGACGCTGATGGAGGCGCTCTGCTTCGGCCTCCACGACGCGCACGAGCACAACATCGTGCACCGCGACATCAAGCCCGCGAACCTGATGGTGATGTCGACCGGGATGCTCAAGATCCTGGATTTCGGCATCGCCCGCGCCGGGCAGTCCGACAAGACCAAACTCGGCGCGCCGATGGGGACGTTCAACTACATGCCCCCCGAGCAGTGGCGCGGCATCGGCGTCGATCGGCGCACCGACATCTTCGCCGTCGGCGCCGTCTTCTACGAGCTGCTCTCGTTCCAGAAGGCCTTCCCCGGCACGCAGACCGAAGCGATGGCGCGGGTGATGCACTCGGATCCCGACCCGCTCGAGCAGCTGTGCCCGGGCCTGGACCGCGAGATCGAGGCGATCGTCGCCAAGTCGCTGAAGAAGGATTCGCGCGATCGCTATCAGGATTTGAACGTGATGCGCCAGGACATCGTGCGCGTCCGCGAACGGATCGAACGCGACACGCCGCGCACCACGGTGCAGAGCAGCGACGATCGCGAAACCGTGGCACTGCGCGATGCCAACCGCGCGCTCCTGGAACTGCGCCAGAAGGCCAACGCGGAGATCGCCGTGGCGCGCGCGCTCTCGGTGGCGGGCGACATCGACCTCGCCATCAACCGCCTCGAGCAGTTCGAGCCGCAGGAATTGGTCGACGATGTGCTGGCCGAACTTCGCGACCGCCGCGACACCGCGCGTCGCGAGGAAGAACGGGCCCAGCGCATCAAGGAAAAGGTCGAGGCCGCGACCTCGGCGCTGGCCACGCACGACTACACGGGGGCCATCCGTCTCGCCGACGACGCGCTGCTCATCGACGAGAAATCGACGACGGCGCGCGAGGTCCGGCGCCGGGCCCGTGCGGCGATCGACACGGCGCGGCGGCGCGTGTCTGAAACGATCGCCGAGAGCAAGCGGCTCTTCGCCGCCGGCGAGCGGCAGAAGGCGCTCGACCTGCTGGCCGGCTACGAACCGGCGAACACCGAGATCAAGACCGCGTTGTCGGCGCTGCGCGACGAAGAGCGGGCGATGGCCGAGCGGGAGCGGGCCGCGCGCGAGGCCGAACGCCGTCGCATCGAGGACGCGGCCAGCGAAGCACGCCGGCTCTTCGACGCCGGCGAACGTCAGCGGGCGCTCGACCTGTTGGCCGCGTTCGAACCGCAGGCGCACGAGATCACCGCGCTCCGCGTGAAACTGCGCGACGAACACCAGGCCATCCTTGCCCGCGAGCGCGCGCAACAGGACACGGTCCAGTGGAGCCTCGAGGCGAGCAAGACGCCGGCGGCTGCGCCGTCTCCCCTGGTCGTGCCGGACCTCCTGGAGACGGCGAAGCCGATCCTCGAAACGGCCGTTCCGGTTCCGCCAACGCCAACGCCTTCGCCAAGTTCAGTCGTCACGCACCCGGCAGCGTCGAAGCCCGTCACCGTGCCGCCGACGCGCGCGCCCGAACCACGTCCGACCGCGACGGCCGCGCCGACGGTGAAACCGCCGGCGATGCACGAAGGTCCGGCCGACTCGTCCGCGCCGACCGCTAATCCCACGGTCACGCCAACGGCGGCACCGACGACACCGCTTGCAGGTCCGGCTAACGAGTCCGCCGTGGTCTCGGCGAAGGCTGAGGCGCGGCCGGTGGCCGCGCCGAAGCCGCGACCGAAACCGTCGCCGTTGCCACTCGTGATCGCCGGGGCGGCCGCGGTCGTCCTCGTAATCCTCATTGCCCTGGTGCTGCGAAGGGGCGGCGACGCTCAGCCGAGCGGAACGAGCAACGCCGCTGCGGTTCCTGGGGCCGCGTCCACACCGTCAACCTCCACGGCTCCAGCGCCGGCACGAACCACTCCGCCCGTCGACGCACCGCCGACGGCATCGGCCTCGAACCCGGAGGCTGTGAATGCCGCGGCGCCCGGCGACACGGTGGCGCCGCCTCCGGTTGCGCCGAATCTCGGGTCGCTCACGATTGATGCGCTTCCCTGGGCGGAAGTCGTGAGCGTCGTGGACGCGTCCGGCAACAAGATCGACATCGGCGCCCGCGCTGTCACGCCGCTGGTCCTGCAGGTCGCGCCCGGTCAGTACGAGCTCACGCTCAGAAACGGCGTAACCAGAACCGTGCGCGTGCAAGTCGACGCGGCCGCGGCGGCGACGAGTCCGCTCGTGGAGTTCGGCAAGGTCGACGCCGCCGACTATTTCCGGAGGCTGGGATGGTGAGCCGTCTCCGGATCGGCGAGCGGTTCGCGAGCCTCCTGGTGCTCGCCCTCCTTGTGTGCGCGGCGCCACTCGTCGCGCAACAGTATCTGGACGCCTTTGCCAACGGCATCCGCGCCATCGACCAGCAGCGTTGGGCCGACGCCGCGCGCCAGATGCAGATCGCCGCGAACATGCGCGCCGACACCGGCGACAACACCCGCGTCTACGGCACCCGCTTCGAGGTGTACGCACCGAACTATTTCCTGGGCGTCGCGTTGTACGAAAGCGGAAATTTCGAGGGGGCGCTCGAGGCGTTCACCAAGGCTGAGACGCTCGGCGGCGTGAAGCGGAACAACAACTACTACACGCGCCTCCAGCGTCTGCGCGGCGACGCGCAGGAAAGGGTTCGTCTCGCGCGCGGCCCGGTGACGCCAACACCTCGCCCGGCGACGCCGGCGCCCACACCGGCGCCGCCGACCCGCGCGGCAGACACCACGCCGCCCCCGGTCGCGGAAGCCCCGGCGCTCGCGCCCCCTGCACCGGCGCCGGCAGTCCGCGCGCCAGCCCCGGCGGTTACGCCAACCGTGCCGCCGGAAGTCACCGCCGCTGAACAAGCCGTCCAACGCGCGATCGCGACGCGCGACACCGTCAGCCGGATTCCAGATTTGGACACGCTGCGGCAGTTCGACGGGGCGCTGGCGCGGACCGATGCCACGGCGCGGGCCAATCTGGCCGAGGCCAGCGCGAAGCTTGAAAGCGGACGCCGCGGCAACGGCGCCGATCTCGATCGCGCCGGCGCTCTGTCGCGTCAGGCGACGAGTGAATTCCAGCAGGTCGGCCAGCTGGCCGCCGCGACGCTCAGAAAGATCACGACCGAGATGGTCGCGGCGACGACGCCCTACTTCGACGGGAAATATGCCGCGGCCCGCACGGCGCTCAACCAGCTGTCGTATCCGGGCGGCAAGTTCGCCGGCCAGTGGCGGCTGTTCCTGTCGGCGACCGACTATGCCCTGTTCGTCCTCGGCGGACAGCGCGACGAGGCGATGCGGCGCGAAGCCGAAGCACACGCGCGGGAGTGCCGGCGGATTCTCGGTGCCGGGTTCAAACCCGATCCGCGCGCGTTCTCCCCGCGCTTCATCGAGTTCTTCACGGCCGTGCGATGACGAAGAAGGGCGTGTCGCGCCGCCGCTTCGTCGTAGCCATCACAAAGACCGCCACTTTGCTCGCCGTCGCGTCGCCGATCGCGGCCGCGGAACTCTCGCCCGGCACGCACACGCTCGAACTCGACCGGCTCCGCGACGGGATCCTTTACGTCCCGAAGAACTACCAGCCGGGCATCGCCACGCCGCTCGTCGTCATGTTCCACGGCGCCGGCGGCTCCGGACAGAGCTGTCAGTACGCCTTCCCGTCTGCCGACGAACACAATTTTCTGATTCTCGCGCCCGACTCGCGGAGCGAACTGACCTGGGATCTCGTGCTCGGCGCCTACGGTCCCGACATGGAATTCCTGCAGGTGGCGCTACGTCAGACCATGGCGCGCGTGACGGTCGACCGCCAGCGCCTCGCCATTGCCGGCCACTCGGACGGCGCGTCCTATGCGCTCTCGTTCGGCATCGGCGCCGGCGACGTCTTCGGCCATCTCATCGCGCTGTCCCCCGGCGTGATGACGCCGGTCGCGGCCAATGGCAAGCCGAAGATCTTCGTCGCGCACGGCGTGAAGGACACGACCATGCCGATCGACGTCACCAGCCGCACGTTCGTGCCGCGGCTGCGCGGCCTCGGCTACGAGGTCGAATATCGCGAGTACGATGGCGGGCATGGCGCGCCGCCGGAGATCGTCCGCGGCGCGTTCGAGTGGTTGCAGCGTGACTTCGGTAGGGACAGGCTTTAGGCTGTCCGAAACACGTTGCGGACGGGGATGCGGACAGCCTGAAGGCTGTCCCTACCGGGATTACACGCGTGACTTCGGTAGGGACAGGCTTTAGCCTGTCCGCGTGATCGGACAGCCTAAAGGCTGTCCCTACCGGAACAACAAGGAGCCGACATGGACCTGAAAACGCGCGCGACGAACATGGTCATGAAGCCTGCCGCCGAGTGGCCGGTGATTGCCGGGGAGCACACGACCGCCGCCGATCTGATCACCGGGTATGCGGCACCGCTCGCGGCCATTTCCGCAGTCTGCACGTTCCTCGGTCAGTCGTTCATCGGGATCTCGCTGCCGATGATGGGAACGGTCCGCGTCGGCATCGTCCGCGGCTTTTCGGCCATGATCGTCTCGTTCGTGCTCGGGCTGGTCGGCCTCTACATCGCCGCGATCGTCATTGAAAAGCTCGCGCCGTCGTTTCAGTCCAAAGGCGACACGACGCAGGCGCTGAAGCTGGTGGTCTTCTCGATGACGCCGGCGTGGCTGGCCGGCGTGCTCAATCTGATCCCGGCACTTGGCATCCTGGGAATTCTCGCGGCCCTCTACGCGATCTATCTCTTCTACCTTGGCGTGCCGCAGGTCATGCACACGCCGGCGGCCCAGGTGATCCCGTACATGGTCGTGGCCGCGATCGTCATGGTGATCATCACCATCTGCGTCAGCTTCATCGTCGGCATCATCACCGGGATCGGCGCCCTCGGCGGCGTGTGAACCACCGGCTCACGCGGCCGTCGCGACGAGTGCCGGCGCGGCGCTCCACGCGCGCAGATCGTCGAGCAGCTGCCACACGATGTCGCGCAACGACGACACCGTGACTCTGGCGTCCGAGATGTTCTGGGCGCTCAGCTGGTCTCTGAGAACGGCCAGCCGCCGCATGACCGCCTCGGCCCCGACCGCTCCCACCGACCCTTCGAGAAAGTGGCCGTGTTTCCGAACGCCGGCCCAGTCGTCAATCGCCGCCGAAAACTCGATGGCCCGGACCGTGTCGTTGACGCTCGTCGCGACCAGTCCGACGAACTCTGCGATCGTCGCCGGATCGCGGCCAATCGTGTCGTGCAGCAGGGCGGCATCGAAAGTCCGCTTGGGGGCGAGGTTCGACGCCGGCGCCGTCTGACGTGCGGCGGCGATCCCGGTGACCACCGCCCGCAGCTTGGCCGGATCGATCGGCTTGGCCAGATAGTCGGTCATCCCCGCGGCGAGACACGCCTCGCGATCGCCGACCATCGCCGATGCGGTCATGGCGACGATCGGCAGGCGCTCGAGACCGGGAATCCGCCGGATTCGACGCGTCGCCTCGTAACCGTCCATCCCCGGCATCTGCCCGTCCATGAAGATCGCGTCATAGGCGGTCCGCTGGACGCGCGCGAGCGCATCCGCGCCGTCGGCGACGACCTCGACACGACACCCCAACTGCTCGAGCAGCCGCGTGGCCACCAGCTGGTTGATCCGGTTGTCCTCGGCCAGCAACACGGTGCGCGCCACCTGTTCGCGCGGGCTCGGAGCGGGTTGGACGGCGGACTGCGCGGACGCCACCGGCAGATCGATTTCGACGACGAACGTCGAACCCCATCCCTCGCGGCTGGTCACCCTCAC
Organism: uncultured Bifidobacterium sp.; assembly: GCA_964577955.1. GTDB lineage: Bacteria > Acidobacteriota > Vicinamibacteria > Vicinamibacterales > CAVVIG01 > CADEEX01. The sequence goes on along the minus strand of CAZOAZ010000059.1, from coordinate 3,605 downwards.
GTCGCCGCCCATCAGGCGCGCCAGCTTCCGGCAAATCGCCAGGCCCAGCCCGGTTCCGCCGAAGCGCCGCGTCGTCGAGGCATCGCCCTGCACGAACTGCTCGAAGACAGCTTCGATGCGATCCGCGGGGATGCCGATGCCGGTGTCGTTGACCGTGATCGAGATGTGAGCCGTCGCGCCAGCGGTGAGGCTGGCGTCGATACTGACGCCGACCGACCCGTGATTGGTGAACTTCACAGCGTTGTCGACCAGATTGCCGATGATCTGCCGCAAGCGCACCGCGTCGCCGCGCAGCCATGCGGGTACGCCGCATCCGTAGCGGCAGTGGAGCTCGATACCCTTGGTCGCGGCCTTTTGGGCCAGCGGTGCCAGCGTGTGCTCGACCATCGGCCGCAGCTCGAACGGTCTGGGATCAATCGTCAGGTGTCCGGCCTCGATCTTCGACAGATCCAGCACGTCGTTCACAATCGTCAGCAGCGTCTCGGCCGAGTGGTGGGCGCCGAGCGCATACTCGCGCTGCGCCGGCGTCAGCGAAGTGTCGAGCAGCAGCGACATCAGGCCCATGACCCCGTTGATCGGCGTCCGGATTTCGTGGCTCATGTTGGCGACGAACTCCGATTTCATGCGCGACGCCGCCAGCGCCTCCTCGCTTCGGCGCCGCAGTGCCTCGGCCAGCGCGCGCTGTTCGGTGATGTCGGACAGGGTGCCAAACGTCCCGCAGCAATGCCCCTGCTCGTCGAGGATCGCGCGCACGCTGACGCTGACCCAGATGTACGAACCATCTCGTCGCAGGTAGCGCGCATCACCCCGGAAGATCGTCCAATTTCCGGCGCCGGCCGCCAGAAAATGCTGCCGCGCGTACTCCATCTCTTCCGGATGGAGAAATTCCCAGAACGTCCGACCGAGCGTCTCCTCGGCGCTGAAGCCGGTCAGTTCGGTCCATGCCTGGTTGACGAACGTCCAGCGGCCGTCCGCATCGGTTTCGAACAGCGCCTCGCGAACATTCTCGACGACCCGGCGGAAGCGCTGCTCACTCTGGGCCACCGCGCGCTGGGCGCGCAGGCGATCGGTGATGTCGATGCCATGCCCGACCACCTGGCGGCCGTCCGCGGTTTCGCGGAGGAAGTTCTGGTATGCCAAAGCGACCCGGCCGCCGTCGGCGCGCTGGAGCGTCAGCACGCCCTCGAAGCGCCCGTTCGCCTCGATCGATCGCAGGTAGGCCTCGAAGGCATCATGAAATTCGGCGGGAATCAGTTCGCGCAGATTCCGCCCGATCAGCTCACCCTGCGCGAAACCCAGCAGCCTCGAAGCGCCCTGGTTGACGGCCAGGAGCCGGCCGTCCAACGTGTGCGCGCAAATCAGCCCCTGCGCGTGTTCGACCAGCGTTCGATACTGCTCCTCGCTCGTCGCCAGCTCGCGTGCCGCCTGGTCGCCCGCCGCGACTTCACGCTGCAGCGCCCGTGACGTCCATCGCAGATCGAGGAGCGCGGAGACCTGTCCGGCAATCCGGCGCAGATTCGCGAGCTGCTCGCTGGACAATGCCAGCGGCTCATGATCCATCACGCACAGCGCCCCGAGCGGCAGGTGGTCCGAGGATTCGATGACCGCGGCGGCGTAGCCGCGGACGAGCGGGCCTGACGTGACCAGCGGGCTGTCGGCGAATCGCTTATCGGCATGCGCATCCGGCACGACGAAGACGCCAGACTGGTCGAGAATAGCGTGCGCGCAAAAGGCGATCTCGCGCGGCGTCTGCCGCTCGCTGACGCCCTGGCTGGCCTTGAACCACTGGCGATCGCGATCGACGAACGACACCAGCGCCATCGGCGTCCCGCAGACGGCCGCGGCGAGGGCGACGAGATCGTCAAAGGCCTGATCCCTTCCGGAATCCAGGATGGCGTAGCGGGCCAGAGCGGCGAGGCGATCGATTTCACGCGGATGAAGCGGGGCTGTAACCATGCCCGCCAAAACAGCAAGCCCAGTACCTGGGCAGCGCTGCACGCCCTCGCACGGCCGCTGCACAGACCTTCGAGGGGCTGCACGCGCTCCGGCGATGAATATTTCCGGGCGTGGGAAAAGTTCGCGCGGGGGATCTAGGCCGAGAGCGGCGTGGCCGGCCGTTCGAGCCTGAACTTCTCGATGCGGTAACGAATCTGATCGCGATTGAGGCCGAGCAGTGCGGCCGCGTCGGTCTTGTTCCAGCCGGCGCGTTCGAGCGCCTGGCGCACCAGGCGCTGCTCGAGCTCGTCGAGATTGACCCCGGTGGCCGGCAACTCGAACGATTCGCTGACCGGCACCGACTGCGCCGCACGGGAGAACTCGGCGAAATCGAGCTGGGCCCCGTCGGCAAGCAGCACCGCGCGCTCGATGACGTTCCGCAGTTCGCGGATATTGCCGGGCCAGGTGTGCCCCTGCAGGCGATTCATGACTCCAGCGGGAATCGCAAAGACACGGCGCGAGCGCGACGCGAATTGCCGGAGGTAGTGGTCCGCGAGGAGCGGGATGTCGTCCGGACGCTCACGAAGCGGTGGCAGTTCGAGCTGTACGACCGCCAGGCGGTAGAACAGATCCTGACGGAATGTCCCGCGCTTGACTTCGTCTTCGAGCCGACGATTGGTTGCGGCGATCACGTTGACGTCGACGTGGCGATCCTGGGTGCTCCCGACCCGCTTGAATCGCTTCTCCTCGAGGAAGCGCAACAGCTTGCCTTGAAGCGCCGGCACCATTTCGCCGATCTCGTCGAGAAAGACCGTCCCGCCGTCCGCCGATTCGAGCATCCCGATCTTCTGCCGATCGGCGCCCGTGAACGCGCCCCGCTCATGGCCGAACAGCTCGCTCTCGAGCAACGTTTCCGACAGCGCCGAACAGGTGATGTTCATGAACGGCCGGGCCCCGCGCGCGCTGTTGTAGTGCAGGACTTTGGCGGCGAGGTCCTTGCCCGTGCCGCTTTCCCCGGTGAGCAGCACGGTGAACACCGGATGCGTGGCCACCCGCTGAAGAATCCGCCGGACCTGTTGCACCGCGGGACTGTGCCCGAGGATGCGATCGACGCCGTAGCGTTCGACCTGGCTGGCCCGAAGTTGCCGGACTTCCTGCCGCAGGCTCCGCGTTTCGAGCGCCTTTTCGACCAGCAGCACGATCTCGTCGAGATCGAACGGCTTGTTGGCGTAGTGATAGGCGCCCTGCTTCATCGCCTGGACCGCAAGCGTCACTTCGGCGCAGCCGGTGAGCAGAATGACCAGGCGATCGGCGTCGCGGGCTTTGATCTTCTTGAGAACCGAAAGGCCGTCTTCGTCGGGCAGGCGGTAGTCGAGGAGAACCAGATCCACGTCGTCGTCGTTCCTGGCCAGTCCTTCCCGCGCCGTCTCCGCCGCAATGACGCGGTAGCCTTCGGTGGAGAGACGGCGTGTCAGCAGTTCGCGGACGAATGCCTCGTCGTCGATGATGAGAATGGTCCGGGGGCGCACGCCAGTTCGTCTATCGGCGCCGCGGGCCCGGTTTAGTAGTCGGCCGGGCGCCAAACCGTGCAGCCTGTTCGATGCTCGCGACGCCGCGGCGCTAGTGGCCTGTCCACGCTGAAGCAGTACCGCCTGCCGGGCGGGGCATCC